>CAVQWH010000003.1:0-16746 GCA_963717595.1 uncultured Candidatus Saccharibacteria bacterium | reverse complement strand
ATAGAAACACGAGCACTTTAATGCTTTTAAGGAGGGTATAGTTATGAAAATAGCTACTAAATCTTTAGCTGTGCTTCTGATTGTTACTATGCTTACGCTTAGTAGCGCCAGCGCAACCATGGCATCTACGGGTCGCAGCCGCGGCGGCATGCCGAAGAGTATTAAAAAACTGCAGCGCTTACAAAATCGACACGATAAGAAAATGGAACTTAGGGCAAGTGTATTAGGGATTAGCCCAGATGAACTCAAACAAGAATTAAAAATACATAGCTTTGACCAAGTTTTAAAACATCACGGTTTTAAAAACCGCTTAGCTTTTCAAAAGGCGGTAGTAGGTAAACTGAAGGATGAACTAAAACGCCGAGGTTGGAGTGACCGCAAGATCAACAGGTTCTTGCAAAAAAGATTGCACCGTTTGGTTGAAAAACAAAGCTAGTAGTGAGATGATAAAGCTGCTTAGTTATGAATAGCAGTCTTTTAATTAGAATAATGGCCGATGGCTTGATGGTGCCTATTGCGTTAATTGGAGCTTATGCACTTCTTTGCTACGTGCCTTCTAAAAAGCGTTACCAAGCTTATGCTCGGGTAATTATGGCTGGCCTCACGGCATTGCTATTAGCCGAGCTTATAGCAATGGTGTGGCAGCCGGACATAACAAGGCCGTTCGTACAACTTGGTGTTTCACCAGGTGCGGCGTATCTTAGTAATTCAGGGTTTCCGTCTGACCATGTGATGCTAGTTAGCGCTATTACTTTAGCTGTATGGTTTGAAACTAAAAAATATAAACTTGCTATATTTCTTGGCGTCTTAACCTTTTTAGTAGCGTTGGGCCGTGTTTTGGCATTAGTCCATACTCCGCTGGATGTAGCCGGCGGAGCTTTTTTCGCACTGATTGGCGCGCTGTGGTATTTCACAGCTCCCGACCGTATTCGTCAGTGGTCTAAATAATATTTTTGCTTCCAGAGCTAAAAGCGGGTATAATAGCTCCATAGTAAGGAGTTGGCTGTGGAGCAAACTGTTGAAACATCCAAGAATGAAGCACCTAAGTTTGTCGATATTGATCGCCAGAGCCTAATCACGGCCGCCCTAATAGGGTTGGGCGTAGGAATTTTAACTTGGTTGATTAGCTGGTTTTTCCAACACGTCATCTTTAATTCTTTAATTTGCCACTCCTCAGCAGCGACTTGCGCAGACAACGGCAACATAGCTTTCAATATGGCCGCGGTCCTGATGGCAATAGCTGGAGTTGTAGCTTTGGTAAGGAGTGGTATTTACAGGCCGGTTCTAGTGGCTCTAGGCGCAATTGTTAGCTTGTGGAGTTTGCAAGATTTATTGCAAGGATTTGTGTGGTTTGAAGCACTGGCCTGGACGGCTGTTTTATATGCTTTGGCTTATGCTTTGTTTGCTTGGGTGCTGAAAATCTATAACATCACCATAGCAGTGGTTTTACTGATAGTTTTAGTGGTGTTAGCACGCATAGCTATTGCAGTCTAAAAACGTTATAATTAAGCTAGTATGGAAATAGCAATTATTGGGGTATTGGTGCTAGTCATAGTTGGCTTGGTGGCCTTTATGTTCGCTCAAACTTCTAAGGGCGGCGATTCACAGGCTACGCATTTGCTAAAGACTGACATAGACAACCTAAATAAAGGCGTTAATGAGCTGCAGCAAACTTTACACGAAAATATTAACGAAAAGCTTACTAAGTCTCAGGCTCAGCTTAATACTTCGATTCAGCGTCAATTTGCTCAGAGCGCCAAGATAATCACAGAAGTCACCCAGCGCCTTACGAAGTTAGATGAAACTAACAAGCGGGTGGTAGACGTAGCGGACGAGCTAAAAACTCTGCAGAACGTCTTGCAAAATCCAAAGCAGCGTGGTGTATTGGGCGAGTATTATTTAGAAAACGTACTAAAGAATGTTTTGCCGCCCGGTCGTTTTCAATTGCAATATAAATTTAAAGATGGCGAGATTGTTGACGCCGTTATTTTCTTAGAAAAAGGTCAGATTTTGCCGATTGACTCTAAGTTTTCGCTGGAAAACTACAACCGAATAATTGAGGAAAAAGATAAAGCTGCAAAAGCTAAGTTAGTTGCGACTTTTAAGGCTGATCTAAAAAAGCGTATTGATGAAACGGCAAAATATATTCGCCCACAAGAAAACACTATGGATTTTGCTTTTATGTTCATCCCTAGCGAAGCGATTTACTATGACTTACTTATCAATAAAGTGGGAAGCGGCGGCACAAGTGCTAGAGATTTACTGGAATACGCCTTTCGTGACAAGCACGTTATCATAGTTAGTCCTACGAGCTTCATGGCTTATGTTCAGACCGTCCTACAGGGACTGAGAAGCTTGCAGATTGAAGAGCAGGCTAAAGAAATCCAGAAGCGTGTCATTGACCTAGGCCGTCATTTCACAACTCATGAAGCTTTAATGCAAAAGCTAGGTAATTCTATCGGGCATACAGTTAGCCATTTTAACAATGCTCACAAAGAGCTGGGCAAAATGGATAAAGACGTAGTTAAGATTGCCGACTCTACTCCTAAGGTTGATCCGCTAGCTTTAGATAAACCGCAAAGCGACTAAAACAAACGCAAAACCCCGGACACGCCGGGGTTTTGTTGGTCAGTCGTCTCGTACTTATTTTTTAGCTGATTTTGCGACATCTTTTTGGAAGAGGTCGTATAGCAGGAATCCAACTAACATACCTACACAAGTAGAGAAAATGTAGATAGCTAGTGGCCAAGCTTCCCACTTAATAGCTTGCAATGAAACTGCAACAGCTGGGTTCAGGATAGCTGTGCTACCTGCGATTACCAAACCGAGGAACATGCCGCCGCCAATGCTGAAGGCTGATGAAATTCGATCTTTAAAGTTGGTAAATGCACTTGCTACGCCAAAGCCGAATATAGCTGCGCCCAGCATTTCTGCAAAGAAGGTGTACCATTCTTTGCCGATTACGAGCGTAGGAGCTTTATAAAGTTGTGGGCTTATAGCTCCGCCACCAACTGGGTTAACCTGTGATGGCTGGCCATTAAGAAGCGCATTTAGCACTACCAAGGCAAGCATAGCTCCCAGTACTTGGGCTATGATGTAGCCAACTGCTTTTAGAGTACCTATTCGTCGAGTTGCCCAACTAGCAAATGTGATTGCCGGGTTAAAATGAGCGCCTGACAAGCCGCCAACTGCTAAAACAATTACGGTTAGTGCGAACAAAATAAAAATAGGTTGCCCCTGAGTTGCAACCACTACTGCCGCGAATATAAACGTACCAACAAACTCTGCTAGCAACGCCCCAAGCGGTGCGTCAATTTTCATGCCACCGCTGGCTTTTATAGTTTTTTTTGCCATAAAATTTTGTTATCCTCCTAGGTTAACTTAATTTTTATAATTGTATTGTAACACACTTACGCTTATGGCAAGTGACAAAACCCTCCCCATGGTTATAATATATAAAAAAGATAAGGAAAATATTTATGGGATTATTTTTGCGCCAACAAGAATCGCGTAGTAAGTTGCAGAGCCGGCTAGATAAAGAGCTGAAAGGCAAGTTGAAGCAAAAGACGACTGTTGATCAGCCCGAAGTTGAGCCACAATTTTTAGATGACAATCACCAAACCACTAATACCGGCATGGTTATTATCGTAATTGTCGCTTTATTGATAGTTGGAGCAATAATTTGGTTTATATTAAATAATTAGATATGCCGCCAAATAATCCGCAATCAACACCGTCTAATGCAGACTCATCGGGTAAAGATGATGACGCTTTATTTACTGTGCCGCCTCCCCCTGAACCCGAACCTCTAAGCAAAGGGAAACTAGCATTAATCATAGGCTTTACATTCCTGGGTATATTACTGGTTGTTGCTGCGGTATTAGCCAGCTTGGCGATGGCAGCTAACCAAGCGGCTTACAATTATGACAAGCTGGCTTCTGAAAATTTGGCTAGGGTTGACTTGGCTATAAAAGACTTACGCCCTAGCTCAGTACTTAACAGGCGTGATGTTGTTTCGCCGCGTGCCGAAATTAAAAAGACTCAGCAGAACCAAGCCGATTTATCTGAAATTTTACTTGGTACAGTCTTGAGCTCAAGCTACAGCAATGCACACAAGCTTTCTGCTGGGCTAGGTAATTACTACGAGAGTGTACTGACGTTTACTAATGATATGGATGATTTGGTGGCCTTTAGTGATGGTGTGCAGGCTGTTGTGGACCAAGAATCTCAGCTAGTTAAGCTGACTAATGTGGGTAGTTCGATTTCTTTGCGCTCTACCTCAGGCTCTATTAGTAGTGATGCAAGTCATGTTAAAAATCTAAGAGCCTCTTCGGATTTAGATAGTGTAAAACAAAAATTAATAAATGCTATAAACCAAAAAGCCAAAGCTTACCAAGACTGGGCGATAGCTTTGGAAAAGCATAAACCCACAAAAATTAAAATGATTAAAAAGCAAATCGTTCAGGCCAATCAAACTATTAATGTTGTGGCTAATGATATTGAGTATGCCAAAGCTTTTAGTAACCGCTATGCTGCCTTGCAAAAGGAGCAGCTATCGCTAAAGCGTCAAGCTGCTTTGTAAACTGAAGTTTATCTCGTATACTAAAACCTAAGTTATGCATAGTGTTGAATCAATTCTCGGTCAGTTATTGGCAAAACTTGATAAGCTGGAAAATCCGCGGGAAATTTTGCGTGACCCTAGCTTAAATAAGCTGTATGCTGAGCTAAAATCTGCTCCTCCCGAACAAAAGGCTAGTTTGGGTAAGGCTATCAACGATTTAAAAAGTCAGCTTGAAACTAAGGTTGCCGAAAAAGAAGCAGCCCAGCTAGAGGGTAGCATCAAGCCAATTGACGTTACAGCGCCGTGGGATGTTAATGCGGGACCTGTTGAACTTTTGCCAACCGAGCAGGGGACACAACACCCTTTAACCAAAGAGCTAGAAGCAGTGATTGATATCTTTACCCGCATGGGTTTTGAGGCAATTGAGTCAAGACAAGTTGATGATGACTACCATATGTTTACCAGTCTTAATTTTCCGCCTGGGCACCCGGCGCGCGATGGTTATGACACTTTTCGCACAGAAGAAGGTTTCATTCCGCCGGCTCATACCAGTACGATGCAAAATAGGATTTTGCGTGACAACAAAGCTAAGCTGGAATCTGGCGGCCAAATTGCCAGCATTAGCTATGGCCGAGTATTTAGAAATGAAGATGTCGACGCCACGCACGAACATACTTTTTATCAAGTTGAGGGCGTATTTGTAAGTAGCGACGCTACTTTAAGCCAAATGCTCGGTACTTTACGCAGCTTTTTTGAAACCTATTATGGCCAAAAACTTAAGATTAAAACTCAGCCGGCTTATTTTCCATTCGTTGAGCCTGGTCTAGAGTTTGCAATTGAAAAGCCGGCTAGCCTAGGCGGTAAAGCAGGCGAGTGGCTTGAAATGCTTGGCTGTGGCATGATTCACCCTAATGTTTTGAAAGAAGCTGGGATTGACTCAGAGAAATACCGTGGTTTTGCCTGGGGCGGCGGAGTAGAGCGCTTGGTTATGCTCAAATATGGCATAGAGGATTTGCGCCACTTTGAATCTGGTAAACTAGCATTCTTAAGGAAGTTCGTATGATTGTTTCCGTAAACTGGCTAAAACAGTACACAGACATTAAAGTTCCGATTGATGAACTAGCTACTTTAATTGGTGCACGTTTGGTTGAGATTGAAGAAGTTATAGATCTAGGCGCTCGCTATAAAGATGCTGTGGTGGTTAAAGTCGTCTCAGTCTCAAGCCATCCTAATGCTGACAAACTGAAGGTTGTAGAAATTGACAGTGGAAAATCTGCTGGTAATGTTCAAGTGGTTTGCGGCGCGCCGAACGTTCACGAAGGAATGTTGACGGTTTGGTTGCCTCCGGGTGCTGTAGTGCCTTCTACTCATGGTAGTGCTGACGAGTTTACTCTTGATGCCCGAGAATTTCGTGGGGTTAAAAGCCACGGTATGCTTGCTAGCGCTAGTGAACTGGCAATTAGCGAAGATCACTCAGGCTTGATCGAAATTGATAAAGAAGCTCAACCGGGCGATTCATTTTCTAAACTCTATGAACTAGATGATTATTTGCTGGATATTGAAAATAAATCTCTTACACATCGCCCTGACTGCTTTGGTGTAATCGGTCTTGCCCGTGAAGTCGCGGCTATCTTAGGTCAGAAATTTACAACTCCAGATTGGCTCATGGCGCTTGACCCGCAAATGGGCGATAAGTCGGCTTCTACGGTTCAGCAGCCAAGTGTAAAGATTGCCGATCCTAAACTCTGCGCCAGGTATCAAGCTGTAGTTTTGAGCGGTGCTAACCAAAACATTATGAGCCCGCTTCAGATTCAGAGTTATTTGAGCCGCGTGGGCCTAAGGCCAATTAACGCCATAGTAGACACCACTAACTACTTAATGGTTAGTTCTGGCCAGCCTTTGCATGCTTTTGACTATGACAAGTTTATAAATGTGGGGGGTGGCAAAGCCGAGATAGTCGTACGTACAGCTAAAGACAGCGAGAAACTGAGACTTCTCGACGGCAGGGACGTAAGTCTTAGCTCTGAGGATATAGTTATTTGCAGCGGCGATAAGCCTGTGGCATTAGCAGGTGCGATGGGCGGCAACTCTACGGAAATTGACGCAAACACTAAGAATATACTTATTGAAAGCGCTACGTTTAACCTCTATAACCTGCGCGGCACTCAGATGCGCCATGGTATTTTCTCAGAAGCAATTACTCGCTTTACGAAAGGCCAGCCCGCTAAGTTAACTGCGCCGGTTTTAGCTAGTGCAACCAGGCTTATTATGGCGGCTACTGGCGCTGAAAGAGTGAGTGACATAGTGGAAAGCTACCCCGTTAAGCAACCTGAAATTAAAGTAAAAATAAACTTTGAAAAATTCCAACAAGTTTTAGGCAAAGAGCATTCCCAAGAAGAGATTGTCGGTATATTAAAAGATGTTGATTTTGATGTAGAAGCTAGTGGAAGCTTGCTTGTTGCTACTGTTCCCTATTGGCGTGGTGATATTAATATTCCGGAAGATTTAGTAGAAGAAGTCGGCCGCATCAAAGGTTTTGATAACGTAAAGCCTAGCCTTGCTAAGCGTGATTTTACTGCCGTAAGACCTGATTCGTTTGACGAACTACGTTCGCAGATCCGCAAGGTTTTAGTAAGGTCTGGTGCTAATGAAGTACTAACCTATAGTTTTGTCCATGGTGACGTTTTAAATAAGGCTGGGCAAAAAGCTAAAGATTCATACAAGATAGTCAATAGCCTTAGCCCTGATTTGCAATATTATCGCCAGAATTTAACGCCTAGTTTACTTAGCTTAGTCCACCCAAATATTAAAGCTGGCTTTGACGACTTTGCCCTTTTTGAGATAAATAAAGCCCACAATAAAGTGCATGGTTTGGACGAAGAAAATGTTCCTGGTGAGCTGAATTTCTTGACACTTGTGTTGGCTCGCAAAAAGTCCAAAAAAGGTGCTCCTTACTACGAAGCTAAAAAATACTTAGATTTTTTGGCGCATTCTTTGGGGCTTGAACTAACCTATAAGTCTATAGATAAAGAGTTAGGGTATCCGGTAACTGCAGCATATGAATATCGCCGCAGCGCCTTGGCGTACGATAAAAAATCTGGCGAGCTAATCGGAATAGTCGGAGAATACAAAGCTTCAGTAGCTAAAAACTTCAAACTGCCATCGTTCGTGGCTGGTTTTGAAATTGGCCCCGAGGCTTTGCTAAAAGCTGTAAGCCAAGCTGGGACTATTTATAAACCTTTGAGCCGTTATCCTAGTACCAGCCGGGATGTATGTTTCCAGGTTGCGAACGAAATAACTTACGCGCAGATTTTTGAGGCAGCAGAGAAAGCTCTTACTGGCTCTGGTGTGGAATATGAAATTGCACCAGCTGATATTTACCAGCCCAAGGATGGTAAAACTAAAAACATCACGATTCATGTTCACCTTACTTCACACGACCACACGCTTAGGGGTGATGAGGCGAATAATATAATTGATAAAGTCTCTCACGAGGTTACTCAGGCGACTAGGGCTACTGTGGTTTAGGCCAGCCAAAATAGTGTACAATATAAGCATCATTTAAGAGATTTTCTATGGAGGAAGTATGGCGACCAGCCGGGCGCAACGTATATCAATTTGGGTAATTCTGGTGACCATGGCTATCGGGTCGCTTGGCACATATTTTGTAGTGGCACTAGCTAATAGCAACCAAAGTAGCCAGCAAGATCAGCAGGCTCAGCTAATTAAAAAGCAAGTTGAAGACTACAGAAAACAACTTGACCCTCTTAAGGGCTATAAAGCTACCTCGTTTAGTCCGAAAGTTAGCCAACTTGTTAAAAATGATTTAGTGGCTGGCACCGGGCAAGTAGTTACCGAGGGTAATAAAGTGACAGTTAGTTATTTTGGCTGGACGCCTGACAGTAAAATCTTTGACAGTAGTCGTAAGAATGGAAAAGATATTCCAGTAAAAAATTTTTTACTTAAAAAAGGAAAAGTAATTCCAGGCTGGATTGATGGAATAGTGGGCATGAAAGTTGGTGGGGTTAGACAAATTACCATCCCTGCTGATCAAGCTTACGGCAAGCAAGGGAGCCCACCTTTAATTCAGCCTAATACACCATTAAGATTTATAGTTGAGTTAAAGAAGATTGATACATAAAATACAACATATAGCGTCTTGCAAAAAACGTTAAGCACTATATATAATAATTACATTACATTGAAATCTAAGATAAAAAGAGGGAGCTATGGCAAAAAACATTACAATTTACACAACTAACACTTGCGCCTCTTGCGCAATGGTTAAAAAATATCTGACTAGTAAAGGGCATGAGTATCAAGAGGTGAACCTAGACGAAAACCCACAGGAGCGCCAGAAGGCTATTGAGCTTAGCGGGCAAATGGCAGTTCCTGTTACCGTGATTACTGACGAAGGTGGTGTGCAAGAAGAAGTTTCAGTTGGCTGGAACCCGGGCAGGCTTGCAGCGGCACTTGGAGCCTAGCGGTGGCCGAAACTGCGAAAAAAGTTCACGACGTTATTATGATTGGTGCTGGGCCGAGTAGTTTGGCGGCTGCGGTTTATACAGCACGTGAAGATTTAGAAACTCTGATTTTTGAAAAGGGCGTAATCGGCGGTTTAGCGGCGATTACTGATAAAGTGGACAACTATCCTGGGTTTGCCGAGGGAATTGACGGCCTAAAACTTGCCGAACAACTGCAGGCCCAAGCAGAGCGGTTTGGTGCCAAAATTGACTTTGGTGAAGTTTCAAAAATTGAAGACCACGGTAAACACAAGACTGTTTATACAGACGGAGAAAAGATCACTGCTAAAGCAATATTGATTGCTACAGGTAGCGACTATAAAAAAATCGGCGTGCCCGGGGAAGAAGAGTATTATGGGCGCGGCGTACACTATTGCGCTACTTGTGATGGCGCTTTTTATCGTGATAAGAAGCTTGTTGTAGTAGGCGGAGGCAATTCTGCAGTTCAGGAAACAATCTTCTTAACACGGTTTGCTACGCATATAGATTTGCTAGTTCGCAGTACTATTAAAGCTAGTGAGATTTTGCAGCACGAGCTAGACGAATATGTTAAAAAAGGCAAAGTGACAGTTCATTTGAATACGACTACTGATGAAATTTGTGCCGAAAACGGCGTAGTCAATAAAGTGCGTGCCACCAAAAATGGCAAGCCTCTTGAGGTTTTAACAGATGGAGTTTTTGTTTTTGTGGGACTTCTTCCAAATACAGGCTTTCTAAAAGATAGTGGAGTAAAATTAGATGACTTGGGTTTCATAAAAACTGACAGCAATTTACAAACTGATGTGCCGGGTATTTTTGCTAGTGGTGATGTGCGTTCAGGAGCTACTATGCAAATTGCCAGTGCGGTGGGTGAGGGTGCCACGGCGGCACTAAAAATACGTGAATATTTAGAGGGCAAAAAGCGTCAAGTAGAAGCTTAAATTATTCTTGTAAAGCAGTCACCATCGTAGCCGGATAATCGGTCACTACTCCGTCAATCCCCTGCTGCTCTAATTCCAGAGCCGCTCTAGGCCGGTTAACGGTATGGGCATATGTAAACAAACCAGACTGCCTAGCAATTTGTGTGGCGAGCGGGTTAACGTGAAGTCGATGAAAACCTACCGCTGATAGGTTTAGCTGGCGGTGATAAGCTACGAATACGAATGGGTTGTACCAGTGCAAAAGTGCCAGGCCGACTTTAGAATTTGCATGACGTACCCGCCTTAGTTCAGCTGGCGAAAAAGAAGAAAAGAAAAACTTGTCCCAGTCGCTTGGCTTTTTGATAAATTTTGACTCTATAACTTTGAGTGCCTGGTGGCCGCTACCGTGAACCTTTAGTTCTATATTGAGCATAATTTTACCAAAACACTCTTTTAAAGCGGTTTCGAGATTAATGATCGGATAAGGGTATTCGCTGGTAGACTTTTTAAGCTCAGACCATTTTAAGTCTGCAATTTTTTGATTCATTTGATGATGGATGAGCCTATCGTCATGAGATAGAACGGGTACGTTATCTTTGGTTAAACGAAGGTCGAACTCTACAATATCAGCACCCGAGTTTAGTCCGGCCTTCAAGCTAGCTAGTGAATTTGCCTGCTCGACTCCAGCTGCTCCACGATGTCCTATCACTAACATACTTTTAGTTTATAAGTCTTAGAGCTCTGCTACAATAGAAGAGATTAAGCAAAGAAAAGGAGAATAAACTAAAAATGGCTGATTTTAATCAAGTGCTAGAACCTGGCGATTACCAAAATGGAACTGTAAATACTGTAGTAGAGATTCCCGAAGGCTCATTCTTGAAAATTGAATGGGATCGCAAGCGAGCAGCTTTTATGTTGGATAGAGTAGAACCTTCGATATTCAAGAAACCATGTAATTACGGATTTATCCCACAAACTATTGATGAAGATGGGGATGAGCTGGACACATTAATTATTTGTGGCGAACCGCTAACCACCGGTGTATGGCTGGAGGCAAAAGTAATCGGCGTGCTTAATTTTGAAGATGATGGGGAAATGGATCACAAGATAGTTGTTGTACCAGCGGATGACAGAAATACCGGAGGTAGCACCAACTCCTTAAATGACTTAGGCGAGCGTTGGAAACAACAAATTGAGTTTCATTTTAATCATTACAAAGATATGAAAAAACCTGGCACAACAAAAGTCCTTGGATGGGGAAACAAAGAAGAGGCAATCAAAATTATAAGTGAATGTATAGACCGTTATAAAAAATAGCGTTTCTACAAAGTTCTATATATTACCGAAACTTAAAATATATTATGAATACTTTAATACATGTAGCTTTTGAAAAAACAGCTGGCAGGACTATCAGAAGATTATTAGGAGAAAAATTCGGGCAGGAAAACGTATATCATTATTTGACTCAAGAAGACCGCGTAATCCGAGGTGATCGAAGAACAGTTATAAGCGAGGGTGAATATCATATAGGGTTAGCTCGAGCAATTTCAAAAGGGGATAAATATCGTGAAACATTTCGACGTTATTATGAATCTGGACAACGAAACGATAGAAAAAACTCCATTAAGCCTGAAGATGTACCAAAAGATGCGGCAGCAATAACCGGTCATTTCAAGGGAGATAGATTTTTAGATGGCTTTCCTGTTGCCGATAATCGGTACATTACAGTCCTTAGGGACCCGTTAGTTAGATTAATTTCGCAGTACGATCATTTTATGAAGGGTCAGAGCGGTATGACTAGGCAAAGGTTATCAGATAAAATAGGTTTTCGCTCGGATTTAACTCTTGCTGAATTTGCAAAGATACCTGGAGCCTCAAATTTTCAAACTAGAAATCTAGGAATTAATGTAGAGGAATTCTACTTGGTAGGTGTACTTCCAGCGATTAATCCTTTCCTTGAAAAGCTAGGTTTAATCCAGACTGCTTCTGAGCTAGAGAGGATAAGTAAAACAAGCTCTAGTGTAAGATCTAAAACACTCGACCAGTTAAAAAAAGATAAGAAACTAATTAAATACATCCTTGAACAAAACCAAGAGGACTTATCTTTATATAAAAAGACATGCGTTCTATGGGGGGTTAACCCAGAGGCAGAACGCCAACAGATGCTTTATTAAAATCAACGAGGTTTGTTAACTATCAATCCTAAGAGGACTCCAACACTGCGCCATTCTTGCATCCGACCGAGTTTTATGGCTTTCTTGATCTCTTCAAAACTCATCCAAATTACAGAAATATTTTCACCTTCTTCAAGTGCTTGGCCATTCGGATGTGTCTCATAGTTTTTAATTAAAAAATAGTATAGGCGCCACTCTACGGTCGCACCCGCAGTCGCTTTAGTGATTAGCTCAAGCTCTTTTACTACTATGCCTGCTTCTTCTCTGGCTTCTTTTATAGCTCCGTATTTTGCGGCTTCTAAGACTACATCTTGATTTTGTCTGATCTTATTGTATTCATCGAGCGTATCGCAGACTTTTCCTCCTGGAAGACGCAAGTCATAGTTGTTTGTTTCTTGCCTAAACTCTTTTGTTATAAGAATTTTATTTTCAGGGGATACTATTATTAAGCGGGTTCCAGGCGGTCTACAGAACTTTTCAAAAACTCTACCATCTGGCTGAACGGTATGAACCACTTCGCCTATCTTGCCTGAAAAAACGATGGAGTTATTATTTTCCTCTGTATCATTCACAATTACCGATTATTTTATCATATGGTATGTTTATTACCAGCTTGCTTTGGACTTTCATGCTTATGTTTAATACAATGAATATAAAATCTAAATCTAAAAAGGAAGTAAATGAAAATGCGTACTAAGATTGCCATAAATGGATTCGGACGGATTGGGCGCAATGCTTTTAAAGTGGCATTTGAACGTAGCGATCTTGAGATCGTAGCACTAAACGACTTAACCGATACTAAAACTCTAGCTCATCTTCTTAAATACGATAGCAACTATGGCATTTATGAGCACAAAGTTTCTTTTGATGACAAAAGTCTGACGGTTAATGACAAAAAGATTAAAGTTTTAGCAGAGCGCGATCCTGCCAGTTTGCCATGGAGTGACTTGGAAGTTGATGTAGTGATTGAAAGCACAGGACTTTTTGTTGACCCTGATAAAGCCAAGGCGCACATTGAAGCCGGCGCTAAAAAAGTCATTATAAGTGCACCGGCAAAAGGTAATAATGCTGACTCAGCAGATACTATCGTGCTGGGTGTGAATGAAGATAAAATTGCAAATTCCAGCGAAGTAATAAGTAATGCTAGCTGTACGACCAACTGCATAACACCTGTAATGGCAGTTATGGAAAGTAATTTTGGCATAGACAAGGCTATGATGACAACTGTGCATAGTTATACCTCAGACCAGCGCTTGCAAGATGCTCCGCATAAAGATCCGCGCCGGGCGCGTAACGCTGCTACCAACATAATTCCAACCAGTACAGGCGCTAGTATCGCCGCAGGCAAAGCCTTGCCGGCTGTTGCGGGCAACTTTGGCGGCCTGTCTCTACGCGTGCCAACTCCAGTAGTAAGTATTAGCGATTTTGTAATAGTAACCAAACAAGAGGTAACTAAGGACGAAGTAATCGAAGCTTTCAAAAAAGCTGCCAAAGAACCGTTTTATCAAGGCATCTTAGACGTTACCGAAGATCAACCGGTTTCTAGCGACTTAAAAGGCAACAGCCACAGCGCTATAGTCGACTTACCTCTTACGGATGTAATCGGTGGTAACCTGGTAAAAGTCGTAGCGTGGTATGACAACGAATGGGGCTACAGTAACCGCTTGGTTGAACTGACAGCAGATGTTGGCAAAGCTTTGCAAGCATAAGCTTTTTTGATTAATAAACAATCACCTGCTATCATGTAATTGCTCTTTAGTTAGGGTTAGCCGTGAGGTTAGCCTATTAATTTTTGCTCTTTTACAATCCAAATAGAAGAAAGGTTGCTGCAGATGCGAAAGAAATGTTTCATTTTTTCGCTGTGTTTGGCAATGTTTTTTGTTGTGTTCTCAAGCAGCGCATTGGCTGCTTCGGAATACGACAGTGACGTCACTCTGGTTAAATATCTTAGGCTGGGTGCACCTGGGCCATATGGTGAACAGTCATGTACTGAAGGTACGAGGGACGTTTCGCTAGACTGGTCTGAAGTGCTAACTAGTGAAGTAAACCATAGTGTTCTGTGGTTTGAGCACGACCACTATCCTGAATTTATTTCTTCATTTGAATCAAATGTGGAATCTGGTTCGGGGTGGTTCGTACAGCAGGTTACCGATGGAATTAACGGTACCAATGGCCTAGAGGTTAAGGTTGGCATTTTTGAACCTACCTCTGAAATTTACTTCGATAGCTCACATCGTCTAGCGGGCTTTGAAAATGGAAAAACGCTTACGATGTTTATTAATAGTAATACTAGCAACTGCAGTATAAGGCTAGAGATAGTAAATTACTCCAATGTAGAATCCTTTAACTCTATTGCTCCCGAAAACCTTCTATTCATTGCTTCGGAAAATATAACGTATCCAACTGGATATGAAGGCAAGGAAATACCGTCTCAGTATGAAGCACCTAGTCCCTCATATGTGGCAATGGGCGATTCGTTCTCAAGTGGCGAGGGTAACCCGCCGTTTGAAACTGGAACGGACGAAGAAGGTGTAAACGAATGCCACCGCAGTCCACAGGCGTATCCGCGTCTGTTGCAAGGTGATGCATACTTGGCTACCATGGCCAATGGCATTTGTGGCCTGTTCCGGCGCGACTACGGCGAATGTCCTTTACGGAGGTTCGTCAGATGGAAGCTGGACTGACTCACCACAGGTGGACGCTCTATCTGAAGAAACCAAACTAGTAACCATTACGGTTGGCGGGAATGACGTTGGGTTCAAGGAATACGCAGAAATTTGTGTCATATCACCGTGCGGTCTGGTTTGGGGCAGTTTGCATATGACGCAATCATGGAAGGCATTGAAGCTGCTGCGTTTTCCGAAGTCCTAAAAACTACCTACGAATCAATCCTAGAAGACGCACCAAAAGCTAATGTGTATGTACTCAACTATCCGTATCTATTTGATCCAACCGGTGAAGATGAAACGGGTTGTGTCATTGCTGACGCGTCCGGTGCGGTACTTGTCCAAGATGCATTGAATTCTACCATTGGTTTGGCAGTAGCAGAAGTTAGGTCGGAGTCAACGGAATATAGCGAACGACTTCACTATGTAGATACGAACGAATCTGGTTCTCCGTTTGAAGGTAAGCACCTTTGTACGGACGATCCAGAAGGCTCTGCGTTTTATCCAGTCTATCTGCCTCCTTTGAACAGTAGCTATAGCCTTCATCCTAACAGTAAGGGTCAGGAGGACTACTATAAAATTATGGAGGAACTGGTAGAATAAATCTATCGACTCTATTGGAATTAAGCTAAAGAGCAAAAGCCCCTGAGACATAGTCTCAGGGGCTTCTTTATTTATAGTTGCAGACTGTCTCTATTAAAAAATGCCATGTAACAGCGCACGCAAAAGAAAATAAAATAACCAGGAAAGTGCAACTATAGCAATAAAATTAATCACTCTAGTGAGGCTATTTTTCTGTGTGTCAGATGCACTTTCTGAACTTGCTTGAAAGTAACTTAAATAAAGCGCAAGTATGACGATAGGCAAGAAAAGGATAGTCACACTTAGTATAGAGGGAACCGGCGGATAGGTGTTTCCTAAGAACTTATGATAACCGCTAAGCCACGACGAATAGTCTGTTATAGCTAGTAAAAGTATCCAAGCTCCAAGTAGGATATACGCCCCAAAGGATCGATTTAGAAAGTTTTTTGTATTTGATTTTCTCTTCATCATAAGTTGATTTTACCATGAGCATTCCATTAATCAACTACAACAAGAATATGTAAGCAGCAAGCCTACAAGGAAGTTGTGGAAAGTTACTTGAGTGAATAGAGACAATTAACTAAGGAGCTAGCTCCCGATCTTTTGATCGGGAGCTTTTACTTTTTAGCTTAAAGTACATAGACTAATACTTAGATTGTTTTTTGCTGCAAGAATAAGTGTATCCACGTATAGAATATATGTTTAAGGGTCTAATTTTATAGTTTGCTTTATCGGAAGGATATATATAAGTACGGGGACCAAAAAAGTGAGAAATTAAGATAGGCTTTTTCCCACACCTGAGATAATAGTAGCCATACCTTGCATAACCAAGGACATATGGCGCAAATAATATCAGTAAAATACCTATAGTTGCTAACAGAGTAAATATAAGATTTTTTTTGGTAAATAAATTTAAGTCAGGCCCGAGAGTTGATTGTTTACTAGAAGGATTATTTTTCTGTTTTTTCTTCATGCGCCTATTTTACCATAAGCCGTTAAGGTGGTTGCAGCTATATATTAAACCGCTTATACTTAAGGGTATGAAAGTGTATCTTGGCTCTGACCACCGTGGTTTTCATTTAAAAGAGCAAGTGTTTGCTCATTTGTCTAAAAATAAACATGAAGTGATTGATGTGGGCAATAAAACTTTAGACAAGGGTGATGACTTTCCGGAATTTGCTGCTTCAGCTGCTATTAAAGTTTTAGGTGACGAAGACAACGACGCCAGGGCTATTTTGCTTTGTGGCGGCGGCCAGGGAATGGCTATGGCGGCGAATCGTTTCCATGGAATTAGAGCCAGCGTGGTTTGGGATGAGTATGAAGCCAAGATGTCGCGTCATG
>CAVQWH010000002.1:0-116611 GCA_963717595.1 uncultured Candidatus Saccharibacteria bacterium | reverse complement strand
CCACACCGCTGTAGCAAAGTTCAGTAGGCTGAACATTAGAGCTTGTTTGTTACGTATTCCTTTAATAACTAAGAGGGAGCCGATTATTGCTGCGGTAAGTATGATAATGATATTAAAGACAGTTAGAAAAATAAACATTAGAAAGTTAACCTAAACTGGCCCTTTATAAACTGTTCGATAGTAAGTAGGAAGTCTTCTCATGCGTACTTTCTTAAAGTGTTTACTTAACTAGTTATGCTTATTTACATACTACGTGAGTGCAAAAAAATAATCCAGCCCCAGGGAGAGCTATTGCTCTCCCTGGGTAACTGGATGGCTGTTGCGCTTTTGGAGGACGTAGTGCCGCAGGACGACCGTTGAGCTCAAGTCGGTAATTACTAGAACTATCAGACCCCAGCTCTTCGCAGGTACAGCCGTTAGGATGCCAACGCCGATTAGAGCGGTGGTACCTATTGCCCCTGCAGCATTTATCCAGAAGCCTACCCAAAACAGTTTACTTCTGAATCCCGCTAGCAGAACGTTTTTCAATTCTCGTCGAAGTTTTAGCGGATTACGGATTTTCAATCCTATAGCAGCTGCCATAATGGCGATGCCGCTAATGAACAGAGTCTCCGTAAGGAATACGCCTGCAAGTAGCCAGATTGCTGAACTCTCAAGTTGGTTTTTCGTTTCTCCCAGTGGTGAAAACACCAAAGAAAATATGGAGAAAGTAATGAGTCCCCAAAAGGCCACTTTTTTGACCTTCGCGAACACGAAGATCACCTCCTTTCCTGATATCGTAAAGAACAGCAACAATGCCTGTTAATAACTATATCATATAAATCATATTTTATCAATAGTTAGAAGAATCTTTTGAGTAAGTCTGGGTGCTGGGAAGCGAATTTTAATGCCCGTCCAGCCATTTTAGAAGCTATCCTATTGCGCCGTATAGCTTTTGGAATTGGGCCTTCGTAAGTACACAAAACACCATAGTTATGAGAGGGCGGATCTTGAAAGCCTTCTCGCACAGCCTTAACTGGCTTAGAACCCTGTCTTATCATTCGGCGTAAAATTGTATCATAAGCGACTTCTCTACCTCCAATTATGGTGGTGGTATTGACGTATATGTCTACTATTTTGTCTTGTTCTTCGGGTTCTAAGGTTTCGAAATCTATACCGTTTTCTTCTAGCCATTGGCCGAGATCTGGAATGCGACTAAGCATTAAAACGCTTTCTTTACGTTGTTCCACAAACCTCCCATATAAGTTAGCAACTAATTGGTTGCTAAGACCGACTTCGGAGCCTCTGTCGGTTACAGCAAGGTTTACTACATAAAAGTATCTTCCCTCAGGATCGTGCGTAGTAGTTAAGCGCCCGTTGTCTGTGCATTCTTCCCAGCTAGTGAACTCATCTATATATTTATCAGTGGCCTGGCAGGCCATAGACCCCTCCACTTGGCCGTCTATTTCTCCTACTACCAGAAGTTCTCCTATGGCTTGTTGTCTGGCAGCAAATCTTTCGTATAACTCTTCGTAAGACGGAGGGTCTTCACGATAGGCATCATTAAAGCATTCAAAATCAATCTCTACCAGGCGTGCTATATCTCCTGGTGTAGCGGGGCGAATTCTTACTTTACCCCTTTGTTCTACTTCGTGATCTGTAGAAAATTCTTTAGCTGGGGAGGTGTATCTTTTCATATTGTATTTATTATGTAATCTATATTATATTAAGTCAATTTAATTAGTATTATAAAAAATCCTTATGCTATTATTAATACCGTGAATAGCTGGCAGAGTTGGCTTTGGTTAATAGGTATAGGCGGGCTGCTCCTTTGCTCTACTGATTTCTGGGCCAACAAATTGTGGCGCCGTGCCCTAGCTATATTTAGCATAGTTCCACTACTAGCCGCAACTATTTATACGGCTTTTTTGCCTTTGCCCTACTGGCAAATAGCATTAATGATTTTTATAGAACTTTTCTTATTGCTCCTAGCAGCCAGAGCTGCCCAATTTGGCCGGCCTTATCAGGCTGATATGACCGGTAAGGGTACCTTAGAACTGCTGGGTATATTAGCTGTAGCTGCTATTTCTTCTATAGCTTCTGAAAATAGCTTGCTTTTGGTAATTCTTATGGTTGCTGCTATCTTATCGCTTATAATCTTAGGCCAGCTTATTTATGCCATAAAACGCTATCAAATTAATGGCTCAAAGCTAGGCAAATCTATGCCAGAAGATGATTTGCCTACAGTAAGTTTATGTATACCGGCTCGTAATGAGACAAAATCGCTAGATAGATGTTTGAGAAGTGTGCTAGCTTCTGACTACCCTAAGCTTGAAATTTTAGTTTTAGATGATTGTTCGCAAGATAAAACGGCGCAGGTTATTCGTTCGTTTGCTCATGACGGCGTGCGCTTTATACAAGGTACTTTGCCCAGTGATGATTGGCTTGGTAAAAACCAGGCTTGTGCAACGCTTACCCAAGAGGCCAAGGGAGATGTCTTGTTATTTATGGGTGTAGATACACGTATTGAACCTAATTCAGTTACTAAGCTGGTTAACTACATGCAGGCAAGGCACAGTGATATGCTAGCTGTGCTTCCTGAGCGCCACGATCAGTCTTTAAGGTGGAGTGTAGTTTTTGCGCCTTTGCGTTACTTCTGGCAACTTACAACCCCGTCATTTATTAACACACCCACGTCTACCTCACTCTGGTTAATTAAAAGTAGTGAGCTAAAGAAAATCGGTGGTTTTGCTAGATTTAATAACCGGATTAATCCCGAGATGCATTTTGCTAGTATTCTGGCTAAGAAAAATAAATATGATTTTTTGGTTAGTAATCATCGTCTTGGGGTCTATTACGCCAAGAAGTGGCAGTCACAAATTGATACTGGTGTGAGATTATGGTACCCAAGTTTAGGAAATAATCCCAGTAGAGTTGCCTTAGCAAGCTTGGGGCAGTATATTTTTATTATTGTTCCATACATAGTTCTTATAGAAGCTATAATTTGGCACGGTTACTCATCGCAGGCACTATTATCTGTTTTGGTAATTATTTCTCAATTTATTACGTATGGAATTTACTCACACCTAGTTAAGCATCGTGGTTGGTTAATAAGTGCGCTACTTTGGCCTTTTTTGGCTGTTCAGGAGATTGCCATAACTTTAACGAGCTATGTCCAATACGAATTTGGCAAAGTTAGCTGGAAGGGCCGCAATGTTTGTTATCCAGTTTTGTCAGTAGTATTGCCTGAATCCGATTTAGGCAAGAGTAAGCTAAAAGTTGAACCGTGATTTAAACGGCCAGATACGTCTATGGTAAATCCTAGTTTTTGAGCTAGTTTTGTTACTACGTATAACCCCAATCCTGTGCCGCCTGTTTCTCTAGTGCGATAATCTTCACTGCGGTAAAATTTATTGAATATTTTTTTGCGATCACTTTTGCTAATACCTATGCCGGTATCCTTAACGGCTAAGGAAATTCCATCTTCCTGCTCTTTGCCAATGAGATCCACGCTGCCTTCTGGTGTATATTTCAAAGCGTTAGTAATAAAGTTTTGCAAGATCTCTTCAAGGTATAAGCGATTAGTGTGCACAGATCCTAAGTTTGGCGATAAGTCTAGGTTCATCTTAAGTTTCTTCTCATGGGCTTGCGGCTCATATTCTCTATACAAGTTTGTCATCATTTCTTTTACGTCAATATCTTCTACTTCGCCGGCATCACCACGCTCGGCTCGGGACAAAGCTCCGAGGTCATTTATCATTTTAGCTAAATACTCAATTTGGTCATGCGCTTCATTTAGATTGGTTATTAGTTTATCTTTGGAGCTACCCCGCTCTACTAGTAAGCGGTTATTAGAAATCGCACCTTCTACGATGGTAATAGGTGTACGTAGCTCATGGCTAACGACTGATATGAATTCATCTCTTTCTTCTTCTAGGGATTTTTCTTTAGTGATGTCACGCAAAATAAAGATGTAACCTTGTTTGTCAGACTTCTGGCTTTGATAGTTAAGGCGAATTGGCGCACAGCTAATATGAAGCCTCATTGCTTCTTCCTGGCTAAAGTAGTGTGATAAATCGTCTCGCACTACCACGCCACGGGTTTTCCCAAATACATCATGCCAGTTGATATGATGGCCATTTTTAGTTCTCAAATCTAAAACTTTTGATAAGTTTTTACCTGCTAGGTTTTGGTTAGTATCTAGTAGACTTAAGGCTGCCGAGTTATAAAGCTGGATTGTATCAGATGTGTTAGTGCTAATAACTGCCACATCTAAGCTATTAACGAGCGACAGCAACCTATGATGCTCTGCGGTTTCGCGTTTGCGACTACGCAGCATTTCTAGGTAGTCGTGAGTTTGTGAGGTGCTAATAAGGATAAGTATCGTAGCTGAAATGAACATGGCTGATAAAGTAGCTAAATCACTAAAGAAGACAAATCCGCTAAAGGTTTTTTGCTGCAAGGTTGCGTCAATTAGACCAGCTATAAAAATGCCAAGCGCACTACCCCATAGAGATTTTATGCCTTGATTAAGAGCTGAGACGACAATCAATGGCAGCCATACTATAACCATTGAATCCACACCAACTACGAAAAGCGAGTAGCCTATCATAAGAAGGTGGTAGGCAGTTAACCTGGTGGCTGACATCGGTTTTGTTTTTGGTTGGGTTAGACCTAGGATAAAGATTATTATTGTAAAAGACCAAAGGGCAAGATCGTTATAATGCTGGGCGCCTCTTACGTAACCAAACTTAATAGTCAGGCCAAAAAACAGCATCACGAAAGGTACGATTAATAACGTGTAGCGAATGATCCGCCTCACGTTCAAGTTATAAATATCGTTTTGATCTTCGTTAGTCTTCATCTTGCTAACGTTTATTATGCCATATGCTTAGCGGAAAGCTAAATGTGAGGTTGGGCTTCTTTCAGATTTTTACGGTGAACTTTATAATCTGGGTCACACATCCCCACTAATTGCCAAAAGCGTCGGCTGTGGTTCATTTCTTTTGTGTGGCAAAGCTCATGTATTATCACGTAGTCTATCAGCTCAAATGGCAAGCGCATTAAAGCTATGTTTAAACTAATTGTATTATTGCTTGAGCAACTTCCCCATCGTCCAGCTGCATGGCTAAAGCGAAGATGTTCATAGCCAAACCCAAAAGTTTTCGCTATATGTTCTACGCGTCTCGGCAAGTAAGCTTTTGCCTCGGTCCTAAGCGCTTTTATGATAGCTGGCTTCACTAATGCTTGAACTTTGGGGTCATTAAGGTTGTCTTTTTCGTTTAGATATAAATTTATACTTGGTTTTTTATAGTTTATTTTTGTTTGGTTACTTTCGTGTCTGATTATTAGCTTATGGGATTTGCCTATCGGCATATTAGGTATTAGTTCAAGGTTTGGAGAGGTATTTTCAACCAGCTCTCTGATTTCACCTTTAGATTGTCTTATAAATTGTTTGATAGCGAACAGTGGTGTGTAGCGTGGTGCAGAAACGCGTAATCCGCCGCTTGGCGCGACCCTGACTTTTATATAGCGAGCTTGTGGGCTGCGGCGCACTACTATTTCGCCAAACTCGCTATCTTTGAAGGTTGGCATTATGGATTAGCCCTAAGGTTAGCGAATATCCACCCGGCGTCTAGTGAGTGAGCTGTGCTGGGGATTACGTGAACTTTGGGAATGAATAATTTTGTTTTGGGGTTTTGGTGCTTCTGTCTCGTCTGGTGTTACTAATTTCTTCAAAACAGCCTTGGCTTGCGTGTGGTAAATATGCTTACCACTAATTACGGTGCATTGCTCTTTTGCTTTAGGTGGGGTCAAGCGTTTAGCTTGAGTATTGTATTCATCTGCAGTTAAGTTACGGTTATATTTGTCGTCTACTTTATGCTTAGAGCGTTTCATAGAGCGCCTTTTAGCAGACGCGTTATCTACTTGTACCCAGACTACTAAAGTCTCGTAGTCGGCCTGTTTAGCAACTTTTTCTATCTTAGCGCGCTCGCTGTAAGTGTTTCCTCCACCGTCGATCAGGAATGTTCGCTTGGTTTTTAATAGTTCTTCAATTTGGTAGTCAGCAATTCGTCCTACGATGACCTGCTCTTCTTTTGAGAAAGTAATGTCGTTAAAAAGCTCGAACCGTAGGCGGTCGTAACTTACAACTGGGGCACCAAATGTTTGTGAAAATTGCCTTGCAAAAAAGCTTTTGCCAGCGCCTGGCAAACCCACCATTATAATAACTAGCGGCTTTGAGAGATTTAATGATTGCATATAAGCTAGTATAACAAAAAATATAGAGTGTTATAATAGACTTCACTATAGGGGTGTAGCTCAGTTGGCTAGAGCGACGGTCTCCAAAACCGTAGGCCGGGGGTTCGAATCCCTCCACCCCTGCCATATCAATCTGGTTATGACTTTTTGTCATAAACAGATTTATAATAAGTAGAGTCAGGGTTCGAACCATTGTAGCAAGCGAAGCTTGCGGAGGTTCGGCGGAGCGAAAACTCTCACAGAAGCTTGCTTCGAGAAAGTTTGAGCGGAGGAGGCGTTAGCCGATATCCCTCCACCCCTGCCATGAAAGCGGTCTCAGGCATTTATGTCTGGGGCCACTTTCATAGTTTAGGCTGATTGATTCGAATGGGAGTGCCAGTGGCACTCCCCGGCACCCTTGCTCCAATGTGCTGGCGGCACGTTGGAGTGATTGGTAATTTATTGCCAATCAGGCGAATCCCTCCACCCCTGCCAGATTGAATTTAATATTATCTTACAAACTCTGTAATTAAAGCAATAACTTATATTGACAAAATATAATAAATGTGTTAGTATTGAAATAATGTTCTTTCTTGAACAGAGTTGTACGTAGTTCAGAGTACGATTGCTGAAAA
Organism: uncultured Candidatus Saccharibacteria bacterium; assembly: GCA_963717595.1. Classification (GTDB taxonomy): domain Bacteria; phylum Patescibacteriota; class Saccharimonadia; order Saccharimonadales; family Saccharimonadaceae; genus CAVQWH01. The sequence goes on along the minus strand of CAVQWH010000002.1, from coordinate 109,757 downwards.
GCGACAGTATTCTATTCGCACATATCTTCGACCAGAAGGAGCAGGAAATGACGGACGAGATTGCTGAATTCTCAGACGGCATCATCGGTGCGGTGACGGTGGGCCTGGCTCTACAGCAAGAGTTTGGCTTCGAGATCATCTCCGAACTTCTCGCTATCAACATGAAGGGAGAGGTTTTCTGGGAATACTTCAAGAGCGTCGATCGGGACTTCAACAAAGTTCAGGCTGGTCTCCAGGACGGTTCGGCTGCTGAATACGTTCAGCGAGCCCGGCAGTCTGCAGCAGCCTGAAACTTCACGAAGTCTTATAAAAGGGGCAGCTTGGAAACAAGTGCGACGGATTGAGATTGCTTAAATGCCTTTACAGCCCCGTGCACCGCGCGGGGCTTTTAACTTAAAAACTATCACGAATGTGGCTGAAGCTGTAATCCCAATCGGCTTCAGCTTTTTTATGTGGGTTAAAGATATCTTGCGGGTCCATGATTTTTTTGGCTTTCTTAAAGATACCCAGCACTTCTTTGCCATACATCTGCTCAAGCCATGGGCCGCGCACCAGGCCATCGTTATGTTCGCCGCTTAAAGAACCATGATATTTAAGCACCAAGTTATTTACTTCTTTCATGGCCGGCAAGATAGTTGAGCGGTCTTTTTGGTCTTCCAGCTTCATCAGCGGAATAATATGAAAGTTGCCGTCTCCCATGTGTCCGGCAATAGTTGCCATAAGCTTATATTTTTTGATGATTTTACGGATTTGCGGCAAGAACTTAGTTAAATACTCAGGGTTTACCACCAGGTCGTCAATGAATGGCGCGGTGTGCTTGTCTTTAACCTTGCTGCGTAGCAGGTTGAAGCTTTGGCGGCGCATAACCCAGAATTTCTCGCTTTTGCCTTCCGTGGCGTCTTCTTCAAAGCCGTTGATCTCGTAGCGGGCACGATATTTTTTAAGATCGTGGTGCAGCGAGCGGATTTTGTGGCTGACTTCGGCTTCTGATTCGCCATTGAACTCTACCATCAGAATAAGCTTAGGAATTCCGCGTAAGAGCTGAGCACCATCAGGGATTAGGCTGATTAGTAGGTGAATGAATTTTACAGGTCCTAGTAGTTTTAAAAAGCTTGGCATGAATTTAATACTTAGCCAAAGCGTAGCATCATCAAAACTCTCGAAAGTAGCTGGTTTATGCTCTAACACTTTTGGAATAATTTCTCCCAGTGAATCTATATCTCTCAGGAATAAGACCAGTAATCCAGAATGTTTTTTAGCAGGTACGAGCTTGAAGTTAATGTCTGTCACGAAACCAAGCGTACCTTGGGCACCTACTATTAAATTGCAAAGATTAAAGACGCCCGCTTCCCTATCCCAAACATCCCAAAGATTATAGCCGGTGGAGTTTTTGCTCACATTAGGCTTGGCAGCTTTTATTTCATCGTAGTGTTTTTCTACCAGGTCAAAAATTTGCTTATATACCTGGCCTTCAAAATCTTTTTGGGCCATTTTTTTAACTAGTTCTGGCTTAGTGAGTGGTTTAACAGTTCTCTCTACCCCATCGGCAAAGACTACCTTTAGCTCGTTGATGAAATTTTCGGTCTTGCCATATTCTAATGATTTTTCGCCCCCGGAGTTGTTGTTGACCATGCCGCCAACGCTGCACAAGTCTCGGCTTGCCGGGTATGTTGGTAGTAAAGCGTTATGTTTTAAAGTCTCAGGCTCAAAATTCCTGTAAAGGACACCGGGCTGAACCTGAGCAGATTCAGAAGTAACTTTCTCTATTTTTGTAAAATGCTCGCGGAAGTCAACGATGATAGAATCGTTGATGGCTCCACCAGACATGCAGGTACCTGCGCTCCTGGCAGTAACCGAAAGGTCTTTATTATTTTGTTTTTCACTGGCTACTAGTTTAACGAGCTTTTGCAGGTCAGAGCTGTCTTTAGGCTTTACGGCTAACTTAGGTTTAATTTCGAACATAGACGCGTCATGGCTATAAAAATCTAGCGACTCTGAGGAATCGTCCATTTCTCCCTCGAAACCAATTTTTTTAAGTTTTTGTATTATTTCGTCCATAACTATAGGTTATGCTTAAGCACGTTAGTTTGGCAAGTTTTTGGCGTAAATCAGTTTAAACTGCTACTATAAAAACAAGTGAAAAGTAACTTTGCGGAATATATGAAATTAAAAAATCAGAATAATGCAGGAAATAATCAAGCCTTGCATAACAAAAAAATATTACTGGACATTGACGACGTAACTATTCGTTATGGAGAAATTACTGCGCTAGAAGGAATATCTTTGTGCATACATAAAGGAGATTTTATAGGTTTGGTTGGCCTTAATGGATCGGGCAAAACCACACTAGTTAAAGCTATACTTGGTCTAATTAAAGTTAAGGGCGGCGCTATAGAAAAACATATGGACGGCCCAATCGGCTACGTTCCTCAGCGCGAGAATATCTATAGCGCACAGGTGCCAATTAGCGTGCTAGAGGTCGTTCAACTAGGATCGCGCGGCGATAAAAAACAAGCTCGGCAGGCTCTAAAGTCTGTGCAGCTAGAAGGCATGGAAAAGCGACGCTTTAATGAGCTTTCTGGCGGCCAACAGCAGCGTGTCATTATCGCCAAAGCCTTGGCTAGTAAGCCTTCCCTACTCTTGCTAGACGAGCCTACAACTGGCATTGATGAGAAGTCACAAAACGAATTTAACGATATGCTGAGTTCACTAAAAAATCGAGGAATTACTATCGTTATGGTTTCTCATGACGTCGATACGGTGCGCCGCTTGGTTACTAGAGTTGTTTTACTTAACCAAAAAGTTTTATATGATGGCAGCCCGGAGAAATTTGAAATAAACGAATATTTACCAGAGTTTTATAAGAAGCAACACCGTTTACTACACCACCACGGAGGAAAAAATGCCTGAAATTTTGCAGTATGATTTCATGGTCAGAGCTCTTATCGCAGGTTTGTTGGTAGCGGCCGTAATGCCGGTTTTAGGAAGTTTTTTGGTAGCGAAACGCTACTCTTTGATTGCTGATAGCTTAGCCCATAGTAGTTTAGCTGGAGTTGGTCTGGGCCTTCTTTTAAGTTCCTCGCCTATTTTGATAGCCGTCCCTATAACTGCCTTGGGGGCAGTCTTTTTGGAATGGCTTAGGCAAAAGCAACGCATTAGCGGTGAAGTTGGCTTAGCCATTTTAATGAGCGGCGGCCTGGCTTTAGCTATAGTCTTAGCAAGTCTTGCCCAAGGAGCAAATTCTAGCTTCGATTCTTATCTTTTTGGCAGCATTACTACTACTAGTGTTGGCGATGTCATGACTTTAGCTATTGTGAGTTTAGTAATTCTAGCTTCGATTGTATTTAATTATAGAGCTTTGCTGCACTCAGCTTTTGATGAAGACAGCGCTTTTATAGCGGGCTATAAAGTCAGCGGGCTGAGCTATATGTTAGCTGTTATGACGGCCATTATGGTGGTCTTGTCACTGAGGATAGTAGGCGGTTTATTGATCAGCGCCTTGCTGGTTATACCAGTTGTGGCTGCTAGCCAGCTAGCTGAAAGCTTCTTTCAAACCATAGTATGGGCAGTGATAATTGCATTTTTCGCAGTGATAATCGGGCTGGTCGCAGCCTTTTATTTAGGAATTGCAGCGGGCGGCGCAATAGTTCTAGCTGCTTTGTTAATGTTTGTTATAAGTATGTTACTAAGGCGTCGTTAGTTAGCCCTTGCGAGGCTTAACTTCGTTGCGGCCTAGATTTTTCTTGGTTTCAGTATAAGTGACATGCTTCCTAAGAATCGGGTCGTACTTACGCAGCTTTAGTCTGTCTGGGTTGTTCATAGTATTTTTAGTCACGTAATAAGTACGATGATTTGAATCATCGCTCACTAAGCCCACTAATTTACGTTTGGTATTTTTCTTAGCCATAACTTTCTCTTTTTAATTACTGGTATTGTAGCACATTTTATCTGGTAAGGCTAGTTTAGGGGTTTTATGGAGCCGTTGACGAGATTTGAACTCGTGACCCCTTCCTTACCATGGAAGTGCTCTACCCCTGAGCTACAACGGCAAAATCATGGTGCTGGGAGTAGGATTCGAACCTACGAAGGCATATGCCAACAGATTTACAGTCTGTCGTGTTTGACCGCTTCACTATCCCAGCGTGGAGCCACCTGTCGGATTCGAACCGACGACCTACGGTTTACAAAACCGTTGCTCTAACCAGCTGAGCTAAGGTGGCGCGACTTAAGTAATACTATCAATTAGCCTCTGTTTTTTCAAGCTTGATAAACTACATTGCGACGCGACGCGGACGCTTGATACGCTTTGGTTGGCCGTCTGGTATAACCAGCTTGGCAGCTTTTTCGCGCAATTTTAAAGCTAGTTCTGCTTGATTATCACGATCATAAGCGTCTGCCAAAATATTAAGACTTTGAGGGTTTGGCTCTAACTCAACCGCTCGCTCAAGTGCCTCGATAGCTTTTTTCTGGTTACCTAGCTTTTCTTGCACCTTGGCGTAGGCTATGTGTCTGGCGGCCAAGTCTTCTTCGATTTCAAGCGCTTGTTCAAATGCTAGAGCTGCCTTGTCATACTGTTCAGTCTCGTAATATATTAAACCGACATTATGTAGGCTGCTAGCACTTGGCTCCAAGCTCTGGGCAATCTCAAAGCATTCAATAGCATCGTCATATGAATGCTGCTTGGCGTATAAAATACCCAGGCGGTTATAGGCTGTGGCGCTTCGCTCGTCAACGTGCAAAATAGTTAAAAGAGCCTTTTCAGCGCGTAAGTATTTTTTATCCCGCGCACTTTCCTGGGCAATTTGCCATAGCTTATCTAGCCTTTCGGCTAACTTACTAGGAATTGGGCTGCCCAATTCATCAATAGAGCGTTGATAAAATAAAATACCAACGCCAAATGCAATAATAATTAAAAGCCCGAACATCTAACCATTATTATAGCAAACTACAAACTGATAGCTAGTTTAAGAAGCTGTGTACGTACATGGCCGTTATGTTTAATTGATTCGGCGGCTTGCAAGGCTTTATCTAACTGCAAAGCTAGGCTACGCTTGGCGTTATTTTCTAAAGAATATTTTAGTATTCGCGCTATGTGGTCTACCAGTTGGACCGCCTGGTCTCGGTCGGCTCCTACTTTGTAAGCAGTCACTAATCTGTCGTATTGTTTGCTGCTAAGAAATTCCCTGGCTTTTCGAGCTAAATCGGCCTGTTCATTAAAATATTCTTCATCTTGAGTCAGCCTAAAAAGCTCAGCTGGCAAACCCGCTGCTATGAATGCTAGCTGTTGCCTCTTTCTTTTATCGGTAACTTCTAATATATTTAAATGCTCTTCAGTTTGGGAAGGAGTAATTTGCTGGATATTGATAAATTGAACCCTGGACTTTATGGTGCTTAGCAGCCTATCTGGCGAGTGAGTGGTTAATAAAAAGCTAGTGTGCTCAGTTGGTTCTTCTAGTAATTTTAAGAAAGCATTTTGGGCCGCTACGCTCATAGCATCTGCGTCGTCTATCAGAATAATTTGGCGGCTGGTTTGCTTGGCGCGCGTTTTAGTGTAAAGGTCACGAATTGACTCAATGCTTATAGTACCCTTTTCATCCGGTTCCACTGTGATTAAGTGCTTTGTCAGGGGCTTTGCTATTTCTTGGGCTATAGTCTTGAGGCCTACCCCGCCTGAGCCTGCCAGTAAAAGCGCATGAGGCATTTTTTTGCTGGTGGCTGTGAGTTGCTTTAGGACAGATTGATGTAAGCTTAGGTTTTTCATAGTTTTACGTTTGCTATTTTAGCAAACTCATCTTTAAATTCGGCCGGTAGTTTGGCTGTGAAGGTTGTTCTTTTTCCGCCAGGCAATGTTATTTCTAGTTGATAAGCGTGCAGAAAAAGCCGTGAGGATTCTTTGCCATAAAACCTATCCCCAAGTATTGGGTGTCCCAAATAAGCCAAGTGAACTCTTAGCTGATGGGTGCGTCCGGTAGCTGGTTGAAGCTTCAGGAAACTAAGGCCGGAGTCTTCTTCTAGAACTTCATAGCTAGTGACGGCAGGCTTGCCATTTGGGTCAGCGCGAAAAGTACTTGGTTTTTTAGGATTGCGGCCAATTGGAATATCGATCTTGCCTTTTTTAAGCTTTAGGCGGCCTTCCGTTAAGGCTAGATAAATTTTCTTTACCTTACGGTTAGAAAACTGCTTTTGTAAGTACGAGCCTGTTTCAGGGTTTTTAGCGCAAATGATTACTCCGCTAGTGTCGCGGTCTAGTCTGTGGACTATACCGGGCCGATTAGTATTTTTATTAAGCGTCGTGCGTTCTTTCATAAAGTCGGCTACGGTAAACTCTTGCGCGAGCTGGCCTTTGGCGTGGGTCAGAATGCCAACAGGCTTACTGATAATAACTACATTTTCGTCTTCGTAAATTACAGGCAAATCTCGAGCTTCTATTTTAGTTTCAGGCACATTTACCGTAACTTCATCATCCTCACCTAAATGTTTCTTATATGAATTTACTACTTCGCCGTTTACTTTCACATAACCAGCCTCGCAGTATTTTTGCCAGGTAGTCCTTGAATATTCTGGCCAATATTCAGCTAGATAACTGTCCAGGCGCATGATTTTCTACCTGGGGCGCAAGCCGATTGCTTGCTGAACTCGCAGTAAAGTAGCGTTTGCCACCGTAGAAAGCTCTTTTTCTGAAGCTTCTAGCTGAGTTTGGATTTCTTTGTCGTTAACCTCTTTGAGTTTGGCTTGGAAGCCACTTAAGAATTCAGCCATTTTATCAGCTACAACTTTCTTAAACTCTCCGTATTTTTCTTTACCTTCCCACTCCTCGGCTACTTGCTTGACATCCTTTTGGGTTAATAAGGCTAGTATTTCTATCAAGTTGCTAATACCGGGTTGGCGTTCTCTATCAAACTTAATATTTGCTAAATCATCAGTTGTCGCACCCATGATTTTTTTAGCAGCACCCTGCGGGTCTTCGGTAAGGAATATGACACCCTTGCCGGATTCATCGCTTTTACTCATCTTTTTAGTGGGGTCTGCCAGATCTTTTATTCTGAGACCTTGGTCTTTGCCAAAAAACTCATGCTGCTGCTTCACGGGCTTTGGCACGGTAAATATCGGACCGAATTTATTATTCATTCGCTCGGCGATATCACGCGTAAATTCCACGTGCTGGGTTTGGTCGTCGCCAACTGGCACGTAAGTTGTGTTGTAAAGTAAAATATCTGCTGCCATTAATGGTGGATAATTAAGCAAAGCCATACTTACGCGGTCTTTACCGATTTTAGCGGATTTATCTTTATATTGGGTCATGCGGCTCATTTCGCCTACGCCGGTAAAGTTATCCAAGATATGAGCCAGTTCTGAATGCGCCGATATGTAGCTTTCTCTGAAAAGATTGATGCTTTCGTGATTAAGTGGCAAGCCTGCAGCTACATAAGCTCGCAGATTGTCTTTAATTTGAGACTGTAGTTTGCTGTGGTCAATTGGTGTAGAAAAACTGTGTAAATCCGCCATCATCAGGTTCACTTGATAGTCGCCAGCTTTTTCCTTAGCCATATCTATCAAAGGCAACAACGCGCCGAAATAGTTGCCTATAGTCAAATCATTATTAGCCCTAAGGCCGGTTAGGATTACTTGTTTACTCATAATACTGATTAAATTATATATCATATCTTAAAATCCGCCATCATTAGAGTTGAATAAAACTCTCCGTTATTCTATAATAGGCGTAATTCGTGAAACAATCTTAGGAGAGATCATGAACGCACCGACTACTCTGATAGTCAATATCGGCGATGATGCCGATCCGGCAGTTACCGAGGCGCTATGTGTGCTACTTGAGACCCTGAAAGATGGCAAAAAAGAGTTAGTTCAGCTTAAGAATGACGAAGCTACGTTTAGTCACCACGAGCTGAAGAAATTTCTACTTGATAGTGGTATTGCTACCGACAAGCAGGCAGCTAGCTTTGCTTCTCGAGCCGTAGAAGCTCTTCTTAGTAAGTTTCTTGAAAATGCTCGCATAACGGCGATCTGCCAAAATTGTGGCAAAGTAAATGGCCAATGTAAATGTGAGAAAAGTGGCTATAGTGCACCTCAAGGCTTAAGTGCGGCGAGCACTAGCGTGTGGGAATATATGGAGTTTCCTCAGAATTGGCGTATTACGCACGCTTCCTTTCTTCAGCTTACGGACATAGATTTTAGGAAACTTTCCAAGCAATCCGGGAGCCGCCTCAAACGTTTTCAGGAATACTTGAGAACGCAAACCTAACCCCCACATTCAGTTGCAGGCAAGAGCCTCCTGGTGTGGGGCTTTTGCTTTTATGCTGTATTTTTAATGAGTTCAGCTACTACTTGTGGTAGCAAATTAAGGCCTTGGCGATCTACCCACTCACCTTCTGAGTGGAGGTTGCCGCCAGCCGGCATACTAACAATTGAGGGAATGTTTGCTTCAGCAAAGAAACGGGCATCTGTAGCGCCGGTCGAAGAGCTAAAGCTTGAATTAAGCTTGAATGACTTAAGGATTTGCTGATAATTCTTTACCCAGGAGTTGTCTGGTGAAACATCAACCGGACTTGCTATATTTATGTCTGTAATTTTAATGCCGTTACTTTGAGAATTAATCTTGGCAAAATAGTCTTCTATCTCTTTAGCGTCATGGGGACTAGGAAAGCGAATATCAACAAGTGCTTCAGCATGGTCGGGTACTTGGTTTGCGGCTTCGCCGCCATGAAGGCTGCCGACATTAAGAGTTTTTAAAAATTCTTGTTTCGCTTTTTGTGGTTCAGGAATATTTAAATCCTCTCTCATCTGCTGTATGGCGGCATAAATTTTATCTATTGCATTGTCTCCACTCCATGTCATAGACCCATGGGCCGATTTGCCATTGGCAGTTATTTTAAAATGAAATGCACCTTTCGCTTTAGTTTGGATAGTCCAGTTTTCCCCAGAGTCTGGTACGAAAGCCACTTCTCCCTTAATAGGAAGCGTCTCAAACAAATGTTTTGCGCCGTTTTCGCTCCCAAGCTCTTCGTCGCTTGTTAAGATGATTCCAAAGTCATACTTACTTACATCACCAAGCTCTTTGATAGCGGCAATGAAGGACGCGGCCGCTAACTTATCGTCAAAGACGCCTCTGCCGGTCAGCTTGTCTTTTTCATACTTAACTGAAAACATGTGGTCCGAGGCAGGAACGACGTCAATATGCCCCATTAGCCATAGTTTTGGGTTGTATTTTGATGCCTGCGATGTTGCAATTAGCGAAACGAATCCGTTAGCTTCATGAGTTTCTATATGTAAGTTAGAGGACTTTAGCTCTTCTTGAACCCACTCCAGCAAGTCTTGTGCCTTTTTATGTTTACCGGAAACGGTTTTAAATGACACAAGTTTTTCTAATACTTTTTCTACTTTAGTTGTTGCTGGCATAAATTTCCTTTTCAGGAGGGTCAACTACTATATTAACACTGTCGTTTGCGCCGTGGATTAACGCTGTATATTTTCTGGCTGATATCATGCCACCCAGCACATGAGGTTGTCCTTGGCTGTCAAATCCTACGAAGTATCGTTTAATTGCGCAAAGCTGCTGAGGGGGCTCGAACCTTTCGCTGTCAGTGGCTGAAAAAGGCAAATCTAATTGATCTAAGGTTATTGCTGGAGCAAAATCTCTTACCATCAAGTCTGCTCCGCGTTCACGGTGCTCGGCAACTATTGCTTCGAATTTATTCTTAGTAACGACGCCTTTTATTTTCTTTCCATCCACTTTTAAGCGTTGCTCACCGGCTCCCTGGAAAATCGCCAGGCCTACGGCGCACGAGCCTATCATACCGCGAACAACTTTTGGTTGGCCGTCTTCTATTGCGGCAGCTAATCTTTCAAATGCTTCGTCATCGCCAGCCGCAAGTTTTTCGAATAAACCCATGCTTATTAAATGGCTTTTTTCTTCCATATGCTCAACTGGAAATACTGAGCGGCTTCTCCAGTCACGAGGCAAGTCATCCTTTGATCGCATGAAGGGCAGCACTAATCCGCTAGCAGTTGTGGGCGCTTCTGCAAAGGCAGAGGCTATGGCAAGTGGCGCGCTAGCATGCTCAAAAGAATCTTGCACGCGACTTTCGGGCATAGCGGCCCACAATACATTTCCTAACCCTGCTCTATGTTGCAATAATGCTGATTGGATACGTGGCGAAAAATGGGGCAAAAGAGCATAGCCACTTGGCTCAGTGTCTACTTCGTAAGGATCTTCAGGATCTTCTCCCCATTCCACTCTAACTACCAGGCTATGCACGCCCGCAAAGCCGTTAGCGTAGTTTGCTTCTTTTGGATAGTGTGCAACTTGTTTTAAAGCCCATTTCTTGGCGATTTCTTCATCCTCTTCAGACATAGTAATACGTCCAGGATAGAGATTGAAAACTCGCTCTTGTCCTGAGAATGTGGAATTTCCGTCACGATGAACACCAAGAGGCATGCTTATGACCTCTTCTCCACCTCTTAAGTCAGCTACATGTGGCAGATTAGCGGCACCATGCTTATCTAAACCGAGAGACTCTCGCATAAGCTGTATGTATTCTTCGTAAATATATAGAAGCGCTTCAGGATCGTCAGGTTGGCTTCCGTCGGATCTATGTCGAATCGCTTTGAAATTTGTTCAGTATGTTCTTTAGCTGGGTGACGCACAGTCGTTTTACTCCTTTACTATAAAAACCGGACTCTTTAGGTTGAGTCCGGTTTTTCACTTATCTTAGTTAGTTTTTATGAAACATGAATAACCAAACTCTTCTTCGTAAAGAATAGCCACTTAATAAGGCGCATAGCTTGGTTATATCTAATCATGAAAGATATCGTAGCACCTAGGGTTATCCGTGTCAATGCTCTATAATAAAATATTATGACGAGTGGGCTTCTCCATAAAACCAAAACTCTCTATAAAAACAACCGTCGCCACCATAAAGGCTATAGCTATACTATTCCTTCAGACGATACCTATCCATACCAGTGGTTGTGGGATAGTTGCTTTGCGGCAATAGCCATGACTTATTTTGATATTGATGGAGCTAAAGACGAGCTTCGCTCGCTCGTAAGCGCACAGTTTGAAAATGGCATGATACCCCACATGATTTACTGGCAGCGAGTAAAAAACGACCCTTTCCCAAAGATTAAATGGGGTAAGGATCATACCAGCACTATCACCCAGCCGCCTGTTTTAGCGATGGCAGTGCAAAAAATATATCATACTGATGGCGATTTAAAATTCGTGCGTGAGATGCTACCTCATTTAGATGCTTTTCATCGTTATTTCTTTCGTCATCGAGATCCTCGCAACAGCAACCTTATAGGCGTTATAGATCCTGATGAATCCGGGGAAGATAATTCTCCCCGTTTTGATACTGCGCTTGGTATAACAGACCCACAACATGCTTTTGTTGATAACTTTTCTTCCCGCCTTGATTTGGTGGACGACTGGAAAAAATCACGTTTCGTAGTTGAGAAACGTATGGACACTTATCACTGGGTGCGAGATGTGCCTATCAACGCTATTTTGGCCGAAAGTCTAAGCATTACTTCTGAGTTAGCTAAGCAGTGCAATAAAACTCATATTGCAAAGTGGTCGCACGCTAAATCAGAGGCCGTGAAACTTGCCATGCGCCACTACTTACTAGAAGACGGTATTTATTATTCCACAATGGATTACGGCCCTCATAGAGCCAAGATAAAGACTAAAACCTGGGCGCTTTTTATGCCGCTATACGCAGGAGTAGCTTCTGATAAAGAAGCGCACTTGGTAGTCAGTGAATTCTTAAATAATAAAAAATCCTTTCATAGCACTTTTTCTTTGCCTACCGTAAGTATGGCAGAAGCCAGCTTTAATCCTGATGGTGACTGGCGCGGTGATTGGTGGGTTGGCACTAACTGGCGTGGGCAGTCTGGATGGCAAGTAATTGGTTTGTCATTCAAGGCCTAAGGCGCTATGGATTTACAAAGGAAGCTGAGCGTATTAGGAATGATTCCCGGGCTCTTATTGAGAAATCGGGATTTCGAGAATACTATAATCCAATTAATGGCGAAGGCCACGGTGCGCGTGACTTCACCTGGGGTGGATTAGTGTTAGATATGTAATAGTAGCTTAGCGTTTAGAGAACTGTTCTTTTTTGCGCGCGCCCTTCAGGCCATATTTCTTGCGTTCTTTTTCTCGTGGATCACGTTTAAGGAGGCCGGCTTTTTTGAAAGTACTCCTTAGATCTTCATTCATTGTACTAACAGCTTTAGCAATTGCTAGACGGCTAGCATCGATTTGGCCGTTTAGACCTCCGCCGCTTACTACCAGTGAAATATCAAATTCTTGCTGCTTGCCTATTAAAGCAAGCGGATCAGTTAGTTGGGCTAACATGGTATTATTTGCGCTCAAATATTCAACAGCGGGCTTACCGTTGATAGTTATATTACCTTTTCCGCTCGTTAATCTTGCTCTCGCGGTTGCGCTCTTGCGACGCCCTAAGCCGTAAAAGTAGTTACTTTTTGCCATTTTAGCTAACCTCCAGTTTTACAGGTTTCTGAGCTTCGTGTTGATGCTCTTCTCCAGTATAAATCTTTAATCTCTTGAGCCTTTGGCTAATTAGCTTATTTTTAGGAAGCATGCCCTTTACAGCTAGGTAAATGATTTTAGTTGAATCTTTTGTAAGCTGATCATTTAGCTTAGTGTCCCTTATACTGCCCGGATAGCCGCTATGGCGCCAGTAAGTTTTATCAGTAGCTTTTTTACCAGTTACAACTAACTTGTCAGAATTAATTACTACTACATAATCACCATCGTCTATGTGAGGTGTATATGTCGGCTTACCTTTGCCAACTAGATAAAAGGCTATGCTAGTAGCTAGCCGACCAAGCGGAGCGGAAGACGCATCTACCAATACCCATTTGCGGCTTACTTCTGCAGACTTCTGTTGGTAAGTTTTTTGCATGATTATCCTTTAGCCTCCGACTTGGCTTTTTGAGGATTACCCTCTTTAGCACTTAACTCATCTACAAAACTAACACTAGCCATTTGGGCGTTGTCCCCTACTCTTTGGCGAGTACGCTTTACTCTAACGTGGCCACTGTTACGGTTCTGAAGCTGCGGAGCTATTTCGTCTACTAACTTATGTGCGCTATCTGGGGGATTGATTGAGGCTATAACTTGTCGTCTACTGGCTAAATCGCCCTTTTTGGCTTTAGTTATTAGCTTTTCGATATATGGTACTAGTTCTTTTGCTTTTGGCAAAGTTGTTTCAATTTTGCCATGTTCAATTAGACTACCAGCTAACCCTTTAAGTAGAGATGTACGCTGGGCGCGATCCCGATGGAGCTTTCTTCCTTGATAGCCGTGACGATGCATGATTAAAGCTCTAGCTCCGCTAGTTTTTCTTTAACTTCATCTAGTGCTTTGTTGCCAAATCCTTTTAGGTCGCGTAGCTCTATCTCAGAAAGAGTTACTAAATCTTGAACTGTGCGTATATCGTTATTAACTAACGCATTTGCAGTACGGGCGCTTAGGTTAAGGTCTTCAATTGGAGTTTGAAGTTCCGAGTCGGCAGTCTCGTCAGTTTGGGTAATTGCTGAACCAGCTTCAATCTTAGTACTACCTGCAAGTGCAGTGTATTGGTTTACTAAAATGGCAGCAGCTTCTTCAAAAGCATCTTTAGGCGAGATTGAGCCATCTGTATCAACCGTAATCATAAGTTTATCGAGATTAGTCATTTGGCCGACTCGAGTGTTATCTACGCTGTAGCGTACTCGTTGAACTGGGCTAAATATAGCATCTAATGCAATCATGTCGCTATGTAGTCGTTTTCCGCTTGACTCTTCAATCGTGCGGTAGCCGCGGCCGGATTCAATCAATAAATCAATTGCTACTTTGGCTTTTGGATCGTCGATTGTTGCAATGTGAGTTTTTGGATTAATAACTTCTACATCTGCTGTGGTTTTAATGTCTGCGGCAGTTACTGCGCCAGCGCCTTTCTTCTCTAGGTGTAGCTCAATAGGCTCGTCAGTATGGGTGCGGAAGCGAACATTTTTTAAGTTGAGCATGATATCAACCACATCTTCTTTTACGCCAGGCACAGTAGTGAACTCATGTGTTGCACCTTCTACCTTAAAGGCCACTACTGCACTGCCGGCAATACTAGAAAGTAGCACTCGACGCAGAGAGTTGCCCAACGTCATGCCATAGCCACTATGCAATGGCTCAATCGTAAAGGTAGCACTGGTGCTAGAGTGCTCATCTATGTTGGCTAGAGTTGGATCGTGAATAACTTTTGACACTTGTTTTCTCCTTATTGTTAACGTGAGTAATACTCAACTATTAGCTGTTCATTAATATCAGCCTCAGCTTCTTCGCGCTGTGGCGTACCGGTAATCGTTATCGTCATTTTACTTAAGTCACTTTTAAGCCAGCTAGGGTTATGTGACTCACCTTCTTGGGCTACTGATTTGAAATATAGCGATTTTTTACTTTTAGGACGCACAGTAATCTTGTCTCCCGACTTAAGCCGGATTGAAGGAATATCAACACGGCGGTCGTTAAGCATGAAGTGCCCATGACTAACTAGCTGCCTAGCTGCTCGGCGACTGCTGGCAAAACCTGCACGGTATACGGCATTATTCAGACGTCGTTCTAATAGCTCTAACAATATTTCACCAGATCGGCCTGGCCTTCGCTCTGCTTCGTTCATAAGTTTTGCAAATTGTTTTTCTAAAAGCCCGTATAATCGACGAACTTTTTGTTTTTCGCGTAACTGAGTAGCATATAAACTAGGTTTACTTTGCCGGGAGCGGCCATGCTGGCCTGGCGGAGTACTTTTACGCACCATGATCTTATGGGCTTTAGGATGAAGGGCATATCCTTCGCGCCGGCTTTGCTTAACAATAGGGCTGCGGTCTCTGGCCATTCTTATGCTCTCCTCTGCTTACGTGGTCGGCAACCGCCGTGTGCTACGCCTGTTACGTCTTTAATGCTATCTACTAAAATATCAAAATTTTGCAAAACTCTTATAGCAGCATCGCGCCCTAAGCCAATTCCTTTTACAAACACATCCACATTTTTGATTCCGTGTAATTGTTTTGCGGTTTCGGCAGCCTTTTCGCTAGCAACCTGTGCAGCATATGCCGTACCTTTTTTACTACCACGGAATCCGCACGCTCCGGCGCTGGAAGCTGCTAGAACATTTCCTTTTTTATCCGTGAAGGTCACGATTGTGTTGTTAAAAGATGCTTGCACATGCAGTTGACCGCTCGGAACGGAGCGGCGCTGCTTCTTTCGTTTACTAGCTGTAGTACTTTCTGACATGATATCTTTCTTAATTAAGTCTTAGTTGGAGCTTTTACTTTAGTTCCGCCAACGGTTACTTTTTTACCGCGCCGAGTTCTAGCATTAGTTCTAGTGCGCTGTCCCCGGCTAGGCAAATTATTTTTGTGTCTTAACCCACGGTAACTTCCCGTATCTCGCAAGCGCTTAATATTGGTAGTAACTTTTCGATGTAAGTTGCCTTCCACTGTATAATCAGAGTCTATTATTGAACGTATACGTTGTTCTTCAGCCTGGCTTAAATCTTTAACACGAGTAGTAGGGTCTACTTTAGCGCTTTGTAGGATTTGTTTTGCGTAGTACGGTCCAATACCATAAATATAAGTTAGGCTGATGCCAACTTGTTTTTCTGAAGGGATAGTTACTCCAGCAATACGTGCCATTAACCCTGCCTCTGCTTATTACGCGGCTTCTTTTTGTTAATAATATATAAACGCCCCTTACGGCGAACGAGCTTATCACTTGGACTAATTTTTTTGACGCTGGCACGTACCTTCATTAGGCGCTCCTTAACTAGGTAAAACCTAGCCTTACTATTATTAACTTTTTAAGCGGAAAGTGATTCTGCCCTTTGTAAGATCGTACGGGGTTAACTCAACTTCCACTTTATCGCCTGGTATTAAACGGATATAATACTTGCGCATTTTACCTGATACGTGGGCGATTATTGTATGGCCGTTCTCTAGCTCAACACGGAACTGTGCATTAGGCAATGCCTCTAGCACGGTTCCCGTTAATTTGATGACTTCTTTTTGAGCGACCATAAACTACAAGGTTAAATTATACACAACAATTCAACCTAAGTAAAGGGATTTTGTAAAAATCGCCTACGTCTAGGCACTCCTGTTTTTATTGTATATTTTTTAATACAAAAATCAAGTTACATAAAACGTATTTTTCGTCGGGTCTTACGCATTAAATCCAGTAGCTTGTAGCGAGCTGGCTTCATGACTAAGTCATAGCTAGGAGCTACGCTTACGATGGTGCGAGAGAATTTCTCTTTGAATACAGAAACATTTTTAAGATGTAGATTGCTGGAACTAGCTATCCCCATAAAATCGTAGGTTTTTAAACCTTCTTTTTTAAGTTTCTGCATAATATCCCAATGAAGTTGGTAGGGCGCATTAAGTTGTCTGGCTTGCTGACTGCTAGCGCCGTAGTAGTAGACAGCATTTTGATTGTAAGTGGTGATAATAGCCCACGCTAGAGGCTGTTTTTTATGATATATGACAAACAATCGTGCATTTTTACCTAGGGATGAGAGCATCGTGAGGTATAACTTCTTAGGGTGAATACCGAAGCCATCTCTCGAGGCGGTTTCCTGTAGAATCGCGTATAGATTTATAAAATTTTTATCAGTAACTTTGTTCAGTTCTTCAGTATCTAAAGATACTTTCCAGGCTTTTCTTAGGGCGCGTCGGCCACTTTGAGTCATATCTGCCAATCGTTCTTCGTCGCTTTTTGTTAAATCAATTATGACGGTTTGGTCATACATTACATTGTGTATTGACGGGCGGGCAGTTGCGTTCGGTTCCGTAGGCAAGTTTAAACGGACAAAAGTAACATCTGGGGCGTTTTTGCCAATAAACTCTTTCAGATCATTAACAAACTCCTTTAGTTCACTAATACCAGGCTCCTTAGTCCATAACGGTCCGTGTTTAATCCAAACTAGCTTGTATTGAGGTTGGGTGTATTTGGTAGCAGAAAATATAGCTAATGGAGTGCTAGATTTTTGGCTATAATAAGCAAATAAACCTAGGGATTGGCGTTCAGGTAATTTGGCATCAAATTCTAACCAAGGCGGAGCCTGTTCTATAGGGAAATTGCCTTTGATTAGCCTAGCAGCTTCTTCATATTCGGCTGTGGTAAGTTCGCGAATCGCCATAGCCAACTCAGCCTTCTATCTATACTCGTCGTAGGTTACCATCAGGGCACGGGAATTTATTTGCCGCAGGCTTTCAAGAGCTACTGTAACTACGATCAATAAGCCTGTGCCGCCTATTGCTAGGTTAGATGCATTGATCCCTAATTGAGTGAATATATACTCACCCACAAAAGGCAGAATGGCGATAATGCCTAGCGCGATTGAACCGAATAAAGTAAGGCGATTTACTACTCTGCGTAAGTACTTTTCAGTACTAATCCCTGGCCTGATGTTAGCAATGAATCCCCCTTGTTTTTGTAAGTTTTCAGCTATCTCGTTAGCGTTAAATACAATCCCTGTGTAGAAGTAAGTAAAGGCTACTACTAAAACGAAATAGCTGACTGGGTATATAAGTGATTCCCAGCCGGCGGTGCCAATGTTGCCAGGTTGTGGAGCTTGGAACCATTTGACCAAATTATTAGCTAAATCAGCATAGCTAGGATTGTGAGAGGCCTTGAGAACCTGGCCTAGAAAAGCGGGTAAGGACAAGAAAGCAACTGCAAAAATAACTGGAATTACCCCAGCGGTAATGAGCTTCACTGGCAAGATGCTAGTAACGCCTCCGTACGCACTGTTACCCTGCACTCTTTTGGCGTAGCTAATATTAATCACTCTTTGGGCTTCGTTTATTTTTACCAGCAGATAAAGAACCAACAAGGCTACTGCAGCTATACCTAAAATAATCCAAAATGCTAAGCCGTTAATGGGCAAAGTAAACCAGTTAAAAATGTGGAGTTTTGAAGCGTCGTTAGGAACATCTGTTAAAGCTGAGCCAAGGGAACTGAGTGTTTTTGGCATCTGGCTTATGATACCTGCGAATATTAACAAACTAATACCATTGCCAACTCCCTGTTCTGTAATTAACTCGCCGAACCACATCAGAAGCATAGATCCTGCGGTCATTGCAGTTACCGCTACTATCCACTCTATCGGAGTGGTGTTGTTCAGCGCCGTAGTGTTACCGGCTAAGACTGTTTGACGCAATATAAATATAAAAGCAATAGACTGAACTATAGCTAAAGGCAAGGCAATTATTCGTGTCCATTGATTGATTTTTCTCCTGCCAGATTCTCCGTCTTTGTGCAACTCTTCAAGTTTAGGCACGGCTTTAGTCATGAGCTGAGTGATAATTGATGCTGTGATATATGGCCCTAAGCCCACTAAAACTATAGAAAAGCTAGCTAAGGCGCCGCCACTAAGCAGGTTAATGAATCCGCCAAAATCAGAGCTGTTAACTACACTATCAATAATGCTTCTAAGTTGGGTTGGTTCAGCCAAAGGCACTGGAATATGAGCTAGGAATCTATAGGCTACAAATATACCAAGCACTATAAGCAAGCGTTTGCGCATGTCGCCGCTCTTTAGAGATTTAAAGATTGTTTTCCAATTCACGTTTTACCCTCTTTACTATTGATTGTAGCGTTATTTTTCTTTCTTAGCTTTTGTACTAGGCGGAAGCGGCGTTGGTACGGCTTCAAAGTTACCACCGGCTTTAGTGATAGCAGACTGAACGCTACTTGAAGCCGCCTGAAGCTTAACGCTTACTTTGTCATCTAGTTTGCCGCGCATAATCACTTTGGTGCTGTGGTATGGCGTAGAAATTAGACCTGCTTCAAATAAAGCGTGATTATCCACCGTTTTGTTCTTAAAAGCAGACAATTGATCTAGGTAAATTACCTGCGCTGGCACACGCAAGCTCTTAAAACCACGTTTTTTAGGGATAGCTTGCACTAAAGCTCTTTGGCCGCCCATAAATGTAGCACGTAGTTTGTTGCCCGTGCGAGAAAGTTGGCCTTTGGTACCGCGTCCAGCGGTTTTACCTTGGCCCGCACTAATACCCCGCCCTACGCGTTTTTTGCTACGGTTCTTACTTACTTGTAACTGGTGATATTTAGTCATGATTTTTTACCTACAGGCTTAGATTTAACAGGTTTTTTAACTGGCTGTGGAGGATTTATCCATTTATCAGCTGGGACTAAGCTTTTCAAAGCTTTGATGGTGGCGTAAGCTATATTAACTTTATTGCTTGAGCCTAATGACTTAGTCAAAAGGTTATGAACTCCCGTTACTCCAATAATAGTTCTTACTGCACCACCAGCGATAATACCAGTACCTGGTGCAGCCGGCTTCATCATTACTCTTGCTCCCCCAAACTTAACTTCAACATCATGAGGAATGGTCGAATTTGCTATAGGAATAGTAATAAGGTTCTTTTTAGCTACCTGAGTAGCTTTTGTAACAGCGGCTTGGACATCTTGACCCTTACTAACGCCAATGCCAACTTTAGTTTTACCATCTCCTACCACTACTAGCGCCTTAAAACGGAACCTTCGGCCACCTTTTACCACACGAGCAATACGGTCAATACTAATGACTTGTTCTTGAAACTGCTTTTCGCCTAAACCAGACGGTTTGATGGTGTTGTCTGGTTTAGCTGCTGTAGCTTTGCTAGACTTATTATCTGCCATATTAAACCTCAATCCCTTCTTTACGAACTGCCTCGGCAAGCGCTTTGAGACGACCAGCATACTTTCTGCCGTTTCTATCAAATGCCACTGCTTTAATTTTAGCCTTCTTGGCTTTTTTAGCAATCTCGGTTCCTACCCATGCTGCCTTTTCGCTTAGCGATCCTGTTTGCTTAGTCCCAACTGTGGTTGCGGAAATTAGGGTTTGTTGTTTGTCATCGTTTATTAATTGAGCATTAACGTGCAAATTACTGATAGTCACAGTGAGGCGTGGTCTTTCGGCAGTACCACTTATTCGCGCACGCACCCGTCGTTTGCGTAAATTACGCCCTAATATTTTTTTAGTTAAGTTGCTCATACTTTACCTGCCTTTCCAGCCTTGCGGAGAATCTGTTCATCTGCATATTTAATACCTTTGCCTTTGTAGGGTTCTGGTTTTCGTAAGCTACGAATTTCAGCCGCTACTTGGCCGACTTTTTGTTTATCTATGCCGCTGACGGTAATGTTTAGCTTTTCGACTTTCAGGTCAATGCCTTCAGGCGCTTGATACTTTACAGGATGAGAAAATCCCAGCGCCATTTCTATCTGTTGTCCACCGCCATTTACACGAAAGCCGACTCCATTAACTTCTAGCTTTTTCTCAAATCCCTTAGTTACACCTAGCGCCATATTATTTACTAGACTACGCATTAATCCATGTTGAGATTTAGCTAGCTTGCTATCGTTTTTACGGTCTACAGTTAGCTTACTATCTTCGACTTTAACGGTGACTTCAGGCAATAAATTTTGTCTTAGGATACCTTTCGGACCTTCTACCTGAATAACGTTAGAGTCAACCGTGATTGTCACGCCCGATGGGATCTCAATGGGTAGTTTTCCGATTCGACTCATAGTATCTCCTTATTAAATATTTTTAATAAACCTTACACAATAATTCGCCGCCAAGACGTTGCTTTATTGCCTCTTGGCCTGTCATGATACCTCGGCTGGTGCTGACTAAAACGATTCCACGACCATTTTTAACTTTAGGGATTTCACTGGCTCCGGCATAAACTCGACGGCCTGGTCGGCTAACTTTGGAAATTTCTGTAATCTTTGAATTACTGCCAGGCTCATTAATAGTTATAACTAGGTAATCGCGCGGCGAAGCTTTTTTCAAGTCAACTTTAGTGACATAGCCAGCTTTTTGCAATTCTTTAGCAACGGTAACCTTAAGCTTACTAGTTGGCAGACTTATTTCATTCTTACCCACCAAGGCTGCATTACGAATACGAGTTAACATATCGGCTATTGGATCGGTTGATTGTATTGACATAATATTCTCCCTGCTCCTTTACCAGCTACTCTTTGTTATGCCAGGAATTTCACCTTTAGAGGCGTGTTCCCGGAAACTAATTCTACTTAAACCAAATCGACGCATGTAAGCCCTAGGACGCCCTGTCTCATTACAGCGGTTATTCCATCTAGTAGGGCTTGAATTGCGAGGCAACTTAGCTAGCCCTTCCATATCACCTGCTGCTTTTAGTTCAGCACGTTTTTTAGCATAACGTTCAATTAGTTTTTTACGTTTTAAGTCTCGTGCGATAATAGATTTTTTGGCCATTAACTTTTGCCTCCTTTCTCAAACGGCATACCGAACTTTTCAAGCAATGCTTTTGATTGTTCGGGGCCGCTACTATTAATTACTATGGTTACCTGTAGGCCATGTAAAGTGGCAGTATCTTCAAATGTAAGCTCCGGAAAGACTGATTGTTCGGTAATTCCTAGGTTATAGTTTCCGCTTTTATCGAAGCCTTTGGCTCCTACACCATGGAAGTCACGAACGCGTGGCAGCACAATGTTGATGAGACGGTCTAAAAATTCATACATGTGAGCGTTACGCAGAATTACACTTATACCAACTCGGTTCATGCCGGCACGAATTTTGAATCCGGCGATACTTTTACGAGCCATTTTATCTACAGGCTGCTGGCCTGTAATTTTACGTATATTGGTACTAACCAGCTCGTGGTATCTTTTGTCATCTTTATGTTTACCGATACCGCTGCTTACTACAATTTTTTCTAGCTTTGGTACTTGATGAGGGTTCTTAAGTTCAAGCTCCTTTTGTAGCTCACTAATAAACTTGGTTTGATAAAGCTGTTTGAGTCTCGGTGTGACAACAGTGGAGTTAATTTTTTTATTCATTATTTAATCTCCTTGTTTTTTAGCTGGCGCGCTACTCTAATTTTTTCACCGCTAGGCTTCGTTAGCCACCCAACACGGCTAGTCTTTGTGCCAGATTTGTCGACCACCAAACTTATATTGCTGATATCTATAGGCAAGTGAATGTCTTTCTTGCCACCGCGTGGATTCATTTGATTAGCACTTACGTGACGTTTACGTTCACCAATACCTTTAAGTAAAACTTTATTTTTGGTTGGCAGAATAGTGACCACCTCAGCAACCTTACCTTTATGGTTACCTGAGTTGACTTGTACTGTATCGCCTTTTTTAATCTTCATAGCCATCTTAAAGTACCTCTGGCGCTAAGCTAATTATTTTGTTATAACCTTTTTCTCTGAGTTCTCGAGGCACCGGCCAAACACACGGGTAGCTCTGGGTTGCTTTTCGTCATCTAAAATGACTGCTGCATTATCATCAAACCTAATGGTGCTACCGTCTTTACGTTGTATTCTATCAACTGTCCGCACTACCACAGCTTTAACCACGCTTTTCTTCTTAACGTTACCACTAGGATTGGCTTCCTTAACTGTGGCTACAATTACGTCACCAACATGTGCATAACGACGCTTAGTTCCGCCAAGCACTCGTATGCAAAGAATTTCTCTAGCGCCGCTGTTGTCAGCCACTTTTAGACGAGATTCTTGCTGTATCATGAGCTCGCCTCCTCGTCTTTAAGTTCTACGGCTTCATGGCCGGTTTCAAGTACTTTAGTAAGTTTAAGACTTTTAGTTTTACTGAAAGGGCGTGCATGTTCTAGCTCTACCCTATCGCCTCGTTTGGCCTGATTTTTCTCATCATGGGCTGTAAATTTACGGGTAATAGTGTATTGTTTTCCATATAAAGGATGAGTTTCACGACGGGTAGTCGTAACTACGATTGTTTTATCTTGAGCGCTAGAACTCACTATACCAATTATTTTATTAGCCATTATGATTGCTCCTTATTAGCTGCATATTGAGTTTGGGTGATCTTAGTGTTAAGACGTGCTATTTGACGTCGCAACTCAGTTAATCGTCTAGGGTTAGCAAGCTCTCGTGCAGCATGGGAAAGCCTAGCCTCGCTGAGCTCTTGTTTAGTTTTATCCAATTCAACTTGCAGGTTTTCTACCGTTACTGGCGCATCAGTGTTTTTCTTAGCCATGTTACGCCTCCTCCCGTTTTATAAAGCGTGTTTTAACTGGTAGTTTATGGCTAGCCAGACGCATTGCTTCCCGCGCCAACTCTTCACTAACACCCTTCATTTCAAAAAGTACGGTGCCTGTTTTAACCTTAGCCACAAAGAACTCCGGATTGCCTTTACCACTTCCCATTTTTACGTCTTGAGGCTTGCGGGTAACAGCTGTGTGGGGAAATATACGAATCCAAATTTTTCCGCCTCGCTTAATATAGCGTGTCATAGCCTGGCGAGCTGATTCAATTTGGCGGCTAGTAATACGTTCGTTTTCGAGGCTCTGTAAAGCGTAGTCACCAAAAGCAATATAGTGGCCTTTAGTAGCAATGCCTCTGTTTTTACCCTTTCGAATCTTACGGAATTTGGTTTTCTTAGGTAATAACATATCTTACTCGCTTCGCTCCCCTTTATGAATCCAGACTTTTACGCCAATAATTCCGTCCGGGGTTTTGGCTTTAGCCAAGTGATAGTCAATATCAGCTCTTAGCGTATGCAAAGGAACGCTACCGCGAATCGTCTTTTCGCGGCGACTCATTTCAGCGCCGTTTAATCGTCCTGCTACCTCTATGCGCACACCTTTGGCACCGGCATTCATGGTATTTTGGGCTGTCATTTTCACTGCTCTGCGGAAATTAATACGTCGCTCTAGCTGATGAGCTATATTTTCAGCCACCAGCTTGGCAGATAGTTCTGGGCGTTTTACACTCTCAATGTTTATACGCACTGGTTGGTCTACTAACTTTTGGATTTCTTCCTTAAGCTCGGTTGCACCTGCTCCACCCTTGCCAATTACAACTCCAGCCTTTGCGGTATGGATAGTTATGGTAACTAAGTTTGCTGAGCGCTCAATTTCAACCATATCAATAGTTGGGCGAGCCTTAAAACGCTCTTCAATTAAATGGCGAATCTTAATGTCCTGAGCTAACCACTCAGAATACTGGCGTTTACCGGTAAACCAACGTGAACGCCAATTTTTATGAAGCTGCAAACGCATACTAATAGGATTTACTTTTTCGCCCATTATTTAGCCTCCTTGCTAGTTCGTTTAACTGTTGTTTTAGTAGAGTTTGGTTTTTTCTTAGGCTTGGGCTGTCCGCTTACTACTACATGTATATGGCTGGATCGTTTTTGATATAAAGAAGCACGGCCGCGGGCAGCTGGACGCATACGCTTTAAACGCGCGCCATGACCAATTTGTAAGCTATCAATGTTGAGTGATTTTTCATCAAGACCATGTGTATTCACGGCATTTGCTTTAGCACTCGCAATCGCTTTAGCAACTGGTTTAGCGGCACGTTTAGGTGTGTGTTGCAAAATAACTAACGCATCAGAAACGCTGCGGCCACGTACTAAACTAGCTACTAGGCTAATTTTGCGTGGAGTCATATTCACGCCTTTTGAAATTGCAGTAATTTGCTTCAATTCAGCCATAATTTATTTCTCCCTGCCTCCGTGGCGTCGGAATTTACGTGTAGGAGCGAACTCTCCCAGTTTGTGGCCGACCATGTTTTCGCTAATATAAACAGGTACATGCAGTTTGCCGTTGTGCACGGCTATCGTTCTACCTACCATTTCAGGGCTTATAACGCTAGCTCGAGCCCAGGTTTTAATGACTGTTCTATCATCGCTGCCAAGAGCAGCAATTTTTTTAGCAAGCTTGAAATCTACGTACAGGTCATTTTTTTAGTGAT
Source organism: uncultured Candidatus Saccharibacteria bacterium (assembly GCA_963717595.1). Classification (GTDB taxonomy): domain Bacteria; phylum Patescibacteriota; class Saccharimonadia; order Saccharimonadales; family Saccharimonadaceae; genus CAVQWH01. Next base: position 84,956 of record CAVQWH010000002.1, on the reverse strand, counting down.
CGACTCATGTTCTACCTCTTCCTCTTAGCTTCATGGCGGCTACGCGCTATCATCTTATTACTATATTTGCGTCGGCGTGTTCTATAACCTAAAGTTAACTGACCCCAAGGAGTTCTAGGTGGTTTTCCAGGGCCGTGTTTACCGCCGTCACCGCCGCCGTGCGGGTGATCAGCTGCATTCATCACTACACCGCGAACAGTCGGCCGAATACCTTTACGCCGATTGCGGCCAGCGGAGCCAACTTTTATGTTTTGGTGCTGCTCGTTTCCTACGCTGCCTATAGTAGCCATGCATTCAAGTCGGAATCGGCGAACTTCGCCGCTTGGCATACGAAGCAGAGCATAGTCGCCTTCTTTAGCCATTAGCTGAGCTTTGGCGCCGGCAGCTCGAACAGCTTGACCACCTTTGCCTGGCTGAAGTTCTACGTTGTAAACTTGAGTACCTGTAGGAATAGACCTCAAAGCCAAACGATTACTGCTTTCGATTTCAGTTTGCTCATCACTTTTAATAACCTTACCTACTTTCATTGAGCTATCTGCAATCACATAATGGTAAAGACCGTGCTGATCTTTTAATCTAGCTAAACGAGCTGAGCGGTTTGGGTCGTATTCAATTTGCTCAACAGTGGCTACGGTTCCTGGGGCAAGCTTATGATTAACCAACCTATAGAATCGTTTTACTCCACCACCGCGGTGTCGAACAGTAATCCGACCGGTATTGTTGCGTCCTGACTTTTGCTTTTTAATAACAGTAAGGCTTTTAAGCGGTTTTTTAGTAGTAATACTAGAGAAATCCTGGCTAGTCATACCACGGCGAGCCGGTGTAGTCGGGTTGTAATTTTTAATAGCCATTATTTACTCTCCCCTTCTGTATTTTCTTCAGTAAATAACTGTATAGAATCGCCTTCATTGAGGCTTACATAAGCTTTTTTAGTGTTAGTGCGAGAGGTTGTGCCGGGATATCGACCCTTGCCGCGGCTAAACCTAACTGGTTTGCCTTTAGCTACTAAGATTTTTACGCCAGACACTCCTACGCTGTACTGTTTTGATACAGCTTCTGCTACTTGTTGCTTGTTTGCGCTTGCAGGGACTATAAATGTATATATGCCTTTTTGGGCAATCTGATAGGCTTTTTCGCTAGTATGAGGCAAAACTGTAATATCAGACATACTATGCATCCTCCTTCAGCCAAGACGTCACAGCCTTGAGGGCACTTGGTGAAATTATCAATTGATCTGCATTTAAAATCTGGAAAACATTTAAATACATGGCACTTACAAGGCTGACATTCTGTAAGTTGTTGGTAGCTTGGATTAATTCAGGAGTTTTACTCTCCACTACTAATAAAACTTTTTGGTTTTCGTAACCCTCTTTAGCTAAAAAGTTAACTATCTCTTTGGTTTTACCAGTAGTTTTGAGCTCCTTAATAACAATCTTTTTGGCTTTACTAGCTAGAGTAAGGGCTTGGCGCAAAGCTACCCGCTTGGTTTTTTTACTAAGCTTTTTAGTGTAGTTTGCGTTACCCCTAGGGCCAAAGGCTATACCACCGCCAGTCCATATGGGGTTACGTATGGAGCCGAAACGAGCTCGGCCGGTACCTTTTTGTCGCCACGGCTTTTTGCCACCGCCACGAACTTCTCCACGGGTTTTGGTTTTACCACCTTGGCCACGACTGTTTGCTAAGTAGGCATCATAAGCTAATTTTAACAACTCATGATTATTCACCTCTACTGAGAAAATATCTTTAGGTAAAGTAGTTTTTGCTGCTGTCGCCTTAGTCTCAGCCATTACGCTGCACCTCCTACCATTACCGTACCTTTGCGAGGGCCAGGAACTGCTCCGGTGACTCCAAGTAGATTATTTGCTTTGTCGATGTATGCCACTTTCAAATTTTTAACCGTTACGCGCTCGTAGCCGATTCTGCCGGCCATGCGCTTGCCTTTAAAAACTTTCTGCGGATACATTGAGCCGATTGATCCTGGCTTTCGTACACTACCATTTCCGCCGTGAGTTTCTTTACTTGTGCGGAAATTATGCCTTTTTACTGTACCGGCAAATCCCTTTCCTTTGCTGGTCCCGGTTACACTGACACTATCGCCTAGTTGAAAAAGATCTACGTCCCAAACATCTCCCACCTTCACTTCTCCTAGCTCTCTTGGGCGAATTTCCTTTAGTTGCCGAGGAGATGCCTTAGAGGCTTTCAGGTGTGCAGACATGGGCTTGTTGAGCTTTTTTAGCTTTGCCATATCCAATTTGCACGGCACTATAGCCATCTTTTTCTTGAGACTTAACCTGTGTAATTGTACAAGGGCCAGCTTGAATCAACGTCACTGCTTTTGCTGTGCCGTCTTCCCCTATAATTTGGGTCATACCGAGTTTAGTGCCAATCAAGGCTTTCATTTTGCTTTATTTACTCCACTTAAAATTCTTGGTGTCTGGCGGTTTCTGAGGCTATCAGACCTGCCAATTCACCAAGAACGGTGCAATTTAAAATTTATAAATCTTATAGAGTTACTAACCTAGTGTAACAGACGTAACACTAGCGGTCAACAATTATTATTGCTTATTTTAAACATGTGCGTCATAATCGTGAATGAACCATAAAATTATTGCTATTAGGAGGAAATAATAACTATGGCAACTAAAAAACGAACTACAAAAAAGAAAACATCTACAGCCCGGGTTTCAAAAAAGCAACAATCATCAGAATTTTGGACAGCACGCTTTACTTTTGATACAGTAGCATGGCTTATCATAGGTATACTGGTTGTCGCAATTGCGGTCTGGCACCTATAAGACAAACCAGCAAGTAAATAATATTTACGACTCTATTCAGGTGGCTAACTCTAATAACAGTGTAACCATCACTAAAACTAAAAAATAACAGATTTTAGCAACATATTACTCACCGAATTTCTCAGTTCGGTGAGTTTTTAGTTACATAACTATGCCAACTGGCAAAAACAGAGAGACTATAGTGACTAGAACTAATACGGCATATTCGATCTTACGATCTATTTGAAACTTATCATGGCTTGCTAATAGTAATCCGACTATTAACCCTAGGGGCAGCGCACCTATGTCTAGTCCAAAAATTACTATTGGACTTGCTAGTCTTAGCCAAAACATGCCCAGTAGTATATAAACTACTAATTTTAGAAAGTAACTGCTGTCAGGTTCGGCTTTAGCTATAATAGAAGTCTTAGGGGTTGATTTTTGTTTTGGCATTTTGAAATCCAAACTATTTAATACCTATATCGCAACCAGCTGGTAGGTTAAGATTACGCAAGCTGTCAATGGTCTTTGGGGTTGCGCCAATTATGTCAATCAAACGCTTATGCACACGCATTTCAAAAGCTTCGCCGCCTTTTTTATAAACGTGAGGGCTCTTTACTACGGTAAAGGTACTCTTTTTGGTTGGCAAAGGAACCGGGCCAGATACTGTGGCGCCAGTGCGAAGAGCTGTGTCTATAATTTGTTTTGCTGATTGGTCGATCACTTTGTGATCATATGCCTTAAGACGGATACGAATCCGCGGGGCCTGATTTTTGGCTTCTGCCATTTTGGTTTTCTCCTTATGTGCGCTATCGTAACCTCTTCACGGAGTGGTTACCGGACGAGTTCTCGATAGTATGTTTTATATACTGAATTGAATTATACAGTTTATTTAAGTAAATGCAAGACCTGATTTGACTCAAGACTTATAGAGTGTTATAAATATATCTAGAGCTACGGAGTTTCGTAAGCAGAACCTACAAGAGAGGTGGCTCAATGCCAATCGTACGTGCATACGTGGGAACCGACCCACAATCTGCGCTAGTAAAAGCTCAGACGTTCGATAACTTCACTGATGCGGTTTACCGGGCCGTGCAAGAGGTGGTTCCTAGCGCCTTTAACAGTCCGGAAGGCCCTGTCGCTCCAGGACAAATCGAATTCATGGCTTTTTCAGTATCAGGCAAGGCACTTAAGGCTGACGTGCTCGTCGAGGTCGAGGCCTATGACTTCCCTGATCGCTACAAGAACATCGACAGGCGCTGTAAAGAAGTCAAAGAAGGCCTGAAAAAAATCTTCACCGGCAAAAGCTTTTCCGTATGGGGCAAGCTAGTAAAAGCCGGAATGGCCGCTGGAGATACTTCAGTAAGAGACTACCGCGGTGACATGAGTATGGAGGCAGCGATTAAGAGAGCCCGAGAAGCCATCGATCCAGCCTTTACCTCCGACTCTTAAAAACCCCGCTTCACTTCGTAGCAGGCACCTTGCTTGGCGCCTCCGAGGTGTCAGGCGGGGTGTTTGCTTTTTACAGGGTAAACATAACGGTATGCAAAATAAGCTATTGCCCCAAGACGCCTTTTTGGTGTTTTTCTCAGGCAAGTTAGTGATTCTCTAATAGCTACACCAGCAAGTGCCTTTCTGTGGCCTAAAGAAGGCTCTACTAGAATATTACCGCTGTCAAAATCACCTTTTATATCAAGAAAACCATCGACTAAGTAGCCGCTTGCTATAAAGCTACCTAGCCATTCGTTAAATTCTCTTCGCTGTCCAGAGTCATTATGCCCACTACTTCTTAACTCAAGCAGAGACGTATACCATTTAGCCTCGGCTTTAGTAATATTTATTAAATTATTGGGGGAGGAAGCCTGAGACTTATTTTTTGCGAATTCTCCTAGCATAGTAATATCTTCGGCTATGCGTTGTTGTTCTTCCTCTGGGTAGTTAGCCATACACTTTTTAAAATCTACAGCCTCTTTTTTATTAATAGGTCCAATTGGCTTACCTTCAAATAGACCACTTAAAGCAGGGCGTATGTCATCACACCCCTCTTCATCAATCATGTCGTCTAAGCCCCTGGTAATACCTAAGATAGTGCGCCAGTGTTCTATATCTTGGGTTGTTAGTTTTACTCCCATAGAATCGGCTACTTGCGTAAATAATCTCCAAGCATATTTATAGCCACGCTTTTCATTGTCACCGTCACGTAATTTAGGCAAGCTCCTCCCGTCTAAGAAAGGAAGTCTAACAGTTGTAGAATATTCCATTTGCTATATTTTACAATAAGATATTATTTTAGTCCAATATAAAAATACCTCCCATTGTGAGAGGTATTTTATTAAGTAAGCTTAGTCGTTTATTTAACGACTTTAGTTACCACGCCTGCGCCTACGGTTCGTCCGCCTTCGCGAATAGCGAAGCGAAGACCTTGTTCCATGGCAATTGGCTGGAGTAACTTAACTTTAAAGGTTACGGTGTCGCCAGGCATCACCATTTCTTTGTCAGCTGGAAGTTCAACTTCACCAGTTACATCCGTAGTTCGGAAGTAAAACTGAGGCTTGTAGCCTTTAAAGAATGGGGTGTGCCGACCGCCTTCTTCTTTCTTAAGAACATAAACTTCAGATTCAAACTCTGTGTGTGGCGTAATACTGCCAGGTTTAGCAATAACTTGACCGCGCTCAATGTCGTCACGTTCAATACCACGAAGCAAAATACCAGCGTTGTCGCCTGCTTGACCTTGGTCAAGGTTTTTCTTGAAAGCTTCAATACCAGTTACAACAGACTTTTGGGCTTTCTCTTTGATACCAACGATTTCAACTTCGTCGTTAATCTTTACTACACCCTGCTCAATACGGCCGGTAGCAACAGTACCACGACCCTTGATTGAGAATACGTCTTCGATTGGCATTAGGAATGGCTTATCGAGATCACGCTTTGGCTCTGGAATGTAGTCATCCATAGCTTTAACCAAGTCCATAATTGCGTCTTCATACTTAGCGTCGCCTTCAAGAGCTTTAAGGGCAGAACCCTTGATGATTGGGCAGTCGCGGTCGAATTCGTTCTTAGCAAGCAAGTCACGGACTTCTTCTTCAACCAGTTCAACTAGTTCTGCATCTGCGATGTCCATCTTGTTTAGGAAAACGATAATCTTAGGAACACCAACCTGATGAGCAAGCAAAACGTGCTCACGGGTTTGAGGCATAGGACCGTCAGCTGCAGACACAACCAAAATAGCACCGTCAATCTGGGCGGCACCTGTAATCATGTTTTTAACATAGTCGGCGTGACCCGGCATGTCAACGTGAGCGTAGTGACGCTTTTCGCTCTCATACTCTTGGTGAGAAGTAGCGATAGTAATACCACGCTGCTTTTTCTTCAGGTGCGTTGTCAATCTGATCATAGTCAACTGTTTTGTTGACATCGCTAGGAAGCTTCTTCGCTAGAACAGCAGTAATAGCTGCAGTCAGCGTAGTTTTACCGTGGTCAACGTGGCCCATGGTACCGACGTTCACATGCGGTTTAGAGCGATCAAAATCTGCCATTTAATATTTCTCCTATTTACCTAATAATTTTTATGCATGAGATAACATAACCTCACGGCGTTATTCTTAAGATTATATATACTCAATTCAAATCTGTAAAGCCTGATTATAATTTTCAAATTACTTGCTAAAAGAATAGTATTTTTACTATAGATGCTATAACAATTAGGGTAAATAGTTTTTTAACCCACCTACTTCCTTCCTTGAGTGCTATGTCGGCTCCTAAGAAGCCGCCAATCAACATTCCCAAAAATATTATTAGCGCAGGCCAAAATGATATAAAACCATAAAATGAATATACAACTGCAGGAACAAGGGAGGAGAAAAATTCAGCTGGAGTATTAGTCGCGTAACCTTCAATTATTTCATAGCCGAAAAAGTACATCATAATCAACAGAACTACAGTAGCACCACCCGCACCCACCATTGCGCCTTCTATAGTGATTAAAGTATAAAGCACTAGGCCTATGACTTTTTTGATTCTTGAAGGATTAGTTTGTTTTGACCCGAGTCTTTTTCCCAAAAAGGAAGAAAGGCAGGAACGCTAAAATTGTAATGACTATAAATAATCGCAAAAAGTCTGTATCCAGCCTGACCATTATCTGAGCTCCTATAACGCTGCCAATAATAGCAATGGCCATTAAAGGAATTGCCATCTTCCAGTCAATTTTTTTTAGATTTCCAGTATTCGCCGGCAGCAGAAATAAATGCACCTATGTCGCCAACTTGGTTTATAGCTGACCGCAGCTTGAGGTGGAAACCCTAAAAGCATAAGTCCAGGAACATAAATCATACCTCCACCCCCAACAGTAGCTCCTAAAAAGCCAGCTGCTAACCCGAGTATAAAGATGGCGACCTCTTGCATTACTAGGTAACTCTACTTAGTTTTTTGTTTTTTAGTAATAAAATTTAAATTCATTCTCATTCTCTGTGGTGGGCGAGGAGGGACTCGAACCCTCAAGCCTTATTCAGGCAACGGATTTTAAGTCCGTCGCGTATACCAGTTCCGCCACTCGCCCATTTTAATACTTGGAGGCACGGACGGGATTCGCACCCGTGTAAACGGTTTTGCAGACCGCTGCCTAACTACTCGGCCACCGCGCCAGGTTTTAGTGTTCTATTTGGTGCGCGAGAGAGGACTTGAACCTCCACGAGCCGAAGCCCACTAGCTCCTGAAGCTAGCGCGTCTACCAATTCCGCCACTCGCGCAGAAGGCCACTAGCTCATTTACTATAACTTACTTACTTAGCGTGGTTCAAGCAACTAATCACCAAGTAACTAACCTAGAGCCAATACCGCTATCATAGCTATCGCGTAGCCTGTCTACAAGCTTTTTATTGCTGCTAATTACTTTTACGTCAGGATTTAGCATGTTGTAAGGATCAAAGATATTTTTAGTGGATTTGAAAAGCTCAATAACTTCTTGCGAATATTGTTTTTCCAGGTATGCTGCACGTAAACGGCCTTCGCCATAACCCGCCGCTATACTGCCCCCAAGTCCGGCTACCATCTCGTAGTAGTTTTCGGCAAGCTTAAATACCTTTTGCCTGTCACCCAATCTCTTAAGGTCTAGCTGAGGGCGAGCATGCATAATATCACTGCCAAGACTTCCCCACACCGCAAGATCTATGTGATGCTTTTTCGCTAAATCGCGGACACTGCTGAGGTACCTCTCAAACATATCTGTAGGGACGCTTGCGTCTTCGATAACCGGCACAGGGTAATGGTCTCCACTCGGCACATTAGCAAGAGCCATATGGATTTGTTGCAAAGTCTGCCACCAAACAGACTGTAGTTCATAATCGTCATCGTAAAATATAGTGTAGCCATCCGCTTTATCAAGGGCTTTGGCTAGTTTCTTGGCTTTACGCTTAGCCTTATGGCCGCCATCATTGAACTCTATGAATAACATAGCCGCTGGCAACAAGTTTTCTTCATCCAAAAACTCGTTTATCGAAGCTACATGATTTGACTGGGCTAACTCAAGACTTGCCTGATCAACAAATTCTAAACGGCTTGGCTTAGCTTTTAGAATTGCTTCTAGCGCATCTTTAGCGTCTGCAGTTGCCAAGCACCCAACCACCATTGTGGTAGTTTGAGGATGATATTCTTCTAGGCGCACAATCATTTCAGTAATAATACCTAAAGTTCCCTGAGAGCCGACAAAAAGTGGCGTTAGGTCAAATGAACCATCGTCGCGCTTAACTTCAGCTAAGTTATAGCCCGCGTTACTAAAGGATGCTCGTCCAGCCAGATTGTTAATAATCAGCTCAGATTGATCAGTAATTAGCCCGTCTAGTTGGCGATATATCTCTCCCTCTAAGCTGGCTAGGCCTTTCTTTTTATTTAACTCGCGCTTGCTAACGCGGCCGGTTTGAATAACTTCACCATTTGCTAATACTACTTCAAGTTGATCTATCCACTGGCGAGTATCCCCGTATTTCACAGAACGGCTTGCGGCAATATTATTTGCAACATACCCCCCAAGCGTAGAATTTGCATCTGTCTCAGAGGCTACAGGAAAAGTCAGTCCGTGGGTTTTCATGGTTTCTTGGAACGCGTCTAAGCTTAACCCAGGCTGCACTCTAGCCAGTTTTTGCTTGGTGTCTACTTCTAAAATGCTAGAAAAGTGGGCAGGCATAGAAACTATCGCTCCTTCGCCTATAGCTGCTCCTGTCTTACTTGTGCCGCCGCCTCTTGTAGTTAGAGCTAACACATGTCCTTTTTCAGCTAATTGCCAAGTAAACCGGGTAATTTTGCGCACATCGTTAACACCATAAGGATAGGTTGCTAGCTTGGGTGTAATTTCTAGCACGCTCTGGTCATGTGCTAAATTTTGGCGGACCGCTCCGTCGCTAGATACTTCGCCGCTCAAGTGAGCCTGCAAATAATTAGCAATTTTACTCATATTTTTCTTACCCTCATGATTTATTTATCATCATACCATAAGCACTCAAAGCACAAAACAAACTTTATTAAAACCTACGTATTGTGAAGCTATAATTTTAGTTATATAATTTTGTATATCAAGGGAGTGTGTAATGAAACCAATTAAAGAATTATTAGGTGATTACCAAGACGCAGAAGCTGAAGCCCGGCGGAAATATCTTGAAGTGCAAGAAGAGCTGGAAGAAGGCCAAAAGGCCATAGCCACAGGTGAAGACAGCGGCACAGGCAACCTCCTTCATGACGGCCTCATAGTTTTATATGGAAAAGATTTAGTGCATCCAGACCAGCAAATAGAAAAAAACTACCAAAAAGTTATCGAAGCACTTAAAGGAAAAACTGGCCAACCTGTAGTGTTGATCCACCGCTGGATTGAGCATGAAGGATGCTCAGGATTTGGAGGTACTAGAACTCCTGCAGTAAAGAGAGTTGTAACTGTCGGCGTAATTAGTGGCGAAGAGTTAATTTTTGATTATAATGCAGGAACTTGCGTGTTACCTACTTCATCGCAGGCTTCCGACAGTAATAGACAACTCGAGCTACCGGGTAATCCTGATAATGGACTAATCGTCGCTAGTAGTTCAGGAGGCCTGTCTCATATGTCAGACTTGGGTTATGACTTGGGCAGGAAGCTTGGAGGAGATTTTTCAGACCCCGATCACCTTTTTATACATGGCATGGAAGCTATGACTCTGGCGATTGGACAAGACGAAATCGGTAAATGGCTCACTAACGCTGAAGGAGCCTTTAGGGCAATAAACGAATTCACAGAAGTAGTAAAATTATGCAAAAAGCTAGGCGTTGATCCAATAGATCCTTCTGACGAAAGACTGAAGGCATTATTAGGTATTACTTAAATAATCTGCTTAATATCAGGATGTGGCGGATGATGGCGAGTATCAAATCTAGAAAATTTTAGCATTGTGGGCTTTAACCTAAACACGGCTATTTTCCCATTTGTCATCTTACTTACAGGCGGAGTCCACTGCAGTTCTCCTGGCGGACGAATTCTTGCCAGCTTCCCAAATGCTACTCTTACTTCTTCTGACTCATCAGGCAGTTCTGCGACGCTTCCTATGGCTTGAATGGTGGTTTGCTCGTTGTTATCTACTAAAGTAAGCGCAGCTTTTGGATTTTTTATTAAGTTTTGATATTTTTTAGACTCCACATGGGTCATGAAATAAAAATTAAGCTCTTCGCTGGCCACGCAATATATATTTGCACCCCAAGGCTCGCCTTGAGCAGAGGCGGTCGATAAAGTAGCCAAAGGGTGGCTCTCTATAAATTTATAAGCTTCCTCATACTTTGTTTCCATGTTTTTACTATAGCATAACTGCGCTACGCTAAAGTATTAAAAAGGTATAGCGGAGCCGTTTTTGAGCCGGCTGGCAAAATCTGTAAATTGGGAATAAGTAGGCGTAATACGAATTACCATATAGCTACCTTCTTTTATGGTGGTTACAGGAGCGCTATAGTCCTTGCCTTGGTATTTATGACGCGACATCATTGCTTCAAAAACTTCATTCCTTATAATTTGATCTTCTTCTATTTCAGCAACTCCTTGAATTTGAGTTGTCTGTAGTTTATCTGCGTCATATACGGTTAAAGCTATTTGCTGGTTGGTTAAAATGTTTCTTGCTTTTTGTGTGCCTTCTTTGGTAAGCAAGTAAAGCAACCCGCTTTGTCCTACTACATAATAAACTGTCGCGCCACTAATAACTCCAGTACGGCTAAGAGTAGATACTACACCTACATCGTGTGACTTTAGAAAATCGAGAGTAGGTTTATCTAACTTTTTTTCATTTTGCACAGGCTTCGTTGAAGCTTGGTAAGATCCTTGATAAGCAGGCTGTCTGGTTGTTTCTAGCCTACGGGACTCAACGTAATCAACAAATTTATTAACGCATTTTTTATTAGCATAACGAATAGTAAAATTACCTATCTTAGTATGTAGAGTTAGGGCGGTAAATATTCCAGCATATGAAGTTTCAACGCCACTAACAGAATCATAAGCCACTTCGTCTACAGAAGTATAGCCAGGCTTATGGTCGACAAAAAGCACTCTTAAGTTAGTAGCAACCAACATTCCCTCAAAGCCGCCTATCTTTGCGTCTCGGCCGTAACGACCATAGACAACCCCTTTAATCTGTTCCCCTTCATGAATAACCCGTGGCAAATAGCGAGTTGCAAATTTCATCATTCCATACTTAGTCATACCCGCTTCTTTTAAAGCAGCGTTTACGGTTTTTACGTGTTGTTCGCTTGGATACTTCATTGGCGCAACTTTCTATTTTAATTATACTCCTATTAAGTTTTAGATTTGAAGTAATTTTAAAGCTCTTTTAAGACTTTGGCTGAGATAATCCTTGCATGCAATCTAACTTAATGGCAAGACGTTACGGAATGAGAACGGCTTTTTATAGCGGTGTTCTTCTAACTTTAGCACTACTTTTTGCAGGTTGGTGGGCAGGTAGCCATACCTTGTTTGGCATACCAGGCGAAAGATTAATAGCCGTGGGAAGGCTATTCGGCCTAATAGCTGCCTGGTGTATTGTGCTAGAAATTATCCTTATGAGCCGAGTACCTTTTATGGAAAGGTATTTTGACTTACAGGATACGGTAGATTTGCACCGGCTCAACGGTTATGGAATCTTGCTAGGAATCTCTGGACATGCTGCTTTCTTGACCCTAGGCTATGCTTCCACCACTCATACTGGCTGGTGGAGTCAGTTTATTCAGTTTAATACAAGCTACGGGGATGTTTTGTGGGCTACTATTGGAACCATTATATTTTTTATAGCCTCCGGTTTATCCGTACGGGCAATGCGCTCTAAAATGCGGTACGAAGTGTGGTATTTGACTCACCTAACAGTCTATTTGGCAATATTATTAACTTTTCTTCATCAAATAAAAATAGGCGGTGACTTTATTGGTCATTTCTGGTTTGCAGCCTATTGGTATGCGCTTTATATCTTAGCTTTCGTGCTTTGGGCTTGGTACCGACTACTACGACCCTTTGCCCTTCTTGCAAAATATCAGTTTAAGGTCATGTCAGTAGAAAAGGAAGCAAAAAATACATATTCAGTTACGCTATCTGGTAAAAATCTTGAACAATTTAGCTTTGAACCCGGCCAGTATGCCACTTGGCGTTTTCTGTCTTACAGTCTTTGGTTTGAAGCACATCCTTTTTCTATATCATCTCATCCAGGAGGGTCTACGATTAGACTAACCGTAAAAGCTAGCCCTGCACTAAACTATAAAATTTCTAACCTTAAAGCCGGTACTTACGTTATGATTGATGGCCCGAGAGGCAGCTTCACGCCCGACCGCGTTGCTGATTCACCTGAGGTAGTTATGATAGCGGGTGGCATAGGTATTACTCCTTATATATCAAGTATTCGATCTTTATTGGCTAGCGGGAAAGACATTACCTTGCTTTACGCAGTCAGATCTAAAGAAGATATTGCTTTTACGCAAGAATTACGACAACTGCAAGCCCAGGGGTTAAAAATACAAACTTTTGTAGATGAACTAAATCAAAAAATTACCCCAGGAGTTTTGGGCTCAATGATTAAAAAAGACACTACAGTATATGTTTGTGGGACCCGACGGAATGTCTAGGGCTTTCTCTAGGATACTTAAACAGCTTGGCGTACCCAAGGGCCGGATTGTTACTGAACGATTTGCTTTTTAAGGTTAATGAAGCGCTTAGTAGTATAAACACGACCTTTTTTATCTATCAGTAAAGCCTCATATCCTGGCTGGCTTTCCATAAAACTAAGAGCTTTGCTTTTGCCCATCGCAATGCAAGTAGTAGCGAGCACATCAGCAGTAATAATGTTCTTGCCGTAGACGCTAGCGCTGATTAGCTGTTTCGTAGTACGCTTGGTTAAAGGATTAATTATGTGATTACCTCTTTCATAAAGACCAGAGGTGGTTACTGCTCCGTTTTTAACATTAATCATCCCAAGCAACTGGCTTTGGCTTATAGGATCCTGAATAGCAATCGTCCAATTTTTACTTCCATCACTTCTAGCCAGAATATCACCGCCTATATTAATTAAGAAAGTAACAATTCCTTTAGAAGCAAACAAATTAGCTACTTGCTGGATAGCCCAAGACTTAACATACCCACTAGGTTCAAAGTTCCCATCATAATATGCAGAAAAGTAACCTTTAGTAAGCAGCTCATACTGAGCACAAGATTCTTGAATACGTAGCATATCCGTGCTTAGCTCGTCTTGGCTTAGCTCACCGCGTCTATATTTACTTAGTTCGCTATCAGGTTTGTAGGGGCTAAATTGTAGATCAATTTCTCGAAGCTTGTTAAACGCGTCAGTAAAATGTTTTTCATTTTTGCAATTAGTTATGTCGATGCTTACCGGCATACCCATAATCATTTCAACCTTACGCATATAACTTTTATACCTTCGCCTGGTCGAGTGCCGATTGCAGTGATTCTGTATACGCCTGGGTAGTTGCGCTGGCACCTGAAATGCCATCAATCGATGCGCTTTGCGACTTTAGAGCTTGTTGGTTTAACTGAGGAACAGCGTAGCTATTAATTTGATTAGAATAACCACTATCCCCGCTAACTTGTGGTGTGGTCACTTTAGTGATTTTACCACCGCTGACAGTAATAGCTACTTGTATTTGGTCGAATACACTTGTAGCCACGTTGCCGGTAAAATTGCCGTTCTTATAACGACCCTTAGAGGCGCCTTGCCCCGCAGCCGAAACGCTAGAAGAATGTCCTGGAATAACTTTGCTAAAATTACTTCCATCATCTTTTAAGCCGCCTGGCCGCTCATAAGCGGCAATGGTTCCAAGCAAAGCTACTACTGCAAGTATTACTAATGTTTTTCTCATGGCATCATGTTAACTTAGCATTCCTTAAAGATTCATTAAGCATTTGTAATATATACTAAAAACATGCGTATATTAGTGGTTGAAGACACGAAAAGGATTGCTGAGTCTATCAAAAGCGGCCTGGAACAAGAAGGGCATGCCATAGATATTGAGTACGATGGAGATGATGGTTTGCGAGCCGCGCTCCATGGGCCTTACGACTTAATCGTCCTTGATATTATGCTGCCTACTTTGGACGGAATAAGCGTTTGCAAAGAGCTTAGAAAGTCTAATATTAAAATTCCAATTTTAATGCTGACAGCTAAAGGCCAAAACTATGACATAGTAAATGGGCTAGATGCAGGCGCAGACGATTATTTACCAAAACCCTTCTCGTTTGAGGTGCTGCTCGCTCGCATCAGAGCTTTGCTTCGAAGACCAAAAGAGACCGCTCATGATGTTTTATCAGTCGGAGATTTAAAGCTTCAAACTTCTAACCACAAGGTTACTCGCCAGGGCAAACAGATTGATTTGTCGCGCAAAGAATATGCTTTGTTAGAATATTTGCTTAGAAATGCAGACAAAGCTTGTAGTAAAACCAATATCATTGAACACGTTTGGGACTTTGATGCTGACATACTGCCTAACACCCTTGAGGTTTTCATTACGTATTTACGGGCTAAAATTGATAAACCTTTTAAAAAGCCGCTGATACACACAGTCAGAGGATTTGGATATAAAATTAGCGAGACACCATGAACTTAACTCATAACTTAAGAAGAAGCCTACAATCAGCAACATTTAAGCTAGCACTTTCTTATTTAGCAGTAATTATGGCTATGAGTCTTACTTCAAGTATTGTATTTTACGTTACTTCCGCTCAAGAACTGGGTAGACAACCAGACAGAACGTATTACCAAAACACAAAAGACTACCACGATCCCGAGCTAGAAGAATGGATTGGCAGAAGGCGCAACTGGCCGCGGCAATTTAGCAATTAAGCTGGTAATTTTAAATGTCGCTATGTTGCTTGGCGGCAGTTACCTAAGCTATTATCTTGCTCGACGCACTTTACGACCTGTTGAAAGAGCTATGGAAGACCAAGATCGCTTTGTAGCGGATGCTTCTCATGAACTACGCACACCTCTTACTTCTCTTCTTTTAAGTAACGAGATAGCTTTGCGCAACAAAAAGCTTAGTAGCGCTGAAGCTCGAAAAGTTATAAAGCAGAACGTTAGCGACATCCAAGACTTAAAAACCTTGTCTGACGACTTACTTAACTTAGCTGCTCGCCAGCCCAGATCTCTAGAACTGACCGAAGTTAAGCTTCCCGCTGTCATAAATGAAGCCTTACGCCAAACTGCCTCTTTAGCAAAAAGCAAAAATATTAAAATCACCAAACCAAAAACAAATTTTTCTTTTCTTACAAACCAACAAACTTTCGTGAAGGTCGTTGTTATTTTACTAGACAACTCCCTAAAATATAGCCCTGGTAAAACCAGCATAAAAATTAGCGAAAACCACAACAAAGACCATGTTTTTATTCATATTACAGACGAAGGCGAAGGCATAGACCCTAAAGACTTACCACATATTTTTGAACGTTTTTACCGCACAGACCAGTCACGCTCAAAAACCAGCGGCTATGGCCTTGGGCTTTCAATAGCTAGCAAGTTAGCTGAATCCTTAGACGGAGAGCTAGCGGCTAAAAGCACCCTTAAAAAGGGCTCAACTTTTACTATTAAACTTCCTGTCGAATAGTAGTTGAACATATTGCTTAGGTTTAATCCAGCAGTCATCGTGAGCACCAGGCAACTCTAAAAAATTATACTTTTTAGCAGATTTTAGAATATCCATAACGTCTGGATGGCACATAGTGTCATCGCCAGGCCGAACTATAGTTACCTTATTGTGTAAACCTGAAGGCAGATATTGCTTACTGCGCTGTTTCCAAGAATAGTAAGTAACTTTGGGCCTAGATAATATGTACCATATGTTGTGTAAGATTTTACTTAGCCACCATAGAATAGATTTGTCTTTACGATGATACTTAATTTCGCTTATAAGCTTATAAAATAAGCTGGTAGCAATATTTCTGCCAGGCCAATATGGCAGGCCGACCAGAAATATAGTTTTATGCTCTATATTACCTGGTAATAAATAACAGCCAGATGAGTGAGCAAAAACAATATCAGCTGAACTAACTTCATTTGTAATTTTGTAGCCACGTTTTGCAAGCTCTTTTTTAAATAGCCTCGCTTGCCACGGTCCTTCTGCCCAGCCATAAACTATAGCTATGGTTTTCATACCTTTATGGTAACACTAGTGCATGCTTACTTTCTTAGAGTGGCAATTAAGCGCTGTTCATCTATGAACAAATCAAGAGCATCGTTGACAGTGGGTACGATTATATCTGAATGAAGTAAAGTCTCAGTGTGCACGCCCTCTGCCTGAAGTGTAACTATGGCAAGTTTAGCAGCTTTAGCTAACTCAAGATCAATTCTTCCATTGCCGATAGAAGCACAAGTCTCTGGCCCTAAATCCATAGCCAAGTCCCGCTTATCCTCAGCGGTCTTAGCTAGTCTCCACTCAATACCCAAGCGTTTCGCCAGCTCGTCGGCATCGTTACGTGTATTACCTGTAAAAAATAAAGCCTTTAAACCTATTTGTTTCACCTGCTCTAATCGCTCTTCTACACCTTCAGGAATTTCACCTCCAACAGACAAAGTACCGTTTAAGTCTAAAACTAGAGTATCAATTTCTAAAGGTTCTCTTCCGGGAATATCGTAAATCATATAATCCTTTATTTACTTGCCATCCCACCATCCTTGCACCATTTCCCAGTCTTTTCCTTCAGTTTTAGGGGCACCGAAAACTAAAAATTCTAAGCCTTCGCTACCGGCCGAAAGAGCTTGCATAACGCCAGGTGCAATTCTCACTGCGTCAAACTGCTGCAAAGATATAACCTCGTCATCTAGCTTCATTTTGCCGCTGCCGCCAATGACAATTAAAACTTCTTCTTGAACTTTGTGTTTATGGCCAAAACTACTTTTTTTATTTGGCAGGAGCTTTTGTAAACTAAATCCTAGTTTTTCAAGATCTAATAGCCTGGATGGAAATCTGGCTTCGTTATCCGTAGAGCCAAACTTTTTAGCTGAGTCTTCAACTTCTTTTAAATTAAGTTTTGTGTAGGGTTTCATGTCTTTATAGTAGCAAACTTTTCACTATTTGATTTTTATGGAATAGTATTGTATTCTACTTTAAGGCTTTGCTTCTGACGTATTAGTAAAATCACATTCCACGAATCAGACTTTGGAATTTGGAACACAAAATTACTAAAGGAGGAAGAGATGCTGGAGGAGCTGTTCGGCAAGATAGGGATTGGTGCGGGCATTGCAGTGTTGGCTATTGTGGGCGCAATCGTCTGGGATGGCCATGAAAAGACTTCCGCACGAGAGAACCTACAAACCCAAGCAATCCACCTGTGTGAAGGTGCAAGATACCCTGTAAAATGCACCAAACACGTGGCAGACACGCTCAAAAAGATCGAATGAAAGTAAGGGCCTTCCCGTCATCTAGGGTAGCTTTCGCCAAAAAAGCGAAAGTTACCCTAGGGGCGGGGTTTTAAATTTCAACTACTTTCAAACTAATATTCATACTTTAAATATAAATTAAAAACCCGCTGTAGCTACTGCTAAACAGCGGGTGAAACAAGGGGTGGCGGGTTTCGGACCGGCTCTCATGTTTTTTAGACATGCCTTGCACCTTTATCCCGACTCAGAACGCTTCGAAAGCCCGACGACCCTGGCTCGAAAGCCAACCAGCCAGACCAGCCTCTACTTCAGGCATCTTGTGGTTGACGATAAGCCAGCCTACTGGCAGCGCAATGGTGTAGAGCGTTCCGATCAGCGCGAAACCGATGATCAAATGCAGACTCAATCCCATTGCGATGCACAGCGTCATCGCCACCCAGCCGCACAGGACGCCAAGAATGGCGAACTGGGCAACCAGGTAAAGCTTTGACCAGCGCTCGAGTTTGCCGATCAGAAAGCGGGCGGCGAAGATGGGAAGGGACTCAGCCAGCCGGTCTCCGGCCAACTGTGCGAACCAACTAGTATGTCCGTTCACTTCAAGCTCCTCAATCTCGCAGTATTGACAACCTTGACTATGTATAATCTTATCATATTAATATGCTTATGTCAATAGTAGACAGAAACTTATTTTAAATTAATTTTAAAACCCGCCGTAATTACTGCTAACGGCGGGCATAGTAAGTGGTGGCAACGTTTCGGAATCCCTAAGCCGGACTCTAAATACAAAACGGCCTCCGGGCGGAGACTTCAAACAAGCATCGCACTTGAATGGTGGTCTCTCGCCCACCCCTCGGTTGAGAGGATTACTTAACTTAAGGCTTAAGCTGCCTAGCTTCAGCACTTCAGGTGCCGACGATGGTCGACTCGGCTGCTTTGTCGAGCTGTTCCAGGGTTTGCCTGTCGCTTACCTCGGCCTCTGCTTCTTGGGCCTTGCTTTCCAGGCTGTCAGCTACCCGATCAAGCAGGTCGACGACTTCTTGCTTGGTGCGACCAGGCTTGTCATTCCACCTGATAGCAAGGCGTACAGGCTTCCTTATGGCGAAAGGCCTCCACCACATGAGTCGAGGCCGTTTACCCATGAAGCGTACGTAAGGCAATGCCAGCGAAAGGAATTTCAGAAGCCGCACCTGCTCGTAGTCAGGCTCACGCCTGAGCTGGTTGACAAGCTCGGCAGTGATTTCTGGAGGCAGAGAGCCTCCCTTCCTCAGTCCCGAGACACTACTCAGGCTCTGTATAAGACACACATTGCCATCTTTATCCCAGAACTTCTTACTAACCCAACCGTCTTCTACACGGCGGGCAGCTTCCCTGCAGTACTGATAGTTACTACCCATTTCTTACTCCCTTCGTAAAGGAATAGAATGAATGTGAACATATTATATCATTGCAAATAGCCGTTGAATAAGTTTGGTGTATCACTTGTTATAATACTAACCATATGTTAGAGCACTTCTATAAATTGGGCTATAAAAACGGTGATGAAAGTTTTAAACCACAAGAATCCAGTAAGCATGGCTTTTGTAAACTGCAAAAAGACAGTAAGTTTTACTTTGCTAAATATTCCATAGACCACAGCGTGCGCGAAAACAGCATCATAGCTGATATCTGGTGGTGTGAAACTGTTCAAAAACTGCGAGCAAGCCATGACCTAAAGATCAATACACCTAAGATTATCGAGCATGGAGCATATTGGTATATAGCCGAGTGGATAAACGGACACCCAAGTGTAGTGCCTGGTGATCCAGCCCAAAAAGCTGAACAATACCTAGAGCAATACGTTGATTGTCTTGTAGCGCTAGACGGCATAGAAGTTAAAGATTTAGAAAAACTTCCTCCAACCGATAAAGGATCTACCACTTACGCCGAGCTAGACCGCCGCTGGAAAAAATGGAGCGAAAAGCCCCTAGCCCAAGGTTTAATGACAATTAACCAGCTTGAGCAAGCTCGCAAAATTATCCACGACTACAAACAACACGTTAAACCCCATTTTCAGCATGGCGATTTCACGCCATGGCATATTTTAATAGACGCTAAGCAAAACTGGTGGCTGATTGATGGCGAACACGCCAGCGTAGAAAAGCCGCGTTATTATGATTTGGCATATATGTATAGCCGCATTTACACCCGCCTTCATAGCTTTGAGCATGCCGCCAAATTACTTAGATTATTTATAGAAAAATCTAAAATCTCCCAAGAAGAATTATGGCCAGCTTTCTTGCCTTTAATAACTTCGCGGGCAATTGGCATGTTTTTTGACGCCCTAAACGACGCGCCGAATGATGACTATATAAGCGAAGCCCAAGATTTACTAAAACGCTGCCTAAGCCGCGAGCCTAGCAAGCTGTTAGATATATAAAGCTTACTTTTATTTGCTATACTTTATTGTATGCAGCAAGGTTTTGACAAACGTGTATACCGCTACTTGGCTTTAGCTGCTTTTTTAGTACTAGCTACTGGCACGATGGTTTATCACTACGTAGAGCATCTCAGCTGGGTGAATGCATACTACTTTAGCGTAATTACCTTAACGACAGTCGGTTATGGCGACATAGTTCCTCACACAGATGTAGGCAAAATTTTTACCACCTTTTACATCTTGGCGGGCGTAGGCATCATAACCACCTTCATATCTTACTCAATGCGCCGGCAAGCCCATAGAATTAGAGACAAAAGGGGTTTAAAGTGAAGTTTCAAAACCGTAAACAGCTAATTAATTTCATCTTTGCAGTGCTAATTGCAGTCCTGCTCATTATTTTCGGAATATACATCATATCCCTGACAGATAAAGACCTGACTTCCACGCAATTCTTTGTTATAGGATCAATATCCACCTTGGCGGGAGTTTTCATGGCCAGCACCACTGCGGGCAGTTCAAAATGGCTACCTAGTTTACTGCTAATAGCTCTAGGACTTTATCAGTTCGGCCGCGCTAGTGGTGCCATAAAAGTCTCTTGGCTAGCCTATATAGCCGGCGCAGCCTGCCTCGTAGCAGCTGCTTTGATTTTGTATTCTAAGAGACCCAATAAAATTAAGGGTAAAGACGAGCTCAAAAGCTAGTTACCTAGCATGTAGCTAGAAGAATCTCTGTGCCATAGACCCCTTATTTCCCATTGAGTAAGATCAGATGTTATGGGAGTGCCGTTTATAGAATCAACTGCTGAAACTTCAAGTTCACTTCTATCTAATTCGCCTATAGCTGCATCAGGGTCAAAATCTTCAGAAGCCTCGCCAAGACTCACGTTAAGCCTTCGTGGAGAATTGTGATCTTCCACATCAGGACGCTCGACGTGCTCTATGGGATAACTCCCATTTCCTACCTCACCCACACTCTTTTTATCTACTACGCCAGACAACACTACTAACCCCTCGCGTGATCTTAGTAAGGTAGGGTTTTTATAGTCTATTGTTTTATCTGGCTTTCTACTTACGCCAATGAACCTTACGGGCACAAATCCTCTATCATCTAAAGCACTAAAGCCATACCTTAATAGCAATTCTAACGCCGCAGGGCTAAAGCCTGTTATTTTTCTAGTAAATTCATTATGGGGTACTGACTGCTCCTCTGGCTCAGGGTCTGGATCTTCTTCGGGAATACCATTATGTAACAATTTGGCTTGCTCCCAATCAATATTAGGCTGCCTACCTCTATATTTTCTTGACATAAACAATAGAATACAACACTTATTTGTGTAAATCAAATTTTAGTTTTATTAATTAACTTCTTTTAGTATCTGATCAACAATATTTTTAGTAGGCTGAGACGAATCTATATGAGTATATTTAAGGCGTAAACAGATATCTTTCCATTTTTTACCAAAAGCCGCGCTGTATTCACGCTCATGCGGACGCTTTCCCCAAACATTGTTAGTCCGTGCAGTAAGTCTGTATTCACGAGTTTTTTCATCAATAATCAGAGCAAAAACTTTAGAGAATAGATCGTTTAAATTTTCTTCGTTCTCAGGATCTCCACACAGAAAAACTGGCTTGGTTTTAGCTTTTAGGGCTAGCTCTTCAACTACTTTTCTAGATATACTTCTTGAATGTTTACTTAAAAACTCAGGCGTACAATCTTCTATACCAGCCTCTACTTCTTGGCCCGTCTCGTCGTTATACCAACGTGCTAGATGATCTTCGTCTCCATCATAAGATTCATAACCTCTCGACTTTAGCTCAGCATTAACTGCAGACTTGCCCGAGCCTGGTAAACCGGTGACTAAAAATAATGGCATAAACAGATTTTAACAGAATAGACTCTAGTAAATCCATAGGCTATTATTTGTATATGGCTAAATACGGTTCTTACCTTGTTTGCAATGAATATATAGATGAAGTGCATAGCTTTCTAAAGCAGTTTTTTAAAGAGAGGATAGACGGCTATACATTCGAGGGTTGGTCTACTTTTGAAGTACCAGACAGTAGCTTTTTAATAAATCTTATGAAAGATGGAGGGCAGCCACTTACTAAAAATATGACTTTTGAGATATATTGCCAATCAATGAAAGAACTAGAAAAAATTGCCGAAAATCATGGTGCCACAATAGAAAATTTTGTCTCCAAAAAGTCTGCTCAACACTATAAGTATTACTACATTGAAATTTTTGGACCTCAAGGAATTTGCAAGATTGAAGTTAACTTTACTGAGAACCTGTAGTAACACAGTGCTTGTATCTACAAAAGATCTAAATGGTCTAAAGCCAAATAACCTGCTTCTATGTCTGTCATCTGCCCGCTGCGAAGTAATTGTCTAAATTCAGGTAGCGTGAGTTGGCAGACCTCGGCAAACTCCGTATCTTCTAATTTCTGCTGGCTTACTTTTTCGCACTGCGTAGCAACATATAAACTACGTTTAACCGTAGAGTAGGCATCATCTATGCTTGTTACTAAAAACTCTAACTTACCTTTGTATCCTGTTTCTTCTAACAACTCCCTCTCAGCCGTCAGCTTAGGATCAGAGCCGTCTTCATCAATAAAGCCACCCGGCAAATCCAGCATTACCTTATCTGGTCCCGGTCTATATTGTTTAACTAATAAAACTTTTTTATCTTTGGTGAGGGCAAAAACTCCTGCAGTATTTTTTTCTTTTTTAATATAGTAATCAGCTATTGAGCTGTTTGGAAGCTTGTAAACTCTTTTTACGACCTGCCGTCCGTACTTACTAAAAATAATTTCTTCAGACTGTATTTCCCAAGGCTTTATTGACATGTTGCTATTATATCAATAATAAATAGTCACTACCTATTAACTTCGCCTTTTACAAGATCGAGGACGACTTTATCTCCGCTCTTAAGAGCTTTTGTAGCCTGCTTGGTGCCAACTATACATGGCAGGTTAAACTCGCGCGCAACTATAGCGGCATGTGACATCATGCCACCATGGTCAGTAACTAAAGCTTTAGCTTTGCGCATAAGCGGCACATAGCTGGGGCTGGTTGATGGTACGATTAAGATTTTTCCTTCACCCACTATATCGGTAGGAGTATCTACTACAGCGACTTCACCATTTACAAAATGCCTGCCTCCATTACTAGCCACTATGCCAGCTACTGCGCTAGTAGAGGCTTTAAAATTAACATAACGCTGCCACAGTTCGTTAGTATGTTTTTTATCAACTTTAGATATATTGCCATCGTAAAAGAACCAACCATTTTCAATACTGCCAACTGACTCGGTAATAAGGCGACGCGTCTGCATCATCCACGCTTTGCGGTCATCCATAAACTCAGCTAGCTTACGAGTTAAATCAAGGGCTGCTACTTCTTTACCGCTTAGTTTAAGTGTTTGGCGCAGCTCATCCCGTTTTTCTTTGCCATCTCGGATTTCTTGCGATTCGTCGCCAATAACTTCGAGTCGTTTTTCAAAATACTCTTTAGCCTGAGATGATGGACCGGCATAGCCGTCCTGAATCCAAGGATATTTTTCTGCCATAGCGGCTGGATCTTTAGATTCAACTAGCTCCGTATCAATACGAGCTAAAAAAGTAGAGTTGTCTGGTACCGTAAAAGCACCCCATATCTTCTGTAGAGTTTTTGAGTCAAACCTGGATAGTTGCTTGGCTATATAGCTTTCCGCACCGTATAAAGAAAACTCAGCAAATATAGTCTTGCTCCAAGTCTTTACCAAGGCTTGCGAAAGTTCGTGTCCGCTTAGCGTACTTAGCGACTCTGTCAGCTCTTGCCACTGGGCTATATTGGTGTCTATAAGACTGCTGTTTAAGTAGGCGTCAAACGACGACACACACCACTCATGGAAGTCTTTTGCGTTACTAAGATATACCATCTTTTTGTTACAGAATAAAACCAGTGTCTTGGGTGGCGTTGGCAAGGCTGGGTCTTTGGCCATTGCCATAAATTCCTGCTCTGTGGCAGCTAGCCAGTCGCTCATATACATCGGAATTGTCCTAGATGGACCCCAGTAAAATAAATCGCTAGGCTCGCCCAGGTAATATCCTGCTTTGATAGTTTGGCTTGTGGTAATTGGTCTAGCCTGTACTAGCCAAATTTTATCTTCAGCCCACGCCCATTCAATATCCTGAGGTACACCAAACACTTGCTCCACTTTTACTGCTAACTCCGCTAGCTGCCGGGCGTCAAAAGGAGTGTTAAGGCTGTCTTTGCCTAGAACTACACGAGCGGGATCGGCTCTACCGCTAACAAGCTCTTCTCCTAGCCCTTTAACATATTCAGTAACAAGCAGGCTCTCGCCCGTAATTGGGTCTTTTGTAAAAAGCACACCTGAGTATTCGGACTTAACCATTTCCTGCACGGTTACTGCAATATCAAAGCTTTCACTGGTATACTTATCCTCGGCGTAAGCTTTGGCACGACTCTTCGCAGAATTGTGACAAAGTTCAATCCTAGCTATAACGTCATCTGGCTCTGTGTTTAGATATGTTTCAAATTGGCCAGCCCACGAAGCGCCTTCTGCATCCTCAGCCAGCGCCGATGATCTGACTGCGTATAACTTATTGCTTTTTATAAGACCTTTAACTTTCTGCTTTGCATTTTTGCTCAGTCTGTCGCCATTAAAGGCATCTAAACCTACGGCAAATCCTTCGGGCACAGGCAGGTCGTTTTGTAGTAAATGTGCTAAGTTCGTAGACTTACCACCATAAATTTTTGTATTGTTTGCTTCTTTTAGGTTAACAACGGTCATGTAAGTATGGTAACAGATTTAATATTTATTCAACCACACATTCAGCTTCTGTCTCTACCAGCCACTCTTTGTTTATAAAGCTTTTTACTTCAACAAAAGTGCAGGCTGGTTTTATATCTGAAAAATATTCTCCATGCGCTCTTGCCGCTTCTTCCCATTGCGACATATTTACCAACATAATTCGTGTCCTGATAACGTTTTCTAGCTTGCCGCCCGCTTCTTCGATAGCATTTTTTGTTATTTCAAGACAATGCTTAGTTTGTTCATAGACATTGCCGACGCCCACAGTTTTACCATCATCGCCTATGGCGGCAGTCCCAGCAACCGCAATTTGGTTGCCAATTCTGCTAGCACGAGAAAAACTGATAGGTTTTTCCATTGGTGAACCTGAGGACACATTTTTGCTACTCATAGCATGAGTATAACAAAATTACCCCTATTGCTGTAGGTTAAGATACCTTTGGTTCAGTATAAGGGTAATAGTCCGCTAACATGTCTGAGTTTGTACCGCGGGGATCTACACCATTACTCATAAGCTGGAGATTCATAAACGCCCTATTGGTATAACTGTGCATTCCCGCATACTCTTCTTCCGCCAAACAATCGGCTAACGATCTTTGTAAAGCCCCTGCTACTTCAGCGCGTTCTTCTTCCTCGCACCAATCATCCCACAGTAGGTCTGATAACCTTTTAATATAATCACCTACGAACTCATTCCGGGTAAACATCGAAGCGTGCTTAACTAATGGATCCACATCTATTGCTAGGACGCGATAAGTTCCATCCTCTTGTTTTACACCCCTAAACGTATCAGCCTGTATGCCTTCCATAGTTGGCCAAAAACCAGCGTCAGGATCAAGCAGTTTGCCAAGGGCTTGAATTAGTTTGACCTTCTCTTTTGTCGGAAGGTCTTTGATATCTACGAGATCAGGTATATATTCACTGATAACCGTTAGAGCTGGATTCGTCTCACCTTCTCGCTTAAACACAAAAGAAGGAACTACTTCTATACCAACTGCTGAGTACAAATCAATCATAGCTTGCAAAGACTCTTGGAAATCAAACCCTGCATTCTCTACATAATCAACACCCTCATCCGTAAAATCACGCCGAACAAACCTACTACCATCAGACTCTTCGTATACCCGTAAGGTCTTATTGTCATTTATAGCCAGCTCCTCAACCAGCCTAGCAGCTACCAAGCGATCATTAAGCACCGACATCATCGTGTCGACTGTAAACTGCGGTTCATATGCTTCAGCATTAGCCATAAAAAATCCTCAATTAAAGTTAAAACTGCTACATATTTTAGCACTAGTTTGACAAATTTGCAATGGTACTTACAGCTGCAGTAAGTGGATGTCATAAACAGCACCGCTTAAAGTGACGGTGCTGTTTAGTGGCAGGAAGGGTTAACTCCAGCCGAAGGCCTGGCTTAAAATCCAGAGCGTAAACGCAACGGAGATAAAGAACAGACCCAGACCAACTGGGCTGCCCCAGCTGAACCACGAACCCCACGAGCGCCAGTGTTTCAGGCTATTCTCGTGGCTGTAGCCATACTCTTTTTCGTAGTCCTGGAGACTTTTGCTTTGCTTTACCATAAGTAGTCCCTTTGTTATTTGATGAGAGCCTGTCGCCGCAAAGGTTCGACTATATCCTTAAAAGACGCAAGCCTACTCATTCATCTTTAGTGACCTTGGTGTCCGTCCATGTTGTTCGCCGAATGAGCAGCGCATGGTTGCAGTGGGACGACCACATTATCGATATTTAAGCATGAAATAACAGGTATGACAATAATGAAGCGGATAAGCACTAGCATAACCCAAAGTTGACACATTGACAAAAGTGGTTTTTCAATATAATATTTATTCAGATATAAATTTGCGCCTGGCTAGAGGGCCGTTATCGGGAGATTACATGAGTAAACTAAAACAATTATTTGCAGCTATGCTATTCGTAGCAACCTTTGCAACCGTAAGCCCTGCGGCAGCAGCGAGCACCTGTCCTAAAGGCTACACCGGGCCAGATAGTAGCGGTATTTGCACATCGACAACCCTCTACACTTGCGAACTAAACTACCAAGAAGAAGGATACAGCGCAACTGTTTATGACGTCAATCTCCAGGTTAACCTGCAAGACGATCCAAATGTGCAGAATGGTCTTATTGGCACTCTTACTAATAATGGCATCACTTTCACCGTTACTTCACCAGATCACGAAGAGTGCTTTGTAACTGCAACCACTAAGGCTACTGTAGTTTCTGAATCAAAGAAAACTACTCCAACTCCAGCCCAAACCACAACGCCAGCGCCTAAAAAGCCAACTGTTCTTGCAAACACCAGTGCAGACAGCCCATTGCCAGCAGTTATCAGCATCATTGTAACCGCTGCAATCGCTACTTTCATTCTTGCTCGTAGAGCAAAACACGCTAAGCAGTAAAGTTATGAAGCTGCGGCTAAACCGCTATCATGTTTCTATAGCTGCAGTAAACCTCACTGCAGCGCTCATGTTGCTATTTATTCTGGCTCCATTTGCATCTGCGCCCGTTACCGCGCATATTAAACACGCCCCGGCGCCTAAAAAAGCTGTTAAAAAAGTAATTTCCGGCGTGCCAGAGCGAATTGTCATTCCAAGCCTTAGCCTTGATATTCGCGTTAAAACTGGCTCATTTAACCCTAGAACAAAACAGTGGACTATCAGCGACAAAGCTGCATATTATGCCAACTATTCCGTATTGCCAAACAATGCTTCAGGCACAACGCTCATATACGGCCATGCGCGTTGGGGGCTTTTCGGCGCACTGCCTGACCTAACACAACATGCCGATGTATATTTACATACAAAAAACAAACAAATTTTTCACTATAAATATGTTTCATCTGTGGTGGTAGAGCCTGATAACACAGATATATTCTCTAGTAACGGCAAGCCGCAGCTAGTCCTCCAAACCTGTTCGGGCACTTGGTCGCAATATCGCGCGCTCTATCGTTTTTCGCTTGTAAATGTAACAATGTGATAATTTCTTTCAGTGCAGGATAGTTGACACGTTTCAAATATCGGCAATTGAAAATCTTGTAAAGCTGCTTTTTTATTTAACTTGTCTAGCGATTTGTTTTGTCAATATTTAGCTTTACAGCTTCAGCGACAAGCGCTTTAACATTCACTTCATCAATAGTGTCGCCTTCAAAAAAATCAATAGCTCGAACTACTTTACTGTTTAGACGGGTGTTGAAGAGTTTGTTTGACTTCATCTGAGCACCTCTGGATAATGTCAATCTGACAGCATTCTTGAGTATGTCTACGAAGCATATGTCCCCATCGTGCGACCAGAACGGGACACCTTCGGGTTTTGAAGGCTTCTTGTATTTTACATTTTCAATGATACTTGGATCAGCCGCTTTTACGATACTGCGAAGTTTCGCCAATACTTTACCACGCCAATCATCAGTCATTTTGATAATGTCATCTATTTGTTCAGCTGCAGATTTCTCTTTCATATTTAAGATTGTATCAAAATAAATTAGTTATGGTGCAGCAGCTCCAAAAATCTTTACACGAAATTAGTGATGAGATAGCTCGTTGGAGAGATATTTTAGCTGTTCCTTATCAAGAGTATTTACTTAGTAAGTAAGAAGAGGGAGTTACACTACTGGTGGTGGTTTAGGTTCTCTGAATACACTAACTTCGCTACTACACCTTCAACATAATCTGGTGTGATAGTCGTTACGAGTGGAACAAAGTCCTCAGGAAGCGATATCTTTAAGGTTCTTTCAGGTGACCCTTCATGTTTATCGGAGCTACGGCTATAGACCAAGATTTTGTATTCCCCGAGATTCCACATTGCATGACCAAACGTATGAATTGTGGGTCTCTCGTTACTTTCTACGTATTCGACATTAAAGTTTATGTTTTTACGTGGGACAGCAAACACGTCAATCACACACCCTGTCATATTGGCCGGGTATTCAACCTTCAGGTCTCGAGCTCTTGTTGCGGGATCTTCTTCGAAGCCTGTTACATCTGGCAAAACGAGAGTCCACAAATGTCTTGATTTCTTTAAGCCCTTCAGCGGTCTCCACTGAGACCTGTCGATTGCTTCACCTTCTTTAACTCGACTGTGCTCTATGCCTGAACCATGTACGGAGAAGTGATCGTAGTTTACGTCTTCTTCGAATTTTGTTATATCAACTCTAAACCGAGATCCCGGTTGTGACGACATTTCAGTGATCCCACGTTTGCCGGGTGTATTTTTTCTATTGGGAACAAAAAGATAAATGCTCGCATCTTCTTTGTTGTAATCAAAGCTTGCCACCTTGTAGCTTTTACCGTTGCGAGTTATAAATAGTCTTGACTTCATAGCATCATCATAACAAAAATACCCTACTGGGATGTAAATTGCGCCTTTGACTTAACAGATGTGGTGCAGCAACTACAAAAATTTTAATGATATTAGTGATGAGATAGTTCGTTGGAGAGAGGTTTTAGCTACGCCTTATCAAGAATACTTAATGAGTAAGTAAGAGTTAGAGCTTACACAAATACCTTATCGTAGAATTTTTTTCTACCAATCGACTCAAGTGCTTGAATTTTTCTTTGGCTATTTCTGAAGCCATCCTCATGAATGAACCAACCTACGTCAACACAAATACACGTTATTAACATATCAAATAGGTGCTCTTTTTCACAATTGCGCAAAGCCCTAGCCTCTTCATAACTGCTAACTAAATCTCTAGTCTTATTAATATCCAGCTCGCCTTTATCCGGCCAGCTCCACCAGTAAATTAAGTTCGCTAAATCATAAATTAAGTAGGCGTAGCTGGCTTGATCAAAATCTAATACAGCAGAAACTTCTTTATTATGGTAAAGAAAGTTAGAAGGGTTAGTGTCACCGTGCACCACCCCCTGAGGGAGGTTTGAAGGTAGATCTAGGCTATTTAGCTTCTCTTGCAGCCAACCCAAGCGATGCTTAGCTTCTACCTTATTATTAATCTTGCTGGCATTAGCTATAGCATTATGAATAATAGATCTAGGCTCATACCCTTCTCGTGCGCTAGAATAACTTGGCTGATATCCAATAGTTATCTTGTGTAGTCTCCCAATCTCTTTGGCTACCTTCCTGTAGTTATGGGCTTCATCACTATGAACACCTTGCATGAAGCTAAAAATAACAAAAGGCTTATTGTTAAACCATCCTATAAACTTTCCTTGTTTATTTGGTATCGGAACTGGAGATAAGTAAAAACGCTCGGCCAAATATTTGAGAACGTCAATCTCAAAAAGTACATACTCTTCTGAGCGCTTCTCATAGTAACGAAATGAGTACTTACCAGTCGTAGCTTCCAGTAGTATATTAGTTTGATCTGAACCTTTTTCGAAACCCTGATGAGTCCTGTATTCTCCAAGTTTATAACTAGCCAATATACTAGCTAATTCTTTACTCGATAAAGAAGTTTTAACAGCCATAGCTTAACTATAACAAACACACATATTTAAATATCTTCTAAATTTAAAATCATATCTATTTTACTAAGACCATCAGTCGCAAACTCACCAACTTTTTTAAATCCAAACTTCTTATAAAATCTAATAGCTCTCTTGTTATCTTTTAAGACCCCACCCCATAGAATAATTCGTTTTTTATCAAATCTTTTTACTACATCAATCACAAAAGGCATTAATTCACTCCCTAGACCCTTACTTTGATAATCATCAGCTAACGTAGGACCAAAACGGCAATCCGTTGCTGTATTAAGCTCACAGCCCGCTTTATGAAAGCGTGCTATATCACTATCGGGTAACCCAAAGCTAAATTCTATTAACCCAATAATACGGTCTAGTTTCTCTGTCTCGACGACAAATCGTAGCTTGTCGTACTTACTAATAGCATCACATAAAGTTTGAGCTGTATTTATATCATAACCATCAAACGTACTTAACCTTCTAGTCTCCTTAGAAAGCCGACTTAAGAAGCTTGCTAACTTGGCAACATCTTTAACTTCAAGTGGTCGCAGTACAACCTGTTCACCATTATCTAAACTAGCAGAATACCTAGCACTGTTAGGGTTTTGTGCCACTTTCGATAGAGTTAGTTCCATAAACTTAATATTAACAAAAAAGAGCCCTTTAGAGTATAAAGCAGCTCATCTGCTCTACAGATTTGGTGCGGGTGAGGGTCCTTCTATCCACAAGTCAAAAACCTTTGGTTTTTGCTCGCGGACCCGGCTCGCGGTCTCGCTGAATGGCTCGACAACGCTCCGCCCGTTAGAGTCCCACGAAACTAAAGCAGTTTAGTTTCTCTTACCTCACGAAAAAAGCCCTACCCTACAGGGCAAGACTCTTTTCGTGGTGCGGGTGAGGGGACTCTAACCCCTGGCCTCATCCTTGGCAAGGATGCACTCTAAACAACTGAGCTACACCCGCATAACTAGAGTCAGATTATACTTAAGCCCAGCGGCATTTTCAAGGGCAACTAGTGGTGCTGGGCTCTGAAGCCGTGTCGGTCATGTAAAGAGTAATGTCGCTATATTTATTGGAAGTGCCTTCTAGGCAAAAGCTGGTATCAGGATTGGTAACAGCTATAGGTGTTATCGTTACTTCGCTGCTGCCCTCAAATCCAGCCGCTGTTAAGTCGGCCTTGGTGCCGTCATTTGGGTACACTCCCCCATCTACCGCAGCGGTTTTAAGTTTGGATGCAGCAGATGTTAGGTCTGTCTTTACTTGGGTCTCGGAAGCATCGTGCAAATAGGCACTGTAGTTAATGGCTACAATGGTGGTCAAAAGAGCAATTATTACTATAACTACCATCAGCTCAACTATGGTAAACCCCTTGACTGAAGGCTTGTTTTTTAAGGAATAAAAATTAATAAAACCCATGCTTAGATATTAGCATAAGCTTTGCCTGTGCAAAACTCAAAGATTTTGTAGTTGACATTAAGGAAATAAAGGAGTTTAATAGGCTATACATGGTTTTGAGCTTTTGGCAAATGGCGATAGCTATTTAAAGCCTGCTCAAGCTTGTACGTTACACGTCAGACTGTTAAAAGTTTCATACAAGCTTACCAATGCATGACGCTGACTGGGTTGGCCAGCGACAAGCAAAGGTGAGGAGGAGACCCACGCTTCTGTGTAACCGCGTCAAAGAAGTAAGCCGCTGTGCGCGGTTCGCAGGACGAGCACAAGTGTGGATACTCCAGGCCAAGAGTGCCGAAGGGTGAGCTAGAAGTTTAGCTCCTAGGTAAAGTGGGGCTGTGTCCTACCACCAAGCCAGTGTCCCCTCTTCCAAGGGGCGCCCTTCTGGCACCGGCTGTTTTAGAAACTTCCCTAAAAGCTTCTGCCACGCACCTGCATGTTTTTTAGTGCAGGTAACGGCGGGAGGCACAAAGGCCAGGCAATAGTGCCAGCCAAAACACGACGAAACCGGAGGTCACTCCAGGCATGACCGGTCGAAAACACACCCAGTTCGAGGGGCAGGTCACCCACCCGTAGCCAGCCGACAGAGCGCTATGGGGTGATTGGGAGGACGTCTCCTTGGCGGAGGCGTCCTCCCCGCCTACTCTCTCAAGCTTCCTGATGAAATGCCGAGTGAGCGTTCCGACGCCGCTCAATGGCATGTGTGTTCGCTTTATCTGCACTCCCTAAGAGGGGACGCAGACATTGTGCCCGCATCTCTCCCTGCAAAAGCGGGTACGATGCGCCTGATGGCGAACACCACGACGGTGAAAATCGACGAAAGGAATCCAGTGATCCACCGAACATAAGCGGCGAACACAGATTACTTTAGGGCGGCATCATAATAAAACAAGCTGTACCCGGGTCTACAGGGAGAGGGAGGACGAGCTAAAGCTTGTTCTAGGCTGAGCGTCGGGGGGCGTTCAATTTGGGACATCCGCTTATCGCGGGCGTCCTCCCTAGTCCGGGCCTGAGAAAAAGCTTCTTGAAGAAAACGCCTAGCCATGGCGAAAAAGGGTCAAGAGTAATCCCTTGTGCTCCAAGGCTCAGTTGCTTTGGTGCACACCTTTCCATAGTGGTTGGACGAAACCCCGGCGGGGAGGGCGGCAGAGATTCCCCGCTGTAAAGCGAACAGTCTGACATGTAGTTAAATTGGCGTTCAGCGTCAATAATCCCCGACTTTAGAGTCGGGGTATTTTAATTTACAAAGAAAAACCCCCGGCCGCCAAGAGCGGGGGTCTCTCAAGCGGTTCGGGGGTAAGAACCTTTCAGGGTTGGCTGTGCAAGATGGTGACTTGGATTTCTTGTTCCACCTTGCCTTTCACCACCAGTTCGAGAAATGCTGCGTAAGGCTTACTCCCTACTGGAACCTCAGGTGCTCGGTAAAACCTGCACCTCGGGCTCGTTTTAACGGGAATAAACGTCACTTCCCCGTTGACCATTCCGCTGTTCCTGGGCCGATAGCTAGAGCGCGAAGTGCGCGACCAGCTGCCGACATTCGAGCGGAACTGAGCTTTTTCGCTGAGCC
This sequence comes from uncultured Candidatus Saccharibacteria bacterium, assembly GCA_963717595.1. GTDB lineage: Bacteria > Patescibacteriota > Saccharimonadia > Saccharimonadales > Saccharimonadaceae > CAVQWH01. The sequence continues at coordinate 51,632 of CAVQWH010000002.1, read as the reverse complement.
GAGGATTGGTCGACTCTGCGCAGAGGAGAATTTCTCCCCCAGAACGCATCTGATGAGGCTGGCGATTGAAGGCGACCTTTGCTCGCGAAGCCTGTTCGTTGGAAGAAGTCTGTTCCTTGGAGTTGTCTGCGGTGGCAAGGATCACCGCAACGGCCACTAGACCAGCTATTACCAAGAGGAACCACTCCCGCTTAGTAGGCATCTGCATCTGCATTTGCTTCTCTCTTTCCGAAGGGTTCGCCGCTAACGATTTTATGGTTAACAGTATCTAATATATTAGCATAATAAGTATAGAATGTCAATATAGTAGAGTTTTGATTCTTAAACTAAGAACATAACTTTTACATACTTAGTTTAAGCCCCCACCCCAGCGCTCTAAGCGCCAGGGGTGGGGGTGGGTGGCAAACTTAATTGCCAGTAGCTACGGCTCCAGGATTACTGGTGCAGCATCGAACTCAGCAGGGTGATCCAGCTCATAAGAGCTAAGCAACGGGGCGTCGCCTTCTCTGTGGAGGCGAAGGCCTGGAACCTCAACACCTCCCTCTACCGTAAGGTCATAACCAGCTAGCCGCATGAAGGGGAAATTTCTCCCGTCCATTTGGCGCAGCAGGTCCGGATGCCAAGCAAAAGCCGACAACACCTCGCCATGGGCAAGTTTGACGCCAGAAGCCTGAGCATGCTTTCTAGCAACCAACGAAGAAGCACCGCCCTTACCACCAAACCAGTAACTGATCAGATTTATGCGTACCCGGTAAATTCCGGGGGCATAAGTTTTGACCAGCCCTGATTCGCTACAAAGAGCAACGCGGTCGGCTCGTACATGCTCAAACCGCAAAGCTTCTGGATGCTCGGCTTCGATAGCCGCCCATAGCAGTGCCATCGTTTCACTCGGGTTCTCTCCCTCTACGTGAAGAATCTCCAAGTCTTTCACAGACTGTTTGCGGCCGCTGCAGATGTCGAACTCGTCCAGTGGAAAGCGATTTCCCCACGTCTCAGTGTTGTGATGACGTAGCCGCCGAAGTTGATCGTCCAGAGGCAGCAGGAAATCGGTAAACCGCATCATAGAAGTCATAACACCCATTGTTATAATTCCTCTCTCGTAGAAACTACATTGGCCTTTGAAGCAAGGCAGCTAAAAGCTTAGCTTCCCAACTCCAAAGACCAGTAAGAGAAAAATACTCGCATCACCTCGGGTAATGCGCTTAATTTATAGTAACATAAATTAACCGATAGTCAATCGGTTAAAAGAGAAAACCCCCGGCCGCGAGAACCGAAGGTCAACTCAAACAACGGGGGCTAGCTAGGTAATTCCTAGCGCTTGCATTTGGTAGCTGATCTCTCCCAGGGCATACCTTCTCATGCCGGAGTGTTCAACGGCCTCAGCCAGCTCTTTGTTAAGAGTCCTAATGGCTATTTCCATCAGAGCTCGGCTACGTGATTCTGGATCATCTATTTCGAGGGCTAGAGCGACATTTCTCTCGAAGATCGCAATCCTTCCCATAGCAAATCCTCGCCACTTGGGACTAGAGATTGAGCGAGCCAGCGCTAGATCTTTGCGTAGATCAGCGATTTCACCCAAGACGCGATCCCGATTATCACTATCAGTAATCTTTTTGGCAATATTCGGGTTCCACCGCTCTAACGCAAGTTTCTCGAGAGCGTAATCGCGCGCACTGGGAGCCTCTATGCTCAAAGCTTCCTTCAGCTCTGAGTCAAAAAAACTAAAAATCCACCGAAAAAGTCTCATGTTCGTACCGCCTTAAATTTAGAAGTTTTTCTAACTGGGGTATATTCAATATATTACAATAATTACATTTATAAATCAAACTAAAAACACGCCTGAAGCGTGCTCAATATGGTGGCTCCTCTCGGACTCGAACCGAGGACACAAGGCTCTTCAAGCCTCTGCTCTACCAACTGAGCTAAAGAGCCACGCTTGAATAATTGTAGCAAATTTAAGGGGTTTTTCAATTTTATTTAAACTATTCTAGGGCTATTTTAATTAGTTTTTCTACTAACTCCGGGTAGTTAACACCTCTTTCTCGCCATAATTTTGGGTACATGCTGATGTTCGTAAATCCTGGTAAAGTGTTGATTTCGTTAACGAATACTTCTCCATCCTCTGCCAGGAAGAAGTCTACCCGCGCTAAGCCTTTACAACCTAAAACTCCAAATGCTTGGCGAGATAAATCTCTTATTTTTTCGGCCTTTCCTTTCTCTAACTCAGCTGGAATAATAACTTTAGCCTGGCTTGCGCTGTCGTATTTAGCCTCGTAGCTGTAGAACTCTGCTTCTGGTTTGATTTCGCCTACGCCGCTGACTTCTATATGTTTACTACTACCTAACACCGCAACTTCCAGCTCTCTGCCTGAAATTGCCTTTTCAATCAAAACTTTGTCGTCGTGCTGATGAGCCTCTTCAAGGGCTGGAACCAACTTTTCTTCGGAAGTTACCTTATGAATTCCCACTGAGCTGCCTAGGCGGCTAGGTTTCACAAAAATTGGACTTCCTAATTTGTCTGCAAGCTCGCTAAAAGCAGGCCTTTTGTCTGCAGCATAGCGCACTACGTAAGGTACGGTTGGAATTTTTGCTTGGGCAAGTAGCTGCTTGGTTAAGACCTTGTCCATACAAACGGCTGAGCTAGTCACACCACAACCCACAATCGGAATATGCAAAAGTTGAGCTAAACCTTGAACCGTGCCGTCTTCGCCGTTTGTGCCATGAAGGACTGGTAATATAACGTCGGGCTTTAACATCTGAGCTTCAGGCAAAGTCATAAACTGGCCAGTGCCTAGAGCTGGCACCAACTGAGGATAACCGTGCACAGATATATTCATCTCTAAGCTAGGCAACAGCCACCATTTGCCGTGCTTATCTATGTAACCTAGCTTAACGTTGAACTTCGTATCATCAAGAGCAGCAAAGACATTTCGAGCTGAGGCTATGGAGACATCATGTTCTGCAGATTCTCCGCCAAACAGTAGCAAAACTGTAGTTGCTTGCTGCATAACTGTAAACTTAGTATAGCACGCTATAATATCTATATGCCAAACCAACCGCTTGCTGAGAAAATCCGGCCCAGACTCTTGAGGAAGTCATGGGTCAGACTCATATCGTGGGCGAAAAGGGCTTGCTTAGGCAAATAGTTCAAAACAAACAACTGACCAGCCTGATTTTATGGGGGCCGCCGGGTACCGGTAAAACAACTTTAGCCCGTATCATAGCTAACGAGCTTGACGCCGACTTTATTGAACTTAGCGCTGTTACAGCTGGCAAGAAGGACGTGCTAAAGGTGGTCGAACGTGCTAAGCAAAACTGGAACTTAAAACAACGCACCATGCTTTTTGTAGATGAAATCCATCGGTTTAACAAAGCCCAGCAAGATGCCTTTTTACCGCACGTTGAAAGCGGCCTTATTACCTTAATCGGCGCAACAACCGAAAACCCGAGCTTTGAAGTTATCACTCCTTTGCTTAGCCGCTCACGCGTTTTAGTTTTAGAGCCTTTAAGCAAAGATGAAATCATATCTATTTTAAAGCGCGCCCTTAAGCTAGAAAAAGCTACAAGCCGCGTTAATAAAGCAGCTCTAGATTACTTAGCTGAACTTTCTGGTGGTGACGCTAGACTAGCTTTAGGAAATCTGGAAGTTGCCTTGCAGCTGGCTAAAAAGGTTTCCGTAGAAACCGTAAAAACTGCGGCTCAAAAGCGCATTCCGGGCTACGACAAAAAGGGCGACATGCACTATAATGTCATTTCAGCATTCATAAAAAGCATGCGCGGAAGCGATGAAAGAGCAGCACTTTATTACCTGGCCCGCATGCTACAAGCTGGCGAAGATCCTAAATTCATTGCCCGGCGCATGGTGATATTTGCAAGCGAGGACATCGGCCTAGCCGGTAATGGCGCTTTAGGTATGGCTGTAGCCACTTTTCAGGCTGTTGAGCGCATCGGCATGCCAGAATGCCAATACAACCTCTTCCACTGTGCCAGCGCTCTGGCAAAAAGCAAAAAATCACGCCAAGTTACCGACTCCATGCACGAAGCTCAAAAACTAGCTGCCGCTTACCCTGAAGCTACCGTGCCCATGCATCTTCGCAATGCACCTACCAAACTCATGAAAGATTTAGGCTACGGCAAAGGATATGAAAAATACCCCAAAGGCAAAAGCTTTCTGCCGGATGAGATAGAAACTTAGCAATATAATAAAAGGCTTATCCTTGCAATACAGAGCGTTTTAGTATAAACTTTGGCATACGAATCGTACGTTTTAGTAAAGGATTGGTGAAATGATGTCTGAAGATTGGGATAGCCTCCTCATCGGTGGTTTTTGTGTCATCGTGGTTTGTGCAGTTATATACGCAATTGTAGTACTGCTTAGCCTACTAATTGCCAGCCACCCCATGAACTATCGGTATTTCTCAAGCTCAGAAATAGCCAAAGAGGCTTTTGGGCTGGAATCAGGTAAAAAGTACCCCCTGCAGCTCGGTGAACGAATTGCAGGATCAAGTGGCGAAGCTGAAGCTTCGGCTGGGTTTTTCTCAGCATCAGCAAGCGTGAGCCTGCAGCCCGCCTCTTCACTTAGTGTAGCTTTCCATAACGGACCAAAGAGCTACATCCTGGAGTTACCTATGAGCAAAATCGTTTTCTTACAACGGAGAAACGCTCCAGAGACGATTGAAATATCGATAAATGGCTATGGCCATAGAGCAGATCGATATAGTGGAGTTCATTTTAACTGGATATTCCTTGCTGGAAACACTAAGCCTCTGCAAGAGAATAGCTGGTTCCAGCACTTAAAACGAAATGGCAAGCTAGGAGAATTCCTGCAGCCAAGCAATGTGATTGAATCAGTCAAGATCACGCTGACTCCTCAGGACTACAACAAGATATTGGGATGACGGGTCAAACGCAGGCCCCTGGCCAAAGATGACGGCCAGGGGAGAAAACGGTTCGTAGCCGGCAGACTAACTGCCGGCTTTTTAAATTTGTTATGCTTAAAAACATGGCTACGCGTAAAAAGCGTTTTACTAATGTGCTGATTATCGCCTTCTTGGTGATTTTTAGTGTTTTTTACACAAACGTTAGCACTCAAAAAACTAACCAGCCCGTCGCAGCTAAGATTAAATCTGCCGCCATCGTGGCTCTTAAGAAATTACCTATAAAAGGACGGGCGCCGAAAACCAATTACAAACGAGAACAATTTAGTAATGGCTGGGATAGTAGCGGTAGTTGCAACGTTCGCGACAGAATCTTAGCCCGTGATCTTAAAAATGTAATATACGAACCAAAAACTTGTGAAGTTAAATCTGGCATTTTGAACGACCCTTACACTGGCAAGACAATTGATTTCCAACGAGGCCAGGGTACCAGCACCGCGGTGCAGATTGACCACGTAGTAGCGCTCGGTGATGCTTGGCAAACAGGCGCACAAAACTTACCTTATGAAGAGCGCCATAAGCTGGCCAACGATCCTTTGGAGCTGCTAGCCGTAGATGGCCCGGCCAACGAAGAAAAAAGCGACGGCGATGCAGCTACTTGGCTACCGCCATATAAAGCTTTTCTCTGCCAATACGTTGCCAGGCAAATTGCAGTTAAAGACAAGTATTCTTTATGGGTAACGTTGACTGAATATAACGCCATGGTAAATATTCTAAATAAATGCCCCGGCCAAAAATTGCCGGGGTAGTTGTAGAAAATTTGGAGGAAATGCGGGGAGCAGAGGGCGCTCTTGCCAGAACAGGCTTTTGGCCCGTGCCAGCAAGAGCGCAACGCCTAAGCTCAGGATAACCGAGCCTAGCACGTTTTGACCTCTGCACGTGTGCCTGCTTCAGCCGGAGGTTACCCGGTAGCAGTGTATGTAGAAGTTGTCGTCTGACGGGTAGCTGCCTGGGGCGACATTGTCGGGTAGCGCACCCGATCTCGTCAGATGCCACAAGGCACTCTTGATGCGGCGAACAGAAAACTCCTGAAGTTTGAGGTTATCTCCCACCTCACGAATGCTGTTGCCGCGAACGACTGAGCCAACGCTTTTGAAAGCTTCCAGAACTTGCTTCTGGAATGCCTCCCGATCCCACTCGGCAGGCGGCGTTGACCCCTTTTGCACGGAAGGTTCTGCTAATGCAGCGGACACCTCTCTCCTCACCTCCAAATTGTTAAACTGGCCGTTAACTATAAGTCGAGAAGAAGCACCCTAGCCCCTTCCCTAAAAGTCTTTTAACACATAACTTCCAGCAAACAACATTATAGTCTCATCTGTTAAATAGTCAATGGCAAGATTTGACACATGGCAATAATTGGGGTAGGATTGAAATCGCAATGAGTAGTTCAAAGCATTCTAGTGCTATTTCAAAGATTCTAGGCCTAATTCTGCCTCGGCAGAGCGGGTTCTTAGTGTCGGTGAAGTAGTAATAAAAGACTTACAGAACACTCAAGGAAGCCGCTCCTAGCAAGGAGCAGTTTTTATTTGCACAACCCTACAAAAAGGAGGCTGGGCATGGCTTCAGCAGCGTCAATCAACGAAGTGCAGGTGCTGGATTACTTCGGCAACGGCTCGGACAGTCTAGTAGATGCAGAGGTCGATATCAGGCCGTGCTCCATCACCAATGGAGCATTTGCCAGCGCTACGCTAGTAAACCTACGTGGCGACGGCCCAGACTCAGCAGCGGCCCGTAAGTACATGTTCGACCACCGGCCGGCATAAAGGCTTTCAGGGGGATAGGGGTAGATAGGGGGCTTCGGCCACCCTGTCTACCCCGATTTACTTTACGAAACCGTATAAATGAGAGATTATAATAGTCATGAATAATATTTTCTTGCCAAAAGCCTACTTTAAAGGCGCTATAGTTGATTTTGACAAAGCCCAAGTTTCCATAGCTACCCAAGCCTTGCATTACGGTACGGCTGCTTTTGCTGGTATGCGCGTTGAAGTGGATAAAAATAACAAAGGCCAAGTTCGCTTATTTCGCCCAGACGTACATGCAAAGCGCCTTAGCTCCAGTGCAAAAATATTAGGCTATGATTTATCACCAGATCAAATACTAAAAGCTATTAAAGAATTTATAGCCGCTAACAACGGTACAAAACCTTACTATCTACGGCCACTAGTTTATGTGTCTGACTTAGGGGTTTCACCTCGTCTTTATGACGTTGAATACGATTTCTTGATTTACGGCCTAGATATGGGTGACTACTTAAACGCTGATGGAATTAAATGCTGCTTTTCTTCTTGGGTGCAGGGTGAAGATAGAAGTCTGCCTCTACGAGGAAAAATCTCAGGTTCTTATGTGTCTTCGGCTCTTGCAAAAACCGAGGCTCATAACCGTGGTTTTGACGAAGCTCTGCTACTTAATAGCGCCGGCAAAGTAGCCGAAGCAAGCGCTATGAACGTTTTTATGCTCCGTGATGGCGCACTAATCACACCAGACGTAAGCCAAGAGATTCTAGAAGGCGTCACTAGGCGCAGCGTAATTCAAGTTGCTAAAGATTTAGGAATAGAAGTAATTGAGCGCGCTGTAGACAGATCAGAGCTATTGATTGCTGATGAAGTTTTTCTAACCGGCACCGCAGCACGAATTACCCCAGTAAAGCAGATTGAACAATATAAACTTCCAGAAAACGGCCCTGTTACTAATAAATTAGCTTCTTTATACAAAAAAATAGTAGCCGGCAAAGAGCCGAAGTACACCGACTGGAGCGTTGTCTTACCAGCTAAAAAAGCCTAGCCAAAAAACGGTGACTTTAGCCACGAAAAGCTTAAGTGCAAAAACGATCCAATAATACCAAAGACGTTTAGAAGCCACAAAGTTATTAGCACTACTAAAGCTGTGAGAACAAAAAACAAAGCTTGTACTGCAAGGCTTTGACGTTTAAGCCATTCCTGCCAGGTGTCATAAAGTCCTTTTGCTTTGTCTAGCACATCTCTAGCCCACTTGAATTCCGTAGCCAAGATAGCTAAACCTGCAAAAACTACCAGCCAGCCAGGGCCAGGGTAAGGAATCATGATAATCCCTGCGATTAAAACCACACCGCCAGCTACACCAATAATAGGTTTTCTGATAGCTTTATGAACTTTAGCCATAAAACTATTTTAGCAGTTTTAGCGGTCTTTTTTACGGTGGAAAGCTTTAGATAAAGACTCTATTGTTCCAAGTGCTGTCGAGCCAATGCCGGACATCACTTTTGAAAGCGTTCCTTCAACCACCATCTTCGTCATTTCCGGAAAGCTAGACAAAGTTTTAGCCAAGCTAATAACGTCGCGACTGGCTCCGGTAAATTCGCGTTCGTAAGCCTTTTCAAGTTTTGCTTCTGTATCCTTATCAAAATAATGCAGTCTATCGCCCTTTAGGGCTTTAAGTCTGCCGCTTACAAACTGGGCTTGTGTTAATAAGAAAGTAGAAAGCCCTTCGCTATGATGCTTAAGATCTTCAACCTTTACTTTTATTATCTCGGCATATAGCCTGCTGGCATTATCCACCAAAGTCGGTATACCTTCCATAGTGGTGCCATTAATATCTGCTGTTGCAAGAGCAAGTTTAAGTGGATCTTTAGTGCCTTGGCGAATGAAGCTTTGGGTGATGTTACCCTCTTCATCGCGCTCCACGGTCGTAGCCAAAATGGCGTCACAAACTCTCTTGATTTGCTCTTCGCTATAGCCCGCTTGTTGCATACGATGAGCGGTAATCTTAGCGCTTTCTTGCTCGTCATAACCAAGCTCTTGATTTTTGCTACCTACTACCACGTCGTGGCCAGCAGCAGCTATAAGCAAAAGCTCGTAGCCTTCGTCATCAATCTTGTACCCTTCCTCGTTAACCTCGCCTTCAAGCTCCTCACCCATAAGCTGCCACAAGCGAAAGCTTCGTCTGATGACATCCATGGTGTGTTTGTAGTTGTGGTAAGGGTTGTAAGTTTCAGACTCAGGATCGCTGTATTTTTCATAGACTTGCCTAAGTAATTCAACAGCAACACCAATCGCCTTTTCGGGCAATTCAACTTCAAATTCTTCAGCAATCTCAGCAATATCTGCCCGATAATCAGGCTCTTTATCTTTCGGCGGTTCGTGATCGTAAGTTCGTCTTGCCATAATTTAAATACTTTAACCACCCATTAACTAATTTATATTTTATAATTTAAGTCTTACTTAAGCAAATGGTTGTGCGGTGTATAAACAAAACTTCAGTGATAATTTTTGCAATAAATTATATTTAATGTTATTATATTAAAATATTTTGGTTGAGCTGGTTATTGCTCCTAAAATTGTATTTTGACAGAGTAGAAAAAGTTGTTTGGTTGCAGCTTTGTGTGAATGGTGGATTATACCAAGCTGGAACCAAACTACAACTGTGGAGGCATTAGCCCAATGATTGCTCAGCGGCCTGTTGTTATCTTCGTCAATAAGGTAAGAGGTGGAGTCAAGGGTCGACTCATAGACCCTCTTCTAGGAGTTTTGCTCGGTGCAACTCCCATCATCATCTATGTAGAGGTACCGATGTGGTGGTTCTGTTCCCCCCAGAACGCCTGGGGTATATACAACACGGAAGACCTTAAGGAAATCACGAAAGAAAAACCGGATCTCACTAAGGCCACCACCGAGCCATACATGCGCTCAGAGGAGTTTGCCGACTTCGTCTTCCGGGGCTTTCTTGAAGCCATAGATAAGGCTGACCCTTCCATCGATCTGGAGGCGGTTAAACTCATCGTGCTGGAAGATGGCTGGGAATTCACTCAGGTCATAAGTGAAAAATTCAAGCTTCCTTTTGGCAACGCGGCCGTCTGTGACGAAGACGGCATGAGAATCTCATATCCCTTCAATGCGCCCATCGATGAGCTAGGCATAACGGAGCGCACTAACAATGTGCTCGACAAAATGGGGATCGGATTTATTCGTGACCTGACGAGCTTTAATCCAGCCGAGCTACTAGAGAACGGCATCAATGAGCAGACGCTCGACGAAATCAAAAAAGCTCTAGCAGGAAGAGACCTGGAATTTGAAGGCTGAAGACGTTGCGCAGACGGCGGGAGATTTCCCGCCGTCTAACGCGCCCTTCTACATAAAACTACTCTGTCACTTAACTACAGTGCTTTTAAGTAAAAGCTTTGTAGTTAGAAATTTTAGATTGAAAAGAGAAAACCCCCGGCCACGAGGACCGGGGGTCTACTCAAGTGGTTCGGGGGTTGTAGCAAGGGCTACTCGCTGGCTAGCCTTAGGTCATAGAGCGCGAGAGCCTGTTCGATTTCTTTTACGCTCCCCTCTCCCATATTAGGTAGGGCGCGTAGCTGGGCAGCCGTTTTGGCAACCAGCTCACCTACGGTATTGATGTCCTCTCGCTTGGTGAGGTTGTAAGCCCTAATACCAAGCTCCAGCTCCTCGATGACCGTCTCCTGGATGATTAGGCTTTTTACCCAAGCTTTGAGAACTTGGGCGCCTTTAGAGCCGAGATGACGTACTTGATCCTGAAAGTCCAGAGCCTCCACTAGCCGGCGAAGCTCTGAAAACAAGACAAGTTGGTAAAGCGCATCCGCTTTTGGCCCTACATAGCGAGGGTCTTCGATAGTTTGCACTACCTGAGCCCTTACCAGTGCCCTAAACAGACGACGAATCTGCTTAGGGTCATACCCTCCGACAAGCTCTGGGTTTGCTTTGGCAAACTGTTCAAGTTCATAAACACTCAGCCAACGGTCACCCGGTGGGGCTTTAACTAGCACCGACTCAGTCAGTTTACTGTAAGTAACCTCAGTGACTCGACCCTTTCCTTCAACCAGCCGGCGAAGCGAGACCGACAACCTAGGGTCCTCCGTTACGTCAACAGTGATAACCAACACTTTACGATCTGCTCCCATGAGCAGCCTCCTTTTACTTAAAGAGGCCGCCTTTCAGCCTCGGGGCGAAACCACACAAAAAGTTAGTGTACCTTAGCTCCGAGACTGAGGTGTTAGCTACGCGCAACCACCACCGTCGCGTTGCTTGATATATTACAACAAAATATATTACTAGTCAATTAATGGTGCGCGAGAGAGGACTTGAACCTCCACGTCCGAAGACACTAGTTCCTAAAACTAGCGCGTCTACCAATTCCGCCACTCGCGCATGTTAGCTGGTTTATGATAACAAAAAATAAGATAAAAAAATAGTGACGCAACGGAAGAGGCTGCTCAGGGGCTAGGGCATGTAACCCTAGCCCCGTATCGCTAAGCCTTGTCCTCGTCGAGGAGTTCTTTCATGTCTTCTTGGGCTCTAGTCATCTGCTGAGCAAGATCATCGAGATCCTTTTCCGCTTCTTTTATGAGCTCACCAGTGCGAGCAGCGACAAGGGGGTGATCCTGGCTAAGCTCTCTGGATCGTTTCCCTTGCAGAGTTTCGATGCTTCGGGTTACCGTGGCGATCCGAACTTTGAGGTGGCTCATAACAAGCAGCTCTGCCTCGGCCAAAACACTGTTCACACCTTGCATGGTGATCGGATGGTTCAGCCGCGCCTCCTCCACCGCCTGGTAGGCCTCTACGACCTGCCTGACTCGGGACTCCAGCTCTTCGGGAAGATCGAACTTAACTTCAACCTTCTTGGGCCGCCTCCTGAAAAACATAGAAGATCACACTCCCGTGCGTCACAAGTAAAGATTTATTTCTCTACTATGCACTACATTATAAACTAAAATAAACAAAAAAGCAAGCCTTAAGCTTGCCCTTCCAGGCGGTAGAAGGCCAGCGCCGCATCTCCGTAACTACGATTGTCCACCACAACAACTCCTTGTACAGATGGCACAGACCCTCTACCTGGATGTGATAATATCACAAGTCCATCCGGCTGCAAATGCTTAACCAGTTTGGAGACTGTGGAAAGCTGCATATCGTGGTATGGCGGGTCAGCGAAAATAATATTGTATTTTAAAGATTCATCCGCTGTTTGATGCCAGTTGTTAACAGTGGTTTTTATGAGTTTAGAATTATCATCAACGCCTAGGGATTTGATATTTTCAGCTATGACCGCTTGGGACTTTCTGTCCTTTTCAATAAAAGTAGCGTAGCTAGCACCACGGCTTAGAGCCTCCAGACCCAAAGCACCCGAGCCAGCAAAAGCATCAAGCACCTTGGCGCCTTCTAGCTCCTCGCCCAATATATTAAACAAAGCGGCTCTAACTCTTTCACTCATAGGATGCGTTGAGCTTTTATCGGGTGATTTTAATATTCGACCGCCAAATTTGCCTGCTATTATCCTCATTTTTTAACAGCTCCGCTTTTTACAGCTGCTTCGTACCATGCCAGTAGAACAGTTTTTACAATCCGAGGCATAAGTTCCTGACGAGTTTCACGAGCTAAGACGCGTGTCCAGCCACGCTGGTGAAATTGATCGTACATTTTTAAATCATGTATGAGTTTTGCCTGCTCTTTGAATATTGGCACAATGCCTTCTTTTAAAACTCTTTTTAAATCCTTTTCATTAGGTAAGTCTAAGTTAGGTTTTAGGCGCATAATCGTGGTAGCTACGCCCAGCTCAAAAAGAAGATGGGTAGTCATAACGCCTTTTGCACCCCAATACTCCCAATTATTTCGCATTTTGTGACGCCGGGTTTTGCCAGAAATTATGACTTTTTTACGATAGCTAGTGCGCGTTTCTAAACCTTCGCCGCGTAGCTCGGTAAGCTTTTCTTCCAACGGATAGTGATGGGCTGGCGTCAGGCCATCACTGATAGCGTGCGCTAGCCAAGCAGCTTCAAAGGCCGCTCTTTCTTGGTTGCCGGTTTTTAAGGCAGTGATTAAGTTAACCTGATGGTCAGTTATCATAGTAAGTAGTTCAGTATCATTAGGGTTAACTGGATCAAAATAATGCCACGGCTCGTCTTGTGCCGGACTTTTACGCTTAATGGCATCCGGACCGTTCCTACCCTCAAAATGTAAGATTTGGCGTATTGGCGGAAAGAATTTTTGCGTCTTTATAAGCTGGCTAAATTGCCTGCGCGCAGCACGGTCTATTTTTTGGTGCACGCCCATAACTCGCCCGGATTTATTATGAATTGTCGTTCCAGAATACATATTTTTAGTTTAAAGTCGTAATGCGCTGATAACGCGCCACTTCGCTGTGTAACCTCTTATATTTTAGCAAATTTATATGGTTTTTAATAAACCACTGAGCAGCCTCACGAACTTGAATAATAGACTTTGCATCAGCTAAATCAGCAACTTGTAAATTTAGCTGCCCGTGCTGAGCTTTACCGTAAATTTCACCGGCGCGTAGCTTTAAGTCCATCTCAGCTAGATAAAAGCCGTCGTTGCTACGCTCCAAAGCCCTTAGGCGCTGGCTTGGCTGGGCACTAGAACTTGGCACTAAATAACAGTAGCTTTGCAGACTTGAACGCCCGACTCTACCCCGCAACTGGTGAAGTTGAGCCAGGCCAAATTTATCGGCACCTTCAATCAACATTACGGTGGCATTCGGTACATCCACACCAACCTCAATTACAGTAGTGCTAATTAAAATGTCTAATTTGCCGCTAGCAAACTCTTGCATAATTTTATCTTTTTGTTTGCTATCTAGCTGTCCGTGTAAAAGGCCGATTTTACGATGAGAAAAAACCGAAGCTTTCAGGCGTTTATATTCAGCTTCTACGCTTTTTAGTTCACTATTAGAGCTTTCGTCAATCAAGGGACAAACTACGTAAGCCTGCCTTCCACCGGTAATTTCGTGGTCAATATGTTGGTATAAAGTTTCACGACTGTTCGGAGAATAGATTTTGGTTTTAATAGATTTTCTATTTTTCGGCATTTCATTCAAGACTGATATATCCAGCTCGCCATATACAGTTAGCTCCAAAGAGCGAGGAATCGGTGTAGCGGTCATACTCAGAAGATGTGGCATGTGCTTACTTTTAGTTAAAAGCTGTTGGCGCTGCGCTACACCAAAACGATGCTGCTCATCTATAACCACAAAGCCTAGACGATGAAACTTAACGGCTTCTTGTATAAGCGCATGGGTACCGACGACTATTTGCGCTTTACCATCGGTAATTCTCTTATAAAGTTCCTCTTTGGCTTTTTTCGGAGTCGCGCCAATTAGCAAAGCTACTTCAATATCAAAAGATTTTAATAAGTTCTGTAAAGTTTCAGCATGCTGTCGAGCTAAGATTTCAGTTGGTGCCATTAAAGCTGTCTGATAATCTTCGCTAGCCGCTAGGCACGCCGCCATGCCTGCCACGACGGTCTTACCTGAGCCCACATCTCCTTGTAGCAAGCGGTTCATCGGTGTAGTTTTCTCAAAATCTTGTAGAATCTGCCAAATTGCCCGTCGCTGGGCGTCAGTAAGGCTAAACGGCAAAGCTTTGACAAAATCTTTTGCTAGACGCTCATTAAATTTAATCTTCCAGCCTTTCACCTTAGTGTTCTCCTGTTTATTAAGTGCAGCCGCTAGCATTAAAGCGAAAAGTTCTTCAAAACCAAAGCGTTTTTTAGCTCCTTCCAGGTCTTTAGGTTTAGAGGGGAAATGTAGCCCCAATAAAGATTTAGAATGCGAGACAATCTCATATTTTTTAGCAAAACTTTCAGGTAAAGTGTCGGGCAACATAGTAATGATAGGGCGAACTTCGTCTAAAATTTTGCGCACTATGTGAGACTTTAAGCCTTTAATTCCAGGGTAAATCGGCAAGATCCTGCCTGTTTGCACGGGCACATCACTAACTTTTTCTACACTAGGATTAACTAGCTGGTAACGTTGATAACTTAACTCAAACTCACCTGAAATATAAAACTCGCCGCCAGATCTAATTTGTGTAGCGCGATATGGCTGGTTAAACCAAGTCGCCCGGGTTTTGCCAGTTTCATCAACTAAAGTTGCCTCGGTAATGTGAAGTCCGCGGCGCACTCGTCGTGTTTTAATGTCTTCAAGCTTGGCCCTCAAGGTTACTTTACCGGGCTTCAATTGGTCGATGGGGGTAATTACCGAAAAATCTTCATATTTCCTAGGTAAAAAGTAAATGAGGTCTTCAATCGTATGAAGGCCAGCAGCTCCTAAAGATTCGCTGGTTTTTTCTCCCACTCCTTTTACTCGCTCAAGTGGAGACGATATATCCATACTTTTAGTGTAGCAAAAGCTGGTACTTCTCTTATATGCAGAAGCTACGGACTTAGTAATCCGGTACAGGCAAGACCACTTGAATAAGGTACAGCTCCATGATAAGTGAGCCCTCCGACCTTAGGGCACGGGCTAGCCTCATACCACATAAATCGAATCTCTGGCCCCAGAGCCGGGTCTACATAGTAAAAAGCACCACGATATTCATTGCCAGTGGGGTTTATATTGGTCGTGTCAGGTTCTGGAACTGGGCCGATCCCCTAAATAAGGCTTAATGGCTGATATGAAGCTTGACTGAACTGAAAATTTGCTATTCCAGCAATACCCATCTCCATCGTAGGTAGTAGTATCGCCTATACATGAGCCTCCGCCTGAGCCATAGAACCAACTACCAGAATCTGCATGATACAAATTAATAGCTTTAGCCCAAGCTTCTACGGCAGAGATCGTCTTAGTATTTTTAGCTTTAGTCTGTACTCCGTTATAGGTAGTAATTACTAAGGTAGCTAGTATAGCTATGACTATGATAACTATTAATAATTCTACGATTGTGAAGCCGTATACCTTAGATGACCTTTGGGTATGGATTAGCCTATTAAGCCCCCCCCCACTTTGTGGGGCTGGGGTAGAGTGTGCGAGTTATTTTCTTAATACTCATGGTTATTTGTTTAGTATTGTAGCGTAAGCGCTTTAACAGCACAATATTAAACAATAAAGATAAACTGATTTTTACCTTTTTTAACTAGAGATACTTCGCTTATAACTTTGTCTGCGGTAGCTTTTTGGCCATTCACACTAACAGCGCCGGCTTCGATTAGGCGACGAACTTCGCCTTTACTGCCGGTAACTCCGGACTCGGTAAGTATTTCTGTGAGGCTGCTGCCTTTTTTAGCAACTGGAATTTCATGAGATAACATACTCTGTTCTTCCTGGCTTAGATCGCCTGCACTTTGGCCACCAAACAAAACTTCAGTGACTTTTTTAGCATTTTTGGCTTTAGCTTCGCCATGAACGGTTTTTGTAACTTCGTAAGCCAAAGTTTTCTGAGCTAACCTAGCCGCCGGGTCACTTTTTACAGACCGCCCCAGCTCTTCAACCTTATCTTTAGAAAGTAAGGTGTAAATTTTTAGGTAATCTATAGTCTCTTCGTCATCTACATTTAACCAGAACTGATAAAACTGATACACACTGGTTTTTTTCTCGTCTAGCCATATGGCACCCTCTTCGGATTTACCAAACTTAATTCCAGTAGCTTTATTAATAATTAGTGGCATTGAGAATACATGAGATTCTTTGCCTTCAATCTTACGTATAAGCTCCACGCCGGCCAAACTGTTACCCCACTGATCAGCACCACAAAGTTGAAGCGTTACGCCTTTTTCGCGAAACAGGTGTAGAAAATCGTAGCCTTGAATCAGGCTATAGCTAAATTCTGCATAACTTATGCCAGTGCCGCCTTCTCCTATGCGAGCTTTGACAAATTCGCGGTCTAAAAGCTGAGTCATAGAGAAGTGCTTACCGATATCACGCAAGAAATCTCAGATAATTTATATCTTTAAACCAGTCATAGTTATCAACTACCTCAAAGTCTTCGCCTTCAAAAATCTTTTTATATTGCTCTATAATGATCGCTTTATTCTTAGCAATCTCTTCCAGGCTTTTTAAATCACGTTCTTGTTTTTTGCCATCAGGATCGCCAATAAGACCGGTAGCACCTCCAGCTAGCAAAACTGCTTTATAGCCTTGCTTTATGAAGCGCTTGACCATCATAGCGACAGCAAGATGACCGATAGTCATGCTGTCAGCACTTGGATCAACTCCCCAGTAAAAAGTACATGGAGTTTTATCTAGGTCTGTAATATCAGCAAGTGTAGTCTGATTGACGAAGCCTCGCCACTTTAGCTCTTCAGAAAGTTTCATCTTAGAAGTAATTGTAGCTAAAAAACTGCTTTGAGACAAACGTCGTCGTGCTATAATTAATTGCAGCTTGATAACTTTTAAGGAGTGGTAAAAAGGTGATACGAAAACGTTTCTCTAAAATAAAAGGTCGCCGCGTTGGTGTCTATACTAACTTAAGCACCCGAAGACGCGCTAATAAAGATTCACGCAAGCGTCGCAAAGCCGAATACCTAGCTAGCCTACCCAAACACCCTATAAAACGTACGCTTTACCGTATGCATCCTAAGAGACTGGCTCGATACTGGCTTAGCCGTGACGGAGCCATTATGGCTCTTAAGTTAGCTGGCGTAGCAATTTTATTCATGATAATTTTTGCAGGTGCTTTGTTTGCCTACTTCCGACGTGACCTTGATTCAATCCGTCCTGGAGAACTGGCTAAAAGAGTTCAAAGTACCGTTACTAAATATTACGACCGCAACGGCGTTCTTTTATGGGCAGATGAAGGGACGGGTAATTACAAACTGGTAGTGAAGTCTAGCCAGATTTCTAAATATATGAAAGAAGCCACCGTTGCGATTGAAGATAAAGATTTTTATAAGCACGGCGGCGTAAGCCCAACCGGCATTATACGCGCCGCAATCAATAACTTTACTGGCGGTAGCACCCAAGGCGGCTCCACCCTAACCCAGCAGCTCGTCAAACAGGTTTTCTTAGAAAACGAATCCGGTGCCCGCGGGCTTGGTGGCATACCCCGCAAAATCAAGGAAGCTATCTTAGCAATTGAAGTTGAACGAATGTATGGCAAGGACCAGATTTTGGCTCTCTACCTTAATGAATCACCTTACGGTGGTAGGCGCAATGGTGTAGAGTCGGGAGCTGAAACTTACTTTGGTAAGCACGCAAAAAACTTGACCATCGCCGAATCTGCCCTGCTTGCCTCCATTCCGCAACAACCTAATTTATACGATCCATACAATACTAGTGGCAACCAAGATTTGATCGACCGCCAGCACCTTGTAATTGATGATATGGAAAACCAAGGCTATATAACTAAAGATCAAGCAAACAAAGCTAAGAAGGTAGACATTTTAGATGAAATACAGCCGGCTTCTAAACAGTATGACAACATCAGGGCACCACACTTTGTGCAGATGGTACGCAGCCAGCTAGAACAAGAGCTTGGCAAAGCCACAGTAGGCCGTGGCGGGCTTATAGTAAGAACTACTTTAGACTGGCGAGTGCAAAAAATACTGCAACAACAAATGAAGGATCTATTTAATTCATATATTCCTGCCGCAGACCATTTTAATGATGCTGCTGCTACGATAGTTGATTCACAAACCGGTCAAATTTTAGCTATGCAAGGAAGTCGTAGTTATAACTATCCGGGCTTTGGCGAAGATAATGCTGCCGTAAGGTTTCTTCAACCAGGTTCTAGTATTAAGCCCTTAGTTTACTCCGCCCTGCTGCAAAAGAAACCAGCTGGTGAGCAGAACTATGGTGCTGGTTCAATATTAAGCGATACACCGATTGACAATATCTATGGTGCGCCTTTGCATAACTTTGACAATACTTTCTTAGGTAATATCACCGTACGAACAGCACTTGCTAACTCACGAAATATACCTGCCGTTAAGGCCATGTATATCACAGGTCGCGATGCTACTTTGAAAACTATTCACGAGATGGGTGACAAAAGTTATTGTACCGATGGTGTTGATAAATCAGTTGGCCTAGCAAGTGCAATCGGTGGTTGTGGAGCTAAACAAATTGAACACGCCAATGCTTTTGCAACTCTGGCTCGCAAGGGTGTTTACAGACCTATAGCAACTGTCTTAAGTGTTAAAAATTCCCAAGGTCAAACCATAAAGAAATGGCAAGATACAAGCAAGCAGGCAGTTGATCCGCAAGTAGCTTACATTATCAGCGACATACTTAGCGACGATAGGGCTCGTGCGCAAACTTTTGGCGCCGGAGCACCTGGCTTTAATGTTCCGGGTGTTAAAACTGCTACCAAGTCTGGTACCTCAAACTTGGGCGACGCGTCTAAAGACCTTTGGATGAATAGCTATACGCCAAAAGCTTCCCTGTCTTTCTGGGCTGGCAATAACGACTCATCGCCTACAACAGCAATTGACTCTTCTAACGTGCTAGGACCAACTGTTGGTAATATAATGGAGCAAATTCATAAAGACGTATTTGAAAAAGATGGAACATGGAAACCTGGCGAATGGTTCCAGAAACCACCTGGAGTTCAGACTCTAACAGTAGATGGTCATACAGACTTATTCCCATCTTGGTACGATAAAGCCCAAGTACAACCAGGAATAAAAATGACTTTTGATAAAGTGTCCAAGAAAAAAGCTACGTCTTGTACGCCGCCCCTAGCTCAAATCTCGCTTACAGTGCAAAAAATCAAAGATCCGGTCACTAAGCATACTAACTTAATTGCACCTGATGGCTATGATGTCAGTTCAAGCGATAACGTACATAAATGTAACGACGTAAAACCATATGGCACAATTAGTGCTACTAAAAGTGATAATGACGGGACTTACCAAATATCAGTCCAGGCCCACCGCGGCACCAACACCTTAAAGTCAGTCCAAGTTAAAATTGACGGTAAAGTAGTTTCAGCCGGCACTAACTTCAATAAAACTATTAAGTTCTCTCCAGGCAGCCATACAATATCAATAGAAATAACTGACGCCGCTCTTTACCAAGGGTCAAACAGTCAAACTATCACAGTGGAAAAGGCTACAACCCCGCCTTCAACACCACCTAGTATACCTAGCCCATAAGTTCTCTACTTGCTATTATTAGCTAAATTTATCATTCGCTCTTCAGCGGATCGGGGACGGCGAGGTCCTTTAGATTTATCGCTTGATGTAGATTTTCGTTGTTGGGATGATTTCACTTTTTTAGCTAAGCCTTTTGGGTTATTGACCAACTTGGCAAACATCATTTTGCCAGCTTGGGTTTGCAGAGCACGAGTAAATTCTATTTCTACTTCTTTGCCCATTAAGTTACCGGCTTTTTCTACCACCACCATAGTACCATCGCTTAAATAACCGACTGCCTGAGTGGCGTCTTGTCCTTTCTGGCTAAGGGTTAATTTACTACGCTCACCAGGCAGATAAGCTAAACGTAGGCTTTGAGCCAATTCATTTATATTTAAAACCGCTACGCCTTCCACCTCTGCAACTTTTATTAAATTAAAATCAAGAGTTAAGAGATGTGCTTGATGTGCTTTAGCTAGGCGCACTAGCTGGCTATCTACTCCATTCTTGGCTTTGCCATCCTGTAAAACCGCTACGTCAATATTATTCATTTGTTGCATAGTTTGTATTACGTCCAAGCCATGGCGCGCTTTGGCGCGCTTTTCATGGTCAGCCTTGTCTGCAAGCAGTTGCAGCTCATCAACCACGCTGCGCGGTACGATAATCTTACCTGATAAAAAGCCTGCTTGAGCTACCTCTACTATACGGCCGTCTATCAAAGCTGAGGTGTCAAGCAACACCACTCTACCTTCACCACGACGAATACCGCCTGTTCTCTTGCTCATCAAGTAAGTAAGTTGTAAAACTGCCACTACGAGCAAAGCAACAGTAATCCACTGGTATAAATTCATTATATTATTTCTCCTTTTGTTATTTTTCTAAATAAGTAATAAGGGCTTGGCGCATGTTTTTTACTTCGTGCACAAAAGCTTGACTAGGTTTGGTTTTAGGACCAATTGCTAGTTTGAAACCCAGTTTTTTTGCTTCAGCTACACGTCGCGCTACGTGCTGCACGCTGCGGACTTCACCGCCTAAGCCAATTTCTCCAAAAACCACGACATCATCGCCTAAGCGACGGCCAGCTGCCGCTGAAGCAATGGCCATGCAAACTGCTAAGTCAGCAGCCGGATCTTGAATTTTAACCCCACCAACCACGTTCACATAGATATCTTTATCTGATAATTTCAACTTGGTGCGTTTTTCTAGCACCGCTACCAGCACATTAAGCCGGTTTAAATCAAAACCGCTAGCCGTACGTTTAGGATAGCCGAAATTTGTGGTATTAACAAGGGCTTGAATCTCTACTAAGATAGGTCGCGTTCCTTCAATAGTAGCTAGTATGATTGAGCCATCAGCATTCTGCCTCTCAGCTAAAAGGGCGGCAGAAGGGTTTTTGACAAGCTGCAAGCCCTCTTCTTGCATATCAAATATAGCTGCTTCCGTGGTTGATCCATAACGATTTTTAGACGCTCGAACTATTTTAAAACCACCGTAACGATCACCCTCAAACTGCAAAACCACATCTACTAAATGCTCTAGTACTTTTGGCCCGGCAATACTACCTTCTTTAGTAACGTGACCTACTAAAACTACGGCCGTATTAGTAGACTTAGCCGCTCTTATAATCACATTACTTGAGTTTGTAATTTGACTAACTGTGCCCGGTGCTGAAGTTAGCTCATTTAAGGATAGGATCTGTATGGAATCTACAATTACTAGCTTGTATTTACCGCTCTTTATTGTAGTTGCAATATCATCTGCATTATTTGACCCAGCTAAATCCAGCTTAGATTTTTTATTTGCACCTAATCTTTTGGCTCGCAATCCAATTTGCTCAATAGACTCTTCGCCACTGATATATAGAGTATCGACCCCGCTAGCCACATGCGCTGCTACTTGTAGTAGTAGGGTACTTTTACCAATACCTGGCTGACCGGCCATTAAAGAAACGCTGCCAGCCATAAGCCCGCCGCCCAACACATCATCAAGTTCACTAAAACCGCTGAATAACCTGTCGGCCTTCGACTTACTACCAACCGAATCAATAGAGGCGGTTTTTAACTTATGGCCAGAACTGCGAGCTACTGCTGACTTACCAGCTGACTCAGCTACTTGTTCTAATAAACTATTCCAGGCTCCACAGTTGTCGCAGCGGCCTGACCACTTAGAAAAAGTTGCTCCGCAGTTTTGGCACACATAATTTACTTTAGTTGCTTTTGCCATGTACTTTTATAAGTGTAGCAGATTAGCTAAATAGACGGCACCGGCTGCAAGTGGCTATCAATGCTATGGTTCAATGACTCTGCTTGTAGATTAATTGCTTCTAGCTCACTACGTTTTTGATTATAAAGCGATATTTCTTGGTTGATGTTTTGGCGCTCCGCCGACAACTGGTTTTGACGATTAACTAAAGCTTGACGCTCAGCGTCAAATTCACTCTGTGAGCTAAAGCCTCCTGGAGACTGTGCTCGCTGATTAAAGCTATTTACGTCACTATTAAATTGAGCTACATCAGCATTATAATTAGCTTGGTCCGCATTAATCGTGCTTGCCAGCTGATTAATTTGGCTAACTAACTCATTTTGTTGAGACTTTAAATTATCGAACACCTGGTTATATTGGTCAAATAGACCAACTACCGCCTGTCGATTCTTGAAATACTGGCTATAGTAATTTTCTAACTGAGGGCTTAAGCGCTTAACTTCAGTAGCGAGCACAGAATGTAGTTCATTGTCTTGTTCACCCGGCTCCGCCTTTGCATAACCAGCCATTTGAGTCTGTAAATCCGTATCACTGCCTAGAGCTTTAAATTGAGCTTCAAGCCAACCATCAACCTGTTTTTTCTTACTAGAGCTAAGGCGCTGATAAGCTGCGTGTAGCATTTCGTGTGCAGCAGTAGTTGCCCTTATCCCATTAAGACGAGAGTCTGTGATATTGAAAATATAAATACGCTGGCCGACGTAGCATCCCAATACAACGCTACTGTTGCCGCTATCCGCCTGCTGGTTGCAATGGTTATTAAAACTCTGCCTTTCATCTAGTTGCGGCCTGGATGCATAAAAATAAAATTTGCCTTCACTAGATAAATCGGCTTTTTTGGCAAGGTTAGCTATCGCAGACGACGGATCGTAAGTTGCTATCATAGCTCTATCGACTATCTGCTGGCGATTAGCCGCCGTCCAGGCTAAGCCCCCGACTATTGCTAAAGTAATAATCAGCCCAAAAGCACTTTTTGCAAATTTATTCATTTATTCAGTGTGTACGTTAATTTTTAGCTTACCTTTAGCTGTTGTTACATCCAGTACGTCACCTTTATTAAATTCGCCGCCCAAGAGTCCATCTGCCACTAAGTGTTCAAGTTCATCTTGCATAACCCGCCTTAAAGGACGAACACCATTTTTAGTGTCATAACCTTTATCGAGTAGCCAGCGCTTAGCCTTTGAGTCTATGACTACCCGCAAGCCTTTTGCCATAAGCCTTTCTTGCAAATCGTTAATCTGCAGTTCGAATATTTTACCTACTTGCTGTCTGGTTAAAGCATGGAAAGTTACGATTCCGTCGAATCGGTTTATTAGCTCAGGACGCATCATATCACTTAACGCATCACGGGCTGCACTAGCATTTTCTTCGTGTAAGGCGCTTAGTTTTTTCTTATCGACAGCATTTTTAGCCTTAAAGCCTAAGCTAGCTTCTTTTTGCATACGTTCAGCACCCAAGTTACTAGTAAGAATGATAATAGTGTTACTAAAGTCAACTTTATGGCCCTTGGCATCAGTTAGGTTGCCATCTTCCAGTAACTGAAGTAGCATTTGGAAAACTTCCGGATGAGCTTTTTCAATTTCGTCAAACAACACTACGCTATAGGGTTGGCGACGAATTTTATCAGTTAGCTGGCCACCATCTTCGTAGCCTACGTAACCTGCTGGCGCACCAACTAAGCGGCTAGCGGTGTGTCGTTCACCAAACTCACTCATATCAATTTTTACCAAAGCATCATCTGAGCCAAACACCTCACGAGCGATAACACGGGCTAGCTCAGTTTTACCAACTCCTGTAGGACCCATAAATATAAAGGAACCTATCGGACGTTGGCTTGATGCAATACCAGAACGGCTGCGACGAATTGCTCGGGCTACTTTAGCGATTGCTTCACTCTGGCCTATTACATGCTTAGCTAAATGTTTTTCAAGCGACCGTAAAACTTTAGCTTCTGACTTAACAACTCTTTGTACCGGAATACCGGTCATTGTAGCAACTGCAGCTGCAATGTCATCAAGCGTTAATTCTACCTGGAATTTATCCTTGGTCTCAGCACGCAGCTTTTTAACACGTTCTGACAGCTGGCTGATTCGAGTTTTATATAAAGCCGCTCTTTCATAGTCCTCGCCATTTACAGCATCTTCCATTTTGTTATTTAGTGCTTTAATTTCCTGTTTATAAGTCCTTATCTTAGAAGGCTCTGCCCCGCGAGCTACACGAACCCTTGAGGCCGCCTCATCAAGCACGTCAATTGCTTTATCAGGCATAAAGCGTTCGCTTACGTAACGCTCGCCTAAACGTGTAGCATCTTCTAAGACCTCGTCAGATAACTTGACGTTGTGATGGTTTTCATAATGATGGCGCAAGCCTTTTAGTATTTCGATAGTCTCTTTAAGGCTAGGCTCGGGAACTATAATCGGCTGCAGCCGACGCTCCAAAGCTGTATCTTTTTCTATATGTTTACGGTACTCTTCCAAAGTTGCTGCGCCGATTAAACGCACTTTGCCGCGAGCTAAGGCTGGCTTCAGTATATTTGCAGCGTCCATAGCACCTTCTGCGGCGCCCGCCCCGACCAACAAATGAAGTTCATCTATAAATACAATCGTGTTAGTATCGCCAGCTAGCTCATTAATAACTTTCTTCAAACGCTCCTCGAATTCACCACGATATTTAGTTCCCGCAATCATACTTGCTAAATCAAGCTGAACAATACGCTTATCTAGCAGATGATCGGGTACCTGCTCCTTAGCTACACGCTGGGCTAAACCTTCTACAATAGCAGTCTTACCCACTCCTGGCTCGCCTATTAATACAGGATTATTCTTAGTTCGACGAGTTAATATTGTTACCAAACGCTCTATTTGATCTGTGCGGCCAATTACCGGGTCAAGTTCTCCGCTTCTAGCTTGGGCTGTTAAATCTATGCCATATACATCAAGTACGCCTTTACGAGTGCGCCGCTTGGTGGTAGTTGCAGAGCCATTGTTAGATACATCAAAAGCGTGCTGCTGATGCGACAGGTATTCTTCTAAATCGCCAAGTAGTTCGTCTACATTGACATTCATATCCCTTAGAAGCACGGTGGCTCGAGCGTTTTTCTGGCTCAAAATACTATATAAAATATGTTCAGTGCCACAATAGTCCTGATGGAATTCTTGTGCTATATCCCAACTCATTTTTAAAGTCAGCTTAGCAGTCTCACTCAGGCCTCTTGCGCCACTATTTACAACTAGGGCTCGGGGCGTTAAATCTAAGGCTAAGCGGGCACGCTCAAGAGTCACGCCGGCTTCAGCCAATAGCTTAGAACCAACTGACGTGTCCTGACTAAGAACCCCCAACAGTAAGTGTTCGGTACCGACATAAGCTCCGCCCAAACTTCTTGCAATGGATTCAGCATGCTGTAAACTATGCCGAGCATTGTCGGTTAAGCGGTCTACAAATTCTGCAAAATTTTCTGGCATACTTATATTTTACCCCCAATATACATTTTCGTATATCAATAGTATATGCCTATTAGCACTCGCGAGTCAAGAGTGCTAATTTTTGTCTTTTTGATCGCTGTTTTCGCTACTCGCTTCAACGGCATCAAGAAGTGAATCTTCAATATTTTTGCGAGGCTTTTTAGGCGCTGCTTTCGTTTCACTGGCTTCAATATCCAGCTCGTAACCTGTTAACTTACTGGCTAAACGTACATTTTGGCCGCCGCGGCCAATTGCGATAGATTGCTGGTCTTCATTGACGACAACTTTTGCTCGTTTCTCCTCGCCTTTTTTCTCTATTTCAATAGACTTTACTTCAGCGGGGCTAAGAGCGTTAGTTATAAAGACCACTGGATCTTCGTCATAAGTAATGATGTCTATTTTCTCTTGCTCACCTATTTCATTCATCACAGCTTGCACACGCGTACCATGACCGCCGACAAAAGTGCCGACAGGGTCTACACCGGGAACACTTGAGTGAACAGCAATTTTTGTGCGCTTACCAGCTTCACGAGCAATCGCTTTGATTTCAACTGCTCCTGATTCCATCTCAGGAACTTCTTGGCGGAACAAATACTCAACAAAAGTTTCATTAGCTCGGCTAAGTACCAATTGCGGCCCGCGATAACCGCGTTCAACTTCTTTTAAATAAACCTTTAATCTCGCGCCTGGCTGATAGTATTCGCCTGGAATTTGCTCGCTTGCAGGCAAAATGCCGGTAGCCTGGCCAAGATCAATACGCACTACACGAGGCTCAACACGCTGTACAGTACCAGTGATGACTGTGTCGATTTTATCATCAAAGGCTTCGACAACAGCCTCACGCTCAGCTTCGCGTAAACGCTGCAAGACAACCTGCTTGGCAGTTTGAGCAGCTACTCGTCCAAAAGTAGTAGCAGTTTCACTTATTTCTACATTATCGCCAACTTTAGCATCAGGTTTTATTTTCTTAGCATCTTTTAAGTTAATCTCAAGTGCTTCATTTTTTACTTCATCAACCACTTCTTTGCTAACAAAGACTTTTGTAGCCCCAGTATTAATATTCATCTCAGCACGCACTTCTTGCTCACGCTCGCCATGATCACGACGCCAGGCGGCAGCTACAGCTTGCTCGATAACTTCAAGTACCACATCATCCGGCAAATTTTTTTCCTCGGCAATTGCTTTTACGGCAAGAGCCAGTTGTTTCACGTCAATTTCACCCATGTTTTCTCCTTAAAATTTAGTTTAAAAAACCCGACCTCAGGCGGCCGGTTATCTAAGTTGTATTATAAACCACCTCACAAAAATTAACAATACTTTAATGCTAGAATATATTAATATGGCTAAAATTAAACAACTCTACAATTTCTTTCAACCCCAGAACTACCAATTAACATTGGACTTAGACCGGAAAGCTCGTAAATTTTCTGGCGGACTTATTCTTACAGGAACTACTAATAAAGAGCAAAAATCTATAAGCTTGCATGCAAAAGACTTAAAAATCAGCAAAGCTAGCATTGATGGGCAAAAAGCTAAAACTAAGCTTCATAAAGACGATAAGCTTGAAATAACGTGTGACAAACTCCTTGCCAGCGGAAAGCACACAGTTAAATTAGAGTTTAATGGCAAAATTAACGATTCTCAACACGGCGTTTATCCTTGTTATTTTAAGCATAATGGTATCAAAAAAGAACTGCTTGCTACCCAATTAGAACCGCACCATGCACGCGAAATATTTCCTTGCGTAGATGAGCCCGCTGCCAAAGCTACTTTTGACTTAACCTTAAAAACCGAAAATAGTGTAACTACACTTAGCAATATGCCTATAAAAGAACAGTTTGAGGAAGGTTCACAGTTAGTCACTACATTTAAGCGAACTCCGCGCATGAGCACTTATTTATTAGCTTTCGCAGTAGGCGAACTACACAAAGTTTCAGACCGAACTAAAAGCGGAGTTGAAGTTAACATTTGGGCAGTGCCTAGCCAAAAAGCCGAGGACTTAAAGTTTGCACTTGAATGCGCAGTACGTAATATAGACTTTTTTGATAACTACTTTGGCTGCCACTACCCACTACCCAAAGCCGACCACATAGCCTTACCTGACATGGGCGGTGGTGCTTCGGCAGCCATGGAAAACTGGGGGTTAATTACTTACCGAGAGGATTACTTAATAGCAGACAAACATACGGGCATTAGCGTTAAACAACGTATTGCCCGGGTAGTTTCTCATGAGACTAGCCATCAATGGTTTGGCAATTTAGTAACAATGCAGTGGTGGGACGACCTTTGGCTTAACGAAAGCTTTGCCAGCTTAATGGAATTCGTTGCTATGGATAGCCTTTTTCCTCAATGGAATGTATGGCAAAACTTTCCAACTAGCGAAACCTTACCTGCTTTGAGACGCGACAGCAACCCTGGTGTTCAACCTATTAAAACTGTCGTTAATCATCCTGACGAAATCGGAACCATCTTTGACGGAGCGATAGTTTACGCTAAAGGCTCGGCAGTCCTGCGTATGTTACAAGTTTACGTTGGGGATGAAGCTTTCCAAGAAGGCTTGAGACGTTATTTTCAATCACACTCTTATCGTAATACTAAAGGCTTAGATTTATGGAAAGCCTTAGGTAATACAGTAACTGATTTTGTAACTCCTTGGCTAGAACAGTCCGGCTTTCCCGTGGTTAGCGTAGACAAAAAAGACAATAAAACTTTAGAATTGCATCAATCCGAATTTTTAATCGGCGGTAAAAGTAATCCAAAAAAACTATCGCCCATCCCCCTGCATGCTAGTGACGAAAAGTTACCTAAAATATTTGACCAAAAAGAGATGGTGGTAGATATACAAAGCGATGACATATTAATTAATAGCGGCGGCCACGGCCAATATATTGTTAACTACGACTCTAACTTAAGGCAAAACCTGATTAACAAAATCAAATCTGGCACTTTGCCTCAAACTGACAGACTAAGACTACTGCTAGAATCTACTCTACTAATGCGAACAGACCACATGAAGACTGCCGGCACTGTAGAGCTTTTAGATGCGTTTTCAAATGAAGACAAACAGCCGGTATGGGATATCATCGGTCTGGCAATTAGTGATTTAAGACAATTCGTAGTTGATGACGAAAAAGCAGAAGCGGGCCTAAAGAAACTGGCCCGCCATATAAGCAATAAACTAGCTGAGTCTTTAGGCTGGGAACAGCAGTTAGATGAAAGTGAAGAAACTTCTAAACTAAGAGGCAATGTTTTAGCCCTGGCTATTTACGGGGAAAACCCGGAAGTTATTCAACAAGCTATTAAGTTATATGAGGCAAACAAAAATGATATTAACAAACTTAATGGCGAGCTACGCTCGTTGATTCTTACAGCTGCTGTTCGCCATGGCGGATACAAAAATATTGTAGATGATTTACTAAAAGCTCATGCTTCCACCCACAACAGCGAATTACAAGAAGACATAGCTATTGGCCTGACAAGTACAAAAAATTCCGCAAAAATCACAAAGCTTCTAAATATTATGTCAGATAGCAAAAAAGTTCGTCCTCAAAATGCAGTGCATTGGTTTGTTTATCTTTTTAGAAACCGTTATGGCCGCAAACAAGCATGGCAATGGTTACGCGACAACTGGGTTTGGGTAGAAAAAACTTACGGGGATGACAAAAGCTATGAAATATTTCCCCGCATTGCCGGTAGTATATTAAGCACGCATAAAGAGCTTGAAGAATATAAGGATTTTTTCAAACCGCTCTTAAAAGAGCCCTCTTTAAAGCGCAGTATCAATATAGGTATTAGCGAAATCTCTGCACGAGCTGAATGGATCGAGAAAGACAAGGCAGAAGTTGTGAAAACCCTACAAGCTCTGTAAATTGACTCTTTCGTATTTAAATTATAAAATAAATAAGATTTGTTGAGGCGGTTAACGTTATCCACAGGTCGAACGTTGCAGAGTAGGTAAACCCCCTAAAAGGAGAGCTTATGCTAAGCCCTATCGAGCTTGTACTTCTCTGCTGGATAGTTTGCGCCGCAGGATCTTACGTTAGCTGCCGTGATACTTACCGATGGAGTATGAAGAAGTCTTTTCTAATTTCTTGCCTTGCCTGGTACGTAGTTTTCATCGCAACCATACGACGAGAAGCTAGTAAGCCAAGTCAAAAAGACGAGAAAATAAACCCCAAAC
Source organism: uncultured Candidatus Saccharibacteria bacterium (assembly GCA_963717595.1). Taxonomy (GTDB): domain Bacteria; phylum Patescibacteriota; class Saccharimonadia; order Saccharimonadales; family Saccharimonadaceae; genus CAVQWH01. Next base: position 21,997 of record CAVQWH010000002.1, on the reverse strand, counting down.
AAACTTCACCGAGAAGAATAAACTACCAAGAGAAGGTGCTGTGATGCGTTACATACCTCTTTTCCCGGTAGGACTTGTGTTGGCAGCCCTAGGACTAGTCGAGGGTTTTACTAGCGTGCACTTTCCTTGGGAGGTAACGGCAATCATAGCCGTTTACTGGTTCTTGGGTGGATTCTTCCTCGCAGGCGACTTGTTCCTTTTGGGGATGAGTTGTTTCATAGGTGATGTAGACACGCAAATTCACCTTGAGGGAGAAATGATGCTTCCCAGAGAAGCACCAAGAGCTTTTTTCGGACTCTTCTTCACGCTTCTACTACTAGCGATGGTGATTGTAGAAATAGCTGAGTGGGGTTTGTCTCATATAAAACCCCGTCAAACAGTAGCTTAAAGGAGGAGTTATGAGAAAGCTAGTAGTCTCCGGAGCAGCTCTCGGTTTCGTCACCGTAGTAGCAGTAGCTCGACGCGTTATCCATCAATAACGAGAGGACTAACACTTCGTGTGTAAAAAGCTCAAAATAGCGGCTGCTGTAGTCGCAATCGGCGGAGCAATTGTCTTCATCTTAGACAACAAGACGCCGAGAGACGAAGGCGCATGGTGACAGCAAGAGAGCTGGCGAAGCCGTGAGGTGGGAGCAATCCCGCTTCACGCTTCGCGCTCTTGAAGCACCCGCTGCCTACTCTGCAAGTTAAAATTAAACTTGACTTAAATATTTTTCAGCCAATCAGTAACTTTTGGCTCAATTCCAGTAGTGGATATAACAGAAAGCTGGGCATCCCCACTATATCGATTCGCATTACACCAAACGTTAGCAGCAAAGCGCATTTGTGCTAACTTATTTTTAGTAATAGCGCTTACACCGCTACCGTAATTATCCTTTTCACGATGTTTTACTTCGACAAAATAAACTACGTTATCTTTCGAAGCGACAATATCAATCTCACACCTTTTAGTGCGCCAGTTTTGACCTATAATCTTAAAGCCTTTTTTCTTCAAAAACTGAGCTGCAGCGTTTTCTGCTAAACGTCCGGAAGTAGAGCTAATTTTATTTACTTTCCTTTTTGAATCCTTAATTCCATCAACTGCTTTGACTGGCGCAAAGCTGAGGCGGTGTAACTTAGAAACCCCATGACCCTCAAGAGCCATGCGATGAGCTGCTGTACCATAGCCAACATGCTTATCAAACATGTATTCTGGTAAGTCCTTGTGCGCTACTTCACGCATATAGTAGTCACGCGCAACTTTGGCTATTATACTTGCTGCGCTGACACTCGGTACAAGCAAGTCTGCCTGCTTCATGGTCACGACTCTATCGTCATCAACTAGCTTTAAGGTGCCATCAATAATAATTTCATCGTACTCTGTTTTTATTTCCCGCAAAGCAAGCCTGGCGGCTATTTTCAGAGCCCGAGAAAGCCCGTATTTATCAATATTCTCTGCAGAGACCCAGCCTAGTCCGATTGCCTTAGCATGCTTACGAATAAGGGCTGCTAGCTCGTTGCGCCGTTTAACAGATAACTTTTTGCTATCAGTAAGACCAGGTATTTCCTGTTCACCTAAAACTACCGCGCCAACCACCAAAGTGACCGCCATGCTCCTCGGCCAACTTCATCAATACCCACTAACATAGCTTTATTTTAACAGCTTAGCTTGTGAAAAATAATACTAAGCTTGCTCTTGGTGTCTAGCTTCAACTTCAGCTTGTTTTTTAGCTAATTCAGCTTCTTCGGCAGCCTTAGCTTCGGCTTTCTGGGCAGCTTCTTTGACTTTTTCTTCTTTTAGTCGAGCTGCTTCAGCTTCAGCCTTTTCGTCCCTAACGCTATTTACTTGAGTTTTATCAAAATCAACATTTTGAAGACGAGCGCTTTTACCACTTCTCTCTCTCAGGTAGCTTAAATAGTTTCGACGCACCTTAGCGCGACGTACCACTTCAACTTTTTCAACCAACGGACTGTGGAGTAAAAAGCTTTTTTCAACACCTACACCACTTGCAATCTTGCGGACAGTAATACGACTAGTTAGGCTATTTTTGCGGTCACATCGAATAACAACACCTTCAAACACCTGAACACGCTCTTTATTTCCTTCACGAATTTTTTGGTGAACACGAACAGTGTCACCGCTACGCACTTGCACAACTGCGGCCTTCTTTTGGCTGTCATTGACTTTACTAATTAATTCAAAACTCATAACTACTCTTGTTACTTTTAAAATTATTTACAATCAAGATTAAATTGTAGCACATATCGATGTATTTTCAAACCATGTAATTATTACTTAATAGCACTCTAGATAGCATGACTTAAAACATGTAAGATTGATTAGTATGGATATTAACCAAGAAGCTCTAAATTTGCATAAAAAATTTCGTGGCAAAATAACCACGAAACTTCGTGACGAAGAAGAAATGTCGCGCCAAAAGCTAACTACTTATTACTCTCCAGGTGTAGCTGCCGTAAGCCAGCTAATTGCTAATGATCCGAGTAAGCTGAAAGAATATACTTGGGTCAATAATCTAGTAGCAGTTATTTCTGACGGCTCTGCTGTTTTGGGTCTAGGAAATATCGGCGCCAAAGCCAGCTTGCCCGTAATGGAAGGAAAGGCTTTGCTATTTAAATATTTTGCTAACATCGACAGCGTGCCAATTGTTTTAGATGTCCATGAAACAGATGAAATAGTAGAAACCGTAAAAAACATATCTTCTAGTTTTGGAGCTATTAATTTAGAAGACATTGCCGCACCAAAATGCTTTGAAATTGAGAAACGACTTAAAGAGGAGTTGGATATTCCGGTTTTTCACGATGACCAGCATGGCACGGCGATCGTGGTGTTAGCAGGCCTTATAAACGCCATGAAAGTTACCGGCCGCAAGTTATCTGAATCAAAAATCGTAGTAGTTGGAGCGGGTGCAGCCGGCACGGCTATTATTAAGTTGTTGCATAAATACGCTAACCCCAAAATGTTTGTAGTAGACAGCAAGGGGGTTATTAGCGCAAATCGTAATGATTTGAACCCGGAAAAAAAGAAGTTGCTAGAGTTTACTAACCCCTCGGGAATAGATGGTTCATTAGAAGATATAATTCAAGGAGCTGATGTGTTTATTGGTGTGTCTAGGCCGGGCCTGCTGACAGCAAAAATGATCAAGTTAATGGGCAAAGACCCAATTGTTTTCGCCATGGCAAACCCAGTGCCAGAGATTATGCCTGAAGAAGCTAAAAAGGCTGGCGTTGCTGTAATGGCCACGGGTAGAAGCGACTTTCCAAACCAAGTTAACAATGCAGTAGCTTTTCCTGGAATTTTTCGTGGTGCCCTAGATAATAGCGTTCAAAATATTACTGATCAGCACAAAATCGCAGCAGCAGAAGCTATTGCTTCTTTAATCGAAAATCCCACCAACGATGAAGTTATACCTTATGTTTTAGACAAGAGGTTAGTGCCCACTATAGCCAAAGTTATCAAATAATCTTAAAGTACTCGATTAACTTCTTCTATGGTTGTTTCGCCTTTAAGGGCTCTTAGAACTCCGTTCTGTAGCATTGTAATCATGCCATTTTTCTTCGCGGTTTTTTCAATAGCTTCAGCATTAACTTCAGACTCATCGCCTCTTAAGAATTTTTGAATCGATTCGTTAACAACTAATTGTTCCATAATAACCAGCCGACCACTATAGCCAAATGGGGAGTCGTCACTAGTGACAGGTTTATAAAGAGTAACTTCCCCGTCTAGTTTTGGTTTTTTTACCGAATCTGGCAAATCTTTAAGAGCTTCGCGCAGCCACTTCTTGGTAGCCTCATCGGCCTTATAAGCTTTCTTAGTTTTGTCATCTAGCTTGCGCACTAAACGTTGACTAATAACTAAGCGGATTGCCGTGCTAAAAACCGGATTCGTTCCAATCATGTCAATCATGCGGCTAAAGGCTGCAGAAGCTGAATCAGCATGGAATGTAGAAAGGACTAAATGACCGGTAATAGAAGCCTGTACAGCCGTGTGAGCCGTATCAGCGTCGCGAATCTCGCCTACCATAACGACATCCGGATCAAGCCTTAGGACTCCGCGAAAATCTTCAGCAAAGCTTTGGCCTTTGTTAGTATCTACTGGAATTTGGCTTACACCAGGAACGCGATATTCTACAGGATCTTCCAAAGTAATAATCTTACGATCCGTAGTGTTAAGGGCGTTTATAATTCCATAGAGTGTGGTAGATTTACCTGAGCCGGTACGGACCGACCATCAGAACCATGCCCCTAGGGTGAGCTATAATTTCATCAATCTCTTTACGTTCTTTTTCATTAACACCAATATTATCTAAGTTCAGTAGTGTTTCATCAAAATTAAATAAGCGCACTACTACATCTTGGCCATAAACTGTCGGGATACTTTCTACACGCATATTTAAAAACCGTGTTTTGCCGTCTTTTTCAAGTTTGTAATTCATGCTGCCTGCCTGAGCATTAGTGTCGGCAGTTGAAATATTGCTGCGCGAAGCAATTGAAGCAAGTAAAATCCTGTATTTATCATGAGATAACTTCGCCACAGGGTGCAGAGCTCCGTCTACGCGCAAGCGCACACGCACATCATCTCTTTGGTTTTCCAGGTGGATATCACTAGCACCTAAAGAATCTGCTTGCTCAATTAAATAATTTAAGATGTCGTCAGTTCGTACTGAGTCAAGAGTTTTGGAAACTGATTCAATAGTTTCACTATCGCCGGCCTTGGCAATCTTTACATCATCGTAAACAACCTCTTTAGGAGGATCATAACGACGCATGAACTCCCGATAGCCACTGCCGCTAATCAGCATAAAGCTAAGCATCTTGCCATCATCGGCGTACTCTTTGCGTAGTTCTCGAATAAACGATTGAGGCGTGTTATTTGTTACACCAAATACATATGGTTCAGAGTCGTTGCCCTTTTCAAGAGGCACCATACGGCCTTTGTACATTTCTTCAACACTTAATACACCATCTACTAAAGGATTTGTTTTAGCAGACTCTCGTGTATCTAAATAAGGCACGTTTAAGATAGCTGCACGTGATTTGGTATTTTCTTCTTCATGCTCGCGATAACGCGCCGCTTGTCTGTCTTCGTTCATTAAGACTTATTGTAGCAGAAAAGCATAAGAGCTGTAGCTAAGTTATAATCTTATATATGGCCAAAAGAGAACTATTAGTAATAGCTCATAATATTCGCTCTACTCACAATATCGGCTCAATCTTTCGTAGCTGTGAAGGGTTTGGGGTTAAAAGGATTTATTTAACGGGTTACAGCCCATACCCAAAGCTAAGAAACGACAGGCGTTTGCCTCATGTTTACGAAAAGCTAACTAAGCAGATATCCAAAACAGCTTTAGGTGCGGAAAAATACTTAGATTTTACTTACCATGATGATTTATCCAAGTTAATTACTAATCTAAAAAGCGAGGGATACCTAATAGCCGGCTTAGAGCAAGATAAAAACTCTATCTTACTAAACGAGTTTAAGGCGCCAAGCAAACTAGCCTTGATCGTCGGTGAAGAACTAAAAGGTTTGACGCCAAAGATTCGTAATCAATGCCAGGCTTTACTTGAAATACCAATGTTTGGCAAAAAAGAATCTTTTAATGTATCAGTAGCTACAGGTATAGCTTTATATAGCTTAGTTATAGCTACTTAATAATTACACAGTCAGGACTATAAAGACTTGCCAGCTTTTCTGTTAAGTCTTCAGTTGTTCCTACTTTAAAAGGCAGGCGCAAAGCCGATTGCTTAGATTCTCCTAGCACCAGAATAACTGGTTGACTTCCTGGGTAATTATTGAGAGTTTGCTTCATTTTTAAAAGCTTGTCATGATCTTCAGGATCTTTAATGTGAATATATAAAGTTTTGGCAATTTGTCTGTTTTCAACTACTGGCTTAATGCTAGGTTGAAGGGCTTTACTAACGCTAGGAGTAGCTAATTTTTTACCAGTCGGCTTGTAACTATCGAGCTCCTCAGGTGTTACAATAACTAGCTCATCGGCAACTATTTTCAGCTCATCAGTCATTTGGCCATTTCTGTCTTGAAAACTCGCCTTGCCCTTAACTTTAATAATCGCATCTTGGGTAAGGGATTCAGCTACCTCGCTAAATAATTTAGGGAAAACTACAATTTCCCCACCTGCTGTTTTATCTTCTATAGCCACAAAGGCCATTTTACTGCCATTTTTAGTGGTGATTGCCCGTATAGAGTTTACTAAGCCCCCAACTTTAACAACTTTGCCGCTATGCTCAGGACCTATGCTTTTAAAGGGCGCCGCTTGCTCAGTAAGGTAAGTTTCGTAAGGATCGAGCGGATGAGAGCTTAAGTAAAGTCCCAGAAGTTCTCTTTCCCAAATCAGCCGTTCACGAGGATTATGTTTTTCAGGCGCCTCGGAAATCTCAATCTTAGAAACCGAGGAGTGCACGTCGTTACCAAATAAATTTACCTGCCCGCTTAAAGCTTCCTTGTGTAATTTACTGGATACGCTAAGTAAATTATCTAAATTGAAAAGTAAGTCTGGACCTATCGGCTAACTGATCAAAAGCACCTGCTTTTATCAAGGCTTCCCATGCCTTGCGATTTACTTTAGTAGGATTAACTCTACGAGCAAAATCATCCACACTCGTAAACTTAGCTTCTTCACGAGCTCGTAAAATTTCTTCAACCGCTCCAGTACCGACACCCTTGACCGCCGCCAAACCAAATCTTACTGCTGATTTACCAGGTACTACGCTGAACTCCACGAAACTTTCATTAACATCCGGCGGTAAAACTGTAATACCAAGTTTTTGGCATTCACTTATTTCAATTGCCAAACGATCTATATCACCACGGTCACTTGTCATTAGTGCTGCCATAAATGCATCTGGGTAATGGGCTTTAAGGTAGGCTGTCCAGTAAGAAATTTGGGCATAACAAGTTGCATGCGCTTTGTTAAAGGAATAGTCAGCAAACGGTTGAATTTGTGCCCAAAGCTGCTTGGCTTGAGCTTCAGTTAACCCCTGTTTTTTACAGCCAGCAATAAACTTGGGCTCTTCTGCTTGCATTATGTCGCGCTTTTTCTTTCCAATAGCTTTTCGGACTAAATCAGCCTCACCCGGGCTATAGCCAGCCACCAGCTGCAATAAATTGATAATTTGCTCCTGATAAACCATAACTCCGTACGTATCTTTCAAAATCGGCTTAAGTGATTCATGCAAATACTTAACTGAGGAAGAATTATTTTTCCCCTCAATAAATCGCGGAATTTCTGACATCGGTCCGGGACGATACAGTGCATTCATAGCAATAATGTCTTCGAATAAGGTTGGCTTAAGCTCCTTAAGGTACCGTTTCATCCCAGCAGATTCCACCTGAAACACTCCAGTGGTATCACCTCTCTGAAGCAACTCAAAAGTTTTCGGATCGTCGTTTTTAATATCCCCTAATTCAATATCCGTTTGATAAACTTTTTTAATAATGCGAAGAGCATTGTTAATTATGGTAAGATTGGACAAGCCTAGAAAGTCCATTTTTAGCAGACCGAGCTCTTCTACTGGTGCCCATTGAATACTGAGTCGCAACTACGCCTTTCTGAGCCATTTCGAGAGGAACAAACTTTACAATTTCATCGGGTGCAATAACTACACCAGCAGCGTGCACGCCGTGTGAGCGAATAGTCCCCTCAAGACGCGAAGCAAAATCAATTACACGCTTGGCGGTCGGATTATCTTTATATTGTTTTTTCAGGTCATCATCTTGCTTAATGCTTTTAGTCAATGGAATATGACGTCCTTGAATTGGCGGAGGAACAAGCTTTGCTAAAGTGTCAGCTTCCGCATAAGGAACTTCCAGCACCCTAGCTACATCACGCATTGCTGCCCTGGCGGCCATAGTACCAAAAGTAACAATATTGGCCACCCTGTCTTTACCGTATTTTTCTACACAATAATCAATCACTTCGCCACGGCGGGAGTCTTGAATATCAATATCAATATCAGGCATTGAAATTCGGTTTGGGTTTAAAAACCGTTCAAACATCAAGCCATATTCAAGCGGGTCTATTTCAGTAATTCTCAAGGAGTATGAAACGATCGAACCGGCTGCTGAACCGCGGCCGGTGCCAAAAATAATTCCGCGGTCTTTTCCCCAGTTAATGAAGTCTTGGACAATTAAGAAATAGCCATTATAGCCCATTGAATCCATAATGCTAAGCTCATATTCGGTTCGTGTAATAATCTCTTTTGTAAGCTTTTTTTGAGCTTCTTTTAGAGTTAGTTTAGCCGCCTCGGTTGCCGATACGTTACCGTAGCGCCAGGCTAGTCCACGCCATACAAGCTTATGTAGGTAACTTTTTTCGCTTTCACCAGATGGAGTAGAAAAAGTCGGAATCAATATTTTACCTAGTTCAATTTCTACATTACACCTATCAGCAATCTCTTTCGTGTTTTTTATAATGTCAGGATATTCACTGCCCCACCTTTTTATAACTTCTTTAGGATCAGTAACATGAAGGTGAAAGTCGCTTAAGGACATGCGGTCTTTGTCGCTAAGATACGAGCCAGTACCTACGCAAAGTAAAATTTCGTGAGCATCTTGGTCTTCTGGACGTAAGTAATGGGCGTCGCCGGTAATAACTTTTTGTATATTCAGCTCTTTTGATAACTTAAAAACACCTTCATTCACTTTAACTTGCTCGGCCCACTCATTGTGATCTTGGATTTCTAGATAATACCTGTCGCCAAACACCTCTTTATACCAAGAAGCAATTTTTTTAGCAGTTTCGTAGTCGTCATTTTTTAGAGCTTCGCCAAGCTCACCATTCGCGCACCCACTTAACACTATTAAGCCTTCATTATGCTTTTTCAGAAGCTCCCTATCAATACGAGGTTTATAGTAAAAGCCTTCTAGACTAGCTTTGGTAGAAAGTTGCATCAGATTTTGATAACCTTGGTTATTCATTGCCAGCAAAATCAAGTGGTAGCGATTTTTATCCTTCGCAGGATCGCGGTCTGTCATTTTACGCGCTGCTACATAGGCCTCCATGCCAATAATCGGCTTAATACCAGCAGCCTTACAGGCTTTATAAAATTCAATGACACCAGAAAGAGTGCCATGATCGGTAATTGCAATTGCATGCATGCCAAGTTTCTTAACCTGCTTGACTAGCTCATCAACCTTCGTCATACCATCAAGCAAGCTATGATGCGTGTGATTATGTAGATGAACATAATCAGATGGCTTTAACGTAGACTTTGACACCTCTCCCTACTCCTTTTTGTTTACTTACTTTACGAATGAATCATTTAACGAGCTCTGTGTTTTTGGATAGTTTGGCTAGTTTCGTGGAATAAGTTGCCTACCACAGGTACGCCTCCAAACCAAGACAGTACCCAAAGCACTAAGGCAACTACGACGGTTGCCCCGAGCACACTTCCAAAACCAAAAGCGATACCCCGGAAAAAGTTAACTTTATAAATATTCCAGCGATTTTTGTAATGGTCTTCAAACAACTGCTCCAGCAAGCTGCGTTGAGCCCCCTTTACCTGATCATCAGTAAAGTTTTGTAAATGAGTCTTAAACCATCCTTTACGCTTTTCAGGCATAATAAATTAGCGCTGCTTTTTTTTATTAAATCCCGCCTTGGCACCTTTGATGGCTTCTTTGGTGCGAGCTTTCAGATCTTCCGCTTTATCTAATGCATCGTCAGCTGCTCCAGTAACAGCTTCCTTAGCTTGGTCAGCTCTCTGAGCCGCCTCTCTCTTGGCTTTGTCGGCTTTTTGATCTGCGTCTTTTTTAAGTTTATTGGCTTTTTGCTTAATGTCGCTGCGTGTTTCCTTGCCACTTTTAGGCGCAGTAAGTATACCAGCTACTACCCCAGCAGCAATTCCTACAATCGCACCGAGCGTAAATTTACCTTTTCCCTTTGACATAGTTACTCCTTTCGCTTCTTGCTAGATTTAAATTGTCTCATAATTAGCTTAGCAATAAGCATGGGTGATGTCACTTTGCTGACACCGGCTACAACCTCTTCTACCTTTTCGGTTGTATCTTGGACAGAGCTGGCAATGGAGTTTATGCGCCTAGAAATGCGAATTAAATAAATGATTAAAGTAATTGCTAGTACTAAAAATATAGCCAAAAACACACTCAAGATGATAACTAATATACTGGCAGCTTCATTCATAAAAATTCCAATCGTTTAGTTTTACTCTAAACAAATTATAACATAATCCCTTAACTGGTCTGTGAGATTTCTAACCTAAAATTTATATATAATTTGCAAAATATATGGCAAAAAGCTAGAATTATTTTATAAATTAAGAGGACGAGTATGAGACCCCGGAATCCAACCCCAGAAGAATTAAAAATAGTTGCAGATAAAGTTCCTAAAGCTCGCGCCGAAATTAAAGCTAAAGAACTAAAACAACTGTATGAACGTGCTTTTGCGACTATAATGGGAGCTGGTAGTTCAACAGGTCAACCTACCGAAGAAGGATACCGTGAAACCGTACAGTCCTACCTAAAGAAATATAAGAAAGTTACTATTGATGGCGAAAAATATGACGTTGGTTTTTTCTCTTCACAAACAGCTACATCTAGTGAGCTAGAGGGAGTAGGCAGGCATGAATTCTAGAGAGAAACGTTGGGGCGGCAAAGAAGTCGTTATAAATATTAGAGTAACACATGAAGAGACAGGGACTTCTGAAGCTTACCCCATAGCTGCTTTTACACCAGATTCTATAAAATGGGCAGAAACAGATGAAGATGGCACAACAACTTGGAAAGAATTAGACATTGATAATCCTGATGACGAAGAAAGTTTAGACACAATAAGAGATACTTTAGATTTTTTATTGGAAAAATCTTAAGAGTTAAGAAGAAATTTGTTGCTTAATAAGTTTTTGGGCTAAGGCGGGATTAGCCTTACCTTTAGATTTCTTCATAACTTGGCCGACTAAGAAACCAATAGCCTTCTCCTGGCCGGCTTTTATATCTGCGACGGCTTTTTGTGATTCAGGACTTTCCAACACTTCCTTAACCACATCTAATATAGCTGACTCGTCGCTAACTTGAAGCAAGTTTTTCTCCTTGGCGATATCACGAGGAGAAGTAGCGCCGCCTAGAAGCTCTAGGAAAACTTCTTTGGCCGCTGTGGAGTTTAGCTCAGACGACTCAACCATTTTAGCCAGCTCAATAAACGGTTCTGGTTTTAGCTTAGCTTTGGATCCCTCTGAAATCACCTCTTCTTCAGCGGCCACAGTAGCCAACCAATGTGCTATACGCCGTGCTATAGAATCTCCGGCTGCATCTTGGGTTTGACTGACTAGTTTTGCTTGTGATGGGTCAGCTAAAAGAGCCGTGATTACTGAAGAGTCTAAATTGAGCTCCTGCCACTTGTTGCGATATTCTGGCGGTAACATCGGCAAGTTACTTTTAGCTTTTTGAACTTCGCCGCTAGAGACTATGATTGGCGGCACATCAGGCTCTGGCATATAGCGATAATCTTGGGCTTCTTCCTTGGAGCGTTGGCTAGTAGTTTTTTGCTTAGCATCGTCCCAGCCACGAGTTTCTTGATCGACTTTTTTACCTTTTTCTATTAGCTCAATTTGCCTTTTAATTTCATACTCAACCGCCCTCTCCACGCTACGAAATGAGTTTAAGTTCTTAACTTCCGCACGCTTGCCAAGTTTTTCCCCAGGCTTTGCTACAGACACATTAACATCAAAACGCATATTGCCTCTGTAAAGATTGCCATGAGTCACACCTGCATAAACCATTAGTAGATAAAGTTCTTGAGCATAGGCTTTGGCTTCCGTTGAACTATTTAAATCTGGCTCTGAAACGATTTCAATTAAAGGCGTGCCCGCTCTATTAAAATCCACTAAACTATACTCAGCGCCTGCAGTATGTGTTAGTTTGCCAGCATCTTCCTCAAGATGAGCGTGATGTATGCGTACTTTTTTAGTTTTACCATCGGGTAGATCTATGGATATTACACCGGCACCAATTATAGGCTGGTGGAATTGGCTAATTTGATAGCCTTTTGGAAGATCGGGATAAAAATAATGCTTGCGGTCAAAGCGGCTTACCTGAGCGATTTCGCAGTTCATAGCCAAGCCTGCCCTAACCGTTAAATTAACAGCTTCATGGTTAAGAACCGGCAAAGTTCCAGGCAAACCAAAGTCTATCAAAGTAGTAGCTAAATTTGGCTCCTTATCGTCTGCGTCATTTGTGGCATCACTGAATAATTTTGTTTTTGTAGCCAGTTGAACATGGCATTCTATGCCAATGGTAGGGAGATATTTGGCTATAGTTTTTTCATCTAGCATTAGATTGCTCCCACGTCTCTTAGGGCAGTTTTAAATGCTGCTAAAGCCCGCCTAGCTTCAGTTCTCGTCAGTCGAACTTCTTCATGGACTATTCTGTTGCGAAGTTTATGAGCTTCCCACACGGCATTACGATGACGTAGCTGACTAGTAACATTCTTTAGCCTTTCGCCCATAGTATCGCCTTTAGTACCCTTAGCTTTTAGTGCCTGGTCAAGTAACTTATCTGCATTGATAACCGCTAAATGACAGGAAGGCTCATCTTCACCTAGCTCATTCTCAATCTTTAACCACTTAGCTCTAAAATCTTCAACATTAATTCCTGCAGGAGCTTTACGGGTAGTAGCAATAATTACTAGTAATAGAATTGCAACGAATGCAACTGCGCCAAGCATAATAAGTATTGCACTATCCATTATTCAGCCCCCTCTATACTGCGAGCTAAGGCTAAAATATCAGCATCTTTTTTGTAAGCACCTATAATTTGAGTTCCGACTGGTAAACCTTCTTTAGTAGAGCCAGCAGGAACACTTAAAGCCGGCAAACCAGCTAAGCTAGCTGCGACTGTCATAATATCAGCTAAATACATCTGAAGCGGATCACCAGTTTTGGCCCTTAGCTTAAAAGCCGGCGTAGGAGCAGTGGGGCCTACTAAGACGTCATATTTTTTGAATACTTCCGCAAACTGTTTAATAAGCAGGGTTCTGGCTTTCTGAGCCTGTAAGTAATAGTCATCAAAAAATCCGCTGGAAAGGACATAGCTGCCAATCAAAATACGTCGTTTATTCTCCGGCATAAAGCCTTGGTCTCGACTTTTGCCATAAATTTCTTTCAGAGTCTTTGCGTCAGATGATCTGAGCCCATATTTAATGCCGTCATAACGAGCTAAGTTGGAGCTGATTTCTGCGGGAATAATAATGTAATAAGCTGGCAAACTATATTTTATTAAAGGCAAGCTAACTTCTTCTACTTCATGCCCTTTGTTACGTAGCTTATCCAGATACGAATTAATAGTTTCACGAACAGACGAATCTACTGAGGTGCCTTCTCCTATAAATTCTTTTATTATTCCTATTTTATGTTTAGACACTGGATGCTTGCTTGGTTTAAAAAAATCACTCAAAGTAGCACTATCTTTTTCGTCTTTCCCAGCTATTACACTAAGGATTAGTTCATTATCAGAAGCTGTTTTAGTGATAGCACCGATAGTGTCAGTGCTACTTGCCATAGCTACTACTCCATAGCGGCTTACGGTTCCGTAACTAGGTTTCATGCCAACCACACCATTAAAGCTTGAGGGTTGGCGAATAGATCCACCAGTGTCAGTCCCTAGGGCAAACGGTACTATGCCTAACGCAACCGCCACAGCAGATCCGCCAGAACTCCCGCCTGCAACACGTGTTTTGTCATAAGCGTTTTTGGTAGGGCCAAAAGCTGAATTTTCAGTACTGCCCCCATGCCCAAATGCATCTAAGTTAGCTTTGCCTATACAAATCGCTCCTTCAGCTTCGAGTTTTTCTATAGCTGTTGCCTGATATGGTACTTCGAAGTTTTCTAAAATTTTACTACCAGCTGTAGTCGGAGCACCAAAAGCTAAGAAGTTATCTTTAGCCACGAACGGCACGCCGCATAAACGGCCCGGCTGATTGCCTGACGATATATCTTTATCAATAGACTTAGCTCGTTCAATTGCCCGGTTCTCAGTAAGGTTTATCAAAGCATTATAGCTCTCGTGTTGCTTGGCGCGCTTTAGAGCTGTTTCTACTTGCTCCAGAGCCGAACTTTTGCCAAGCTTCACAGAGTCAACAATCTTTTGAATTTCGCCCATAAGATTTTAAAGAACCTTAGGTACTTTTATTTGGTTGTCTTGTTTTTCAGGAGCGCAGGCTAAAAGCGCTTCGCGTGTAACACCACAATCTACTAACTCGTCTTCGCGCCAAACATCTTCCAGACCAGTTACCTGATAAGTTGGCTCTACGCCGCTAGTATCTAATTCTTGAAGCTCACTAATATAGCCAACTATATTGTCTAAATCTGCCTGCAACTTATCTATATCCTGCCCATCTACGCTAAGACTGCTAAGGGCAGCTAGGTGGGTGACGTCTTGTGAAGAGAGTTTTGTCATGCACTCATTGTAGTACAAGTTAGCAGCTTTACGAAAGAGGTATCTATGGTTTTAAGACAGTCAAAATTTCAACAATTTGCTAAGCTACAAAACTATAACTTAGTTTTTATCTCTTCAATCGTATCCCTTAGCTCAGCTGCTTTTTCAAACTCTAGATTAGCCGCAGCCAGCTCCATTTGTGAAGTAAGATCCTCTATAAGGTGCTGGTATTCATCTTTCGGAATCTTCTTAAGGTTGAGCTTAGGTTTTTTATCTTCTTCTTTGCCTGGAATAATTGCCCGTAACCCTTCACCCACTTCCTTAGCGATACTACTAGGCGTAATACCGTGGTCTTTATTATATTTTTCTTGAATTTTACGACGGCGATTTGTTTCATCAATTGCTCTCTTCATTGAGTCTGTAACTGTATCTGCATACATAATAACTGTGCCTTCTTGGTGCCTTGCAGCACGCCCAATAGTCTGGATTAGAGCCTGGCTTGAGCGCAAAAAACCCTCTTTGTCAGCATCCATAATTGCCACTAAACTAACTTCAGGCAAATCTAGCCCTTCACGCAAAAGGTTAATTCCAACCAAGACATCATACATTCCTAGCCTTAAGTCTCTCAAAATGTCGCCACGCTCTAAAGTGTCTATGTCGCTATGTATATAAGAAGTTTTTATACCCAAATCACTTAAATGCTGGCTTAGATCTTCTGCCATATTTTTTGTAAGAGTAGTGACTAAAACACGCTGCCTTTTGCTAATCCTTTCTTGAATTTCAGCAATTAAGTCATCTATTTGGCCATGGGTTTTGCGTACATCAATAATAGGGTCAAGAAGCCCCGTTGGCCTAATAACTTGTTGCACAGGCTCAGGACTATGGCTTAGTTCATATTCTCCAGGCGTAGCTGAAATATAAATTACGTTATTGATATGCTTTTCAAACTCGGCAAAAGTAAGTGGCCGGTTGTCTAGCGCGCTCGGCAAACGAAAGCCGTGTTCTACCAAGACTTCTTTACGCGCCCGATCGCCATTGTACATTCCTCTAACTTGCGGAATGCTCATGTGGGATTCATCAATCAACATCAAAAAATCGTCTGGGAAATAATCTATTAAAGTAGCGGGCTGCTCGCCAGCTTCACGGTTTGTCAAATAGCGGCTGTAGTTTTCAATTCCTTTCACAAAACCAGTTTCTTCCAACATTTCAATATCATATTTAGTTCTTTGCTGAAGACGCTGAGCTTCCAGCAGCTTGCCTTCCCGTTCAAACTCGGCCAGTCTATCTTTTAGTTCTTTTTTAATATTAGTAATAGCATTGCTAAGCTTATCTTTAGGGGTTACGTAGTGACTGCTAGGGAAAATAGTTATCTGGCTGGGTGAGTGCAAGATCTCACCAGTCAGGGGATTAATCTCAGCAATCCTATCTACTTCATCTCCAAAAAACTCCAGACGATAAGCTGTTTCGCTACCAGCTGGAAAAACATCTATAACATCGCCCCGAACCCTAAAAGTCGTGCGATGAAAGTCAATGTCGTTACGGTGATACTGGATATCCGTCAGCCAGCGGATAAATTTCGCCTGATTACGCTTTTCGCCCAGCTTAATAGTTATAGACATATCATTATAATCCGCTGGAGAGCCAATACCATAAATACAGCTTACACTTGCAACTATTATGGTGTCTTTTCTCGAAAGCAGAGCGCTGGTTGCGCTGTGACGTAAACGGTCAATCTCTTCATTAATTTTAGAATCTTTTTCAATATAAGTATCACTACTGGCAATGTAGGCTTCTGGTTGGTAATAGTCGAAATAACTTACAAAATAGTGGACTTCATTATCAGGGAAAAAAGCTTTAAATTCTGAGAAAAGCTGCGCGGCTAAAGTTTTATTATGAGCCAATACAAGCGTTGGCTTCTGGTTGGCCTCAATTACATTGGCCATAGTAAAAGTTTTGCCAGAGCCCGTAACGCCTAGCAGCGTCTGTTCTTTTTGTCCATTTTTCAAGCCATCAATCAATTTAGCAATTGCCGTTGGCTGATCACCAGTCGGTTTATAACTGGTCTTGAGTTTAAACTTTTGAGTCACCTTTTTAGTTTAGCAAATTTAGCCCTTATCGGCTTTACGAGGACGTTCTTCCAGGCTTTTAATCATGTGCTTAAAGTCAGCATACTTTGAGTCAAGTTCTCCAATTACTTGCTTAACCAAGCGTGTCGGATCTGTATCGTAAATAATACTTACATCGCTTGGTGCTGGCAGAGTTTCCATAATTTTAGGTATAAAGTCAGCCAGGCCACCACTACCCAGTAAAACTGCACAAAATTTGTGGCTTTCCAAGGCGGTGGTAAATTCATGCAAACTACCTACTCGGCCGCCCACAGTAATCACCGCGTCAGAAGATCTTACCAGGTAAACATCACGCCCAACGTAATCCATGTTAGTAAAGTTTATGTAGTCAAATTCTTCTACAGGCAGGCGATAAGACTTAACATGCTCGCGTATGGAAGCAGCCGGAGAAAACCCAATGGATAACCCACCGTTTTCTTTCGCCCCACGAGCCGCGAATTGAGGAAGCCCTATGGTAGCTCCAGTAGTAAGAGTGTGGCCACTATCAGCAATAGCCTTCCCAAGCTCATACGCTAAGCGATGAGAAGTTTCTACTGTTTCGCCTGCGGCTGCACCAGATACGCAAATTTGATATTTACTCATTGACTTACCTTCAAAGTTTCCGGAGCGATTAAATCGTTATCCAGTTGTTTAAGGATTTGATCTTCGAGATTTTTTTGCCCCATATAGCGCATAAATAATTCGTTCCACAAACTCTCGCGTGCATGGTAAAAATAACGCTCGTCGTAAGGAGCACTGTTAGAAAAACTAAACGCCACATCAATTAAATTAAGAGAGACTGGTTCGTCGTCATACATCAGACTTACATAATCCCTATCTTTCCAGAACTCCATTTCTGGATCCAGCTCATATAATAGATCTTCCGCATGACGCCAATGTAAATCTTCCGGATGAACATGCGGCTGAAAAGCTTCCGGGTGAGATTCATCGCCTAGTGAAGGACGGCCAAAATAACGTTGAATTACTCGCCAGTGCACTTTTTGCCCAGCCATTTGGCTAGCATTGCCTGGATCAGCTATTAAAGTATTTACGACTATTTTGCCAAAGTCTTTATTCACTTGCTGTAGTTTAAAGAAGGCTGAATATAAGCGTACTTCATTCAGGTAGTGAAAAATTAGAGGCAGAGTTTTCAGCGTAATACCTTTCATGCACTCTTGGTGCATTGGCACTATAACTATTACGCCCATTTCTTTGGTATGTGTTACGTTATGTAGTTTTTTCTTTACAAAATTCTCGGCCAAGTCCACATATTTATCATGATCCATTACCACTATGTCGATTTCTCTAGTTTCAAAATCACTCGGTGTGATTGTTTTAAATAGTTCATCATATTTATTCAACCACTCAGCACCTTCAGAAAACCGAAGAGCCGTATAGATTTCATCCGTATTTTCGTTTTTTAACATAGACTGCACGGACGTATACCCCAAATGCTCCATAAGATTTTTAGGCGGCATTTTAGTTAGTAAACTCTTAGCTACCGAGCGTTTTAACGCCCAAACCTGGCGGTTAAATTTAGGCTTTTTAGAAGCCTCCACTATAAGGGGAATCATCTGCCTAACATCATGAGAATCGTTACCGCCAATAAGTCAGCAATACCAGAATTGAACGAAGGCACTACATTTCCACGTGGCTAGATAACCACTCTACCAGATCTACAGTCAACACACCCACAAAACCCACACCCACATAGTCCGACGAGCTCGAAGACGACCATGCACACCCAGCGACAGCGACGCCCACTCGTCACGCTCCCCCTACGCCTACGACAAAGCCGCGACGACGCCACCAACGAGCTACGAGATCATCGTTGAGCCCGAGAGATCGACAAAACCACGACGTCCTTGCGCCTCGACGACGACCGATGGCCACCAAGTCCACGCCGTCCACCACCACCACCAACCATGCGTCCGACGACATCACCAACTACAGTCCCACAACCACTTCCCACCAAGTCATCCAACGTCAGCCACCAGTCCGACGACAACCACGACGACTACCACTCACTCGTCCCCCACCAACGCCGCCACGACACCCGACTCCACCCATCCACCATACCAATTGTCACTATCCTTCAAATCACTCCTCCAACCACAGCCGACGTCTCCCGCTCCCCACGACATCAACCGACGATCCACCCACTCACCGACAACCAACGACGATTACGCCGACGACATACACAACCAAACCACCAATGCCTCCGACTAATTATATGCTAGAGTTGAAAACTCACCAACAGAATGCTCCATGTCACAGCCACACTGCCACTCTACAAGATCAACCGTCCTCACGCTCTCAATCCTTTAAAAAAAAACCTCGTTGATCATCGTCCATCCATTCCATGGCGATTGCTAGAGCCGACCGAGCTCCCCCACACGACACCCGAAATCGTCACAATGCTCCCAACCACTAGTTCACCACCACCAATGTCTCACCACCACCCGATGCCACCAAAAACTTGATCCAACCACCAACACTTCACCAACACTCCAAAATTCACCAAAATCATCATCAGCTCCACCAAAATCGAAAATCGTCGTCCACCACGACAACTAGAACCAAATCATCATCGATCAAAATCTAGAAAATTAGAAAATCATCCAGTACTCGTCTCACTTCACCAAACGTCATCCTTCACCATAACCAAAACCGAGTCCCACCAAACTCCCACCAGTCACAATCGTTCCCCACCATGCGACCAACGTCACCCGAGCAACCACCACATCCAAGTCACTCGACCGTTTTACCTAGTTCACATACCCACCAAAACTCCACGTCTTTATCACCAAAATGCTCACATAGTCCATGGCATTCACCGACCAAATCACCAAATCAGTTGATAACCACAACCGTGTCTCAAATGATTGATTGCGATTATTCACACACACAACCAATTGATTTGTTATCTATGCTTCTTCTCAACAAACCACAACCACAAGAACCAAAACAAAACTTAGAGCTCACTCAAATAGATCACAAATCATCCACCAAAGATTTGATTTGATCATCATCATCATTACTACTTACAAGTCCCTCACAAGATTGTCGTCTACTTAGTCGTCGTCTTCTTCTAACAAAATCAACATTCCAGTTATCACCATGTTGTCACTGTTAAAAAAAATGATGCGAACAGTTCAACATCAACCAACTCACTCAGATGATCACCGCAGCACCAGCTGCTCCAGTCGTCGTCTCAACCTCACCAGTCCAACGCCGCCACCACAACGATGTTGAGAAACGAGCCGCCGACGTCATCACTTCAACATCTACAGTTATAACCATGCCTTACTAGTTTATCAATCCATCAATCCACCCAACCACCATCCACACACACACACACACACACACACACACACGCACACACACACACACAGACACACACACACACACACACACACACCACACACACACACACCCACCCGCCCCGCGCGCGCGCGCGCGCCCGCTTCACCCCCAACCACCCCCCCACACAACCAACCACCAAAATCCGACCGAGCCACCACCCGACCGTCCGGCCACCAGATCCACACACAACCACGACTCAACCGCCGACGGAGTCGTCGACCGACGCGATCCACGACACCACCATATCCACGCGCGGACTCCAACCACTACGTCGACTATATATCCTCGCCGTTTCTTACCGATCCACCCGTCATCAGCGACCTCACCAACACGACCCACCAACGCCGCCACCACACCCACTCGTCGTCGTCGCCGCCGACACCGCCGACGACGACGTTTTTATCAGACGTCACCTGAAAACGATAACCATCAACCTTGAACGCCGACCCGTTCCCCACCACCACAACCACATATCCACATCATCCACACACACACACACACAACCCCTTATCCGATCCATCCGATGCTCGATCCATCAAAACCTCCACATCCAACGCTCTCCAACGACGACGACGACCGCTTCACCTCAAAAAAAAAAAACTAGATTCAACTCCGATTTGGTTTATCTCCAATTTTCTACCAAATCTACCTCACCACGACACACGACCACTCAAATCGATCCATGCGATTTGATTTGCCGCTCAAATCGATGTTCTATGAAATTTGAACACTTTGCCGAATGTTTCTCTCTCTAAATTTCCTCGTCGTCTTCTGAAAAAAAAAATATCACAGATATTATCGGTTTCCATTCGACGATTCATCTGACGAGTCCATTCTTTCTATCCTCTCCATTCACTTCTCCACGTCGTCGTCGTCGTTTTGAAGATATTCACCAAACTTTTCTCACTCGTTTCTACACCACCAACTCCACCCCCCCACCACGTCACTCCACCCCCACTCCACCACGTCCACCACCGCCTCGATCCACCAACCACGTCTCACTCTACCCAACGCCACCACACGTCCACCACACGAATCGTCCACACAACCATCAACCACCATGCTCACCACTTGATCCACCAACACCTCTCATTAGTTGACCGACGACTCCCCACCATATCTCCACTTTATTCCAGTCCCACTCACCAGTCCACCACCAACATAACCAAATCATATGAGTCGTCGAGTTGTCGTCACTCGACGCCTCCATCCTTCACCATTCCAACGCTCCACCACCACAAGTCGAATTTATCAACTCAACACTTATCATTTCGATCATTCACCACCAACACTCGCCTTATGATTCCACCAACCACGTCACTCCACCTCATCATTGATCTCACCTCTCGACGCTCCACCTCACCACGTCGTCATCTCGTCTCACGTCTCGTCTCGAAAACCTCACCACCTCCACTCTCTCTCAACTTCCCGCCACGACGATTTTTCCACCACTACAGTACCACGAAAACCTCACCAATATCTCCAAACTACAGTACTCCAAACTACTCCACCGCCACGATTTTTCCTCAAAATTTTACCTCGTCCACGACCATTCCCGTTCCTCAAATCAATTCCACGACAACATACCAAATCGATTTGCCAAAACGTCCACGATAAAAATTTACCGTTCCACGATTTGCCAAATCTACTCCAAATCGTCCACGAGCTCCACGATTTTTACCTCTATGAAAAAATCCACGTCCTCAAAATATACCAAAACGTCCACGTCAAAACGACGATCTGAGCCTCTGCCCTCAGCCTGAAGCTGTAACGAATGATGGTGCGGAGAGGCTGCAGCGCCAGCTCAGCCGCTCGCCGGCGGGTCGGCGCGGCGGCGCGCGGGCGCCGTGCGCAGCGGCGCGGCGGCGCGCGCGCGGAGCGCGCGCGGCAGCGCCTGACGCGCGCGCGCGCGCGCGCGCGGCCAGCCTGCTCAGCCGCGCGCGCGGCGACGCGCGGTGATCGTCTGGCTTGATAGCCCTGGCGCTGGTCGTCGGTGGCCCGCGGCGAATTGCCGAACGTGACGCCGGGCGGGCAAGTGCTCGGGGCTACCCTGGGGTATTTAAAACCTCATTTCTTCGCTTTGGCCGGCGATCGGCGGGTGGGGTATCAAAACCTCGAT
>CAVQWH010000001.1:0-640620 GCA_963717595.1 uncultured Candidatus Saccharibacteria bacterium | reverse complement strand
CAGCCAACAGCGGCATGCAGCGACGAAGCGTTTTAGAATTAGTTCTCAACAATAACGACATTATAGATATAGGCAGCTCCAGTAGCCGTGGCGTTAGCTTCAACGGCATGAATGTCGGCAGCCTAATAATGAAAGCACCGCTTAGCAAAGAGGCTAATCAAATCGCTTCTTTCCTGGGTGTACCACTAGATGCTAACGACGCCAGCTCAATAGCCGGCGCCGTAAAGTCTGTAACCTCAGCTTTTCAAAGCACTAAACCTTCCAGCCCACAGCAACCTACTGAGTTTAATCCAGAATCTCAAAACGCTAACCCGCAGCCAACTCCACCTGTTCCGCCAGTTCAGCCGCAACCTCCACAACCTGCACCACCGGTTCCGCCACAAGAGCCGCCTGTGGTAAAGCCACCAGATGCCAATCAGCCCCCACAATAAACTCGTCTTTTAGTAACTCCTTAACTTTGTTATAATCTCATCTGATAGTGGGGATTAGCCAAGCGGTAAGGCAACGGGTTCTGGTCCCGTGATCGGGGGTTCGAATCCCTCATCCCCAGCCAGGGTCAGGCAATGAGTTTTACGCCCATTGGTTGGCCCTGTTTTAGGTGCAGGATGAGAACCCTTGGGTTCGGCGGATGAGCCGCGGAGATAAAAACGTGTTTACATGTTTTTATCGAGCAGCGAAGAAGGAGCGGCCGAGCAAAGCGAGGGAAAGCGATATCCTGCATCCCCAGCCATATCAATCTGATTACGGCTTTGTAGTAAGTAAATTTATAGGGATGTTTTTATTTTTCTAATATGGATATAAGATTTTTAGGATCTATTATATCTGGGAGAAGGTTCAAGTCTTTCCCTAACCCATATTTCTCAGCTAAATTGTAGGTTAAGCGTATAGCAGAGTAGTCTTCCATAGCCATACCAACTGAATCAAATAAAGTTATTTCCTCGTCAGCTTTGCGACCTTTTTTTATACCAGAAACCAATTCATGTAGTTCGCCATGTACCATCTTTTTGACTTCAACAGAGCTCAAACGCTGAATTTCGCCTTCTGTAACAGCTTGGCCTAAGTAATCAGTTACTAGTCGGGTTCTTGGTAAAATACTAAGCTCAAGTTCGGTTTTTCCAGGACAGTCTCCACCCAGGCTATTTATGTGGACACCAGGCTTAATCCAGTCACTCTTAACAACATCAACGTGCCCTTTGCAAGCAGTGCAAGTCGTAATAATATCTGCCCCTTCAACCGCTTCTTTAGCGTCTCGACATCGTACTAACTTAAGAGAACTACTATTCATGTTATGAGCAAATTTATCCATGGCCTTAACATCAGTATCAAAGTACCTTATTTCTTTAATGTCGCGGACTAAAGACATGAAGCGTGCTTGAAATTCACTTTGAGCACCCGTGCCTATAAGAGCTAAAACCTGAGAAGACTGACGAGCCATAAACTTCGTAGCTAACGCTGTAGTTGCTGCAGTACGAAAGGCGGTCATAAGTGTCATTTCACTAATCATTATGGGATAGCCGGTTTCAACACTAGAGAGCTGTCCGATTGCAACAACTGTTTGATGGGTTGGAGGATTTTGGGGATAGCAAGTCACATATTTATAAGCATGATATTTGATATCGCGAATAGGCATTAGTTCAATAACTCCTCCAGGCACTTCAATACTAGGTCGTGGCGTTAATATAAATTCATCACGACGTACAAAGTCTTCTTTAAGCTGCGTAATTAAATCATTAGCATACTGATTAAAACCATGGCGGTCAATAAGCTCAGAGAATACTTCAACAGATAAAACTTTCATGATTTTACTATATTAAAGTTCATTATATAACAAAAGCCAGATTATCTGGCTAGTCTAGCTATAGGTTCGAATCCCTCATCCCCAGCCATACATTGACTATTTTTATAATTTATTCTAAAATAATATAGTTTCGTTGAGGTTTTTTAATTTCTTCGTTACATCTTCAATCCATCCATCTACAACCAGCAGGAGGCTACAAATGACCGCAGCAATCGCCAACGGCCCCGTCACCATAGCGGTGCGCGCCCATGACGAGCTCGTCATTCAGTCAAGCATTCCTCTCTACGACGTCGAATACCCCGGCTTTCAGCGCCTCTGGCACAAGCAAGAGGAGCGTGAGCCAGGAGGTTCATCGCGACTGGAAGCGGCGCTCGACAATCTATTCGAGAGCGGCCCGACTGTTCACTACATCGATGTACAGGAGAAACAGCTGGTGGTATGCTACAGCGGCTACCATTGGGCCAGAGTACGAATTGAACAGCTGGCTCATGAGGCGCTCGACTAGGTCGCAATCAGCGGCGGGGATAATACACTACGTCCCCGCCGCATGCGGCGCCCCTCTATTTATTAGATGATGGATGGATTGATTTTTTCCACTCAGTGAATGTGCGTTCACTCTGACGAGTCCAAAAGGACGAAAGCGGATAGGATTTAATCTTGCTAATGCTTGCATTTATAGTTGTGACTGGAATAATTACAAACAATGGGATTTGAAGATATAAGAAAATCACCGTCACCAGAAGAACGTTTAGCCACTGATCTTAAATTCAGACAAGACCAGCTGGCTACTATGTTAGGAATCGACCCGGAACTGCTTAGGGGACTTAGTTTTTGCAGGCAGTGTGGAGGGGCTGAATATGATTGGGATGATTTATCTTGTATGGATATTGGTGACCAATTTAGTGATGAGCCTAATTTTGATTTCGGCGAGTATCGCTCCCAAATAGCGGAAAAAACTTGCCAAGCCTGTGATGGCTCAAGCTTTGAAGGCGGTAGCTTTGAGCTTAGCGTCGAGGAGTGGATAGCTTTAGGCCAAGAAGGGCTAGTTTCTATCTAGTACCTAGGTAAGCTTCTTAGCTTGCCGCTATTTCGTCAGCAATTTTCTCTACAGGCTGAGTTGCGTCAATGATTTTGGCGCCTAGTGATTTGTATTTCGATTGAACAGCTTGGTTGAGTTTTAGTAAGTGTGCTAACTCGTGCTCTGATTTCCCAAAATCTTTATCAGCTCGATTTTTTATTCTCTTTATAAGTGACTCGTCATCAATATAAAGACAAAACACCTTTTCGAAATCACCCCAAACTTCTTTTTCGTTAGCTACTGAACCGCATATAAAAATTGGTTTATTTGTAGCTTTTTCTGCAAGCTTTTTAACCCCCGACTTATCCATATACCAGTCGTGTTCATCGAAAAACTTCTGGTCGGTAGTTAATGTATGATCGCTTGCAGAAGCTCTTTCGCCCGTAGACTTGTTAGCCCAAAATGACAACTTTTCGTCCGCATCATAAACTTCATAACCTCTGCTTTTTAGCTCTTTGAGTATTGTAGTTTTACCTGAACCTGCAATTCCTGTTATAAATATTAGTCCCATTTATAAGTCCTCGTGTAACTAGCTTTTAATAAACTTCTCAAGCGCTTCATTTACCGCTTCAATAGCTTCTGAAAATGCTGATAATCAACAATGTCTTCTTCTTGCTTCCAATGTCCGCCCCACTCCCATCCAGCTTCAAGAAAAACGCTTACAACTTCATCGCCATCACTAATGGCGCCTTTGGCTTGAGGGTTGTAACTAGGACCCGTAGGCCTAACCTTTCCTTCTTTAGTAATACAAGGATTAATGCGCGGGTTAATATCTATAGCACGACCATAAGAATGGTTCGATAATTTATCCGCATCAAACAAAGTTCTGTAATTAAACGCTGAAGTATTATTATCTCGAATACTATCGTGATCGCTCCAGTCATATTGAACTATAGGTATGACTTTTTGAATTGGAAATCTAATATTAAATAGTTCATTAAATATACTTTTAGCTTCTTCGGCCAAGTCTTTATGCAACACAAGTTGCCCTTTATGGATTTTGTCATCAAAGCCTATGTATTGAATACCTACCAAATCTAAGTTACCAATAACTTCTTTGGGTGCATCAGTTCCTTTAATAGCGTTCTCGAAAGACATGTCGCTATCTATAATGACTTTTTTATTCATATTCATGTACTAACACTAACATACAAAATTAGGCTAGTACGTTACATAGTTAGCAAACAGCACATACTCACTGTCATCTGCTATTATTTAATCCATGGACTTTGCACTTAAAGTAATTTTATCTTTCTTAGTAGGCGGCGCATATGTGTCATTTATAGTTTGGTACGCCGAGAAACTTGGCTCTAAGATAGGCGGTACTATCGCGGGAATTCCAACAACTTTATTAGTAAGCCTTGCTTTTATTTATATTGCTGAAGGAGCTCATGCAACTAAAATTGCCAGCTCTATAGTCCCTCTTTTGATTACAGCTGCATTGTTTTATTCATACATATTCGCAAAAACGCTCAAACTGACTCAAAATTCTTACAAAAATATAGTAGCAACATTAGCCGCAACAGTACTATGGCTAGGATTTAGCTTAGCGGTTCATAATTTATTCCAAAGTTCATCATTCTTAATCGTTACAGTAACTGCCATAGCAGGCGGAGTTATATTCCACTACATATTTCGCCACTTTCCAGACAAAAAACCAAAGAAGCTTAAATTGTCGAAAAACGTATATTTAGTTAGATTTGTTTTAGCAGGCACGGTTGTGAGCTTGGCAGTTTTATCATCCCACTACATCGGCGCAACCTGGGGAGGCGTAGTGGCTAGTTTCCCAGCAACCATTGCTAGCAGCTTGTACTTTTTAAGTAAATCTCAAGGAGATTCATTTATTGAAGGGTTTATAAAAAGACTACCGAAAAGTTTCGTTAGCACCCTAATATTTGTGGTTATCCTTCACCTATTGCTAACTAACCTACCTACTCTCACATCCTTCTTTATAGCAATCATTGCGGCACTTTTTTATACATACATATTGATACGTTTAAAGAAATAGGTTTAGACTAATAGTTATGGCAAGATACATAATCGACGTACGTGAAGCTGAAGAATACGAATCTGGGCATGCAGAAAATGCCATTAATATACCTCTCTCAAGGTTAGCTAGCAGCTCAGAAAAGCTTGCTGAAATCCCGAAAGACGCAGAGATTATTTTATATTGCAATTCAGGCAACCGAGCTAACATAGCAAAAAAATCTCTTGAATCTATGGGCTATGTAAATGTTGTAAACGGAATAAACAAACACCAAGTTGGTTTGTAGATATTTTGAGTATCTTTATGGAACAAGAACCCTCGCCTCATTCAACCCCTCCTGAATCCCCTGAGCTGGAAGGAAGCGCAGAAACTCAGGCATCGACTATTGATACGTTGCTTGAAGTGCTAGGTTTTGTGGAGACTGAAGAGCTTAGCCGCCTCCGTGAGGAATTAATTGAAGCTATGAGGGCGGGGTCAGACATTAAAGAACTAATTACTCGATACCACCTGCTAGCTGAAGAAATTATCGGTCAGCAGGAGGGCGATGACTTTGCCAAGGCTCAAATCGGGCTCATCGTTCAAATGGGATTAATTCGCCGCGATGGTGGCCAAAGTGATGATTTCGCCGAAGATCTGCGTGATGCTTTAACCTACGCCACAAATATGGGTCTAACAGATATTGTATCTGTATTAGAAGAGGCGCTAACTTCTTCTCCTGATTAGGTGCTTAATTTTATAAGTTAGTTTTAAGTAAATTTTCCAAGACCCACTAAAACTTTAATGAAGCTTGGAAAACTGCCTAAGCGGTCGCGATGACCGACGGAACACGCCGAAGCGTGTAGGCATTCCGTTAAGGAGGCTTGGTTATATTTTGGCTGCTCACCACTCTGCCCTATAGTGGGCCAGCCGGTTCTCTATTACGTCCAGTAAAATCATCCCGGCTACAGCTCCGATGAGACTGGCCCAAGAGAACCAATTCAGATGAGTAGGTATAGCTACAGCAAGCCAAATACATACTGCCGACACGCCAATTATCCGATAGCGTACCGTGAACTGTCTACGTTTCTTGTAGCCTCGTGGCGCAAGGCAGTGCGATCCTCGCTGCATTTCCATTGCGGAGAAAAGGGTGCCCACGGCAATACCAAGCAGGATTCCTGCTGCCAACGTTAGAAAAAACATTTTCCTACTTTCCGCTAAGCTGCACTTTACGCGAGCTCAGCACTTCGTTGAAGATGACCCAGAAGCCGAACAGGCCTGACGCAATCAGACCTAGGCAACTGGCTACCGGCGAAAGATTCCCTGGTTCACCACCTTCGATCATGTAAGCCACGAAAGCGATGACGCCAAGACCCAGCCACACGGAGATAAATCCCCAACTGGCCGAGCACGATGGACATCAGAGCTAGGACGCACACCGCTATAAGCAACAGGTGCCATGCGCGAAGACGTGACATTCTTTTGCCTCCCTGAGAAGAACAAATCCCGTTTGAAGTTTTTGTAACTAAATCGAAATTCAAATTATATATTAACACAAAATGTCTTAGTTATCAAGTAAGTAACCATTATAAATGTTCATCTTTGTATTTTGTATTCAATAATATTGATTAAAATACAACTATAAGTTATAGTATTACATATGACTAATGGTGAATGGCTCTTAGAGTCTGGTGAAGATACTCAAGAAGTTGAACCGGTACGAGAAGTTCTCGTAGAGGCGTTTAAAGAAGTGGAGCCAGTTGCTCCTGTACTAACGGTGCGCGAAATTGATGAACATGGTCAAGTCGCATTTGTTAACCGCCCAATGTTACCAGTAGCACAAACTGAACGTCCTATAAAAGAGATTGCAGAGGGTGCACACTCTACCTCTGTCCCAGACATCATTTCAGCAGTAGCGATAGCCGCAAAGCACCCAAAGGATATGCTAATAGGAGCTAGCCATTTCCCAGGTATAGTTGCAGCACGACATACCGCAATGTATTTAGCCCGAGAACTTATAGCCCCGCCCCCTTCCTATCCCGAGCTTGGAAGAGAATTTAACAGGAATCATACAACCGTAATGCATGCTATCAAAAGTATTGGAACACTACTGGCAAGTTATGACCCCGACCCTAAAGCGATGGAGAAAAAACGGAAAATTAACGAAATTATCGAGCGAACCTTGAAATTACTAGAGCATGGCTATACGGAAGACCATGAGTATGTGGTAAGGGATATGAGTAAAACACAGCATATTATGTGCCTGTGTCTACAGGGTCTAGTTATGAGCCCTATTTTTAAGCTAACAGATAAAGAGCGCCGTAGTCTATTTATACGAGTTACCGATAATAAAGCAGTCCTAGATAAAGCTATACTAGATTGGGAAAGAGCCTTTCAAACACCGGAAATATACAGACGCTATGGAAACGCTGCTTTTAGTTTAGTAAAGAATGCAGCTTCTAACGAGCAGCAACTTGAGTAAGCTGTCATTTCTATAGTTTGACAAGTTCTGTCATCACAAAAGTACTTGCAATATATAAATTAAAGTTATATAATAATTCACATGAGTATTAGTGAAGTGGAAATTGCCCGTAAAGTACAACAAAAGCGACTGGAACATCCTGCGTTAGCGAGATTAGCCAGATTTGACTTGGCTTGCAGAGCCTACCACCTTGCTCTAAATGGAGTTGGACGTTACCGTGACCTTACTATGAGACATGGTAGAATCGAGTGGCAAGCTACAGACGAATTAACCCAAGCAGCTATAAAACAAGGTGCTATACAGAAACCAGCAGAGCTTAAAAGTATGTTGGATTTATTAGTAAATAACCCGCCCCGTAACGCTATGGAAATCGGCACAGCACGCGGCGGAACCTTTTTTGCACTAGCACATGTAGCGGCAGAGAATGCTAGGCTTACCAGCGTAGATCTTCCCGGAGGTCCATTTGGTGGAGGTTACGGAAAACATGGAAAACGACGAATAGAATCGTACGCCCACCCCTCCCAGCAACTTAAGATGTTGCAGGCAGATTCACATTCAGAAGAAACTCTTGAGCAAGTATTAAAGTGGCTTGAAGGTGAACCTCTAGAACTTCTTGTTTATTGATGGTGATCACTCATTAGAGGGAGTAACACGAGATTGGGAAATGTATGGTCCACTGGTTGGAGAAGGCGGAATGGTTGCATTTCACGATGTAGCACCGCATGACGTAGACACAGATTGCCAAGTTTCTGTGTTTTGGGAAAAAATAAGACAATCATACCCTACTATAGAATTTATCGAGCCCCCAAGCGAAGAGGATTCCAAGCAGTGGGGTGGCATAGGCATAATTCTCAAATAATAAACTTAGCTTTCCAGGACTCACTAGTTTTAATGAAGCTTGGAAAACTGCCTAAGCGGTCGCGATGACCGACGGAACACGCCGAAGCGTGTAGGCAATCCGTTAAGGAGGATGGTTAGTCGGCTGCTCGCCGTCGCCATATGAATCTGCTGAGTAGCTTGCTTTCTATTAAGTCCAGCAAGCGCATCCCAACCGCGGCTCCTATGAGGGTAGGCCACGAGAACAAATGCATATGGGTAGGTATCGCTACTGCTAACCAAATGGCTAGCAGCGCTAGGCCAACCAGCCAGTAGTTTCTTGCGAACTCCTTGCTCTGTTTGTAACCCCGTGGCGCAAATTTGTGGTCTCCTCGCTGCACCTCTAGTGCAGAGACGAAAGAGCCCAAGGCAACACCGAGCAGAATCCCTACTGCCAACGTTAGAAAAAGCATACTTGCCTACTTTCTGCTGAGTTGCGCTTTAGGCGAGCTCAGCACATCGCTTGAAGATTCTATTCGTTACTACTTTTCCTAATCACTTGTTTGTCTATGACATCGAAGATGACTAAGCCGATGAGTATGTCCAAAAACATAAGCCATATTTCCCCTTCAACATGGCGAGCTGGCGTTATAAAGAGCCAGCCAATAAAGCCTACCGCAGCGATCCATTGGTATTGAAGTTTGTCGTTAGCCTGCTGTGATGACCCGCGTTTATCTGCCGAACGCTTAGTCTTTTTACGGAAAGGGAAAGTGGGGATTCCATTAATGGCTAGGAGACCACCTATACCAATTCCAAGCAGGATGTTACCTAAAACAACAAAGGCAGCTAACACATTGCCTCCCTGAGAAGAACAAACTTCGTCGAAAGTTTATATAACCACGTCGAAATTCAAGTACTACATTAACATAAAACAATTAAATTATCAAATAATGATAGGTGCTTTATCTCTGTATTATTTTGACGAATTAAAATTAATATATTATAATTTACAATCAGTAACTTCAACTGCGAGGAAACGGACGTTACAAAATGGAACTTACGCAAGAGATACTTGACCGCTACGTTGGCGGCCAAGTAGAGATCGTAAACAAGACTTACGAAAACGTGGGCTACCACTACAGGGGTGAGGTTTCTGGTTTCGAAACCACCGAACCTGCAGAGGGTCTCAAAAACCTGTTCATACACTTCGCCTGGCAAGTTAAAAAAGGCCGCGATCAGGAGTGGGAGAGCGACTCACCCATCCCCTACACTGCTGGCCTGTCGATTTACTCGGCTCTCTTGTTAGGAGACGGACGCCTGATACTACGGTGCCGGGTAAATGAAGAAGTAATAACCTTCTTTCTGCCGGGTGCTAGGGATGATCCTCGGCCTAAAGAGAAGGCAGCGGCCTAATCCCTCCAAGTTTCACCCAAAAGCCCTCAAGAAAGAGCTAGCGAAAGCGCTCTCGTCTTGGGGGTGCTTTCATTTTAGAAGTTTATATTTTTCTCTAGCTTTACTAAGTAGGCTTTCTAGAGCAGGATCATACCAGCCCTCTAACCTAAACTCTGTTTCGACTGACTGATTATAGCTTCGGCTAAATACAATATGTTGCCATGCAGCTTTTCCAATATTTCTTAAAGTAGGTCTGTCGTCTATTACTGCAAACGCATCATAGCCTGATTTATCTCTATTAAAAATAGCTGTCTTTACTACCCAATCACCAAATACGGGCACAAAATGCTCCATAAGCCAGTCTATTTTTTCATCCACTACAGTGTCATGATCTTGTAGGGGAGAAGAGCAAACCCTGGGTTGATAGCCAGCTTCCAAAATTCTCCTCCAACCCTCAACTGCACCATCTACCACCGGAAAATTTTTAAAAAATCCTGGGCGCCTATTTTCTTTATAAACTTTTTCACCAACGCCTTCATGTGCTTTATAGGTATCTGCAAAATAAAACTCAGCTCTGCGGGCTACAGGAATAATTTCAGGAAAATGAGTACGTATAATATCGTTATTTGCCTCCTCAAATTCTGCCATTACACCGTCCATATCTACTAGAACAGTGCTTCCGCCTGACGTTAGTGCTAGCGGCATAAGCTAATAATCACTTTAGCGTTGTCCTCTAATGGCAAAGATGCGTCTAAGATGTAAGGAGGATAAAGATCGGCCAGTTTATCAAGAGTTGGCTCAATAGTCTCATAGTAATCAGCCAGTCTAGCATCAATTTCTTCTTCTCTCATTACTGGACGATCCGGTCTAGGCTGCTTGCTCCGCAGCCTAAGTGTTGGTTCATCAACCTCAAGTTTGCAAAAAGCAACAACCTGGGCTTCTAGGTTTCTAAGGGAAGTTTTAAAGGGCTCTATTCTGTCTGGATATCTTGGGAAGCCATCGACTATTATCAATTCGCCTTTATGTTCGCTAACAAACTCTTCAAAGATACCGATCATAGCGTCTTTTGAAACTACATTATGATATTTGTATTTGGAGGTTCTTTTTTTCAGGCCTTCTTTATATTTCGACTCTACTTTCCCTGCTTCAATCTGCCTCTTCCTATCACCAATAGACAAATGAGAGATCTTTGCATCTTTAGACATTTTCTTAACATAGTTGGCTAGACTGGTTTTCCCCGCCCATGGAGGTCCGCCTAAAAGCAAAAGTCTGGTACTTTGCATATTTTTATTACTAACTCCGAGGCTCCTCTGCTACCACTAAAGTCGCTAAAGTCACGGTAAAGCCTTTTGTAGTCTGCTTCACGGTAGCGTTTTTTCTGAGTAGGATCTGTAGGAACTTCTTCTCTGATTTTCACCTCTTCCCAATCGTTAGGAAAAGCGTATGGCGGACAATCTTCCCTGATGCCACTTATAAAAATTGCAACAAAACTAGTTCTGCCTAACCACCGGCCCATATTAGTACGATGAGCACCATCAATAATATAAGCCCCCTCTTTTTCGGTTCTTTCTACAATGGGAGGAACAAGCTCAACTAGCTCACCGTCTGGAGTCCTAATGACCAGACTACCTTCCAGCTCTAGTTGGTTATAACCTTCTAGTTGAATGTCATTTGCCAAAGCCGCTTGTAAAGCTAAATTAGCTCTTAAAACATAGAGGCTGGTAGGATTTACTTCACTATAAGCAACCTCTCTTAAATCAATTTGTGCATCGGCGTAAGGATGTATGTCTCTATGGTTAAGTAATGGAGTCCGACGCACTGCCGGCTCAAGCTCCTTCCATGGAATAGATCTTTCTACTTTAAAACCCATAATAAGAAAACCTCGCTAAGCTTATTTATTGCTAAATATAGAAGGCCCACTTCTCACTTCTACGACCAACTATTGCAAGCGAGCCAGTAGAGTTTCTAGGGTAAATTACTACCCAAACTTGCACTTATTGTGTTAATATTGTTTAAAAGCATAAATTATGAGACTGAAAGAATTACATAAAGCGCAGATGTCTATTTTAAGGACGCTTAGGCATGCAGAGTCGGCACGCTATACTTCGCTAATGCGCCCAACTGGATTAGACAGTGACGTTTTTAAATTTCATCTTAGAAAATTAGTTCACCAAAAATATATAGATAAAAATGAATCGGGAACCTATCTTCTTACTGCAAAAGGTAAAGAATTTGCCAATAACTTAAGTAGAATAGAAAGCTCTGTGCAAAAACAACCAAAGCTTTCTGTGGCAATAATCGCAAAAAAGAAAACTACAAAAGAAACGCTTTATTTATTTCAAAAACGTCTGCGTAATCCTTTTTATGGATTATGGGGTTGTATCAGCGAACCAGTGCAATGGGGAGAATCTATTGAATACACGGCTAAAAGAGAATTTGAAAAGCAAACCGGTTTACTTGCTTCATATAATATTAAGTCTTTTTACAGAAAGAAAGACTACAGTAAAGATACGAGCGAGCTACTGGAAGATAAATTATTTGTAGTTATTGAAGCGAAAAATATTAAAGGCAAGATTGAAAATAACTGGCCTCGTGGCTATAACGCCTGGATGAGTATAGATGACCTAGAAAAACAAGATAAATATTTTAGATCTTCGAAAATCTTGATAGATTTATCAGAATCTAAAAATATTTACTCTGCAGAAGATGCTTTTTATAGTACCGTTGATTACTAACCTGCCTAATTTATCTTTAACAAGAGTATAATTTAAATTGAAAGGAGGGTGTTATGGTTAAAAAGCAAACCACAAAAGTTATCAATAGTGGTGGTGGGCCTATGGGCTTTGTAGCCTTTACGGCTTGGATTGGTGCGCTAGTTTATTTCGTGCAGCATTCCGTAGGATTTTGGGGCTTTATATTAGCAGTTCTAAAATCTTTCGTCTGGCCAGCTTTTGTAATACATTCCATATTGCAACTGCTGCATATATAAAATCGAGTAAACTTTTATTGCGTGCTGCGGCAAAACAAATATACTAAGGTTAGTTGATGTCAGAATTTTCCTTAAATACAATACCTGAAGAAATATTAAAAGCATATTATCCAGGCGGCATAGCAAGTTACTCTCTAATTGAAGGTGGAGAAATTAACACCACCATGCTGGTTATTGGGAATGGTGGTAATAAAACTATTCTCCAACGTCTAAGTAAAATATATGATAGCTCCCTGGATGAAGATTACGAGGCAGTTTCAGCTTATCTAAAAAATCTTGGGTGGGAAATGGCTACCGCTTTAAAGTCCAGTAATGGGGCTCGGTATACAACCGACAGCTCAGGAAGAGTGTGGCGTGCTTTTGGCTATATTGAATCAGAACCAGGCAGCAAGTTTGAGGGAGACTACAAGCCTACTTTAGCTTTGGGTGAGCTGCTAGGAAAGCTGCACCATTCTTTATCTACTCTTAGCTATAACCCAAAGCACCCTTTAGGCCGCGGTAGAGATATTGCATATCACGCCAGCCACCTTGAAAAAGTTGCACTAAAAATTAAAGATAGCGCTAAACGTAAACTAGCAAAAGATATGATAAGTGCTTCAAAGAAACAAAAAGTAGACACGATGCCGGCGCAACTCATACACAGCGACCCAAGGATAGGAAACGTCCTTTTTAGGAACGGAGAGGCGATTACTTTTATTGACTGGGATGGCTATGGAATTAGTAATCCTCTATTTGATGTAGGTGACATGTTACAGTCGTATGTAAGTGAGAGAATGTTTAAGAAAAGAAAAAATGTCTCAGCTTCTCAATTACATAGTATTATTGAAGCTTACTATAAAGAAGCCAAACTTAAGATTGACAAGAATGACTTTACTAAAAAAGCCCTCTCGGCTAGCCAGCTAATAGGCCTGTGCTTGGGAATTAGACACTTGGTTGATAGCGTTGAAGATAGTTATTTTACGCCACCAAACAGCTTTGAGTTTAGATATGATTTCAACATACGTCGCGCACATGAGCAGTGGGAAGTTTATAAAATATTAAAAGAAAATTAAAAACGGTGCCGTTAAGCAAAACCGGATTTGTATTAAGCTTACGTGGCGGTTATATTGAGAATATATGAAAGCCGTTAAAACAAATGGGCGCAAATGGTGGTATTGGCTTTTGCCAATAGCTGCGGTGTTAGTTTGGTTAGCGGTTGGCGCTTTCGGCGGCCCAACATTTGGTAAGCTTTCTAATGTTTCTGACAATAACCAAGCTGACTTTTTGCCGGCCAGCGCAGATTCAACGAAAGTTCAAAACCTACAGAAGAATTTTTTCAGGTCTAGCTCCATACCTGCTATTGCAATCATAGAATCTAAAAGCCAAATTCAACCTAGCGATATTGTCCACTATTCTCAACTTACAGAACAATTTAAAAACGTTTCGGGTATTGCTAAAAGTAAAGATGCCGTCGTCGGCCCCATCCCTTCAAAAGATGACAAGGCGATTGAGTTTATAATTCAAATATCTAGCTATACTCAATCAAAAAATATCGTATCGCACCTTCGCGACACACTAAACAAAAGTCTAGAACAAGGAGACAAAGGCTATATTACCGGCCCGGCTGGTTTAGCAGCAGATCTCATCAAAGCATTTGGTGGCATAGACAGCATATTGCTTTATGTAGCGCTGAGCGCTGTGTTCATCATATTACTCCTAGTTTATAGATCTATAATATTGCCTTTTGTAGTTTTGCTAACAGCCAGCTTTGCTTTAAGCGCGGCGGGCTTAGCAGTTTATCACGGCGTCGAAGCAGATTGGTTTAAACTAAACGGACAGAGCCAGGGTATTTTGTCTATATTAGTAATAGGTGCGGCAACTGATTATTCCCTACTTTTAACGGCACGTTTTCGCGAAGCCTTGGAATATCACGAATCACGATGGGAATCTATAAAGCTAGCATATAAGCGTAGCTTTGAGCCAATAATAGCTTCCGGCGCAACAGTTATACTCGGCTTGCTTTGCTTGCTGCTTTCCGATCTTAACTCAAACAAAAGCCTAGGCCTGTAGCGGCATTTGGAATATTCTTTTCTGTGCTAGCAGCACTAAGTTTCTTGCCAGCTTTTTTGGTACTTTTTGGAAGAGGAGCGTTTTGGCCATTTAGGCCAAAGGTTTCGGTTGAAAAACAGAATCTCAAAATTAGAACAGGGCTAGAAGGAAGGCATGGCTTGTGGCGGCGGATCCCCCAATTCGTAGCAGACCACGCTCGCAGCGTTTGGATAGTGTGCTTAGTGGTTTTGCTACTTTTTGTAGCTGCAGTGCCTACATTTAAGGCTGATGGAGTATCGCAAACCGACACCATACTCGGAAAGTCAAATGCCGTGACTGGACAATCGATTTTAAGTAAGCACTTTCCTGCTGGCTCGGGCAGTCCAGTAATCATAATCGCAAATGCTAATAAAAGCCCAGAAGTTATAAATACAGTTAAAAACACGCCTGGCATTAGCTCTGCACAACCCGTAACTCAAAATGGAAGACTTATAATTTCAAGCAACCAAGTTGCTATAAATGCTACCTTGCAGTCATCACCAGACTCTGCCGCTGCGAAAAAAGCTGTAAAAGATCTAAGAGACAGATTGCCTAAAGTTGACTCAAGCGCTTTAGTAGGCGGAACGACTGCTATTTCAATCGACGCCAACCAAACAGCTAAGAACGACCTGCACAAAATAATCCCAATAGTTCTAGCCGTTATCTTGGTAATCTTGATTTTACTGCTTCGCTCAATCTTGGCACCCGTGCTGCTAATAGCAAGTGTAATTTTAAGTTTTGGTGCCACAATTGGAATTTCAGCGCTTCTGTTTAACCACGTATTTCACTTCGCTGGCTCCGACGCAGCAATACCTTTGTTTGGATTTATATTCTTAGTAGCCCTAGGTGTAGATTACAATATATTCTTAATGACAAGGGTGCGCGAAGAGTCTGCCGCCCATTCTACAAAAGCCGGAATTTTGAGAGGCTTGAGCGTAACTGGTAGTGTAATAACTTCTGCAGGTATAGTGCTGGCTGCCACATTTGCCTCACTCGCCGTAGTGCCGATACTTTTCTTAGCACAAATTGCATTTATAGTTTCTTTCGGGGTATTGCTCGATACGATTATAGTTCGCTCACTATTAGTGCCGGCCATTAGTTACGACATAGGCAAAGCCATTTGGTGGCCAAGCAAGCTGAGTAAATCCAAAAAGTAAATTACTTCTTGGTAGACTTCTTGGGTTTTTCTAAAACTGAACTATCTTCAAAGTGGAGGTCTGGTATCCACGAAAGCCAGCTTGGAAACCACCAAGTGGCGTTTTTACCGATAGTCATAAGAGTGGGAATCAAAATCATACGAGCTAAGAAAACGTCTATAGCAATCGCAGCCGCCAAGCCCGTGCCGAACATTTTTACCACAGCGCTAAATTGAGTATTGAATGAGCTGAAGACGCAGAACATAATCAGCGCCGCGACGATAATAATCCTAGAGGATTTAGTCAATCCAGCAACTACTGCTTCTTTGTTTTTGCCGGTTTCTGAATAAGCTTCGCGCATTCTTGAAACAAGGAAAATTTCATAATCCATAGTAAGGCCAAATAATATGGCGAATATCATTATTGGCACGTATGAAACCAGCGGACCAGTGGTTTCAAGGCCAATAAGGTTAGCTGCCCAGCCCCATTGGAAAACTGCCACCATGACTCCAAACGAAGCCAGAGCCGTGAAGCCTATCATTAAAGCAGCGATAAACGGAACATAAATTGAGCGGAAAACAATTATCAGGAGCAGAAAGGCTGCTAGTATAACAGCGCCCATAAACACCGGCATTTTTTTGACTATTTTATCTGCCATATCAACAAAAGTTGCTGTAAAGCCTCCATTATGTATAGTGAACCCCGTTTGTTTTTCTAGTTGAGGTAATGTGGTGCCTTCTAGGTTATTTACCAGGCTTTCTGTTTGCTGGCTGTAA
The DNA here is from genome assembly GCA_963717595.1 of uncultured Candidatus Saccharibacteria bacterium. Classification (GTDB taxonomy): domain Bacteria; phylum Patescibacteriota; class Saccharimonadia; order Saccharimonadales; family Saccharimonadaceae; genus CAVQWH01. Next base: position 624,123 of record CAVQWH010000001.1, on the reverse strand, counting down.
TAAGAATTTTTAGAAATTACAGCTTGGACTGCTACAGTATGGTTGGTGTTGAAATTAGGATAAGTTACTGTCTCAACACCAGATATAGATTGGATCTTTTTAGTGATGTTGGTGAAGTCGGATTTTAGCTGCGTCTGAGATTTTCCAGTAGGAATTTGTTCGACAAGCAAGATAGGGCCATTGTAGCCTACTCCGAATTTATCAGAGATAATATTGTAAGCTATGCGCTGAGTATTATCTGAAGGAATTGTGTCTTCTCCAGGAAGGCCAAGCTGGATGCTAAATACTGGAATAATAAGAATCGCATATATAACTAAGGCTATGAGACCAGTTCTGTAAGGATGCTTCGTGACAGTTATTCCCCATTTTCTTGCGTGAGTATGATTAAAGCCGGTCTTACCAAAAAGATGGTGGATGTTTAATTTTTCAATCTTATCACCAAGCAAACTTAGCAAAGCCGGCAAAAGCGTATTAGCGATCAATATCGCGGTGCCGACCGTTATAGCGGCCGCGTATGCAATGGAGCTAATAATAGGGATATCTATTAAAAACAGCCCTAGAAGTGCGATTATCACCGTGATACCAGCAACAATAACCGCCTGGCCGGCAGTACCTATAGCCCGACCAATAGCTTCAATTTTTTCTAGGCCGTTGTGTAGGTTTTCTCTAAAACGGTTTACTATAAATAACGCATAGTCAATGCCAACACCCAAACCTATCATAGTCGCAACTGTTGGACCAACTGACGAAACCTTCAAGAAGCTTGATAAAATGTAGATTACTGATATTCCAACTCCTAAGCCAAAGATAGCTGAAATCAACGGCAGACCCATTGCTACAACTGAACCAAAAGCAATTAACAGAATTATTATCGCTGCAGAAATACCAAGGATCTCGGAAACTTTATCGTCAGTCGTAGAGTTAGCCGTGGCAAAATACGTATTACCACCAGGCACAGCGCTAGCATCAACCTTTTCGCCCATGGAACTATAGCTATTAACTTTATTGGTTAAATCGTCTGTGGTTTGGTTAGTAACTGTAACGTTTTTGTTGTAGTAGATGTTAGCAAAGGCCGTGGTGCCGTCTTTAGAAACGTTTACCATTTGGCCGTTTACAAGTTGGTACGGATTAGTTACTGTCTCTACGCCGCTGAGTTTTGCAACGCCTTTTAATACGCTAGCGACATATTGCTGCTTAGCAGAATCTGTAATGCTTCCTTTTTTAGACTGAAAAACAATCGTGGCGCTTTCACCGGCAATTTGAGGAAAATCTTTATTTAAAACGTCTTGGGAAGTTTGGGCTGAAGTGTTAGGAATTGAGTAATCATTTTGGAAACCAGTGTTCGCAGACTTCACCCAGTAAACCCCGCCAACGATGACAACAAGCCACACAGCTAAAACTAACCAGTGGTATTTGGCTAGCAGCTTGCCAAGTTTGTATAAGGCTTTAGTCAAAGTTACTCCTTGCTTGCTAGGATAATATCACAACTTCAGGTTTGCTAAAAGATTTTTATATGAGTGTGGGTAATATCAAGTAGTAAAACATAAAGGGCAAAAGTTGCCACGAATATGGCAATCGTGGAATATAACTTTACACTCCCCGCCCGTAGGCTCTGCTTTTTGTTTTTAGAAGCCGCAACATCAAACACCTTATCATCAAATACTACAGAGACATAAGTCCCGATAGCAGATAATATCAAAATTAAACTCAGCGGCCACGGCGTAACAATTATTTTATGAAAAAGCTGCAAAATACCAGTTTTATCAAATACTGCTACGTCAGCTGCAAAATAAGCCGCAACCAAAAAAGCCGCCACGACCCAAACGATAATTTGAGTGTAAAGCATTCTAAAACCGCTAACTAAACGAATCGGAAAAGCTACTAAGAAGCCTGCATCGGCAATTGGAGTGCCAAAAACAAAAAACGCCCAAGTTAGCAAAGTAACAGACAGGCCTTGCTTTAATCCGTAACTATAAACAGAGTAAACCGCATAAGCCACCACTATGGCAAGTACTAGCAAAAATCTTTTAAGGCCTTTTATACTACTTTTTGTCTTAGCCATTATTCAATGTTGTAACTTACCCTAATGCCGCCGTCTCTACGCTTAATATTCTTTATTACAACCTTACCGATTTCGTTAATATTTTTAACATGAGTTCCCCCGCACGGAACAGCAAAATCATCATAAAAAACTACCCGAGTAGGCTTACCAGTGGGCAAGTTACCTGGCACAACGGCACCCGTTTGCTTCATTTCTTCCGGAGTCATAAATTTTATGGTATTTTCGCTTCCAGATCCAACTAGCTCGTCAATCTTCACTTGAAGTTCTGATATTAGTTCTTGCTTTTTATCACTATCAAATTCTCCGCTATATTCAACGAACGCCATATGCGGATAATGCGCTCCTTTGCCAGGAATCCAATCCCACCCAAGCTTGCGCACAGCCATATCTAAAACATGGCCGGCAGAATGCAAGCGAGTATTAGTTTTTCTGCGAGATTGATTTACCTCACACTTTACGGAATCACCTACTGAAAAATGGCCTTCTTTGTACTCTCCTATATGCTTGACTTCTCCGTCTATAAAAAATGCTGCTTCAACGTTAAAAGTTATGTTATTCGATTTAATAATTCCTTGGTCGAAATCCTGACCGCCGCCTTTTGGGTAAAAACAAGTTTCGGTCCAATACCACAACCTGCTTGCCTTCAAATTCTTCCGTTTTAGCTACTTTTGCATCGCAAGTAACTACATCAAAGTCTTCCATATATAACAACTTGGTCATAACTGAAATTATATACTCTTAATTAATTTCAACCAAAATACCCCCTTTATTACTGAAGACGGTGCTGCCGAGATGGATGCAATAAAACTAAACAACTAGCTGAATATCATCAATTAAATAATTAGCTATTTAAAATACTTATTGTATAATAATATACCTATGGTTGAAGTTATTGTAGATAAAGAAAAGCTAGCTCATGGTCTGGAGCGCGGCATCGGAGCTGCTAATGATATTTACGAGTCTATACCTAGAAAATACCGCCTCCGCACTACAGTATGTGGAATAGCCTCTACGGCTATAAGAGATTACACACGGCGAGAAGGCATTCCTTCGCGGTTAGTGGCTAGCAGACCACAGCTCGAGTTTGATCCTAGAATGGGTCACGCTATGCCCTTAATAGGCGCGGAAGGCGATCCAGACCCAACTGTTATAGATGCCTCTTATAGTCAGTTCTTGAGTTATGCCGGCTTGCACTGGGGCTACGAAGTAATAACTGGTACTAAAGAATTTCCACCCGAGAAAATAATGGTTTTTAAGTTAGCCCAAAGAGCTTTAGTCATCAATCACCTTACCGAAAGAGCTTTAGAATTTCAAAGAAAAAACATGCGGCCTAAAGATCTTGGACTAGGAGTAAGTATAGAGCTAGGAAAAGGCCCTTCAGATTCAGCTGACGAGGCTACCATTCGTGCAGCTTACTCTAGAATATGGAGCCCTATATACTTTTACCCCTGGAGACCTTCTAGGACAACTGCAGATCAGGCAAGAAAAATAAGCGAACACATACCTAGTGGCACCATAACCCTATCTTAAATAAAACATTTCATTGATATTTTGTAACTATTATTATATTATTAGCTTATGGGAGACCGCGAAAATAAAGTTAATGAATTTTTCCACAGAAGTCGTCTTACTTTAGATTTGGCTGGGCTTACAGACGAAGAACGACAAGCCGGATCGATATTTTTAGGCGGTGGCGCTGCAGAGTTTGTGGATTCTGTAGAAAACTTTCAATATGACCGCATTGGTACGGTAGTTTTCAGGTGGGGAGATGAAAAGGCAGAAGACACTTTCGCGGCACTTTTAGAGCATATAGAACCTCCTAATGATCCTATTTTACCCTTCAAAACCTCCGTAGTTATAGGCACCAAAATATGGATACTCGCACTACAAGCTAAAGATTTCTTGCCTGATAAAGCTTATACTAGCACAGAAGAGTATGTTGAAATTCCCTTTGACCCTGAAGAAGCAGAAGCAGTAATAACAGAAGCGATAGCAAGTGGTAAAGCTAGGCAGCTTATAGGAAAAGTCGGCTTTAGATATGTTTTATTTGAAATGGCTACAGCGCTTAGTGATGAGCTTCCACCAGAATCGGAAGAAACTCAACAAGAAAGCGAGCCTTTGCCAGAAAAACTCAACGACGAAGAAGTAATAGAAGTTTTAGAAAAAGTCATAGAAAACTGGGATTTTGATAGCAACGATGACCTAGCTAACAGCCGCTTTGCACTCCACATAGCTTATTGGGCTTTAGAAACTTTTGGGCAAAATATGGGCCGCGAACGCGGTTGGTGGTCTTCAACTGGAAGAGAGATAGACGGCAGTCAATTACCTACCAAACTTCAGCCATTTATAACCCACATGTGGCGCGATGAGCCTCGCCTTAGCAGTGAAAATTCTGTAACTATGCAAGCTAAACCTGAATACATAGAAGAAGACCCTGTGATTCCGCGCTGGGATGAAGTTGAAAAAATTAAAACTTTCGAGGGACAGCTAGAGTTTGTACGCTCACAACAAGATATACTAGAAGGAATAAAGCCCCCTAATTTATCAATTCTGCCGCAAATTAGCGTAAGATTTGAGGCAAATACGTGGCATGGCTGGGGAGTTGAGTTTTTAGTTAATGAGCTTGGCGTCCGTTTGGCACCTTTCGGCCGAGAAGGTCAAACAATGTCTGCAGCTGACTTCACAGTAGAAATGCAAAATAAGATTTCAGAGGTTACTAGAGTTGCATGCCAATTAGTTTTACTTTGTGTAAAATTTGCTCAAAGTTACACTGGCGGAGAGCTAGAAACAGAAAAGCTCCACCAGCTCGGAGAGCGCATATTTGGCGGCGCTAGTATACCGATGGATTCTGAAATGTTCTGCAATATAGATAGTTACCGACCTAAACCAGAAAACGCAGTTAAAAACCTCCTCATAAAACGCCTGCAAGAATCTGGTGACTTACCTACTTAACTCACCGACCAAAAATTGCTAAATAACTACTGGTATTGTTTAATAAAACTATGGGACATGGAGTCGTAAGAGCTGGAGAAGTTTCTTCGGGTACTCAAAAATTTGGTGAAGACCTAGAGTTATCTTCAGGGGATGATAAAAGAATTGTTATTGATTGGCCTCAGGTAGAAAAAGTACTGGGTTTACTGGTTGATGCTTACGAAAATAATAAATTCCCTTACAACCAAGATTCTGTAAGAGTTCCGCACGACCCACGACACATGCCGGAAACCATGCCACGCGGCGGCGTAGAACATGCTATGTTTTTGTGGACAACCTGTTATTACATGCGGGGTGGTGTCAAATCAGTAGACGCCATACAGCGTCTTGCAGCTATTTATGATCAGAGGCCTGACTTATTTAATGCGGCTAGTGCTGCCGAAGCTGACCCGGAAGAAATCAAATCTATACTTACAGAACATCACTTAGGCTACCGAAAAACCGTAAGTAGTTGGTGGGTGGAAAATGCTAGACGTATACAAGAAGATTGGGGCGGCGATCCACGTAATATCTTTGAAGGAGTAGATAACTACGAAGAAGCTTTGGCGCGCATCAAGAACGACGGAAATGGCAGTGGCTTTATCGGCTTCCAGGAAAAAATGGTAAGCATGGCTACTTATTACCTAATGGACGACGAATTAATTGAGCCGTTCGTATTTCCTCTGCCAGTAGACCTGCATGTCTTAAGAGTTTCGGTTGCAAACGAACTTTTAAAATTTGAAGGTTATGAAGAAGACGAAAATTTATATAGCGACGAGACCTTAAGAGAGCTTCGCACACTCTACTATGAATATGCCGTGCATCATGGGGTTAATCCGCTGCGACTCTGTGACGCCGTATGGCTACTTTCACAATCTTCGTGCGGTAAGCACCCGGGCAATATTACACTGGAGCCCGACGGCAGAAAAAACCGTAACGGCAGAAAAACCAAACTTATCCCCTTGCCAGTAGATATTGACGATATTAACCAGCAAAGAGCATACGAAGCATCATGCCGCCATTGCCCTATAGAAGCTAGCTGCAGATGGAATGTTCCGGGGAAAGTTTACTACGTGCAAGGCGAACTAAAGCGCCGCGGGCACAGAGTGCGCTTCCCGCTTCCAGCCCAAGCTAGCCTCTTCCCAAGGGAAGATCTTTAGCCTAAATTTTCGTAAACATTAAGCTTATGCTAAAGTTTAGATATGAGCAAATTATCTAAACTGAATCGCTTTAACTTAATAATGGCTGCAGTGCACGCTTTACAGGGTGTACTTATTCTTTTGCTGAGCCGAGATTTCTCTTTGCCAATCTCTACTGCTTACCTAAGCTTTAACGATGCTACAGGCCAGTTAGAGCCAGCTACCCAGCATTTGTTTGATTTATCACTCCCCTGGCTCATAGCTATATTTTTCTTTTTATCAGCAGTAGCGCACCTTATTATTGCTACGGTTTATCGCAAAAAATATGAAGCTAATCTTAAAAAGGGCATTAATAAAGCACGCTGGATAGAATACAGTCTGTCAGCCTCCATTATGATGGTCGCTATTGCCTTGCTGGTTGGCATTTACGACTTGGGCAGTTTGATAGCAATTTTTGCTTTAGTAGCCGTCATGAACTTGTGCGGCTTGATTATGGAAATTCACAACCAAACTACTACTCGAACTAACTGGCTTAGTTTTTGGGTTGGCTGCCTGGCAGGAATAATCCCATGGATAGTAATTGGTTTATATTTCTGGGCAAGCGCCAATAATGGTAGCGCACCGCCTACTTTCGTTTACTGGATTTATGTATCGATATTTATTTTCTTCAATTGCTTTGCACTGAACATGGTTCTGCAATACAAAAAAGTAGGGAAGTGGAGAAGTTATTTATATGGCGAAAGGGCTTACATTATTCTTAGCTTAGTAGCCAAATCCGCCCTAGCCTGGCAAGTTTTCGCCGGAACCTTACGGCCTTAAACACTCCCCTTTTTACTACGCTCGATTCTACACTTATAAGCCCCGTAGTTGTATACTTATTACACTATGGCTGATAAATTAAACAAGTCGAGTGAAGAATTACTGCAACTTTATAATGAAGTTGATCAATTTTTGCGTCAGCAATATAAGCAAGACACTTATGCCGACCACTCTTTCTTGATTCAAGAATTAGCTTCTAAAAATCCTGTGATAGCGCGCCATCAGCAAATAATGCGAGCAGTAGCCCAGATAAGAAACAGTTTGGTGCACAATCCTATCCCAGCCATTGCCGAACCAATAACCAGACCTAATCCGGCACTTGTTAAAACTTACAGAAATATTCGTGATGCTCTACTTAATCCCCTAACCGCCCTCAGCATAGCTGTGCCAGCGAGCAAGATTTATACCTCTACGCTAGATGCCAAATTAATAGATGTCATGAAAATCATGGACGAGAATATTTTTACTCATGTGCCAATTATCAAAAACAATGAGATGATCGGCGTGTTTAGCGAAAATACTCTACTTTCCTATATCGTTAATTCGGGTGAAGCTATCATTACTAAAGACATGAAAATGGCTGATCTTGCCAAGTTTTTGCCGTTGGCGGCTCATCGCGGTGAAAAATTCGCCTTTTTACCGCGCAAAGCTTTGCTAAGCCAAGTTTACGAAGTATTTAATAAAGCTATTCAAATTAACGAGAGAATTGGCATGCTGTTTATTACCGAAAACGGCAAGCAAAGCGAAAAGCCGCTTGGAATAATTACTGCCTGGGATCTAGCAACACCGGATTTTAAGCCCTAGAAACGGCTTTTCTTCCCATGGCTTTTAGCCTAGCTCTAGCCGACTTTTCGGTTGGTTTAGATATAACCAGAACGTCTAAGTGAGTATCTTTACTTGTAAAGATTGATGACATAGTCTCTAAAATCTGCTCATCAGAAGATGACATCCAGCTTCTTAATACTTCAGTTGCTACTAAATCCCTGCTGGCGCCATGACCCACTCGGCGACTGAATTCTACTAGTGCAGCCTCAAGCGCCTTTTTATCGGCTTTTCTATCCGAATCACTACTTTTATTAGTGGCCCAAGGGAAAATCACTATCTTACCACCATAAGCCAGCTTGTCATACCACTCTAATAAAGTGGCTACAGCGGCATTATAAATCTCTTTTTCTCCGCCAGGACGATCATCGATTTGAAAGTGGAAAGGCCAGGCATCAAAGCAAGTAATCATAGCGATTGAATTAGGCGGAAAAGGCAGCTCGTCAAAAACATTGCCTTGCAGATGCTGATGAGGATCTTCCAGACTCGCCATGGCATGTGAAAACATATTAAGTTCTTGTGTAGCGGCTGGAGTATTAGCCAAAGCACTGGCAGCAATCTGCATAGGATCAGCAGCATCCATACTCAAATGACGCGCCGGCTTATAACGTGGATTGCCTACAATCATATTGGCTAAAAATTTAGCCTGCCAAGCTATATACCTAGCGGCTAGCTCAGCCTTGGCCGGCTTAGTTTGGTGAGCTAGCTCCCTGTAGCCATTTATATCGCCGTTCACACTGTCAAAGCGCAGTTGGGCTTGATGATATTCTGCTAACTCTGCTTCCTGTGCTAGTAGGCGTCGCGCCCACTGGGCATCTGTCGTAGCAATCCCCACCTCCGCTACACGTTCAAAGTAAGTGAGATCACTTTCGACTGTTTCAAACCTTAAACCCCATCTACTCTCTATATCGTCTCCACCTATGTTTTGTACATATTGAGATTGCCAATCCAAAAGTAGTTTTTCTAGTATACGCTCTTCCATTAAAGGATTAGTCTTAGCCTCGCCTTTTGCTTCCTCAGGAGTAATTTGGTAAATGCAGTCTTGAACAGCAGCGACCAAGAGAGCTCTTGCTTCCTCGTCACTAGCAATTTGATGTGCTATAGGGACAAGTCTTTCATCATAATCGCGAAGTTCTTCAAAAGCCTCCTTGTCGAAAGTCTCGGCTACTAATTCTTTAGCCCTTGCGCCATCGCGCAAAAACTCCTTTGCTCTTAAATATCCCTCGCGCAAAGGAGTCGAAGAGCCAGCATTTAAAGTTACAATCGGTAAATACTTGGGGATACTTTGATATGCCTCTGAGAACTTAGCCAGCCAAGCAGGCAATCTTTCCCATGCGTAACCTGGCTCACCTGCCGGAATTCCCTCTAGTCGTCTTATAAGCTCAGAAAGATCCGCCCTACCGCTTGGGATTGGCGGACGCGCGTGCAAGATCTCATTAATATGAGCTTCTGGATTCGGGGAACGGCGAAGCTCATAGCCTCTACTCACAACTAGCTACTCTTTCTCCCACCACAAGCAATAGTTTATGGTTATTATAATATTTTATTGCTAATATATCAATACTTTAGCTAGTAGTTTACGAAGTTGAGCTTAAGATTAGATTCCTAGTCTTATCGCTATAAGTTTATGATTTTTCCAAAGAAGGATTCCGCTTATCATTCTGCCATGTCTGATTCTTCCAAGCGGTACTCTCTTTCTGCCATGACGAAGTGTAGTATGGCGATTTGTATGTATGTAAACCACGTGGCGCCTGAAGTGCCTAAGTCTTCTACTGATTTTGCCAATTCTTACTCTGAGAAGCCTACGATTGTGGCTTGCCCCCAAAACTCTTGCCCTAAAAGCAACCCTAACACTCACAGACTTACTAGCGCTAGAAGTAGTAGCCGTAGAAGTTGTACCTGTAACTTTTTGAAGAAGCTTAGCAGCATCGATGCGACCATAGCCAAAATATTGATTCCAGCCATTAGAATTATATGGATACGGCCCTACTTTATCGCTTGTAGTTTTTAGGTCATTTAGCAAAGTAGAGTCAGTGATATTACCGCTAGATAAAGCTAGACCCAACAAACCAGAAACTTCTGGTGCAGCCATTGAGGTGCCTGACATAGTCGCATAGCCGCCGTTGTTGTAAGTGGAGATAATGTTTGTTCCCGGGGCGCCAACGAAAGTATGGCTACCATAACTACTGAACGAAGCTAAAGTGTCGCTAGGGGTTGTCGCAGATACCGCCACAACTCCAGGATAGTCTGCTGGATAAACAGGCGAGTTATCGCCGTTATTACCTGCTGCTGCCACAACTATAGCCCCCTTACTCTGAGCATAACTAACTGCAGACTGTAAAGTATCAGATGATGCAGCGCCGCCCAGGCTTAAGTTAATGACTTTTGCGCCATGATCGGCTGCATATATTATGCCGTTAGCAACATCGGCGTAAGTACCTGCACCAGAGGCATCTAATACTTTTACGGGCAAAATTGACCCCTTGAAACCTATGCTAGCTATTCCGTTAGAATTGTTGGTTATTCCAGCTATTATTCCTGCTACATGTGTGCCGTGGCCGTTATCGTCATTAGTACCTGTAGATCCATTAATAAGATTATAGCCAGTTAGCACTTCACCCTTTAGGTCACTATGAGCGGCATCGACTCCCGTATCTACTATGGCAATAGGCCCGTATCCTCCCTTACTTATATCCCAAGCCTTAGATGCGCCTATTTTGCTAAGATTCCACTCTTGAGAATAAAACTTATCATTAGGGGTAAAAAACTGTTTGGCTATATAGTTTGGCTCAACATAAGCCACTTGATTATTAGAGCTATACTTCTTGAGCGCTGAGTGGATACTTTCGTTTGCCGGTATTTTTACTTCTTGGACCCCAACTTTTGGTAAAGTATGCTCTACTTTACCTTTGTTTTGTTTGTAGATAACTGACTTGGTGTGCGCAGAAACCGAAGGTTTAAATTTTACTAATACGGTTTTACTTTCTGCCACGCCTTTAGGAGCCGGTTCTTCTATATTGTCTTTTTGAACAACCGGTGCAGTTCCTAAGACGTTACTTACCGTAGCGCTTAGAGGACTAGCGGTATTAGTGGCACTAAAAAGAACACTAGCAAACCCTACGGCCGCTAAGATTATAAGGGTTAGTTTTATTTTAAACTTTAATGATTTTCTGGATTTATTTTTATAGTTACGTGAACGTTTTTTATTTTTTGTCATTTTTGTATGATTTCTATTCTTTAAATTTTAAAATAGTAATGCTTAAATTATAACTCTAAGTTAATAAATAACAAGCACTAGATTGACAAAAATATTTAATGGTTTATAGTAATATTTTATAGAAAGCAGTCATAAACTTATTGTTTTCTCGAGACGAAAGAGGTGATTACGTGTTTATAATAGGCACGGTTGTCGATCAAATCCTGCTAGTACCGATCATGATTTGCTTGGTAAGTCTTCCACTTTTCATTGTCGCTGCTGCAGGAAAGGCCGCAGACAAGGGTGGGTCGGATAAAGGCCTATCTACCCCGCTCTTATGGCTATGGCGCTAGTAGGAGCAGGCGCTTTGGCCTACATAGCCCGAAATGACTATGGCGCCATTCCTATAATCATTTACAGTATTACTGTAATTGTCTCTGTACTTGGAAGTAGCGGTCTCCTTGCAGAAGTAATCCATGACGCGAAAACCATAGCTAAAAACTCGAAATGAAAGGTTGTCTTTTTCGCTCGACACAGGCGGAACCCGGCACATGGTAAGGCTTTGTCTTGCCATTGTGGTCTGTGCCAGAGCTTTCGCTCTGGTCAGGGAAACCCTATTTTATTTGAGTTATTTACATTAAAATTAAGAGCCAATTTTTACACCAAACTGCTGTTCGTGTAGACGACGGGCTTCTTGATATGCCTCGTTTATTTGGCCATGGAGCACGACCATCAACTCAGTTTTCTTTTCTTTTAGCTCAGCTTCATCTTGAGTAGAGGCTTTTTCTGGGTATATCGGTTCGCCAAATACCACCGTTCGCGGAAGTTTTCGACCCTTGACTGGCCCTGCAATACCTACAGGAACAATAGGTATTCCATATTTTATAGATAAAAATCCAATGGTTGTCTTTAGTTTTTCAAAAACAACTTCATTTAAGTCGCCTGTTTCCCTGTGTCCTTCTGGATACATGCCCATAACAGCTTGTTGTTCAATAAGCTGTTCCACGTGAGTGACCTTATCGTCGTCTAAGCCTGTTCCTCTGCCTCTCTTAACCGAAAAAGTTCCACAGGCTTCTATGAAATCTCTCATTAATGGATAGCGCCACAAGGTATCTTTAGCCATATAGCGAATTGCGCGTGGTTGAAGTGGAGGCTCCTCTCCGTCTTGTGTGAGTTCTGGCAAGTCTAGCATAGCCAGACCCAGAGCAAATGAGTCCCAATTAGAGCGATGGTTCGGTGCTAGGAAGTACCCTTCATTATCTAAGGGCCGTAATACTCCAGCATTATGAGCAGCATATCCGCCAAGACGATTTACTATAGGTCGAAAAACTCGCTCTGCTATTTCATAAGCTTTATAGCTGGGCAACGCCGCAGCATCTTGTTCACTCACTATCATATTAGTCAAATCATACAATAATAATCTTAAAATTACAAGTAATTGTAGTTTTGGTGAGCGAACTGCTAGAATATTAACTAACACAACCGTGTTAGTCGGCTTATGAATAGCAAGAAATATAAAGTCACTTTTCTAATTCTACTAGCCCTAGCTGCAATAGTAGCTTTGATAGTATTCTTACACGATAAAAATATTGCAATTTTAAACCCCAAGGGTCTTATTGCCACAAAAGAGCGGGGTTTGATGGTAATAGCGGCCGGGCTAGGCTTAATAGTTATAATACCCGTTTTCATAATGACAGCGCTTATTGCTTGGAGATATCGCGAAGGCAATACCAGGGCTAAATATTCACCTGACTTAGATGGCAACAAGTTTGCTGAAATAACATGGTGGGCGATTCCCTCGGTAATTATTTTTACTCTCTCAATCATCGCTTGGAACAGTGCCCATGCGCTAGATCCTTATAAACCCTTGGCGTCTAACGTTAAACCACTCAATGTGCAGGTTGTCGCCCTAAACTGGAAGTGGCTTTTTATTTATCCGGAACAGAATATAGCTTCGATAAATTATTTACAGATTCCTATAAATCGACCAGTTAATTTTAAGATTACTGCTGATGCGCCGATGAATTCTTTTTGGATCCCCCAGCTAAGTGGTCAAATTTACGCCATGCCAGGAATGTCGACGCAGCTACATCTTGAAGCAAGCCAAAGTGGCACCTTTAATGGTTTTGCGGCAAATATCAGCGGCAAAGGGTTTGCGGGTATGACCTTTAAAACTAAAGCTACTCCTAAGAAAGACTTCAATATTTGGGTCAATAAAGTCAAAAAAATGTCACGCCCACTCAACCAAGCCTCATATAATGAACTAGCAAAACCTAGTGAATACAATAAGCCTACTTACTATTCTTCTATTCAAAAAGGTATTTATAATGAGATAGTTATGAAGTACATGATGCCTCAACCATCTTCAAGTCAAAGCAATATGAAAAGCATGAATATACAAAGAGCGGGTATGTGATGGAACTATTTGGCAACATATTAGGAAGACTAACTCTAAACGCTTTTCCTAAAGACCCAGTTACAGCCGGGGCTGCAGTATCAATCGTGATTGGCAGCTTAGTAGTTCTTGGTCTTATAACTTATTTCAAAAAATGGAAATGGCTTTGGAAAGAGTGGCTTACGACTACAGACCCAAAGAAGATTGGAGTGATGTACATAATTGTCGCCGGACTAATGCTCTTTAGAGGCGGCTCAGACGCCATAATGATGAGGGCCCAACAAGCTACATCCGTAGGAACTTCCCATGGCGTGTTGTCTGCAGATCTTTTCCAGCAGGTATTTTCTGCACACGGCACCATAATGATTTTCTTTGTAGCTATGGGACTGATGTTTGGAATCATCAATCTTGTATTACCACTCCAGCTTGGAGCACGTGACGTAGCATTTCCGTTTTTAAATGCTACAAGCTTTTGGTTGTTTGTAGCAGGTATGCTTCTTATTAACCTATCGCTAATAATTGGCGAGTTTTCTGCCGCTGGCTGGCTAGCCTACCCGCCGCTCTCAGAAATAAGGTACAGTCCGGGTGTAGGCGTAGATTACTGGATTTGGAGCTTGCAGGTTGCAGGAGTTGGAAGCTTGTTGTCGGGGATTAACTTTTTAGTCACCATTTTAAAAATGCGCCGCCCAGGCATGACTCTCATGAAAATGCCGATGTTTGCTTGGAGCGTGCTCAATAGTATGATATTAGTCGCATTCGCTTTCCCAATTTTAACCGCTACCCTAGCCCTACTCTTCCTTGACCGCACAATGGGCATGCACTTCTTTACCGCGGGCGGTGGTGGAAATGCCATGATGTACGTTAACTTGATTTGGGCTTGGGGACACCCTGAAGTTTATATTCTAATTTTGCCAGCGTTTGGGATTTTCTCTGAAGTAGTGTCTACATTTTCTGGTAAACGGCTTTTTGGTTATAAGTCAATGGTTGTAGCGCTAGGCGCAATCACTTTTCTATCTTTCACAGTCTGGTTACACCATTTCTTTACAATGGGCGGCGGTGCAGACGTAAACGGATTCTTCGGAATTATGACTATGTTAATTGCTATCCCAACAGGCGTAAAAGTCTTTAACTGGTTATTTACAATGTTTAGAGGTAGAATTCGCTTTAAAACGCCGATGCTATGGTTCTTAGGATTCATAGCAACATTTACAGTTGGCGGCGCAGCAGGTGTAATACTAGCCTTACCTCCAGCAGATTTCCAGTTGCATAATAGCCTATTTTTAGTGGCGCACTTTCACACAATGATTATTGGTGGCGTGCTATTCGGTTTCTTTGCCGGATTGACTTACTGGTGGCCAAAAATATTTGGTTACAAGCTCAATGAACGTTTGGGAAAGTATGCTTTTAGTTGTTGGCTAACTGGCTTCTTACTTGCCTTTGTGCCACTTTATATTCTCGGCTTAATGGGAGCTACTAGACGACTCGACCATTACTCTGCTTCGCTTGGCTGGCAAGGATTATTTGTCGTCGCTGCCGTTGGCGTAGGTGTTATTGGCTTAGGTTTAGGTTTCCAAATCTTGCAATTGGCTGTTAGTATCTGGAAACGAAAAGAAAACCTCGATACTACCGGTGATCCTTGGAACGGTCGAACGCTAGAATGGTCAACAAGTTCTCCGGCGCCTCATTATAACTTTGCTGCTATGCCAGCGGTTCATCACAGGGATGAATTTTGGGCTATTAAGCAGTCCGGCCAAAGCCATAAAAAGCCAGAATATAAAGACATAATCATGCCGAAAAACACACCTATGCCAATGTTTATTGCTGGCGGAGCTTTTATAGTAGGCTTTTCTGCCATCTGGCATATATGGTGGCTGGCGGCTATAGGTTTATTTGCGATTATTGCGTTGATCATTATCCGCACTTCTAGCGAGAATAATGAATATGTGATACCAGCAAGTGAAGTAGAGAAAATAGAATCTTCGCGGAGGCGATATGCATGAGTGAAATAGCACAAGCCAAAAGTCTTGCGATAGAACGAAAAGAAGAATCAAAAACTTTATTTGGTTTTTGGGTATATCTTATGACAGACTGCGTACTGTTTGCTTGTCTTTTTGCTACTTATGCAGTGTTGAGGAACAATACATTTGGAGGGCCAGTTCAGGCCATGATTTGTTCAGCCCACCCTTTGTGCTTACAGAAACACTCATCTTACTAACCAGTAGCTTTACTTGCGGCTTAGGTATATTAGCCGCTCGGCGAAACAATAAAAACCAGGTTATTGGCTGGTTCGTACTCACTTTCCTGTTTGGTATTTCATTCCTAACAATGGAGTTGAGTGAGTTTAGCCGCTTGGCAGTTGAAGGTAATAGTTGGCAAAGAAGTGGCTTCCTGTCTTCTTTCTTTACATTAGTCGGAACACACGGGCTTCACATTACAATTGGCTTAATATGGATGGCCGTGCTTTTACTGCGCGTTCGCTACCAGGGTCTTTCTATGTCAATGGCTAAGAGGTTAACTATGCTTAGCTTATTCTGGCACTTTTTAGATATAGTCTGGATATTCATATTTACCATCGTATATTTAATGGGGGTAGCATGAGCACTAATAATCAACTGCATAATTTGACTTCGCACCATGACTCAGGGCAGGGCAGCGTGTTTTCTTATGTAATTGGGTTCATTTCATCTATAGCACTGACCTTAATCGCATATTATCTAGTGGTAAATCACATTCTACAAGGATGGCAGCTAATAGGCGCCATTATAGGGCTAGCAGTCATTCAATTATTAGTGCAGTTGTTTTGCTTCCTTCATTTGGGACGTGAATCTAAGCCAAGATGGAATTTATTCGTACTACTTTTTGCTGCACTCATTGTGTTAATTGTGGTTATCGGATCTTTGTGGATTATGAATAACTTAAACTATCGCATGATGTCTTCGCCTACGGCTATCAATCAATACCTACATAAACAAGGCGACTTTTAGCTGCCGTGCAGATTAAAAAATATTACTCGCTAACCAAACCTGGTGTTTTGTACGGCAACGTACTTACTTCCGTGGCAGGTTTTCTGTTTGCTGCTGGATATTTTAAAAGTTTTGACGCCAAGCTTTTCCTGGCAACAATTGCCGGTACAACGTTAGTAATAGCTTCTGCGTGCGTGTTAAATAATTACTTAGACCAAGACATCGATAGTGTCATGGAGCGTACCAAAACACGCGCACTTGCTAGCGGTGAAATTCCAGGTTGGCATGCACTAGTTATGTCAATCATTCTAGGAATCCTAGGCATTTTGATTTTAGCTTTTTGGGTAAATTGGCTTGTGGTTGGAACCGGCATTTTTGGCTTCATTGTTTACGTTTGGTTATATGGCGCATTTTCAAAACGAAAGTCCATTCACGGCACGCTGGTAGGTAGCATTTCGGGAGCTACGCCAATATTCGCAGGCTATGTGGCGGTCTCAAATAAAATAGACCCAGCAGCAATACTGCTGTTTTTAATGCTATTTTTCTGGCAGTTTCCTGAGTTTTATTCAATTGCTATTTACCGCAAAGACGAATATAAAAAAGCTAAAATTCCTGTCATGTCAGTTGTAAAAGGAGTAAAAAATACTAAGATACAAATCTTCATTTATACGGTTGCTTTTGTTATTTCTTCCCTACTCTTAACACCGCTTGGTTATATGGGTTATATTTATTTTATATTTATGGCTTTGCTTGGAGTATACTGGATACTACTAGGCGCTAAAGGTCTCAAGACCAAAAACAGTAGTGCGTGGGCTCGAAAAATGTTTCATTTTTCTCTAATTGCTCTTCTAGCCCTGTGTTTTACGTTGGCGATTGGCACGCTTTTGCCATAAGTGCTACACTATTTTTATGATATTAATTCTTCATATAGCAATCGCCCTTATAAGCCTAGGTTACACAACTTACCTATTTTTCAAACCTTCAAAAACCAAGCTTTATGTTAGTTACGGATTAATAGTGGGAACCGTAGCAAGTGGAACTTATTTAGTTATTACTCTGCATTCGCATATTTTACAAGCTTGCCTTACGGGATTATTTTATATAGCTATAGCGCTGTCTGGTACTTTAGCAGCTCAGCGCAGACTTTCTAAACAATCAATTTAATTTCTTGCTATTGCAAGTAATAATAATCAGTTATAATAGTAATTAATATATGGCAAAATCTATAATTTCCGCCCAAAGGGTAAGCAAGCGCTTTGGTAAAATAATAGCAGTTAACAATATTTCTTTCGATGTAAAACAAGGAGAAATATTTGCTTTCTTAGTGACCTAATGGAGCCGGTAAAAGTACGACTATTAGTATGCTAACAACCATGCTACGTCCCAGCGAAGGGGAGCTTACGCTAAACGGCCACGATGTTACTCGTAACCAAGATGCCGCTCGTAAGTCTTTCGGTATTGTATTTCAAGACCCTGCTTTAGAAGAAGAACTTACTGCATATGAAAATATGATGATACATGCGGTTTTGTATAAAGTTCCTAAAAAAACCCGTGAAAAAAGCATTGAAGAACTCTTAAGGTTAATGGACTTATGGAGTCGGCGAGACTCTTATGTGAAAACTTACTCGGGTGGTATGCGCCGTCGCCTAGAAATTGCCCGCGGCTTGCTGCACCATCCAAAAATACTATTTTTAGACGAACCTACCCTAGGCCTTGATACTCAAACTCGTAATTTACTGTGGGACTACGTAAAGAAGTTAAATAAAGAAAAATCAATGACAATCTTTTTCACTACCCATTACCTTGATGAAGCCGAGGCAGTTGCGCAGCGCATAGCGATCATAGATCATGGTGAAATAATAACCACGGGTACCACTAAACAACTGGTGAAGCAGACCAAAACTAAAGACTTAGAAAATGCCTACTTAAAACTAACAGGCCGATCAGTTCGGGATGAAACTTCAATGGCAAACGATGGTTTAAACGTACGTGGCGCTATGAGAAACAGTAGGTTGAGGTAAATAGATGGAAGCCGTTTATATTTTATGGTTAAGACAAATGAAGCGCTATCTGCGCAGCCGATCGCGTATACTGGGCGCAATCGGCCAACCGATACTTTTTTTGCTAGCCCTAGGTTATGGCATAGGAGAAGTCTATAAGCGCGCCGGGGAAGGCAATTATATTGAATTTTTAGTACCAGGTATTATTGTTCAGACCCTACTTTTCTCGGGGGTATTCTGGGGAATTCAGATATTATTTGATAAACGTTTTGGCTTCTTAAAGGAAATGCTAGTAGCGCCAATCTCTCGCCTAAAAGTCCTACTTGGGAATGCTCTGGGCGGTGCAACAATTTCACTTATGCAAGCACTGATGGTTTTCGCAATTTCCTTTGGTCTAGGATTTAGGCCCCATAATTGGGCGTTAGTTCCTTTGGCATTCTTATTTATGATTTCTTTGAGCATAACCCTAACTTGCTTTGGAGCAGGTCTAGCATCTATGGTAGAAGATTTTCAGGGATTCCAGGGAATCAATAACTTTTTAATATTTCCTCTTTTCTTCCTATCTAGTGCACTCTATCCTCTCAATCATGCGCCAGCCGTTTTGCAATTTTTAGGTTCAATCAATCCACTAAGTTATGTAGTAGATGCTTTGCGCTGGTCGTTAATTGACCAACATAATTTTGCGATAACAACAGACATTACAGTAATGATAGTTACGCTAGCAGCATGCATAGTGTTTGCCGTTAACCGCTTTAACCGTATAGAACCTTAAGCTAAATTGTTGCCCAAAAAGTCTAAAGCTAGCTGCCAAGAATCGTTGGCAGCTTCTTTGTTATAAGAATAAGGGTTAGTATCATTAAAAAACGCATGGCCGCAATTTGGGTAAACTTTTGATGAAAAATCCACGCCAGCACCTTCCATTTTGGTTTTTAGCTCAGGCAAGTTATCAACCAGCCCATAGTCGTTTTCTCCGTAGAAAGCTAATATTGGACAATTAATTTGCTTTAGCTCATCTATTTCAAAATCACAGTGCCCATAAAACGGCACGGCGGCTTTTAGTTTTGGCTCATGAAGCGCCAAGCTAAAGCTATAAGTCCCGCCAAAGCAAAACCCAACGCTGGCTATCCTATTTTCTACTTCTGGTCTGGAGCTTAAATGCTCTACACATTTCTTTAATTTTTCTATAGTAGCTTCGGCAAAGCCAGGAGCTTTAGTCGGTGCTAGTAGCTCTCTCAACTTTGGCTGGGCTTGATTCCGTTCTTCGGGATCCGGATTAAATAAACCTTCTCGTATTTTTTTAGATAACTCAGGTTCTGGAGCTATGTCACCCAGTAAATCAGGCGCTATAACTTCATAGCCCTCTTTTACAAACCTATCAGCAATATCTTTAGTGTGGTCATTAAGACCCCAAACTTCATGAATTATGATAATTCCGCCACTAGGCTTTCCTGTCGGATAACTTACGTAAGCTTCAAATTCTTGATTATTAGCAGATAATTTAATAATTTCGCTCATATAACTACTATACTACAGTCTCCTATAGCTGTGCTATAATCCACCTATAGTCATAAGGAGATTATTATCATGGCGAAAGAAAATAAGACTCACAAAAAGGGCTACGGGAAACGACCGCTTTGGCAATGGATTTTGCTCTATATAGTAGTTGGCGCGATTGTTTATGCACTTATATACTTCCTGTTATTCAACCATAGCGGAAGCTCTTCTGGTAGTTATAGCTATTAGTTTTAGCTATTTATAATATCTTCCAGCTGGTTAATAAAGTCTTCTCTTTTTTTCTCTGCTTTTCTGCCAGTTTTGGCATACTTTTTACGAAATTCGCTCCAAAGCATTCTAACATCAGCGTTTAGATCTTTAAAATCAACCCTTTCATCAAGTTCGTCTATACTCAAGTCTAGCTCCAAATCCTCAGGTGAAAAAATCCCAGCGGCTTCTAATACTTCGTGGCCATACGCTTTCCAAAAAGACTTTCTAGCTTCCTTGAGGAAATCTTTAGCTTCTTCTTTAGCTTCTTCGCCTTTGTTCTCGCCGTAACGTTCTTTTATATCACGTCTATGAAGAGCTACTTTCGACAAACCAGTCTTTTCATTACTGGGACTAAATGCTTCAAGAGCAGCTTTCAAGTTCTCTGCTCTACTCCTAATACTTACGCTAACACCACTATCAGTTACCGGATAATCTAAAGGCGGGTCTACTTGATTTCCCAGACCTGTAGAGTCTCCAAAAGTTTCACCGGTCCTTACTATGGGTATACCATCATGGGCCCGGTGTTCAAGCAATTTTCCTTGTTTGTAATGTCTTTCAAGTTGCTTGCTTGGCATAACAATTTATACTATAACACTTTTAATTTAAAAAATCAATATATGGATTATGCTTTAGAAGCCTGGCGTTTTGTGCGGTCAATTTCGTCTTCAATTTCGTGGCCTACTATCTCTTCAATTAAGTCTTCAATCGTGACCACGCCTATTATTTTGTCATCACGCTCTATAGGCATAAGATGAGTTCCGCCATTAACTAATTTGCGAAACATAGTGTCAAGTGCCGTTTTACTACCTACTATTTTGGCAGAATAGAGCGGTAATCTGAGCACTGAACGAGCCGATTCATCAAAATCTATATCTACTAAATCCTTCATAAGTAAAATTCCAAAACATTTAGTAAGCTTACTATTAAAAATAGGTATGCGGCTAAAGCCTTTCGCTTTAATTTCATCAATTTTATCTGCATCAATCACAGTATCTGGGGTTAACCAATAAACTTTTTCTATAGGCGTCATTATGGAGCCGACCTGCTTTTCGCTAAGCTGCAGGGCACCACGCACAATTTCTACCTCGTCTTCATCAAGCTCACTAGCATCGTCGCCTAAGTGTTCAGTAATCATTATTCCCAGCTCGTGGCGCGTTTGGAGTTGGGAGCGCTCGGTGCTACCAAGTATTTTATCCAGTAAAATTTGTAAAGGCTTAGATATGGGGTAAGTAATAAAAATCATCACCTTAAGAAGTGGCGAAAACCGGGCACAGAGCGTTAGGGCGCGTTTACTAAAGAAAGCTTGTGGCAAGATTTCACCAAATATCACCATAAGTAACGTGCTTACTATTACCGCAATAATTCCACCTGTTTCACTCTCTATTAACACAGAAGTTATAGATACAGCCGCTACGTTAGTTAGTAAGATGCCCGCCAAAGTAAGGTGGCTATTTTGACGCAAAGGTAAAACTTTTTTAGCAGCTTTGTTGCCTAGCTTCGATTTACGCCTTAAGTCGGCAATATTAAGAGACATTAAGGCTACATTTAAGCCTGAGCAAGCAGCAGCTAAGAGCACTAAAGCAACGACAGCAATCGAAATTATTAAAATATTCATATCACCTCACTTAGCTGTGCAGTTAGCTTATCTACTACGTTTAAAATCATGCCTTAATACTTGCGAAGAAAACGCCATTAATAAAACTAGAATTATTACATATAGCACTGAACTTAAGCCTAGCGGCCATGACACAAAACCAAAATATCCTATATTGCTTAGGTCCAAGCCCTTGCCTAAAGCCCAAAATGTTAAACATGCCCACAACAACACTGCTGCCCAACCACAAAGCAAACTAAACCAACGCATATAATAACTAAGGTTCATACGCAGCAAAAACGGTAGAGCAAACACCTCAGTTATGGCAAGGATAGCTGCCGTAATTTGCGGGCTTGCTTCACTATGAGGTAAGTTATATTTAACAAAAACATCTACAAAACTCTGCAAGTCTATCAGCTGCGCCGCTGACATCAAAATAAATATCAACACTAGTAACCAAATAAATAACTGAGGATATAAGCCAATTTTTGTGGATGGCATATAAGCTTTTGCAAATTTAACCATTGCTACTATTATACGCCTTGTTATTTATATACCGTTGTATTTTATGCAAAAGTGCTTGCGTTTTATTTTGTAAGCATTTACAGTAATTGCAAGCGAATAGGAAAAACAAAAACCAAAAACAAAGGTGTTTGATTCGCTATACGACATCCACCACAACGGAATAACCTAGACTCCTGTAGTCTAGGTTATTTGATTTTAGAGCTACTTCCTTTGCGCCATTTGGCAATTTCGTCGTGATGACCACTTAAAAGTACTTGCGGAACCCTAAGGCCCCGAAAATCTTCCGGACGAGTATATTGGGGAAATTCTATATTTTTATCATCTTGCTGAAAAGATTCAATCTCAGTGGAATTTTCGCCGCCTAATACTCCCGGTAAAAGCCGTACTACGCTATCAACAATTACCATTGCCGGCAATTCACCACCAGTCAAAATATAATTCCCAATACAGATCTGCTTATCAACATACTTAACAATACGTTCATCATAACCCTCATAGCGTGGGCAAATTATAATGAGTCCCTTTTTATTAGCAGCTAAATTTTTAGCAATAGACTGCTTATAAGTTTGGCCACGAGGTGTTGGTAAGATAACCTGGGCGGCTGGATCTTCTTTTTTAGCAAACTCAATCGCTGCCACAATCGGCTCTGGCTTTAGTACCATGCCATCACCTCCGCCATACGGCGTATCGTCCACTTGCTTTCTAGGCCCTATGCCAAATTCTCTTAAATTTATTAGTCTATACTCTACCAAGCCCTTGTCTTTGGCCTTCCAAAGCATACTAGCATTTAAATAAGGCTCTATGGCTTCCGGAAACAGTGTAATAATTTGAATCTTCATTTATATAATTTTATCAGTTTTAAAAATAAAATAATGACAAGCAGAAAAACTAGACAGGAAACACATGCGGACGTAGGCACCAATTAAAGCGCCTACGTCCTGTGTGTCAGCCCAAGTTTCAGAGCATATTCCCCTCATTATCCGCAGTGACTGCATCATACTCATACCCCGCAATCACTTTAAGAGTAAGGGTGCGGTCCTCGATGTTGAACTTGGGAATTTCGAGGAGGCCATCTTTCTCGACAGCTTTTCTGAGATTGCTTTTGGTAAGTTTGCCCTCGAGAAATAGAAGCACTGCGGCCTCAGGACAAAGATGCAGCTGAGCGATCTTATCCTCGCTACCAGACTCCACGTCTTCCTGAATACAGCCCCTAATAGAATCAGACGCTTGTTCGTTGGGATCAATTTCCATGAACCTCTCATCATCCTCAAGAGGAACTATGAACCAGCTTTCATCGGACAATTTGAACCCTTTGTACCCAAAGAACTCAATAATCTCTACGCCCTCTTTCAACGAGTAATTATCCCCTGCAATTTCAGTAGTACTCATTAGCGCCTTCCTATTTTGTCTGCCTGTCAAGGTGCTTCGGAAGCCTCTTGACCTCAACGAAACTTATATTATTTTAGTACAATATTGACATTTATGCAACAGATTATAAATTGACTTTTTAGCTGATCAGGTTTAAAATATACGGTAACTTTGTTGAGTGTAGATATATACTCCAGAGTACATTGACAAGTAGGTGGTAGCGAGATGTGGAGCTAGGGCACAATTTGTTTTTGTGGCTTAATTCCACATCTCGTTTTGTTTTTTGGGAACATCGTGCCAGTACACTCCTGTTAAAATGGGTTACTCAAGGAAGGAAACTAGTGTCATGCCAAGAGGTCTGAATTACTACGCCGAGGGAGAGATTGTATTTATCTTCGGTGCTGAAGGTGAGAGAACCGGCAACGGCATGTGGGCTGAGAATACCGGCTCCTATGGCCGCACCGTGGAACACGATCCAGAGGAAATCGCCCTAGAGGAGACTACTTTAGGGGTAGTACATTCAAAGTTGGAGAGAATGCTGAGCACGGATAAAGGTGATCTAATCGCTCAAGTCCGAATCGGCCGCCGGGAAGCAGTACATCTCTTTCTAGAGAAAATATTGCGCCCTGAGCACTTCACCAAGGCGTACGAAGAGGGTGGATGCATCATTCTGCCTCAAGTATTCATTCCTTACAGCAAAATCGGCGGCCTGTGGTTCATCGTCAAAATCTGCATTTCCAAAGAGAAGCGCGGCATCGTGCTACTCGACAGCAAGGGTCGAATCCTCAAGTCGTCACACAACGCCAAAGCCGAAGCAGATAAGCTGCTGGCTAGTTTCGAACCGGATGCAAGTGGTACTCCCCCCGATCTCTTCGCTATTGAAGGCGAAGAGGAGGATACGGACATCGAAGTAGGCCTAGAAAAGATCGCAGCGGCATAAGGTTTCAGGCAGGTGCGGGTTAAAGCCCGCGCCTGCCCACAACCAAAACCTACCTACTTGTCTTTTTTATTGCAATCATTAAATTTTATAAATAAAAGAACCCAATAAAAAGCGGGTTCTTTTAACACATAAAGCTCTCAATCTAAATTGCTCGCACGAGCTTGTGTAACTTAGAAGTCATTTAGACTGTGGTTATTATATATCAAGATCGTCGAGCTCGGCAAGCTCTTTTCTAGTCTTTTTTGTTAAATCTGAATCTTTTTCCACAGATTCAGTATTTTCCTCTGTTGACGACTCATCATTTGTGTCGTCTGATACTGAATTATCGTCAGTTTTTGGTGGTTTAGGCGCCGGTTGGTCGCCATCATTATTAACAATTTTTAAATTATAACGAGCATCGTTTTTGGTTCCCAGGGCACGTAGCAACGTGCGTAAACTTTGAGCAGTCATGCCGCGTTTGCCAATAACCCGTCCGAGATCTTCCGGATTAACGGTCAGTTCTAAAAGCACGCCTTTTTCATCGATACGTCTTTCTATTTTAACGTCATCTGGGTTGCTGACTAATTCTTTAACTATATATTCTATGAATTGCTGATCAATTGTTGTCGCCACGGTAGCTCCTCCTTTTTAAGCCTCACGTTGAAATATCTGACAATATAATTGTAGCTTAGATACAAATAAGTTGCTAGTTTTTAAGCTTTAGCTTCTTCAGACTTTTCTTCGTCTTTTGATTCAGGCTCTTGGCTGTCGTTTGCCTCGGAAGATTTTTCTTCTTTTGGCGAAGTTTCAGCTTCCTCTTTTGCCGGCTCATTTTCTGCTGGAGTTTCCGCTTCTTCGCTAGGAGCAGCCGCAACTGCTTCTTCTGCCGGCTCATCAGGTTGGTTTTTACGCAGCTTAGACGGATTTTTGATAGATGCTGATTTTTTATCAGGCTGGCTTACCCAATCAGGCAATTTAATTTTTTCTTCCTTAAGTAGCTTAACTACTCTAGGTGTAGGCTGGGCGCCGTTCTTTAAGTAGAAGTTTATTTTTTCGGTGTTAAACTTTACTTCTTTAGTGTGCGGGTTATAACTACCGACATAGGCAACTACCCTTCCGCTAGATGGATGGCGCTGGGCTTCTTGCACGGCGACGCGATAAACTGGGTAGCCCTTGCGGCCTACGCGTTGCAAACGAATTGCGAGCATATTTTATTCTAATCCTCTTTAAACTTTGTTATATCAACTTCGACCTATTTTACTCGGTTTACTTCCCCTAGTCAACAGCTTGGATGCTTGATATTTTGCTAACAGTATGTTTTAATAACTGAAAGGAAGGCTTTGAAGTTTTCTTGAACCTGCGACGAAAGGTTGTAGAGCATGGAGGCGCTAGTTAGCTCTGCCGTTATCCACATAGATATGGAGACGCTTATTTGGTGCGTAATCGCAACGTTGCTTTTTGCTGTGGCGCTGTCGGACACGCTCGTAGGATTGGGTATCTTCGCCATGACCTTAATAGTGGCGGCGGTGATTACCGTGGGTGCCATACTACATAGCACCCTGAAATTACCAACGGATCGGATTATCAGGATAGATAATCCTCCGGAACTTCCGCGACACGCACACAGAGAACCGTACTACCGGTGACATCTTTTCGTCCACCACAGACCGAACCCGGCACGGAATATCCGTGAGCTGTGCCAGAACTTTACGTTCTGGTCCGGGAAATAACCTTAACGGCTCTGTTAATCAGAGTCGTATTTTTTTAGAGCGGCTTGGGCGGCCTGCTGCTGGGCAACTTGCTTGGATAGGCCGCTGCCTTTTCCAAGCAAGCGCTTATTTACAAATACACCTAAGGTAAACATTTTGTCGTGGTCTGACCTTCTTCTTCCAAAACCTTATATACAGGTGTGTGATTATCTATTCGCTGGGCAACTTCTTGTAGCCTAGACTTAGGATCGCGCCAACTTTCGTCCTCAAGAATTTTTTCCAAGCGATTTAAAATATACTCATTAATTACTTTAGTGGCGGCTTCATAACCTTGGTCTAAATATATTGCTCCTACTACTGCTTCAAAAGCATTGGCGGTTATCTGTTGTCTAGCACGCTCACTGCCTCGTTTTTCGCCACGACTTAAGCGAAGTAAAGGGGCGTAGCCTAATTGCTCACCTGCTGCGCCGATGCTTTCAGTTCGCACCAAAGCTGCCCGCCAGCTGGTTAATACACCCTCCGGCTCGCGGTAGTTCTTATACAAAAAGTCTGTTACTACTAACTCAAGGACAGCGTCCCCTAAAAACTCTAGCCGCTCGTTATGCTCCTTGGTGCTTTTTTTATGCTCATTAACGTAACTTCTGTGAGTCAGGGATGTTACTAATAGTTCTATATTATTAAACTCAAAACCCAACTTAGATTTGGCAAACTCTTTATATGGGCTAATGTCTACGCCTTGCATACTTAAAGACCTGCCTCGCGAATTCGTTTCTTAGCAAGTAAAATCAGCTTGCCGATATCTTCATACTCAATTTTGTCTAGCGCTTCGTTAAAGCTAAACCACTTGATGTCGTTCATCCATTTTTCTTTTTTGATTTTATCTGTATCCGCTTTAGCATGAACTAGGTAAATTTGAGTTGTCATTAAAACCAGTGTGTTCAAACGGCGATAACGAAAGTTAATTTTACCTAACCAGCCCAAAGCTTTGGTCTTATCTAGAACCCGCTTCTTCATGAATTTCGCGAAGAGCAGTTTGCTCGGCAGTTTCACCTTCTTCAATGTGGCCTTTAGGAATAGTCCAGCGATCTTTTGAATCTTGAATTAATAAAATTTCAATTTCACCCTTTTTATTACGGCGAAAAATTACACCACCGGCGGTTGGCTCACGGGTAATTTCTTGAATAGACGATTTACGTTTGAAATACTTCTTAAATTGGTTAAACTTTGGCTTCTTCATCTGGTAACTCCTTGGTCAGCGTTTTGTAGACAGTCCCTAGAACACCATTAATAAACTTAGATGAACTGTCAGAGCCAAATGCTTTTGCTAGCTCAACCGCCTCGTTAATTACTACCTTGGGTGGCACAACATCTTTTAGCTCTTTTAGTTCAAAAGTGGCAATCTGCAAAATAACGTGGTCAACCTTTGCAATTTGATCTATCGGCCAATCCGGTGCTACGGGCTGAATGATAGCATCTAGCTCTTTGCCACTTTTTGCCACGCCGCGAACTAATTGTTCTACAAACTCTTTATCATCAACAGTTTTTTTATAACGCTCTAAATTGCGTTCTAAAATTTGATCTAAATCTGTTTGCTCATCTCCAGCCGAAGAACGAAAATCATATTCATAAAGGGTTTGTAGGGCAATTATGCGACCGAGGTGACGATTTGATGCCATGGCGCTTGACTCCTTATATTTATATTTAAAGTGCGGGGCTGTTAGCTTTAAGCACGATTACCTAAAGACTAACCTTTCTTTCGTGAACCAGTCTCACGCTTGGTGGTATGGGCTTTAACTGGAGATTTAGCGTTAACACGACGTGCAAGCTTTAAAGCTAAATGACTGCGACGTAAGCCACTCTTGCGAGGGCTGGTCTGTTTTTTTGGCTCTGCCATAAACAAACACTCCTTTTTGGTTTATGTTATAGAAACTTGTTTACAGTATAGCTTAAACTACATATTATCTCAAACTGCTTGGCAAATTAGCGTGGTATATAATACAATCTATATAGGTTGAGTTCGGGATAAAACAATGGTCCTTAAACGACAAAATTTATCAAATTTCATCAAAACCCATAAACAACTAAGCATATCTATGGCTAGTTTGTTTGGGGTTATTTTATTTATGGCTGCAACAACTGCCATATATTTCTCTGGCAAAGCATTGCCAAATGTATATCTTGGAGACACTTTAGTTAGTGGTAAAAACTCATCTCAGCTCACAAAAATAGTTACGCAGCGATCCACGCTTAGCAAGGTAACTATTACTGATGGTAAAACCTCTATAAAACCTAACTTAAAAAACTTAGGTGTAAGTGTAGATGTTGAAAAAACTGTCAGTAATTTACTAAACCAGCATAGGCAAAGTTTTTGGAGCCGCATCGCTTTATGGCAGCCTCGTCATGTAGATCTCAGTGTTACAGTAAACAAAAATCAGCTCTCAAAATATATTGATAAAGAGCTCAAAGTATCTATCCAGCCACCTATAAACGCCAAGATAGTATTTAGTCAGTTATCTAGTAAATTTGTTATCAAACCCGAAAAAGACGGTAGTGCCATAGACACAAATAACTTGAGTAAAAAACTTGCTACTGCAGTAGCAAGTGGAAAATCTACCACTCTACCGGTAAGCCACCAAAAAACTGCTGCTTCAATCTTAGCAGCCAATTTAAAAGGAACTCTCGCAAAAGCTCAGACCTACGTTGATATCAATGTTACCCTTACAGCCCCAGGTACTACTTATCAGCCTACCGTTGCACAAAAGGCTAGCTGGGTAAACATTACGCCAACTAAAACAAATTATAAGATTAGCCTAGACAAGACAAAAATAAAGCAATATGTAAACTCAGTTGCAGATAGTTTAAACACACCCACCAAAAACCAAGATGTAATCAAGAACAAAAATGGATCCTCCGCTCTGGTAGTGCAAGAAGGGCAAACCGGGCAAACTGTAACTAATCAAGATGAAATAACTAACGAGTTAATACAGTCCTTATCACAAAATCAGCCATACACCGGCAAAATAGCAACCAAAACCACGCCTTTTAAAACCGTTAACATGACAGCTGAGAAAAAATGGATTGAAGTAAATTTAACCCAACAATCACTTACCGCCTATGAAGAGGCTACACCTGTAAGGAATTTCCTTATATCTAGCGGGGTGCCTGGCCATGAAACGGTAACAGGCGTGTTTCATATTTATGTAAAATATGCATCCCAAAGAATGGTCGGAGGCTCAAAGGCGGCTGGTGATTACTATGATTTACCTAACGTTCCATGGGTCAACTATTTTTACCAGGACTACGCTCTACATGGCGCTTACTGGCATCACAATTGGGGGCACACAATGAGTCATGGCTGTGTTAATGAACCCGATGATCAAGCCAAGTGGATTTACGACTGGGCCCCAATCGGCACAACCGTAGTAATCCACTATTAATACAAAAACTAAGAAACAACCAGGTTTATTATTCGGCCGGGAACGTAAATAACTTTTCGTATAGTTTTACCCTTAAGATGAGGACTTACTCTCTTATTTTCCTTTGCAGCGCCTAAAGCCTCTTTTTCTTCCACATTTTTGCCCAGTTGCAGTTCAGCGCGTACCTTGCCGTTAACCTGAACAGCAACAGTAACTGAAGTTTGAGCTAAGTACTTTTCATCCCACTGTGGCCAGTTATCAATATGAATAGTGCTATCATGACCCAGCTGTTGCCAAAGCTCTTCTGTAATGTGAGGCGCAAATGGAGCCAGTAGCTGCAATAAACTTTCTATCGCAAATATCCAAGCTGGCTGCTTACCAATTGCATTTTTCTCTTTAATTTTAAAATAACTATTCACCGCCTCCATCATGGCCGCTACAGCCGTGTTGAATTTATCATTCTCTATATCTTCAGTTACTTTTTTAATAGTCTTATGAGCAATTTGCTTAATATTAGATTCATCATCTTTTGAAACCGAGCTTTTACTAGAAGATATATATTCTTGTGTTAAATTCCACACTCGATTAAGGAATCTATAAGCTCCCGGCACACCTCTGGTGTCCCATGGTGCTTCCATATCAAACGGAGCAATAAACATTTCATACACACGCAGACTATCAGCTCCATAACCGCTGTCCATAATCTCCAGCGGATCAATTACATTGCCCTTAGATTTACTCATCTTTAAACCATCTGGCGCTAGTATATAAGCGTTGTACATCATCTTTTTAAATGGCTCGGGGGTATTTACAAGTCCAAGTTTATAAAAGAATCTCATCCAAAAACGAGCGTACAAAAGGTGGGCTACTGCATGATCAGCGCCATTATAAAAATCAACTGGCATCCAATGCTTGGCCACCTCAGGGTTCCACGCCTGCTCTTTATTAAACGGATCAAGATATCGAAGGAAGTACCAACTAGAGCAAGCATATCCATCCATAGTGTCAGTCTCGCGCTTAGCTGGTCCGCCACATTTAGGACATTTGGTGTTTACCCAATCGGTTACACTAGCTAAAACTGATGTGGCGTCGCCAGTAGGTTTGTAATCCTTAACCTCTGGCAAAATTACCGGCAAGTCTTTATCTGGCACTGCTACAGCCCCATCACTAGGACAGTGAACAATAGGAATCGGTGCGCCCCAATAGCGCTGACGAGAGATAAGCCAATCGTGCATTTTATATTGGGTTTTATTCTTGCCTTGGCCTTGTTGCTCAAGCCAATCTACGATTTCTTCCCGCGCCTGTGATGATTCTATGCCATCAAATTGGCCTGAGTTAACAAGGATACCTTCGCCATGGTAGCAATGTCTAAAAATAAATTTATCTATACCGTATTGATGAAGCGGATCAATAATTTCCTGAGCAGCTACTTCTTTAGTAACCCACTCAACTTTAAATTTATTTTTTTCAGATTCATCAAGATTTTGTTTTTCTTTTTTATCACTATTTAATTTGGCATGCACAAAAAATGCTTCAACATCATGAGCTTCTTGCTTTGAAAAGGCGTAATATTTATAAAAATAAGTTTCGTCGCCAGTTTGTAGTATCTTAACGTCACTATACCCCGTTTCTTCTTTGATTTCTCTAAGCGCGGTTTGCTCAGGAGACTCATCTTCTTCTATAGTTCCGCCTATAGTTAATCGTCCGCCAAATCTAGGTCCCCAATTAATAGTTAAAATTTTACCATCGCTATTTTCTACTACAACAACCACCTTCTTCTTTTTCTTAAAGTCAGTTTTTTGTTTAGCATCTTCTCTTATAACAACTGGATTAATAACATTGCGTTCTGGTAAATCGTGTTCCACTGCAAACTCATGGTCTCTTTCATCATGAGCTGGTACGGCCATAATAGCGCCAGTACCGTAACCCATCAAAACGTAGTCAGCTATCCAGATAGGAATTTTCTCACCGCTAGACGGGTTAGTAGCGTAGCTGCCTGTAAAAACACCTGTTTTTTCGCGGTTAGTATCTTGCCGTTCAATGTCTGATTTACAAGCTGCTTCGTTGACATATTTTTCTACCGACTTAGATTGTTCTTTAGTTGTAAGTTTTTTTACTAGTTCATGCTCGGGAGCCAAAACCAAAAAAGTTGCGCCAAAAATAGTATCGACGCGGGTAGTAAAAATCTTAATAGTCTCTTCTAAGTCTATGGCTGGAAAATCTACTTCAGCACCCTGGCTCTTGCCAATCCAGTTCTTCTGCATGGTTTTAACCATTTCAGTCCAGTCTAGATCATCAGTCGCTTCTAATATTTCATCGGCATATTCAGTAATCTTAAAGAACCATTGCTTTAGGTTCCTTTTTACAACTGGATTACCGCAACGCCAGCATTTCCCACCTTCAACTTGTTCGTTCGCTAAAACTGTTTTATCGGTTTCGCACCACCATTGGGGGCTTTCTTTTTGATAAGCTAAGCCATGCTCATAAAGTTTATTAAAAATCCACTGCGTCCATTTGTAGTATTCAGGATCGGCCGTACTGATTTCCTTGCTCCAGTCATAGCTATAACCAAGCCTTTTAAGTTGTCTTTTGAAATTAACTAAAGCTTCGTCGTGGGCCTCGCGAGGCTGTTTGCCAATTTTAATGGCGTAGTTTTCAACCGGCAATCCAAAAGAATCCCAACCAATAGGATGGTAGGCGTTGTAGCCTTGCTGCCTTTTAGTTCTAACTTTTATGTCACTAAACTGAAAAGTTCTACCGTGGCCAGTATGAATACCTGCACCAGTAATTCCAGGTAACATACTAAAGCCGTAGTATTTGGGGCGCTTGTTATCACTAAGGTCTACTTTGTAAGTACCTTTTTCTTCCCAAATTTTTTGCCATTTCGACTCAATATCCTTAGGATTATATCTCTGCATAACTAGTGATATTATAACAGATTATTAGTCGGTAGCTTAAGGCTATTGCAATTGACTAAGTTGGGCTTGCTTAGCCGCAAGGGCGGCATCGGTTTTTCGCTTTGTTTCGCGAGCCTTAGCTTGGGCGCCTTGATAGATGGAAGGCTCCGACATGGCTGCGGTGAATATTTTATTTATTTCTTGCTGAAGATCGGTTAAAGAAAGCGAACTCTGGGGATTCTTAAGTTGCGGCTTGGCTTTAAAGTTGGTCTTCATAGTGAAGTTATTACTTGTACCATCGCTTCCATTGTATAAGGCATCGATCCCTGTTAAGTTATGGTCCCATTTTGAGATCCATAATTTTAGCTTCGCTCGGTCAATTTCATTTTGTGACTTTTTAATTTCCTGTGGAATTGGCCGAGAATAACTTTCTAAATTAGTGCTACCCATAGCACACTTGTTAATGGACTTTATGGCATCAGTCTTCTTTGCTGCATCACTAAAATCATATGATTTCTTTACGTTAAGAGATATATCATAGCTTTTACTACTTACTCCGTTAATATTTTCACTTCCATTAGTGTTATTAACAGTAATAAATTTATTTTTATTATAGGCATCTATTACCTGGTTCTGCTGATCCTTCTTGTCATAAAAATTCGTAAGGGCTTTTTTGTAACATTGACGTTCTTTTTTATAGCCTGAACTATCAAGCATGCTTGCAACATCTTGAGTATCTACCTTTATCCATTTTCCGTCGATTTTAGCAGCAAAATTTTCTAAAGCTTTCCTTAGAGTAGGACTGGTAACATAGAGCTTACCGTAGTCAGTTACCAGCAATCTACCTACTACTTCTTTAGCATTATCTATCTTAAAATAGAAATCGCCACTCTCTGTGACCATACCGGCACCGCCGAAATTAATTTTAAAATTTGCAGTATCTACATTGATTTTCGCATCAAGCGAACCAGCTAGTTTTGGATTATTGGATTGAGTCGAGAAATTTACAGTTAACTTATCACCACTTTTAGTCTTGCTCACAAAAACCGCACTGGAAACAGAGGAGGGACTTTTAATTATGTTGCCTACTGCATCAGCAACAACTTTTTCCGGATTGTTATACCAAAGCGCATACGCCGCTCCTCCTCCGATAGCCACTAAAATAACTACCAGTATAGTTATGGTTATAGCATATATTTTTTTACGACTTCCCTTAGGAGGCGGGGTGCCCATAACACTAGGTTGAGGAAACTGAGTGGATGGTGTGGACGAGGGCGGAGTTGGAGTAGGGTCAGAAGACGGCGGTGAGCTTTGCAGTTCACTGTTTATATCTACCGGCTTGATATCATCATTCATTACTCTAACGCTCTCCCTCGCTCAAGTATTCTTCACTTTAGGATATCATGTCGCGCTAAAACTTGGCAAACTGTTTTTGCTTTCGTTCTAACCAAGCTGCTGACTGTCTTACTAATTGTTCTTCGTCAGCACTATTATGGAGTAGTATTTTTAGGGCTTCTTCAGCAAAAACACCATTTTGCGATCCTTTTGCAAGCACAATGGCATTCCTCTCTAAAACTTGATGGGCAAATGCTCCGGCATCATAAGGATTAGAAAAGCTTTTTACCTGACAACCTTGCCCTCGAGCTACTGGGGCTAGATACTTTTCGGCTTCCTCGCCAATAGTAATTACCCAGGCTAGCTCAGTACCTTTGCAAAGTTCACCTAGGCTTTTGTGGGCATCAGCCGACATGGCGCCTAGTTCGTTCATGCTGCCTAATATTGCAATTTTTTGCCCGGCCGAAAAACTATAAAGAGTTTTTATAGCTGCTTCAGCTGCTAGCGGACTGGAATTATACGTATCATCAATAAGAATAGAGTCTTTTAAGCCTTTAAGTATGTTCATGCGGCCACTTGCCGGACGAATTTTAGCCTGGCCATTTGCAACATCCTGCGCTGTAAGCCCAAGTTTAGCACCGATAACACCGGCTGCAACTGCTGCTTTAATATTTTGTTCTCCTGCCAGCCTTAGGGCAACATCAACCTTACCAAACTCAGGTGCAATAAACTGACCCTTAAACCCTTCTTTTAAATTACTATCAGAAGTTTCAAAGCGATACTCAGCTGCAGCGCTAGTTCCGTAAGTATTAACAGCGGATAAAGTTAGGTACTTTGCATAGCTGCCATCAATATCGTCACGGTTGATTACAATACGATTACTAAATTTTGCCACTGATAATTCTTCTTGTGCTACGGCATCTAAATTACCAAATGCCTGCATATGCTCTGGGCTTACTGCAGTAACAACTCCAATGTCAGCTTTTAGATAGGTGCCAAAGTGCGGAATATCTCCAGGCGCATCGGTGCCAAGTTCTTGCACGATAACGTCACAGTCATTAGTCTTACTCTTAATTCTTCGTTTTGCTGCTTTATGTACTTTTAGCCAAGCGCCAATAGAGCGAATATTGTCCGGGTAGTCAATTCCTAAAATTCCTAGTGGTACACTAAGCTCACTATTGTGATTACCTTTATGAACTCGTACACCAAACCGCTCAGAAAGCACCGTAGCAATAGCCAGCTTTGTGCTAGTTTTACCTACGCTACCAGTTACTAAAATAAGTTTCGGTTTATGTTTAGCTAGGTATTTTTTAGCAAGTTTTTCTAGTCTTTTTTGAATAAAGCGTTTAAACATCTTAAATCAATCATACTATATAAACCATGGTCGATAATAGTGTATTGGTGGTGTTTGTTTGAAAAAGTCAGAACCCATTTCGCGGAAAATCCCAACGAATGAAACGAAAACGATGCGGACGAGGCAGGGCAAACTATTTTTCTGGGGTTTTGGATTTGCCCTGCCTCGACTGTATTCCCGCCCGCAGGAGGGGTCTGGGGAGGAATGCGGGCGGGTTTGGACCGGGGATTTTCGGAAATTCGGCGACTATGTCGTAACTAATTCATTCTCCAAATTTTCCAGCCAAAATGCAAGTGGTTCTTCTAAAGTAACAAAGCGTGTTATACCACCAAGTTTTGAAAAGGTAGCGCAAGTACCCTTTGAATTATCCATAAAAATACTATTTTCGATTTTTGAACCACGCTCATTTACAATCTGCGAAAATACATCGCCACCGTTATCACTCTTGAATTTTTTGTTATCAAAAGAGTTAATAATTGAATCGAAATAGGAATTTAGTTTCAGTGCAGGAACGGTAAATCGCGTAAAACAATCCATATTATCTGTAATCAAAATCGTGTGATAATTCTTTCTAAGATTTTCGATTCGATTAAGAACATCAGCCGGAATGTTCATATTCTCGCAATCCGCGACAAATATTTCCCATACTTTTTCAAAAGGAACATTTAACTCTTTTGATATGAACTGGTTAATTTCTTCGGACGAATGGATGCCCCGCATCCATTCGTTTATCATTGACTTATTTTCGCCAAACAAAAAATTCTGAATCTTCTCAAAACTACTTGCGTCTATACTTCTCCAGAATCTGTCATGGCAAAGAGTACCATCAAAATCGATAAATAAAATCGGCTTCATATCTTTTGCAAAAGTAAATCACTATAAGAAACGGAAATTAAATCGTCTTTTGGAATCCCGAATAAATCAAGGTAATTTTGGCATTGTTCTAGTAACTTTTCTTTACCAAAAGACCCATCGCTGTCTATTGCCTCAATTTCCATAAATGTTCCCAAATTCTCCACAGTATCAATATGAAATTTTACATTCTCAACAAAGTAAATTTCTCTTTGTTTGTCTACTATAACCAAAGCTCCAAGAGAGATTAGTAAAATTTCCTTCAGTGAAGAATTTGGATTGGACTTAAACAAAATGACATTAGATTGTTTCGGCCCCTCCTTATCTTCTCTTTCATAAAATACGAGAAAATTCTCAATATTTCCTTCGCGCAATTTTAACCTACCATTATTCACTTTGAAGTAGGTATCAATTTGGTGGTCTATTCCTTTAAAATCTGCTTTTCGCGATTTCAAAATTGAACGAATTTTTTCGTGGTCATTACACTTTGCTTTAATTTCAATATTTAGGTGTTTCATATTATTTCAATAATTCATCAGCAGGTACTTTAAGCGCATCAGCTAATTTTTGAATTGTCGCAAGGGTGGGATTTTTCTTGCCATTCTCAATATTGCTAATGTAACCCTTATCAACCTCTAGAAGCTCGTGCAATATCTCCTTGCGACATTTTCTTTTTGGCTCTGATGCGCTTCATATTTTGGCCGAGTTTTTCTGAAGCCGTGTTCATATTTTGGTAATTTTCTTATTGACTGCACCGACAAAAATACGATACGCTTTGCGCTGTTCTTTTTTATAAATATATGGAACAGCCAAAACAGATTTGCATTTTGAGCAGGTCAAGTTTGGAACTTTATTTATAGGAAGTTTTTGAAAATTTGCTAAATTTTCTGGCGCAAAAATTCTATCTAGGTAAAGACGTTTCAACGGGGTGAGCTGTCTTTTTGGTAAACCAATATTTTTGCGCCACAATGTTCACAAAGAACATTCAAAAACCGAGAGTATCCACCTCTGGATTTGCGGTATTTATCAGATTTGAATTTGATTTCCATAATTATTCACATTTTACACTTTGTTATACTTCCAGACAATGTTATACTATAATCCATCATGTATATATTTATGAATTTAGTCGCCGAATTTCCGAAAATCCCCGGTTCGAAACCCGCCCGCATTCCTCCCCAGACCCCTCCTGCGGGCGGGAATACAGTCGAGGCAGGGCAAATCCAAAACCCCAGAAAAATAGTTTGCCCTGCCTCGTCCGCATCGTTTTCGTTTCATTCGTTGGGATTTTCCGCGAAATGGGTTCTGACTTTTTCAAACAAACACCACCATTTCGAATTTGTTAAAGAAGTTGCCTCGGGGCTTCGCCCCTCGGCATTGGTTTCCGCCAAGAAATTCCAGGGGGTTTTGAATTCCGCCAAAAGAATTCCCGCCGAAAGGCGGCGGTTCCCAAACAAAGTTTGGATTGTGCCAAAGGCACAAGAGCCGATGAATAGAGATTTACAAATTGTCGGTGTAATGCAAAACCTTTTATCAATTTAATTCCCGAAGCTATGATCAAATATTTTATTTATTGTAGAAAATCAAGTGAAGATGAAGAACGCCAAGTTTTGAGTATTGAGGCTCAATTGACGGAGCTTCGGGAATACGCCAAGCAACAGGGTTTATTTATTGTTCGTGAGTATTACGAGAGCAAAACAGCCAAAGAACCTGGTCGCGAAGTATTTAACGAAATGCTTGGCGAAATTGAAAAAGGTTCTGCCTCGGGAATTTTAGCGTGGAATCCAGACCGTTTAGCGAGAA
The DNA here is from genome assembly GCA_963717595.1 of uncultured Candidatus Saccharibacteria bacterium. GTDB lineage: Bacteria > Patescibacteriota > Saccharimonadia > Saccharimonadales > Saccharimonadaceae > CAVQWH01. Next base: position 586,221 of record CAVQWH010000001.1, on the reverse strand, counting down.
ATTCTATTGACGGTGGCAAGGTCATATATTTTGTTGACACGCTAAAAATTGTTGCGCTAAAATTCCCGACATTTTGGTTCGAAGCGACACCCCAAGGAAAATTTATGTTGAGTGTCGCTTTCGGACAAGCAAAATATTACACCGACAATTTAAGAGAAAACATTTTGCGTGGTATTCGGCAAAAAATACGCCGTGGTGAATTATCGGCAAAAGCTCCAATTGGTTATTTTAACGAACCTCGCTTGCGAACGATTGAACCTGATAAAAAAACTTTTGGTAAAGTAAAAGAAATATTGGAGCTTTTTGCTACTGGCGAATATACGCTCACGGCTATTCAACGCAAAATGTTTTCTCTCGGCTTGGTTGGCTCCCGAAGCGGTAAACCTCTCGCACTCGCCTCGGTAGAACATGTTTTGAAAAATCCTTTTTACTATGGATATTTTTACTACCGAGGCGAAGTGCATCAAGGTTCGCACAAGCCAATGATTCCAAAGAAACTTTTTGACAAAATACAGATTGCACTTGTTCAAAATGGAAAACCCCGCAAAAAGCGAGGAGCAAAAAATTTTCAGTATTTAGGTTTTGCTACTTGTGGGATTTGTGGCTATGCCATAACTGCCGAAAGACATATCAAAAAAAGCGGTTTGAAGTTTGTTTATTATCGTTGCACCCACAAGAGCAAAACTGTTCAATGCACTGAAAATCGCTTTTTGCGGGAAGAAGTTTTAAACGAACAAGTGAAAAATCTTTGTCAAAAAGTTTCTTTGCCTGATGAGTGGCGGGAAAAGTTTTTAGAAAAATTGGAAAATGAAAATATGGAATCCCGCCGCACATCAGACCTTTTCGTTCAAAATCTCCGCAATAATATTTCCGCCATTAAAGATAAGTTAGAACGACTAACTGACGCATATTTAGCCGAAGCGTTAGAGCTTGCGGAATATCAAGAGCGGAAAAATATTTTAATGGCGGAAAATAAAACAATTGAGGAAAAATTATCGGATTTTGAACGAAAAGGTAATCATTGGCTCGAACTCATGCGAAACTGGATTATTGAAGCCAACCAAGCCGTAAATCTCTATAGACAAGAAAATCCCTCACGGATGAGAGATTTTCTTGTTTCCATCGGCTCGAACCGCCGCCTTTCGGCGGGAATTCTTTTGGCGGAATTCAAAACCCCCTGGAATTTCTTGGCGGAAACCAATGCCGAGGGGCGAAGCCCCGAGGCAACTTCTTTAACAAATTCGAAATGGTGGAGCTAAGGAGACTCGAACTCCTGACCTCTTGCATGCCATGCAAGCGCTCTAGCCAACTGAGCTATAGCCCCATAACGAATAGGTTTATTCTAACAAACAAAACACCTCTGGCAAAGAGGTGTTGGGTAAAGCTGCTGCGCGCCCACCCTGAGGCTGCGGGTTTAGGAAGTTTTTGTTTTTAAAAGCCTACTGCCTCATTGGCGCATCAGCTAATACGTTTATGATTGCACAGTCTACTCAATAACACAAGCATTTTTACTAGTAATTATGCATCAATTATGCTTAACTGTAGAAGTTCAGAAATGTAATATCGTGCTCTCAGTGAATTGAAGTTTCTTCATCGCTAATAAAAGTAAGGTATGTACCGGGTCGATCTGACATGTAAGTAATAGTAAGGAACAGTTAATGTCAAAGAAACTTTTTATTGGCAGTTTGTCTTGGGATACAAACGACGATTCGCTAAAAGCGCATTTCGAAGGTATCGGCCCAGTGACTAGCGCCAAAGTGATAACCGACCGCAACAGTGGACGAAGCAAGGGTTTTGGATTCGTTGAATTTGAAAACGATGAAGACGGCACAAAAGCTATCGAACAGCTAAACGATAGCGAGCTTGATGGCCGCAAAATCGTTGTGAACGAAGCTCGCCCGCGTGAAGAGCGTCCAAGTCGCGATAACAATCGAAGCAATAGTTGGTAAGTTCTTACCACTAAAAACAGAAACGCACTCTGGTTTCCTAGGGTGTGTTTTTGTTATCTGCTTTTTCAAACCTTTGACGCTTCACGCCATTAATGGAAACTTGCTCAAAAAACATTTCGTATGGCCGAACCCAAATATCCGGCATCCCTTCGTGCTCGTAAAGCGGCTTATATACCACCATCCATTCTAGAGTTTCGGAATGGCATGCTACTCCCACAACTTCATATGGTTTCCTAGTTTTAGAATGAATATACTTGCCCGGCTCACAAGGCGGTGGCGTTAAACTCTCTGGATTAGCCGGCATCGTTTAGTATCTCCAAAAACTCAGCCTCGTTAATTACCTTAGTGTTATATTGACGAGCTTTTTTAAGCTTACTTTCTCCAGTATTCTCTCCAGCAACTAAAAAGTCAGTATTTTTGCTGACAGAACTTTGGAACGTGGCTCCCACGCTGCGCAGTTTTTCGGCCGCCTCATCACGTCCCATGCTCCCTAAAGTCCCTGTTATAACAAAGCTCTGGCCAGCTAACTTGCCCCTAGATCGGCTTTTATACGTAGGTTCAACGCCTAACTCGTGGAATTTTTTTAGCAATACTTCATTATCCGGATCAGCAAACCATGCCAAAATAGATTCCGCTACAATTAAGCCCACGCCTTCTACACTCAGTAAATCTTCCAATGTAGCGGTTTGGAGTTTTTTTAGTGAGCCGAATTCTTCAGCTAAATCAACTGCCGTTTGGCTGCCCACATGCCTAACGCCAAGGCCAAATATGAATCGGGGTAATTCAGGTGATTTTTTATCTGCAATAGCATCCACTAACTTTTTTGCTGAAATATCGGCAAACCTTTCTAGCTTAATTAACTGCTCACTTTTAAGCTTATAAATGTCAGCAGGATCTTTTACTAAATCAGCATCTACTAAAGCTTCTACATTTTTTTCTCCTAAAGTGTCGATATCCATAGCCCCTTTGGATGCAAAATGAGCAACCGCACGTTTTAAGAGCAGTGGGCAGGTAGCACCTTTAACTCGATATACAGCTTCACCTTCAGGACGTTCAAAGGTTAGTTCAGGGTATTGGGATTTTAGGGCTTTTTCAAAGTTAAACTTCTTAGTATTTTTAGGTCTAAGTTCTTTAACTACGCTTTTAACTTGGGGAATAATGTCACCGGCTTTAAAAATCACTACTGTATCGCCAACCCGCACATCAAGTCGAGCGATTTCATCGGCATTGTGAAGGCTAGCGTGCTGTACGGTTGTACCAGCCACTTGCACTGGATCAAAAACTGCTACAGGCGTGGCGGCTCCAGTCCGCCCTATACTAATAACAATATCTTCAACCACTGTTGTAGCCTGTTCTGCTGCATATTTATATGCCACCGCTGCTCTAGGCTGTTTGCCTACAATTCCAAGATCCTTAAATTGTTTTTTGTCATTAACTTTAATAACTAGGCCATCAGTATGAAATGGCAACTCGCTTCTTTTTTTACCCCACTCATCTACAAACCTCATAACATCATCAACGTTTGTAAACAACTTGGCCTGCTTATTGCGAGTAACGCCTAGAGCCGAAAGAGCTTCATATGCAAGCACGTTGGTTGGGACTTCGTCTTCCTCTTCTCTTAGTAAATCATAGGCTCGAAAATTTAAGGGTCTTTTGGCTACCAGCTTAGGATCAAGTTGACGAATGGTTCCGGCAGCTAAATTACGAGGATTAGCAAAAGTAGCTAGCCCTGCTTTTTCTTGCTGGCGATTAAGAGCCTCAAAATCTTTTTTGAGCATAATTATCTCACCCCGGACTTCTGTGCGGCCTTCTAAGAAATTTTCAAAGCTTTTTGCTTTCCTTAACTTGAGCGGTACGTTTTTAATAGTACGCACGTTAGAAGTCACATCTTCACCAACAAAACTATCCCCTCGAGTAACAGCTTGAGATAAAATTCCGTCCTGATATATTAAACTGCAAGCTAAGCCATCCATCTTGAGGTCTACAAAAAATTCATGTTTTCGACCAGGCAAAAGTTTATCCATCCTTTGTACCCAAGCTTCAATTTCATCTCTGTCAAAGACATCATTTAAACTTAACATCCTAGTTGAGTGCTGCGCTTTCTTAAACCCGCTAAGAAGCTCACCGCCAACACGTTGAGTCGGGCTATCAGAAGTAATAAGCTTGGGATATTTTGTTTCTAACTCTTTCAGCTCGCCAAATAAACTATCGTATACCGAGTCATCTACCGATGGCGAGTCGAGTACGTAGTACTCATACGCATATTGGTTAAGCTGGTCTCGTAGTTTTTGTACTCTCTCACGCGCTGATTGCTGGCTCATCTATTAATCTCCTATACAGCAAGTATATGTAAGTGGTTCCCCAAAGTACGCTAAACGAGCTAAGTAGTAAGACTACTAACGGAACCATTGGCAACCAAGACACGTTGATAAGTTCGCTAAGCAAAATAGCTGGTACTAACAAAATAAGCCACAAAACCACCAAGCTAAGGACAAGCCAAATTAGCCTAAGCATTACTCTAAGCCGTCGCCCTAATACTAAATCTCCGGATGATTTAAGCGCTGCCAGCGGGTACATACCAGGCAAAGTGACTACAACCATGCCAATTAATGAACTGGTTAGCCAATAAAGCGAAAGCACTGCTAGAAGAGCTATTCCTATCCAGGCTAACATAGCCTCAACTCCGCCGCTTAACACACCGCTGGCGCTTGCCGCACCATATATTAAAACCCCTATAGCTATTGGTAAAAGCTGAACCATAACTATAAGAAATATTAAAAATGTAGAGACTAGCGGTGAACCTGAAGAATAGATTCCATCACGCAAACGGACTTTTTTACCAGACAATCTTTGTCTTAACAACCAAACAATCGTTAGCCAACTTATAATAAATAGGAGTCCCGAGTAAATTTGCTGAGCTTGGGTGAGGGATTTATTAAGCGAACCACTGACCACCGCACTGAATAACGCTAAGGTTTGCGAGCCTAGTCCTGCTCCACCACCTGAAATGTCTTTGCCTATGGACTTTAAGTTGTTAGCTAGTTGGCTATAGTCTCCTTGACTTATTACACCCAAAAGCAAAGCACTTAAAATAATGTAAACAAGTAAAAGTTTTGTAAATAGCCAGCGATTTTGCCATATGGTTTTGTATACTTGATTAGTAAAGCTAATATATCCTGGCATATAAAAATCACGCTTGTAATCACGGCGACGCGTCAACATAAAACTGCGATGAGGACGCCTATTGAGAAAATTTCTACGCCGAGTCCTAATCTTATTAAATTGTCGTTTTCCCCAAAATACTTTATTAGAAGAACTTTTAGAATTAGAGGATTTTGAAGCTTCTACAGATTTTGTAACCACTTTTTGTTTACGAGGCATAAGTAAACCTATAATTCACCTTCCATTTTTCTTAAGCGTGCAATTCTATCTTCAAGCGGCGGGTGAGTGCTAAAAAGTTTACTAAAGAAATTTCCTTTCATGGGATTCGCAAAAAACAGATGAGCCGTTGCGCTATTCTGACGACGCATAGGCCTAGCATGTTCGCGCAGTTTTTCTAATGCGCTTGCCAAGCCTTCAGGATAGCGCGTAGTTAGCGCCCCAGTAGAATCCGCCAGATATTCGCGCTGACGCGAAATTGCCATTTGCACCATAGCAGCGATAATTGGAGCTAAAATAATAGCTACTATACCAAAAATCATCATCTGAGGCGGTACATCCCTACGATTATCATTGCCGCCAAACCAGAGCATACGTAAGAAAAAGTCAGCCAACATGCCAATAGCGCTTACTAGACCGAATACAATCATCGATACCCGTATATCGTAGTTTTTAACATGGCCTAACTCATGCGCAATTACACCTTCAAGCTCAGTATCATTCATGATATCCAGTAGTCCGGTAGTAGCTGCGACAATGGCTTTCTTAGGATTGCGACCCGTGGCAAAGGCGTTTGGTGCGGGATCGTTAATAATATAAACCTTTGGCATAGGCAGACCAGTGGTAATTGAAAGATTTTCTACAGTACGATAAAGCCGCGGGTTGTCTTTTTTCTCAATTTGCTTAGCTCCAGTCATAGCCACTACTAACTTTCCAGCTGCATAGTATTGAATAAGCGTATAAATCGTAGCAAAGCCGAGCACAAAATAAGTAATAGAGGCGTTTTTATAAATCACACTCGCCAACCATCCTAGGCCACCAATTATCAACACAAACAATACCATAATTAAAATTGTGTTACGTTTGTTGGCTGCAATGGCTTCGTACATAAACCGCCTATAACCTCCTTAGAAAAAGACTAAAACTTTACGTCAACTGGTTTTTCAGCCTCAGCACGGTTTTCAACTTCAAAAAATTCACGTTCTTTAAAACCAAGCATTTTAGCAAAAAGGTTAGTGGGGAACATTTTTATTTTAGTATTAAGGTCGCGTACACCGCCGTTATAAAAACGCCTAGCAGCTTGAATCTTATCTTCAGTGTCTACTAATTCTTGTTGCAACTGTTGAAAGTTTTCTGTAGCTCTTAGCTGCGGGTAATTTTCAGCTACTGCAAATAAACTTTTCAAAGCGCCTTCGAATTGATTTTGGGCTTGGGCGGTTTCCTTGACACCGCTAGCATTCAAGGCCTGAGTGCGAGCTTTGGTAACGTCTTCAAAGACTTGCTTTTCGTGGGATGCATAACCCTTAACTGTGTTAACTAGATTAGGAATTAAATCAAGTCGCCTCTTAAGCTGAATCGTAATATCGCTCCATGCCTCTTCGACTCGAACGTTTAGTTTTACTAAGCTGTTATAGGCTATCCATATAAATAGAAGTACGATTACTACAATCGCTCCTATAATTATCCACAAAGTCATACTTTATTCCCCTCTTTTAGTAGTTTTATTCTACTAATAATTATAACTCATTTATACATATAAAGTGTAGAGAGAATTATCAAATTTTAGTTATTGCGTTTAGAGATAATCTCTTCAGCAACATTAGGTGGTACTTCTTCGTATTGAGCAAGCTCCATTGAGCTAGCTGCGCGGCCCTGGCTCATGCTGCGAAGATCAGTAGTATAGCCAAACATCTGAGCTAAAGGCACGAAGCCAGTCACCACTTTAGCGCCCATGCGATCTTCCATACTTTCTACCCGACCGCGTCGGCTATTAAGGTCGCCAATTACATCACCCATAAATTCTTCAGGAGTAAGAACTTCAATTTTCATAACAGGTTCAAGCAAAACTGGTTTAGCTTTTTTAACACCATCACGCGTAGCAATTGAAGCCGCCATCTTAAATGCCATTTCGCTGGAGTCGACTTCGTGGTAACTACCATCGTAAAGAGTAGTTTTAACATCTACTACCGGATAACCAGCAATAACGCCGCCGTCTAGAGTTTCTTTGATGCCACTTTGCACAGCAGCACGATATTCTTGTGGAACCACCCCGCCTTTAATTTCATCTGCGAACTCAAAACCCTTACCTGCTTCATTTGGTTCTAGGCGTAGCCACACATCACCATACTGACCACGACCACCAGACTGTTTGATATACTTGCCCTGTACTTCAGCAGTAGCACGAATTGTTTCACGGAAAGCAACTTGCGGTTGGCCTACGTTAGCTTCTACTTTAAACTCGCGTTTCATGCGATCGACAATAATATCTAGGTGTAGCTCACCCATGCCACTAATAATTGTCTGGCCTGTTTCTTCATCAGTATGAACACGGAAAGTTGGGTCCTCTTCGGCTAAGCGCTGTAAAGCTATACTCATTTTTTCTTGGTCAGCTTTAGTTTTAGGCTCAATTGCAATACTTACAGGAGGCTCTGGGAAAGTTATGTTCTCTAGCACTACGCTTTGGCTGACATCACTTAAAGTTGTGCCTGTAGTGGTATTTTTCAAGCCAACAGCTGCGGCAATATCACCTGCTGCAATTTCATTAATGTCTTCACGTTTATCAGAATGCATGCGGACAATGCGACCTATACGCTCTTTTTCACCGGTCGACGTATTAAGCACATAACTACCAGCGGTTAACTTACCACTATAAACACGGAAAAAGATCAGCTTACCTACAAAAGGATCGTTAGCAATCTTAAAAGCAAGTGCCGCAAAAGGCTCTTTTTCATCCGGCTTGCGCTCAACTTCGTCCCCGCTTTTCGGATGAGTACCCCATACGGATCCAATGTCAATTGGGGAAGGCAAATAATCGTTCACAAGGTCGAGCACTTTTTCTACAATCACGCCACGGCCATCGCCGCCGGTAACCACGAAGAATTCGCCAGTTAAGACACTTTTTCGGATAGCACTCTTTAGCTCAGCTTCAGAAATCGATTCTTCACCTTCTTCAAGATACTTCTCAAATAGCTTGTCGTCAGCTTCAACTGCCGCTTCAACTAAAAGAGTGCGGGCATTTTTAGCTTTCTCAACCATATCTTCCGGAATTTCGCCTTGCACTAACTCTTTGTCCGTAAAGTCCTTATAGGTGTAGGCCTTCATGTCAATAAGATCAACTACACCACAAATATCTTTTTCAAAACCAATCGGCAAGTGAATCGGCAACGCGCGTTTTGAAAGGCGTTCGTGGATAGTTTTGAGGCTCATGTAAAAATCGCCGCCGGTTTGGTTAATTTTATTAACAAAACAAATGCGAGGCACACCATATTTATTAGCCTGGCGCCAAACGGTTTCAGTCTGAGCTTCAACGCCCATCTTGCCGTCAAATACGACTACTGCTCCATCCAGTACGCGCAGGCTTCTTTCTACTTCAACCGTAAAGTCGATGTGACCCGGGGTATCAATAATATTGATTTTATGATCTTTCCAAAAACAAGTAACAGCGGCGCTTGTAATGGTGATACCACGTTCACGTTCTTGCTCCATCCAGTCCGTCGTAGCTTCGCCTTCATGAACAGCGCCAATTTTGTGGCTTAGGCCTGTGCGGTACAAGATTCCCTCAGTAGTGGTAGTCTTACCTGCATCAATGTGAGCAATAATGCCAATATTTCTAAATTTTTCTAGTGATATATTTTTTGTTGCCATATTCTTCCTGTAAATAAATTTCTAATTAAATTAATCTAGCGCGCGAAATGAGCAAAAGCACGGTTTGCTTCGGCCATCTTATGTGTATCTTCCTTTTTCTTAAACGCAGCGCCAGTTTGATTATGAGCATCAACAATTTCAGCAGCTAGCCGCTGTTCATATGGCATGCCTTTGCGAGCTCGGGCTGATTGAACTAGCCAGCTAAACGCAAAATGCTGTTGGCGATGCCCCTGCACAGCAAAAGGAATTTGATAATTAGCCCCGCCCACACGGCGGCTTTTAACTTCAAAGTTGGGTGAAATATTTCTTAAAGCCGCTTCAAAAACTTCTAGAGGATCCTCACTTTTCAGTTTCTTAGCAGCAATTTCCAGCGCCCTGTAAACCTGGCGTTCAGCCAATAATTTCTTGCCATCAAGCATACTCTTGTTTATTAAGCGTTGTACTAATGTGCTTTGGTATTTACGGTCGGTTTAAGTTGACGTTGTAGGGATTTAGTAACTTTACGTGGCATTACTTACCACCTTTCTTGGCGCCATATTTACTGCGACCGCTTTTACGGTCTTGCACACCCTGAAGATCAAGTGCGCCACGCACAATGTGATAACGTACACCAGGCAAATCTGGCACACGACCACCACGAACTAAAACTGCAGCGTGCTCTTGAAGGTTGTGACCTTCACCGCCTATATATGCCCAAACTTCATGTCCATTACTCAGACGAACACGAGCAACTTTACGAAGCGCTGAATTTGGTTTTTTAGGAGTTTTGGTAGTAACTTTAACACAAACTCCACGCTTAATTGGAGCATCCTGGTCATAATATCTACTTTTTAGAGAATTGCTAATGCGCCCTAAAGCAGGGCTTTTGCTTTTCTTTGGGGCTGTTTTACGCGGTTTGCGTACTAGCTGATTAATTGTTGGCATGAAAAAATATTTCTCCTTAAAATAACTCTTACATAACTAGCAGTTCCAGCAAAAACCACTAGTCTATTCTTTGGCTAATAACCAAAGAGAAACTCATCTTTTATTGTAACAAAAACAGCTTAAATTAACAAGTCATTTCATAGAGTTAACTAAATTGTAGTGAGCAGCTACATCATGAACTCGTAAATATCTTGCACCAGCGGATATAGCAACCTTTCCAGCATCTAAATTCGGCTCTATTTCCATACGATTTTCTCCCAAAAATCGTTTGCGTGAATAGCCAATCATTACTGGAAAGTTTGGCACTAAATCAGCAAAGCCAAGTAGTTTGCGGTTAAGCTGTGGTGATTTACCAAAACCAATTCCAGGATCAAGAATAATTTTTTCATCCGTAACTCCTGCGTCCTTGGCCCTAGTAGTGCTTTCCATTAATTCTCTACGAACCTGTTCTTCGCTAGTTAGCTTATATTGATGAGCTTTTTTAATATCGCCACTGGCGTCTTTAGGAAGGTGGCTAATAACTAACCTAGCTCCATACCCCGCTACAACTTCTAACATAAGTGGATCCGACATGCCAGTAACATCATTGATCATAAGCTCGGATGACCATAGCTGTAGAGCGCGCCGGGCGATTTCGCCGTGACGAGTATCAATAGAAAACTGACTGGCTTCGTAAGTTTTACGCAACTCACATAAAACTGGCCCTAACCTTACCCATTCTTCTTCAATTGCAACTTCTGCTGCTCCGGGCCGGGTTGACTCTGCACCAATATCCACCACTGCGGCACCTTCATTAAAAAGTTTAGCTACCCTTTCTGTAACTTGCCTAGTAGTAATAAACTGCCCACCATCGCTAAAACTATCTGGAGTTACGTTCACAATTCCTACGATTTCAGTCATATGCGACATCCATGGGCTAAATTAAGAAATTCACTTCTCGTTTGGGGACGTGACTTAAAGTAGCCACGCAAAGCAGACGTAGTAGTTTGTGAGTCCGGTTTACGAACCCCTCGCATCTCCATACAAAGGTGTCTGGCGTGTAAAATAACTCCAACACCTTTTGGTTCAAGTGTGGTTTGTAAATATTCTGCCACCTGAGAAGTAATTCTTTCTTGATTTTGTAAGCTACGGCTAAAGTATTCTAAAGTACGAGCTAACTTAGAAAGACCTATAATATTTTTATTAGGGATGTAAGCAATCGTGCCTGTCCCAAAAAATGGTATTAGATGATGCTCACATATGCTGTAAAAATGGATATTTGTTTGCACCACCATCTCATCATACCCTTCGCTTGAGAATACCGTAGGGTCAAACTTGCTGGGTTTTGTAAATTCCTCGATAAACTTTCTGTAGCGCTTGGGAGTTTGCTTTAGCCCTTCACGTCCTGGGTCTTTATCGATACTTTTTAGAACTATCTCTATACTTTCTTCAATGCTACTCATCATCAACCTCCAATTCCGGTACTTCGTCAGCTACCTGACGATACGCCACTGAAAGACGTTGTCCTTCTTCGGGCGCAAATACTCTATGTTGCGGGCGATCGTCCTTTTTACCATTCAAAAGAGCGCCACGCATTAAAACAAGATCACCTGGTCGCAACTGCCAAGAGACTTCGCCTTGTCTTAGCCTGATATCAAAGCGGGCCGTTCTCATTAGCGATACTACCGCCACAACTCTTAAGTCTCGTTTGTAATCCCGATGCCAATCAATACCAGCTTCACCTGGACTATATAGTTGAGCACGTACTTGATTGACCCTCCATTCGGGCACGAAGGGACGAACCACTTCGCATACCCTGTTACCTAAAGCCAAGACCGGCGGCGGAGCCTCATTAAAGCTCCAACCGATATCTTCAAACTGCTCTGCAATAGTATGGTCAGTGCGATCGACTGGGGTTAGTTCATGACTCCGAACCTCTTCCTCGAGTTCACCCTGTTCCTCCGGAGAGACAAACTGCCTCAAAAGCACCGCCCCCTCTTGACGCACGGTAGACATACAAGCCCTAGTGTCAATTGACGAACTGTAAATTCTTTCAATAGTCATTGGGTTTCTCCTTTTTAGTATTTATATAAAAATTAAAAAACACTCTTTTAAAATAAAATGTAAAGAGTGTTTAAAAGAGAAACTTACACAAAGCTAGACCAAGTACGAAGGTGTTTATTATGAACCACTGCCAAACTCCTTTCATACTTAGATTGATATTTTTATATTATACTGCTTTAGTTTTTAATGCAAACCCTAAAAAGCCACCTGTAAAGGTGGCTTTTACTTGGCTGATTAATCAGCTACTCAACAATGGCTTCCGACTCAATGTCGCGAGCACCGGTGCCAACCGGAATCTTACGGCCGATGATTACATTCTCCTTCAAGCCATAGAGATGATCGATCCGTCCACTAGTTGCTGCATTGATTAGCACACGAGTAGTATCTTGGAATGAAGCGGCAGATAGGAAACTATCGCTCCAGATTGATACTTTAGTAATGCCAAGCAATAATTGGGTGAATTGTGCCGGCTGCTTACCATCACGAACAAGCTTTTCATTGGCATCTACAGCAGCAGTTTTGCTGACAATATCACCGGTAACAAATAGAGAATCGCCTGAATCTTCAATCTGCACACGTGAGAACATTTGCCGGATAATTATCTCCAAATGTTTGTCAGCAATATTCTGGCCCTGTGAAGCATAGATGCGCAAGACTTCATTAATCATATAACGTTGTGTAGCTTCTACGCCTTTTAGGCGCATAAGATCATGAAGATTAATCGAACCAGCAGTTAAGCGATCGCCAGCTTCTACTTCATCACCATCAGACACAGCAAGCTGACGAGTACCTGGAACTTCGTATCGCAACGGCGTTTGAGCAGCAGATGAAAGAATGATTTTTTTATCAGTCACTTCAACCACGCCGTCAAAAGGTGCTACTAGTGGCTTTTTGTCATCTTTACCAGCGGCCAATACATCGCCCGTTAAAACTTCAGTACCACTCTTTACTTGAGGCTTACGCTTGTTAAGTGAAATTTCTTCGGTGCGGCCTTTTTTAGGAGTAACTTGGATAACGTGCTGTTGACCATCGTCCCATATCTTCACTTTGCCATCTATCTCGCTAATGAAAGCTTGGCCCTTTGGTGAGCGGGCTTCAAATAGCTCGTCCACACGCGGTAACCCTTGAGTGATGTCCTCACCTGCAACACCAGATGCATGGAAAGTTCGAAGAGTTAACTGAGTACCAGGCTCGCCCACTGACTGAGCCGCAATTACGCCAACCGGAGCAGCGTTAGCAATTAACTGTCCAGTAGCCATATCCAGACCATAACTACGTCTTGGAATACCGCGCAAGTTCTTGGCGCTCAGGATGCTCATGATTTTAACGCTCTCAATTTTCTCATCTTCTTGAATGGCGTCAGCTTTATCGCGAGTAATGAGCTCACCCTTCTTAACGTGACCAGGTACATTCTCGGCAGCATAACGGCTGTAAAGCCTATCGCCAAACTCTACCATTGTTTCTTCTGTTTCCGAGCGGTAGATTGTGAATCCTTCGTCATCGTTAGTTTCATCTTCTACTGTAAACACATCTTGGCTTACGTCTACCAAACGACGAGTTAGATAACCAGAGTCGGCTGTCTTAAGGGCTGTATCAATCAATCCTTTTCGCGTACCTCTCGTAGCAACGAAAGCTTCAAGCTGGCTCAATCCCATTTTATAGCTAGAGCGAATCGGTAACTCAATCTCATGTCCAGTAGCATCAACCATTACGCCAATCATGGCAGTAGCTAACTTAACGTTACTAATATCACCACGCGCACCAGAGTTGACCATCACGCTGATGCTCGTGTCAGAGTCGGCAACTCTCTTCTGTAAAAGCTCAGTTACTTTGCGGTCTATATTGCGCCATGCATTCACTGTCAAGTGGTAGCGCTCTTCGTCGGTAATCAAGCCCTTTTCGTACTGGTCTGATATTTTAGTTGCCTGAGATTCTCCTTCATTAATAATGTTCTGTATTTCAGGTACATCAAAATAATCACCCATTCCCGTGGAAACAGCTGCCGTAGTAGCATATTCTAGCGCTAAGTCTTTAACCTTATCAGCAACTAAAGCAGTCTCTTGAGAGCCATATCGGTTAAATATCCTAGCTAATACCTTGTTAAGCTGTTTTTTGTCTATGATAGCTTCAACATAAGGAAATTCTTCCGGCAAAATTTCATTAAAGTATACTCGGCCAAGAGTAGTTTCGCGCACTTGGCCCTTTGCCGTTACTCTAATAGGAGTTTGTAGTTTTATGACTCCTTTTTCATATGCCATAACCGCCTCAGAAACTGAGCTATAAGGCTTTACTTCTTTGGCTTGGGCGCTAGGTTTAGGGTAGGTTAAGTAATAACAACCCAAAACAATATCCTGGCTAATATTCAAAATTGGTGTACCATCGGCTGGCTTCAGTAAGTTGTTAGTAGCACTCATAAGCTCACGGGCTTCTTTTTGCGCTGCTTCACTTAGGGGCAAGTGGACTGCCATTTGATCACCATCAAAGTCAGCATTAAATCCCTTACAAACCAAAGGGTGTAGCTGAATGGCCTTACCTTCGATAAGCTTCGGCTGGAAAGACTGAATGCTTAAACGGTGCAAACTAGGCGCGCGGTTAAGCAAAACATATTTACCTTTAATAACCTCTTCCAGAGCATCCCATACTGCAGTGTCACCAGCTTCAATAAGACGAGTTGCTGAACGTATGTTGTGAGCTTTCTCTTCACGAAGCAACTGTGAGATAACAAGTGGTTTGAATAATTCCAAAGCCATAGCTTTTGGCAAACCACACTGGTAAATCTTTAGTTCTGGCCCAGCTACAATAACCGAACGACCAGAATAGTCTACGCGCTTACCGAGCAAGTTCTGACGAAAACGGCCCTGCTTGCCTTTTAGCATATCGCTAATTGACTTCAGGCGTCGGCGACCACCGGTTGCACTAACAGCTCGACCACCACGTGCTGCCGAGTTATCAATCAAAGCGTCAACTGCTTCTTGAAGCATGCGCATTTCGTTACGACGAATCACTTCAGGTGCGTTTAGGTTAATGAGTTTCTTTAAGCGGTTATTACGGTTAATAACACGTCGGTATAAGTCGTTTAAATCACTTGTAGCAAATCTGCCGCCAGTAAGCTGAACCATCGGACGAAGGTCCGGTGGAATAACAGGAACAACTGTTAGACACATACTGCTTGGCTTAATACTAGCACGTTGCATGCCTTCTAAAACTTTTAGCCTTTTTAGAAGTCGCTTTTTGCGCTGGCCCTTTGCTTCTTCTGCGGACTTATTTAATTCATCAATAAGTTTTGCAAGGTCGATATCATCAAGCAACTTCTTAAGAGCCTCGCCGCCCATGCCAACTTTGGCTATATCAGCATAGTCTTCTGGCAGGTCGCGATAGTCGGTCTCGCTGATAAGAGCACATTTTACCAACCCATCTAACTGAGATTTCTTTTGGCTGTAAGATTCTTCTAAATCTTCTAGTTCCCTAGACTGTTCCGCCGCCAACTTTTTCACATCAGCACCTTCTTCGCCAGAAGCTTTTTCATAACGTATTTTAATAGCAGTTTTACCGGCCTCTAGTTCAGCTTCAGCATCAGCTAATAATTGTTTTCTTTTAGCTTCATCTACTTCCAAAATTACATAACTCGCTAAGTAAGCTACACGCTCTAAGTTACGCACAGTCATGCCAAGCAGCAATGCCATAGCACTTGGAGTGCCGCGCATAAACCAAATATGTGCTACTGGAGCAGCTAAAGAAATGTGACCCATTCGTTCACGACGAACTATGCTCTTGGTTACCAATTCGCCGTTCTTATCAACGGCAGCTTCACGAGAACGCACGCCTTTAAGCTTAGTGTCATGGGGGTTAATATCTTTTACAGGTCCAAAAATACGTTCACAGAAAAGCCCGTCACGTTCTGGTTTCTGGGTTCGATAGTTAATAGTTTCCGGCTTTGTGACTTCGCCATGACTCCACTTTAGGATGTCGTCAACGTTAGCAACCGCTAGGCGAACCGCATCAAAGTCAGCAATACTGGTGTCTGCTACAAAACGATTCATTTTACGCCACCTCCTTATCTTTTACTTCAGTATCTTCGGCATTTTCTACTGTGGTCATGCCATCTCCTAAATCAATATCACTATATTCATCTACCACGTCAGCTTCTGCTACATCTACAGAATTGGATTCACTGGCCGTAGCTACCGTAGAATCAGACACGGGCTCTTCGTCTTCAGTGGCTTTAGCAATAATTTGCTCGGCATCTACTAAAGCCTCCTTACTCTCATCCAGCAGGTCAACCCTCAAGCCTAAGCCCTGTAATTCTTTTACTAAGACATTAAAACTTTCTGGAACTTTAGGACCGGTGATAGGCTCATTTTTAATGATGGACTCATAGGCTTTAGCACGCCCATATACATCGTCAGATTTGATAGTGAGCATTTCCTGCAATGTAGTGGCAGCACCATAAGCTTCAAGCGCCCACACCTCCATCTCACCAAAGCGCTGACCACCGTTTTGGGCTTTACCGCCAAGCGGCTGCTGCGTAACCATGGTGTAAGGACCAGTTGAGCGGGCATGAATTTTATCAGCAATCATGTGGTGAAGCTTGATTATATACATGTTACCAACTGCTGTTTTTTCTTTAAACTCTTCACCAGTTCGGCCATCATAAAGTTGGATTTTTCCATCTTCAGGGTAACCGGCTTCTTTAAGTTGCTGACTAATCACTTCGTTTGGAACACCGTTAAATGGTGGTGTGGCAACTTTGTAGCCTAATGCCCGGGCTGCCATTCCTAAATGAGTTTCAAACAACTGCCCCAAGTTCATACGGCTAGGTACACCCAGCGGGTTTAAAATCACATCTACAGGTTGGCCATCGGCCATGAAAGGCATATCTGCCATAGGCAAGATACGCGCTACAACGCCTTTGTTACCATGACGCCCGGCTAGCTTGTCGCCAACTGCAACTTTACGCAACTGAGCGACAAAAATCTGAATCTGCATCAAAACGCCGGCTTTTAGCTCATGGCCATTTTCGCGGCTGAATATTTTTACACCAACTACTTTGCCATGTTTACCATTGCTCATACGTTGAGAGGTATCTCGAACATCTTTAGCTTTTTCACCAAAAATTGCTCGAAGCAGACGTTCTTCGCTAGATAGCTCTTGCTCACCCTTAGGCGTAATTTTTCCTACTAAAACGTCGCCAGCTTTTACTTCTGAACCGATTTGCACAATGCCGTTTTCATCCAAATGCCTTAGACTTTCTTCGCTAACATTTGGAATATCACGGGTCACAATTTCTGGCCCCAATTTAGTTTCACGAACTTCAACCATAAAGTCATTAATGTTAATGCTGGTTAAGTCGTCATCCTGAACAATGCGGTCACTTAGAATGATAGAATCGTCCATGTTGTACCCGCCCCAAGGCATAAAGGCAACTACAAGATCGCGGCCTAGAGCTAGTTCGCCATCAGCAACTGAAGCTCCTTCTATTAGAACATCGCCCTTTTTAACTTTTTGCCCACGACTCACTACAACTTTTTGGTTAATACTGCGATCATCGTTACTTTGCTCGAAATGAACTGGAACATAAGATTTAGTACCATCTTTATATTTCACTAATACTTCATCGGCGTCGGCCTTTACAACTTCGCCAGGCCCTCGGCTAAAACTATTTGGCTAGTATTGCAAGCAATGTCTTTTTCTACCCCAGTACCTACAATAGGACTCTTGGGCTGAAGTAGGGGCACGGCTTGCTTCTGCATGTTTGAGCCAGTTAAAGAACGGTCAATGCGATTCTTTTCAATAAAAGGAATCAAAGCAGCTGTAGCGCCTACGATTTGCTTCTTAGCCGCATCCATATAAGTCACTTCGCTAGCATCTGCTTCTTCTGGAACCAAGCAATTACGAACACTAACACGGTCTTGTTTAAATCTACCGTCTTTGCTTAATTCATTACCAGCTTCAGCTATTACTTCGGTAGCCTCTTGAGCAGAGTCTAAATAAACAACCTCGTCTGTAACTTTATTTTTTACAACTTTGCGATATGGTGTTTCGATGAAGCCATATTCATTAATCTTTGCATAACTAGCTAAGTTAAGAACTAAACCAATATTGGCGCCTTCCGGAGTTTCAACACTACAAAGGCGGCCATAGTGGGTTTCATGCGCATCACGTACATCCAAACCAGCACGTTCACGGCTCAAGCCACCAGGCCCATTGAACTAAGGCGTCTTTTATGAGCCAGCTCACTAAGGGGGTTGGTTTGATCCATAAACTGGCTAAGCTGTGAGCTTGCAAAAAACTCCCGCACAGCAGCAACCACAGGCCGAGCATTAATTAACTGACCTGGAGTTACAGTTTCAATATCGCTCATACTCATTCTGTCCATAGCATTACGCTGCATACGTAGCATCCCAATGCGGAACTGGCGGGCAACCAGCTCGCCAACCATTTTCACTCGGCGATTACTAAGTGCGTCAATATCATCCGGTGCTTCTTGAGTATTATTAAGACGAATAATCTCTTTAACTATTGCTACCAGGTCTTCCATTCTCATAACGCGATTTTTAGTAGTGTTTGGAACTTTTAGACCTAGGCGCTGGTTAAGTTTAAAACGACCAACTCGACTAAAATCAAACCGCTTAAAATCAAAGAACATTCTCTCAATCATGCTTCGGGCATTATCAACTGTAGCTAAATCACCCGGACGCAAACGGCGATACACCTCAATCAAAGCTTCGTTAGCACCTGAACTAGGATCTTTCTCCAACGTAGCATCTATATAATTAACTTCCCCGGTATCAACGTCTTTAAATAGTTCTTTAATGCCAGATTCAGTGGCATAACCTAAAGCTCTTAAAAGAGTAGTGACTGGTAGTTTGCGGCGTCGATCGATCTTAACGTACATTACACCGCTAGGTGAGGTTTCAAATTCTAGCCATGCACCACGACCAGGAATAACCTTGGCACCATAGTAATTCCTACCACTACTAGCAGTAGCAGTGAAAAATACTCCCGCGCTACGAATTAACTGGCTAACCACTACACGCTCCGCACCGTTAATAACGAAAGTACCACGCTCGGTCATCCAAGGATAATCGCCAAGGTATATTTCTTGCTCTTTTACCTCACCAGTAACTTTGTTTGTAAGCTCAACTTGAGCTTTCAAAGAAGCTTCAAAGCTTACATTATTATGACGGGCTTCAATCTCAGTGATTTTTGGGTCTTCAAAATGACAAGCTTTAAACCGAAGTTCAAGCTTTTGCTCAGTATAATCGTTGACTGGATTAATCTCTGCGAATATTTCAGTTAACCCAGTCTCTACAAATTCTTGCCAAGATTTTCTTTGATGATCAATTAAATTAGGCAACGGCAAAACAGCATCTCGCTGCGTAAAATACCGTCGCTCCGCAGGCTTACTGCTTGCCATACGTGCACGTCTCCTATTTTAGTTATGGGTAATAATATTGAATCGGCGCCGAAGATTCACTAAGTGTGGGCGTTATAATCAAGAGCCACCAAGAATAAAACGCAATTACCCAACTTACACTACTTCTTACATACCATTGTGAAGCAGTTAGCACAAGCTGTCAATATCTAAATTCTAAATTAAATTTTGCAGACATTGCTTTAGTCTAATCGTAAGGATACAATTGAACCATTAAATCAAGGAGGTCTTTGTGGGAATCATTGTTCTTATAATTATAATCGTATTTATAATCGGCGCAGGAGTGCGTATTGTTAATCAGTATGAAAGAGGTGTTATTTTTCGTTTAGGAAAAGTTAGCCCCAAAGTTAAAGAGCCGGGTTTGCGTCTGATTATTCCCGTTATTGATCAAATGAAAAAAGTCAGTTTGCGTATTGTAACGTTACCAATAGAATCACAAAAAATAATTACCAAAGACAACGTGTCTATTGATGTAGCTGCAGTGGCTTACTATAAAGTCACCGATCCCATCAAATCTATAGTTGAAATAGAAAACGTCATATCAGCCACTTATCAAATTGCTCAGACTACAGTACGTAATATAGTTGGTCAAAGTAGTCTTGACGATATATTAAGTGAAACAGTCGCCATTAACGAAAAAATTAAAACCATCCTAGAAACCTCTACAGAAAAATGGGGTATATATGTTAGCACCGTAGAAGTTAAGGACATTCAACTCCCAGACACTATGCAGCGAGCCATGGCCAAACAAGCTGAGGCAGAGCGCGAAAAGCGAGCCAAAATCATCGCTGCAGAAGGTGAGGCTTTGAGCGCAGCTAAGCTGGGTGATGCAGCCGACGTAATAGCTAAGCACCCTATTGCCTTACAGTTACGAAATTTACAAGTTTTAAATGATATTTCCGCAGAGAAAAACAGTACAGTTATTTTCCCAGCGCAGTTCATGGATACTGTAAGAAGCGTGAAGGATTTTCTTGCTAAAGAAAGTAAGTAAATTAGATAATTTTCTCCGCAGACTATAGTTGCAAATAAGCTATGCTATACTTGCTGACAGAAGCTTAAAAAAGGAAAACAAAAATGAATCCAAACGATCCCAGTAACACCAGCCCTTCCCAAGAGCCCTCTAGTTCTACCAAAAATAATCCAATTCAGCCAAATATAAACCCCAGCCCACCACCCCAAGACATATCACCAACCGATGCATTCACCCAGCCCAATCCTTTAGGTAGCCAACCTGTTCAAGAATCATATGCGCCTGACCAGCCAGCTGTTAAATCTAACAAAAATAGGCTTTTAATAATAGCTGGGACTCTAGCCGTAGCGTTGATAGCAGTAGGTATTGTTTTATATCTATTTGTGTTTAGCCATCACATTACACTGAAAGATGTCTCTAAAGCTCAAACGGCTGCTTCAGCCTTTAATACGGATGTGTTTGAAGCTACGAATGATATTAATAACGCCCAGGATGCCGACAAGATTAGTGTAGTAAATTTAAACATTAACAAAGCAAACTCTAATTTAAGTGATGCTCAAAAACAGTTTGCTTTATTAAAAAGTTCTAATGTCCAGTACGACAATAATGTTAAAAAATCGTTCGATACACTGAGTAATAAATGGTGCCCTTACCTTACATATATGCAAAATTCAATAAAAGATACGCAGCTACTTGTGCCACCTATTCTAAAATATGGTAATCAAATTGAAAGTCTATCTAATAGTCCTAATAGTCGAAGTGACTTGGATTCTAACTTGACTAAATTAAAACAAATTATCAGCTCCACAACCCAAAAGATTAAGAATATTCACCCTGTAATACCTGAGGATAAAAATCTTTTAAGCTCTATCAAGGTTAACCTTAATGAAAGCTCTAGGGCGATAGACAAAGCTCGCAATGACTTATCTGCTGGACAACCGTCATACATAATAGAGGAGGATTTATTGAGTTTCATAGACATTCAAAACAAATTTATTGATAAAGTTAATAACATAGATCAACAGCTTAACAAGAAGCAAGACAAACTAAGCCCAGGTCACGAGTACAATAAGTTTGCAGACACACTCGACAAACTATACAACAAATTAAATAAGTAATTTATAACCTAGGCTTGGGTAATAATCTCATCAATTAGACCATATTTCTTGGCTTCATTTGGTTCATCCAGTAATCACGTTCCATATCGTTCTTAACTTTGGGTAGTTTTTGGCCAGTGTTTTTGGCAAAAATACTTGCCAAAAGCTCTTTGATGCGAATACTTTCTTTAAGATCGATTTCCATATCGGTTACTTTACCCTGCGTGCCTGAAGAAGGCTGATGAATCATAATACGTGAATGAGGAAGCATAGAGCGCTTGCCCTTAGCGCCAGAGCTGAGCAGCAAAGCGCCCATACTAGCTTGTAAGCCTACGCCAATTGTCTGAACATCGGGCTTTATGTATTGCATGGTGTCATAAATTGCCATGCCGTCATACACGCTGCCACCAGGACTATTTATATAAAACATTATGTCTTTTTTACTGTCTTCGTAAGCCAAGTGAAGAAGTTGAGCCACTATCAAATTAGCAGTGTGCTCATTAACTTGCTCGCCCAGGAAAATAATGCGTTCTTTTAAGAGACGGCTATATATATCATAAGCCCGCTCGCCTTCATAACTTTTTTCAATAACTGTTGGTACTAGGTAACTTTTAGTCATATTAAAAATTATACGCCTAGCTAGCACTCTTGGCAAGCGAGTGCTAAAATAATTTATTTCTTAGTATTTAACTCTAGTAATCGATCAATAGTTTTTTCTGTCAGAACTCGGTTCGCTATGTCTCGACGCACTTCTGGACTATCAAGTTGGGCAAGAGTATTAGGATCATTACCGTATTGCTGTTTCATTTGAGCATGACGTTCATCTAGTTCTTTTTGGCTAACTTCAATTTTTTCAGCTTTAGTAAGTTCTGATAAAGCTAGCCCTGACTGAACTCGCGCGACTGCCGCAGGATTTAGTTCTTTCTTTGCCCAATCCTCCTCAGTCAAGTTCTGGCTAGCTAGGTATTGCTCAAGAGTCATACCTCGAGCCATCAAATTTTGCTGCATGTCTCTTTTTAAGCTTGCTTCCTGATCTTTTACTAGTGATTCCGGTGCAGGTATAGTACTGCTTTTGACTAGCTTTTCTACCAAGCTATCTTTTAGTTCATGTTCGTATTCCTGTTTCTTTCTTTCTAGTAGCTCGGCTTTAATATCCTGGCGAAGTTCGTCCATAGTTTTAAATGGACCACACTTTTTAGCAAACTCACTATCAAGTTTCGGCTTGTCAACTTCCTTAACTTTTTTAACAGTACCCTTAAATATAATCTTGCTGCCAGCCAAGTTAGAAGCATGATAGTTTTTGGGGAAGGTTAGGGGAAGCTCAAATTTTTCATCAGGTTTTTTACCAACCAATCCTTCTTCAAATCCCGGTATGAAGGACTTGCTACCAAGTGTTAAAGGATAATCTTTACCGCTAGCACCAGCTACTTTCTTGCCCTTTTCATCCGTGCCTTCAAAATCTATCAGCACTTCATCACCCGTTTTTGCAGCTCGACTCACCGATTTCTTTTGTGCAAATCCTTGTTGCATGCGCTCGATAACTTCATCAATACCACCCTTAGATACAGAAGCTTTTTTAGGCGTAACCTTCAGTTGTTTGTAGTTACCTAATTTAATTTCCGGCAATATTTCAGCCTCAGCCGTAAACTCTAAAACATCCCCTGGTACATATTTTTTAACCTCAACCGAAGGACGCTCGATTGGTTGAATATCGCTTTTAGTAAACGCTTCCACAATAGCCTTATTTATGGCGCTGTCTACTATAGCATTATGGAGTTCATCACTGGCAATATGCTTTTCGGCTACCTTGGGTGGAACCTTGCCAGGCCGAAAACCAGCAGCTTTTACATTTTTAGAAAGCCTTACTAAAGCCACCTGCTTAGCTTCGGCTAAATTGCTAGATTCAAGGCTGACATTAAGTTTAACTTTGGTATCTGATATTTTCTTACTTGTATACTTCATAAGTAGCTAGTTTAACAGATTAACTACTCTTAGGCTAATTTGCATTATTTTTTACCAGTGCTATGCTAAAAGCATAACCTAATCAAGGAAGTTACTTATGCAAACCAACAGCTCTGGTTATCGTAGTGGCAGTAGTCACAAGGCTCGCTGGGTTGTTGCTGCCCTAGTAATAATTTTAATGCTGGCCATAAACGCTACTTGGGCTTGGCTGTATCACAGCAAGCGAACCGACTTTCATAATCAATTAAACGATGCTAAGCAAACTGCTGCTAACCAAAAAAACAAAAACGCGCAGTTAACCACTGAACTAACAGCTAGTAAACAAAAACTAGCACAGAAAACAAACCAAAAGGCCCAATCACAACCAGTTACATCTGACTATCGCGACATACCTGAACTAGGGGTCAAATATAAGTTAACAGATCAGACCAAAAATCTAACTTATACTTACAAAGTAGACTCTTCTAAATCTGGCAATACGGTAGATAGGGTAGGGTTTTCAACTGTTGCACTAACTGAGTCTGGAGCTAAAGAAGAAAACCTCTCAGCTAATAATTTTCAAAATCCTTGCACCTCAGGTTCCATGCCAGCAGGCCTATTAAGCCGTTATTCTCCAGGGCAAATTGTAGAATCGCAAAATAAACCGATAGACCAAGTGAGTGATGCAATTAAAGTTGGTAATTACTACTTTTTGTACACTACACCTCAAGCAGCCTGTGGACAATCTCAAGACAATTCTATGCAACAACAAGCTATAGCTGCTGCCAAAGAAGCTGCAAATAGCCTGCAATTAATAAGTCAGTAGAAATTAACTAGCTCGTAAATTACGTGCAGCCTTAATAGCTGTAGCAATTCGCTCCGGATCTAAGCGTTGCTCTTTTTCTGTAGCAACTGCCTTAAGGGTAAATAGACCATCGGCTAGTTCTTGCTCGCCTACAAATATCATGAAAGGAATCTTCTTTTTTAAAACTGTCTTTATTTGTTTGTCGACTTTCCGATTAGTAACATCTAATTCAACATTGACTCTTTCAGCTCTTAAATCAGCAGCCAGTTTTTTGGCGCCAGCCATAGAATCACCTAGTACAATTATATAAACATCTGTCGAAGAGTTAAGATTAGGTAAAAGTTTATGACTACGCAGAAAGTCTTCTGTAGTAGTACCGCCAGGTGCCATCCCCACGGTGGCAATCGGCTCCACACCAAATAACCCCACTAGACCATCATACCGTCCACCGCCAAACATTGAGCGTCGGTTGTCGGGATGGTTATCAAATACTTCAAAGACTATGCCCGTGTAATAGTCAAAGCCACGCATCAAGCTAATATCAAATTTTGCATTCTTAACCCCTGCTTCTGTGAGCAAAGTAAATAATCTTTGCACTTCTAAAACAGAATCAGAATTACGAATCTCATCTGGTAAATCAGCCATGGTTTTAGCTTGCAGCAATTTATGGACTTTGCTCCAGCCATTTTTAGCTTTTGTGCTACCTAAAATATCCTTTGCTTGATCTTCAAATTCACTAGCCGTTATTTTTTCTCGATGATCTAACAATTTAACCATTAACTCTGCCTGACCAGAGTCTAGCTCTAAATATTCAGCCATAACAAAATTAATGAGTTTTCGGTTGTTAACTTTGATAGTGTACATTTCATCCGTAGCACCAAAATCTTCCATAAGCTGGCGCGCCATTATTATCATCTCAGCATCAGCTTCAATAGTCTCAGCGCCAAATATATCTACATTAAGTTGCCAAAACTCTCTTTCACGTCCATGCTGAGGGCGTTCATATCGCATAAAATTAGCGATCGAATACCAACGTGCAGGATATGCGAGTTCCTGGCGTCTATCAGCTACCATGCGACTGACGGTTGGTGTCATTTCAGGACGAATAACTACAGTACGACCTCCCCTATCCACAAATTGGTAAGTTTGCTCGTTAACAATTTCTTGCCCAGTTTTAGCGGCATAAATATCAAGCGGCTCTAGTAAAGGCGCTCCATATTCCTCATAGCCAAATCTTTCTGCCACACCACGCCAAACTTTAAAAATATAATTTTGCAGACGTTTGTCAGACGGATAATAATCGCGCGTACCTTTATACGGCTTAGGGTTTAAACTCATATTTTAGATTATACTACAGATGTTAGTCTTGCTGACCAACCAGTTATTTGTTAAAGTTATTAGCGTCATTACTTTAGGGGCGCTTAGCTCAGTTGGCTAGAGCATCTCGTTTACACCGAGAGGGTCGGGGGTTCGAGTCCCTCAGCGCCCACCATGAAAATACCTCGCAAAAGCGAGGTTTTTATATGTATTAGTAGCGCCAACCTTGGTGCGCCGGAGAAGACTTGAACTTCCACGACCTAAAGCGGCCACTAGCCCCTCAAGCTAGCGCGTCTACCAATTCCGCCACCGGCGCATGTAAGATTATTATAACAAAAGTTAATACAAATTAAGGAGTATTGTACCGATTGGCTCGATTTACCGTCCAGTACTCTACTGAACGATATCTGTCCACTGTACTTACAATTTGTGCATGATAAGAAATCGCCCTCACGCCCGGCAAGGTTACGTAGTGGAGGGTTGGCTGATAGAGAGCAATCGCCGGGACATCTTTCAGCCATTGCTGTACAAAGCGCCTATATTTTACACTCCTTAGCTCAGGCTCCACTCGAGCTCTGGCACTAAGAAGAGCATCATCTGCAACCGGTGAGTTATAATCTGCTAAATTAAGTCCGTCTTTAGTAGCCTGCGAAGAATGCCAATATGCGTAAACATCCGGATCACCGCCAAGTGCAAATTTATAGACCAGCACATCGTAACTACGTGGCTGGAGTAAAACCTGTTGAACGTCTTCAGGATTTACTAAATTAGTTTTTACTTCGATACCCAATTTACTCCATTGACGTGATAGCTCTTTTACAATATCGGGATAGTTACCGCCATTTACGCTAGCTAAGTTTATTGAAAGTATTTGTGATTTTTTATTACGCAGCACTCCAGCTCTATCAACTTTCCATCCTGCCTTTGCTAATAACTTTTCAGCCTCTTTTTTGTTAAAACCTGGCTGATACAAGCCAGCCACACCGTAAGTCTGGCTTGGTAATATAGGACCATTCAATATGTGACCTTTTTCGTGTAACCGATCCCTTAACTCTATTAAGTTAGTCCCTAACCTTAAAGCCTGTCGAACCCTGGAGTCTTTAAGCGCTGGACTGTCCGTACGCAAAATCGCATACACGCCATTATTTAATAACACATCGTTTACCTTAAAGTTACCTGACAGACTATTAACTTCTGAGGTTGAAAGTCCACTAGCTGCGTTAACCTCATGACTCTTTAATGCTTGCAAAAGTTCCTCCGTATTACCATAAACATGTAACTGAAACTGAGACAATCTGGGCTGACCTCTGAAATAGTTTTTAAATGCATGCATGTACACTACAATATTGTTCTCGTTAGAATCACTTCCCTGCATACTACTAAACACAAAAGGCCCACTACCTATTAGCTGAGAATCAGAGGCAGCTCGTAAATTAGCAGGTGTAACTTGCTTAAAAATATGTTCCGGTAAAATCCCAAAAGTAAGCGCTTGTGGAAAGGGAGAATATTTAGCCGGCAGTGTAAATACTACCGTGTGAGAGTTGGGCGCAGAAACCTGAATCCCTTGCCAGCTACTATAAAAAGGTGAATCAACATTGGGATTTTGCATCAACTTAACCGTAAAGACTACATCTTTTGCAGTAATTGACTGACCATCATGCCAAGTTATGTCTTTGCGTAAATTAACTACATACTGTTTTCCACTTCCCTCTTCGTGCCAACTCTGAGCTAAATCATCACGAAGCTTATTTTGCTTGTCGTAAGAAAGAAGGCTATCAAAAATAAGATGCGAAGCTGAGCGTTCCGCTTCCGTAGTAGCAAATAACGGGTTTATGTTACTAAGCGGCCCAACTACTCCTTCGGCATAAATACCTCCTCTAATTGAAGAGGTGTGGGTGTAGGATTTTTGATAAGCAAACAGCTGCACGCCCGTAAGTCCAATCAGTACTGCAACAAGAAGTAGCCAGCTTAGCATATGGCGGCGCACTTGCCTAACATTGCGCCATCGCTTAACTAAAAAGTCGTGGGCATGACGAGTGCCAGCTTTTTCGACATTAGTTGCATGCCTAGCAAGCTTCTTGCTGTCAAATTTTAGTCCTCTAAATTTACGCCAATTGCTTTTAGAACTCATTAGGTTTTAAGCTAGCTAATTAATAAACCTGCTAATAAAGAACCTACAAATATACAAGCTAGAATTATAGTAGCTTCAAACAAACTTTTGTCGGTACCACGCCTAGTGGTAAACAGTTCTCCAGAACTACCAAAACCTGCTCCCAAAGAAGCGCCGCGAGCTTGCAATAAAATGCAAAGCACCATCAAGGCTGCGGAAACTACGCTGATAATTTGCAAAATACTATTTATACCCACAATTTATGCCATCTCTTTTAGTGAAGTGTGCCTAAGCTCCAGTAAGCCACTAACCACATAGTTAATGATACTTAAAATTATACCAACTATAATCGCTTGCCCAAAGCCCAAGCTTAAATCTGGTATGAGCTTTAGTGAAATATAAACCATAAAACCGTTTACTATTAGTATAAATAAACCCAAGGTCAACAATATAGCCGGTAGAGATAGAATGATGATAATTGGTCGGAGTAAGGCATTAATCACTGAAAAAACTAATCCAGCTATCAAAAAAGTTAATACAGAAGCTTGATTATTACTAGCCCCGAAGCCCCCTAGCAACTGCATTGATAGCCACAGGCCAAAAGAGCTTGCTACCCATCTCACTACAAATATTGCAACTTGTTGCTTCATAAACGTACTAGTTATTATACGTTACTTTTCAATAATCCGTCGATAGTCCGGCGCTTAAATTAACCAGCTTACTATCTAGCTATCTTATATGCGGCCAAAGTAATTCAGTTTTAGCAGAGCCAATAGTCTTCTCTACTTCAGTTTTTGAAGCACTTTTAACGCCACGCAAACTACCAAATTTACGGATCAATTTTTTTCGGGTTGCCGGACCAATGCCAGAAATTTCCTCCAGGCTACTTGCAGTTTGTTTTTGGCGCTTAAGAACGGAATGGTAGCTAACTGCAAACCTATGAGATTCGTTGCGAATACGCTGCAAGAGCTTTACAATGTCTGAATTCCTATCCAGTAAAATTAACAAAAAATTTTCACTTTCCTGAGCTAATGGCACAGACTTAGCAATGCTCACATTACTTCTAGTTTTATGAATTACTATTTCTTCTTCCCGCTTAGCAAGACCAATTGTAGGGATGCTAAGATTTCTCTCTTCCAAAGCCTTCAAGGCCGCATCAAGTTGGCCTTTGCCGCCATCAATCAATAATAAATCTGGCATTGCCCAACTAGCGTGTCGGCCTGAAAACCTTCTTGATAGAGCTTCTTTCATATGGGCAAAGTCATCATTGCCAGGAATTTGCAGCTTAAACTTGCGGTACTCCTTTTTATCAGCCAGGCCATTTGTAGCTACCACCATGCTAGCTACATTATTCGTGCCACTCATATGGCTAATATCATAACCTTCTATGCGGCGAGGTATTTTTTCAAGTCCAAGCAAATCCTTTAGTCCTACTAAAGCCTGGTCTTTGCTAATATCTAAAAACTCTTCACGGCCAAAGACGATTTGTCGCTGTAATTCCCCTAAATAACGTAGATTATTTCTAAGTTTTGCGGCATCTTCATACCTTTTGTCTTTGGCAGCCTGCTTCATTTCAATTTCAAATTCACGGGCCAAGGCCTTACGACCACCCTGTAAGTAAAGCGCCAGTTTCTTCAAGTTTTTCTTGTAGTCGTCCAAAGAGCCACCGGCCTCTAAGCCAGGAGTAAGGCCAAGATGATAATTTAAATCAGCTTTAGCGGGCAATTTATTTTTTGTGTAATAAGGGAAAATCTTACGCAGCAAACGCAGGGCTTTTTTAACAGCAAAACCGTTGTAGTATGGGCCGTAGTAATCAGCGCCATCATCACTTGGCTGGCGAGTTGTCATAACAGTAGGCACTTCAGATTTTCTATCAATCCGCACAAAGAGCTGACTTTTATCGTCACGAAGCAAGATATTGTAGCGTGGTTTATAGCGTTTAACCATTTCGCTTTCCAGGAAAAGTGCATCAATCTCACTTTCAGTTTCCGTCCAGTCGACATCAGCTATTTCAGCCACC
The DNA here is from genome assembly GCA_963717595.1 of uncultured Candidatus Saccharibacteria bacterium. Lineage (GTDB taxonomy): Bacteria > Patescibacteriota > Saccharimonadia > Saccharimonadales > Saccharimonadaceae > CAVQWH01. The sequence continues at coordinate 556,587 of CAVQWH010000001.1, read as the reverse complement.
AAAGCTTTGGTTTTAACATCAAGCTCACGGGTTTTTTGAAAATATTGCCGCACGCGATTTTTTAAAACTGCCGCTTTGCCAATGTAAATAATCTCACCAGTTTTTGATTTATGAAAATAAACTCCCGGCTTATTAGGCAAAATCTTTAGCTTAGCTTCTAATTTTTTATTCACATTTTTATTATATCTTAAATTTAGTATTAGTATTGTAATTTAAGGTATTTTATTTTAAAATAAAGTCAGTTGTTTTCCTTGTAAACTACGGTGAGGAGAGTGAAGGCAATGCTCTTTTTTGTCGGCATAGCAGTAGCGCTGATTGTGATTGTCATAATCGGTGCTTTCATCAACTCTGCAAGAAAGAAGCAGAAGTTCAACAAAACCGCTGCCAAAAGTCTTGAGGAGTACAAAAGTCTTGTAGACTCCTGGGTTCAGCAAGTCGAAGAAGTTACCTCAGACCGAGATCTACAATATTCTGAGTAGCCAAAAACCTACTGTCGAACGCCTTTTGGAAAACCAAGGCTTCGGCTGGGGGGCTAGGAATAAACTCAAGAATTCGATAGGCTACCAGACCAAAAAACTCTGGCAAGAAAAGCCTAGGTACGAACGTGCCCTTAAAAAGGTTGGAGGAGCTCAAGAAAGGCTCAGTAGCCCAGTGCAAGCGGCGCGTAAGATTTACGATAAGGCCAAGAGTGCAAGTGAGGTTTCAGATAAACTTACCTCGCTTTTCGAGCTTCTTTCTTACGCAAACTCGGAAGCGCTTCCTGACATTGGCCTATCTCGCGCCCAGGTAAGGCTCTGGATTAAAAAGACTTACCTAGAAGCGCTTGGCAAGGCACGACAAGGGGATCGGAATGAATTTCTGCAGCTGAGAGCATTTTTCGGCGAAAGGAAAGAATATCACAAGCTGGATCCCATCAATGGTCGCCCCAAAGATTGGTCTGAGCTGGTAGTTCGTTACTTGGATAACCCTGACCTGAGTGACTTCAGGGAGGGGCGGGTGTGGTACAGCCACGAACTACCTTCCACTGGAGAGCTGCGGCTCATGGCAGCCGAAGCTATCCGCACGAAGTCCCTGTTGCAGTGTCAGGAAACTTTGGCATACTGCAATCACGACGATGACTACCGGCAAGAGGTGGGCGACAGGCTCCTGGCGGAGCTTGCCAAGTTGGTGGATCGCCTACAGCTCGAGGCACGGGCTAAGGAGGTCACGGCGTAAAAACTGCTATACGAAAAAGGCAAGGCGAGAGCGGCCAACACCGCTCTCGCCTTTTAAAATACTGCCTGTTTTATATATATTAAGCTATAGTCTGCCCTGCTTTTTGAATTGACTCTAAACAATCTTTTGAGTGAAATAATTTATTTTCATCTTTTTTGCATTCTTCGCAAATCAGCACTAAATCATTACAGCTATTTAAAGCGCAATTTTCATAGTTACTCGTCTTACTTTTACAATGTATACATTCGCCAATGTCTTTAGCTTTGTTAGAAAATTTCATCTTCATTCTGCCATCAAAAACATGCAGACTGCCTTCCCAAAAACCTTCATCACCATACTTTTCGCCATATTTAACGATGCCGCCGTCAATTTGATACACCTCTTTAAAGCCACGGTTTTTCATCAAACTACTTAAAACTTCGCAGCGGATCCCGCCTGTACAATAGGTAACAACGGGTTTATCTTTTAATTTTTCGTATTTACCGCTTTCAAGTTCTTTAATAAAGTCCTTACTAGTGCGAGTGTCAGCAACCACTGCATTTTTAAATTTTCCCACTGCAGCTTCGTAAGCATTGCGACCATCAAAGAAAACTACTTCATCGCCACGTTCTTCAACTAGCTTATGAACTTCTTCAGGCTTTATATGCTCACCCCCGCCGACCACGCCCGCTTTGCTAACTTTTAACTCGTCGCTTGCGCCAAAGCTTACTATTTCATCTCTAACTTTTACGCTTAGTTTAGGGAAATTATCCACGCTGCCTTCGCTCCATTTAAACTGTGTGCCTTTAAAAGCCAGATATGATTTGGTTTCTTTTACGTAAGCTTTAAGACTTTTTAAATCTCCACCAACAGTTCCATTGAATCCGTGTTCTGAAATTAAAATCCGTCCGCGTAAACCAAGTTTTTCGCCCAAAGATTTTTGCCAAAGCCTCACGGCTTCAGGATCTTTGAGTGGGGTGAATTTATAATAAAGTAGGATTTTTTGCATCACTTGCCATTATAACTTATAATAACTCTACTATGATTCTTAAGTAACGAATCCTCTACTTGCGATACGATCGGACGAGCCGATCCGCTGGCAAAAACATAAAATCTTCAATATATTAAGTCCTAAGGAGCTCTATGCCCAAAAGTACTAAGTCGACAGCCAATCGCTTAGTGGTTAAATATTATATTGACCAATTAAAGCGAAATAAAAAGTGGTCTATCCCAGCTTTATTATTGCCTGGAATTAGCACCATACTTGTAAGCTATGCACCGCCCTTGGTGATTGCTGCAATGATCCGTCATTTTAATGGTAATATTCCGTCTAACTGGAGTGAAACAATTCCCTTTATCCTTTGGTTTATCGCCATTTGGAGTTTAGGGGAAGTGATTTGGAGAATAGCTTTTTTGGCTATCAACCGTACGGCTGAATCTGGTTTTCGTAATCTATATCACATAGCACTTGATGAGCTATTAAAAAAAGATTTGGGGTTCTTTGCTGACAATTTTGCTGGCGCCCTCACTAAAAGAGCTGTGGCGTTTGGAAAGTACTTTGAGACTTTCTTTGATATATTCTCATTTAGAGTTTTAGGAAATTTACTACCACTTCTATTTTCCGTAACAATTCTCTTTACTATATCGCCAATTTTAGTATTGGTATTACTAGGAATGCTTACGTTGGCCGGTGTAGCCGTGTATCCACTTATTAAAAGACGGCAATCTATGGTATACGACAGAGAAACAGCTGCAACGAAAGTATCTGGTCACATCGCTGACGTGGTTGGCAACATGAACACAGTCAAATCTTTCGCCCACGAAGATTATGAGATGAGTAAGCATAGTGATTTAATTAACGTTTACGCAAAAGCAGCTCTTAAGTCTTGGGATTACCATGTGTTGCGAGTTGATACGACTATCGCTCCTTTTTACGTTCTAACTAGCGCAATAGGCTTAATAGTGGCAATACTTACGACCAAAGACGCTAACGCTATGGCAGCTGTATTTCTAACATTCACTTACTTCGCCCAATCAACCCGAATATTCTTTGAATTCAACCAAGTTTTCCGCGGTATAGAAACCGCCATTTCTGAAGCTGCCCAGTTCACCGAGCTCTTACTAGAGAATCCTGAAGTTAAAGACACTAAAGACGCAAAGAAGCTAGCAGTTAAAGATGGTTGTATTGATTTTAAAAATGTATCTTTTACCCACGTAGATAATGACGGGGCTCTTTTCCATGATTTCAGCCTAAACATCAAACCCGGAGAACATATTGGATTAGTCGGCCATTCTGGCGCTGGTAAAAGTACTGTTACAAATTTGCTTCTGCGCTTTATGAATATCGATGGTGGTGCCATTACGATAGACGGGCAAGATATCTCAAAAGTAACCCAAGAAAGTTTGCGCAAAAATATAGCTTATGTTCCGCAAGAACCAGCATTGTTCCATCGTTCGCTCAAAGAAAATATTGCCTACGGCAATTCAGAAGCCAGTGATGAACAAGTAAGAAAAGCTGCTAAACTTGCCCACGCAGCAGAGTTTATTGAAACATTGCCAAAAAAATATGAAACTTTGGTAGGAGAGCGAGGCATAAAACTCAGCGGAGGCCAACGACAAAGAGTAGCGATTGCTAGGGCAATACTTAAAAACGCACCGATTTTAGTGCTAGACGAAGCCACCAGTGCTCTTGATAGCGAAAGTGAAAAATACATCCAGCTGGCTTTGCGCGAGCTAATGAAAGGTCGCACTTCAATCGTCATAGCCCACAGGCTAAGCACCATACAAAAGATGGATCGAATCGTGGTGCTAGATAACGGCAAAATAATTGAACAAGGAAACCACAGTGAATTACTACAAAAAGACGGAACTTACGCCAAGCTTTGGGCTCACCAATCTGGTGGATTTATTGAAGATTAGCTACTTATACCAAGTTATTTCTTATCAGAATTCTGGTCCTGGCTTTTGCCTTCGCCATCCTTCTTTTCACCGTCGCTAGATTGAGAACCCTCTTTATCCTGCGCTTCTTGTGAGTCGCTTTCACCCTCTGCTTCACCTTCCTCAGACTCAACTTCAGATTCGTCACCCGGCTCAGCATCGCCACCCGCAGCTTCATTGGCAGCCTGCAAAGCACTTGGTTCCCAAACACTAGCCACAACTACTTCCTTAGACTCATCGTCAATTTCTACGCCTTCAGGAATTTTAATATCACTCACGCTAACGTGCTCGTTAGGTTCAGCCAAGCCGCTGATGTCAACTTCTAGGCTATCTGGCAGATCCATAGGCAAAGCTTTGACTTTTAGGTTTTCTAAAGTCTGCAAAACTATCAAGCCTGACTTTTCAGCCGCACTTTCACCTTCTCCAGTTAGCTTAATAGGAATTTCAGCATCCACTTTTTCGTTTTGCTTAACAGCATGGAAAGACACGTGAGACAAGCTATTTTTAGCTGGATTAATTTCAATATTCTTAATCATGGCAATTTTCCTTTTGCCATCAATGTTTAAATGAACTGGATGGTGGCTACCGGCTTGTCGAACTACTTTTTCTAACTCTATGCGAGGCGCTTGAACAGAAATAGATTCAAAACCATGGCCATAAACTACTCCGGGAATCTGCCCTTCTTTTCGTAGTTTAGCCACTTTTTTACCCTTAATTTCGCGAGGGTCGAGTTTTAAAGAAACTTTATCATTACTCATTAATACTTACTCCTTATCGCCGTAACTGCCTTGTCAGATATTATTACTGTTACTTTATTATACCAGATGCTAATATGAAGAGCGTGGAAATATTAAATTGGTTCACTAACTTAGTGCATATTATTACCGGCCTAGGTGTTTTAGCAATTGCGGCAGTTATATTTGCTGAATCCGGCTTGCTGGTGGGCTTTTTCCTGCCTGGCGACAGCCTGCTCTTTACTTCCGGCTTTTTAGTCCACCAAGGCATTATTAATATAAATATATTTGTCTTCATATTCATACTTTTTATAGCGGCAGCTTTAGGAGACAGTGTTGGTTATACATTTGGAAATCGCATCGGCCCCCGTTTATTTAGAAAAAAAGACTCGCTTTTATTCAGACAAGAAAATGTCCAGCGCGCGGAAGAATTTTATGAAAAATATGGCAGCAAAACCATTGTTTTGGCACGCTTCATACCAATAGTACGAACTTTTGTGCCAATCATAGCTGGAGTTGGTAAAATGCGCTACTCTACGTTCTTGGCTTTTAACTTAATAGGTGCTCTCTTGTGGACCGGAGGCGTTACTTACATAGGATATTATGCTGGTGAATGGTTCAATGCTCGCGGTATTAGTATTGACCATTACTTACTACCGATAGTTTTAGTAATCATTCTACTATCAATTTTACCGCCAATAGTTCACATTTTAAAAGACGAAAAGCAACGAAAACTGATTATTAAATCCCTGCGTAAAGCCCTAGGCAAAAAATCTTAGTTTCGTAAAACGTCTTTTAAGTATTGGCCCGTGTAAGATTTAGAATTTTTAGCTACTTCATCCGGTGATCCTTCGGCTACAATCTGGCCGCCAGCATCACCGCCTTCGGGACCCATGTCTATAATATGATCGGCGCTTTTGATAACATCTAAATTATGCTCAATCACAATCATGCTGTTGCCAGTAGCTACCAAAGCCTGCAAAACTGCCAGCAATCTTTTTACGTCATCGGCATGCAGGCCTGTAGTGGGCTCGTCCAAAATATAGAGAGTCTTGCCAGTCGCACGGCGACTAAGCTCAGTAGCAAGTTTAATGCGCTGAGCTTCACCACCACTAAAAGTAGTTGCCGGCTGTCCTAACTTAATGTAACCTAAGCCAACCTCAACCAAAGTATCGAGCTTGCGGGCAATGCCGGGTATATTTTTGAAAAAACCAGCAGCTTGTTCTACTGTCATATCTAGCACATCCGCGATAGTTTTGTCTTTATATTTTATTTCCAAAGCTTCGCGGTTATAGCGCTTGCCTTTACATTCATCGCAAGTTACATAAACATCGGGCAAAAAGTGCATTTCAATTTTTATGACACCATCGCCTTGGCAATTTTCGCAGCGGCCGCCTTTAACATTAAAGCTAAATCGCCCGGCCTTGTAGCCTCGAACGTTAGCTTCTGGAGTACTAGCGAAAAGTTCGCGAATCGGCGTGAATACTCCCGTATAGGTGGCTGGGTTAGAGCGTGGCGTACGGCCAATCGGCGCCTGGTCAATAACGATAGTCTTGTCTAATTGCTCAATTCCTTCTACAGAATCATGGCGGCCTGGTACGTCATGTGAACGATGCAGGCGTGCAGCTAGCTCTTTGGCTAATATATCGTTTACTAAAGTAGATTTACCAGATCCACTAACTCCGCTAACCACAGTTAGCAGACCAAGTGGAAAGTTGACTTTAAGGTTTTTCAGGTTATGCTCACGCGCTCCATTAATTACAAGCCTACGATCGCTTGGCTGGCGTCTTTTTTTGGGCGTGCTAATTTTTTCTTTGCCGCTTAAATATCTGCCGGTAATGCTATTCTGATTTTTAGCAACTTCACTAGGTGAACCGGCTGCTACCACTTTGCCGCCCTTCACGCCAGCGCCCGGGCCAATGTCTAACAAGTAGTCAGCGTTGCGGATAGTATCTTCATCATGCTCCACCACAATTACCGTATTACCAAGATCACGTAGATGCTTGAGGGTAGAAATCAAACGATCGTTATCCCGCTGGTGTAAACCAATCGACGGTTCATCAAGAACATATAAAACTCCCTGCAAGCCTGAGCCGATTTGTGTGGCTAACCGAATCCTTTGTGCTTCACCGCCAGAGAGCGTGTTAGCAGCCCGGCCAAGCTCTAAATAATTCAGCCCCACGTTATGCATAAAGCCTAGTCGGGCTTCAATCTCACGGAAAATTTGGCGGGCGATTAGCTGCTCCTGCTCGGTAAGTTTCAGCTTTTTTTGAAACAGCTCAAGAGCATCCTCAATGCTTAAGTTGCAAATTTCTACGATGTTAAGTTCATGAACCGTAACTGCCAAAACCACCGGTTTCAGTCTGGCACCATGGCATGCCCGGCATTCACATTCGCGCATAAAACGCTCAATGTCACGCCGCATAAATTCACTTTCAGTCTCTTTATGGCGTCGCTCTAGATTCGGCACAACTCCTTCGTAAGTAGTATCAAAATGACGCCCGCCACCAACCTCTACTCTGTATTTTTGGTCTCCCGTTCCATAAAGAATCTTGTCTATTGCCTCTTTAGGCAAATCACGCACCGGCACTTTGGTGCTGAACCCATGCGCCTCGCCAACTGCTGCCAGTTTTTTCATATACCAAGCATCGCTAGTTACCCGATTGTAAGGGCGGATTGCGCCTTCTCCAATTGTTAAGTTAGGATTAAAAACTAAATCCGGATCCACTTCCAGGCGCGAACCTAAGCCGGTACAAACCGGGCAAGCGCCGTGCGGTGAATTAAAGCTAAAGAGCCTTGGCTCTAGCTCGGGAATAATCTCTTCCGGATGATCCACGCAAGCAAAGCGCTGGCTATATACGTGCAAGTCATTACTGTCTGCATCCAAAACCTGAACCGTACCTTCGGCAATTTCTAGAGCTTGCTCAATAGATTGGGTAATCCTTGCAGTGGCTTCGTCGTTTACCACTAACCTATCCACTACCAGCTCAATGCTGTGTTTATAATTTCTATCTAGCTCCGGCCATTCATCCAAGGCATAAATCACGCCATCGACCCGAGCCCTGGCAAAGCCAGAGCGAGAGTATTGTTCAGGCACGTGGGCAAATTCGCCCTTTTTATCTTTAGCAATCGGCGCTAAGACAACCACCCTTTTGCCTTTCAAGACTTTCTGTACCTCATCTACAATCGCCTGCGGCGTGCGGCGTGAAACCGGCTTGCCACAAACCGGGCAGTGCGGCACGCCAATGCGGGCAAACAGTAAACGTAGGTAATCATAAATTTCAGTCACAGTCGCAACCGTCGAGCGCGGGTTTCGGCTGGCAGATTTTTGGTCAATGCTAATCGCTGGGCTTAGGCCATCAATTTGGTCGACATCCGGCTTTTCCATAAGCCCCAAGAACTGCCTGGCATATGAGCTCAGACTTTCAACATACCGCCTCTGGCCTTCAGCATAAATAGTATCAAAGGCCAAAGACGATTTACCCGACCCGCTCAATCCTGTAATCACGACCAACTTGTCGCGGGGAATTTCTACATTAACATCTTTTAAGTTGTGCTCGCGTGCGCCGCGAACCTTAATTACCTCAGCCATAACCGAACTATTATATCACTTTTTAAACGCTTATGAACAGTGGTGTATGATAAAGTGAAATCATGGCAAAGAGCAAAAGAAAAAACAGTAGCCTATATAAAATAATCTCAGCCAGCGGAATTTTAGTTTGGATAGCGCTGGCAATTATGTTTATAAAGACCGGAGGAGAAGTATCTACCTTAGCCTTTTATATTTTGCTGTTTTCAGTTCCATCTTTAATAACTATTTATTTCATGGACAGACTAAGGCACGAGAAACCTAACAGCATAGGTAATTCGTTTATTTTTAATACCATTGCTGCAGTTATTTTTGTTGATTTCGCAGTATATTTCATAGTTTACGCTTCAACTTTTCATATTGGGTCATGAAGACATGAAAAACAGAAAACAATCAAGATACCCTAAATCAAAAACAATCTCCTCAACCATTGGTTGGCTACTTATAGGCTTATGGATAATATTTGTCACTATAATAGCACAGTAGCTTAATGTCTCGAATGATAGAGTCATCAAGCGTAGAAAGCGCCAATCAAGTTATATATCTCATATTACTAGTTCCCATTGCCTTATTTTCTCTTCCACTAACATATAATATGGACGCGAGCCGCTATGCGGTAAAAAAGCAAAGCTTAAAAACTTTAAGTTGGAGCCGTGTTCTTTTTAGTATATTAGCGACCATCATAATACTCGCTGTAGCACGGTATTTATTCATAGTGATTAACTTTTCATTGTAGTTATAATTTGGGTTATTTCATAATGAAGGTAGGATGATAAATATTATTACCCTAAATCAATAAGACAATATGTTGAATAATTCTTTTCTTCTGGTATTTAATTAGTAAAACGCTAATTCTAATGATAGAATGGGCACATGAAGAAAAAGGTTAAAAAAAGCAAAACTATAAAAAATAAAAATCCACGAAACGCGGTAACTGCGAAAAACGTGCTGCTAGTTTTGGGAGTAATAGTAATTATTGTGGTTGGGTTTATATCTAACGTTATTCCCTTTGCTTATAATGTAGTTAGATGTGGTAGATTGCCTGTTCAGTCAACAACCTTTGCGTCATCGTATACGTATAAGCTACCAGGTGACAAGGGTTATGGCATTAGTTTATTCGATAGCTACCACTTTTGCACAGAGCAAGAAATAAAACCGATGAACATGTACCATAGAACTAAAAATTTATTTAACTAGACAATTATATTTTATAAGCCCCCGAGATTTCTCCCGGGGGCTATACTCTTCAGCGTACAGTTTATGGATTCAAGGAATCTGCAATTACGCTTGCATAATCCTCGTGACCGCTAACATTCGGATGAAACGAATATTCTTGGTGTTCTATGTCATAACCGTGAAAATCCGATTCACCACCATTGCAATAATACTTTCCTTCAAATGGCGAGCCTTCATAATTAGTGTCTACCAGATGGATGCTTTCATTTTCCTGATATACACTTTCAACCGCTTCTGCGATTACGTTGTTGAGTGCAACCTGAACGTCTCTCCCGCCAGAAAAGTCAAATACCCCGCACATGCCTGCATTTTCTGCAGTCAAGTAAGGGTAGTCTGCAACGTACAACTGGGCGGAAGGTGCTTTTTCGAGTATTTTACTATACGTAGCGATGAGATTTTCTTCAAATTCTGGATCGCTAATGTGGCCCATAATAGTTTCGTATGGAGTAGTTCCATACCCGCACACATTCACCCCAACGCAACTTTTTACATAAGGTACGAATCCAATATCGTTTCCGCCAATGGTTAGGGTTACAACTTCAGTTTCGCCAGACAGTGCACTCATCTGAGACGGTTCATTTTCTAGCACAACACTAAGGCTAGAGGTAGTGGCGCCCGCGCAGGCCACAAAGTACATAAGCCCCAGTTCTAGTTCTGAGTCTTCGTCCAGAAGTCGTGGATACGCTTCCAAGCTTCGGTGACACTTATTTTCTCCGTAGCCTTCCGAGGTATCAGTTCCGACTTCAAATGGCGGATTACCTTGACCACTCGAGTATGAATCACCCATAGCAACATATTTTGCAGCTGGGGGCTGACCTGGAATCGTAATGCCTTCGTATCCTTCTGGGTAGGAGTTTGAGTAATTTGAGAAGTACAAGGCCAACTGGCTAGAATAAGGCGACGAAATAAGCGCGTTATTTTTGCTGTTTTCAACTGTAGGATAGTATTCGCAGCTTATACGGCCATCACTCTTATACCAATTTATCCGCGCAACACTGAAAACTCCTGGTGAAGTTCCCCAGGAAGGATATTCAGATTTATTCATAAAGAAACTGGTGTAAATAGATTCTTCCGACGTCCAGCGGATGTAGGCGTCTCCTTCGTCGCCATCCTCTTGAATGACGAGCCAAGAACCGCCATTTTCAATTACCGACTCCAGCGATTCACTAGCAGATGGTTGACACTCAGCCAACAATAATCTCCAATTACGAGAGATATCAGCCGAACCGCCATTACCGTCACTAATCCGAAGCATGTCGATGGTGTTGACAACTTCATCATACGGGCTGGCAGCATTTGCTGCTGGACTCTGCACTAGCATAGCCATAAAGGCTATTGCCAGCATCGCCTTTACTGATTTCACAATTTCTCCAATCGTGTTTTTAACGTACAAAACAAGCCGTAAACTTACGCCTACGACACTATTTACTGAAAAGCATAACCATTATAACACGCAGTTCGCCTATGAAATTTTCTAGCTGGCTTTAATAAAGAGAAGTTTGCAATAATTTTTACAACTTAAAGTACTTGCTATAAAGTCAATAAGCTGATACAATATAAATTACCCTTAAAATTTAAGAGTTGAGGTAGGTCAACATGAATCAAAAGCATTTAAGGGCCGCCGTAATAATCGCGGTAGGCATTATTATCTTCCATTCTATTATTTTCGATGCGTTAACTAACTTTTTGCTAGCTGGTGCATTGCCAATAATACCGATTTCGCTGCCTTCATGGATGATGTTCATGCTCGCTTCGATTGCGCTGGTGGTTGCCATGCGTTGGATAGTTGTAAAACAACTACACTTAAAAATTCCTCGCTTGCAAGTAATTCGCAAAAAAGCTCAAGCTAAAAGCGCTAAAACTTCGCGGCCAAAAACAAGCCCGGCAAATTAATCGGCTGGAGCTATACTCTCAACCCAAAGCTGAAGTTCTTGCAAAATAAACTGGCTTTCTTGGTCAGATTTTTCACCTGCCAGTTTGCTTAAATTAGCTGAAAACTTTGGCAACTCAGCCGCTAGGCGCTTGGATCGATACTCTTCCCAAGTAGCTTGCTCGTCTTGGCTCAGGCTACTGGGAAAATTACGAGCTTTATATCTTAACAAAAGTTCTGACAGTCTCTCGTCAACAAATTGCGGGTGCAAATCTGCCAGCTCATTAGCGCTAGAGTTTCGCACAGCTTGGATACGGGGCTTGTCGGCGTCAGAAATAAATCCATCGTAAAGCTGGTCTTCAACATCTTCAGATGCAGGGTACGGTTCTCTTTCATTTAAAACAGCGGCCAAATTAGTGCGCAGGTCGGTTTCCTGTGCCAAGCTCTTTATATGTTTTTCAATCGTGGATAAGTCTAACCCTAAACGTTTCCATGTTGCGTCGTCTTTAACCACGCCAAGCGGAGCAACGGCAGGGCAACGGTTTACCATCAGCTCTTTTACTGGAAATGGAATGAAGCCTGGAGACTGGCGATCTTCTTTTTTAGCAAATAAAATCTTCTCTAAATATTTTTTGCTAAGTTTAGCGATTTTAGACGGATCGCACCTTAAATCATAAACCAAAATACTACTAGGTTTATTGCCAGCTGTTATTGGAAAAGCTATGGTGGTGTGATGAAACTCTTTACTGTAGCGACCACTGCTGTAAACAAAAGGTTTTGGATTGTCTAAATCCACAACCTTACTAACTTCACGCTTATTGCGTAGCTGAAGAAGATAATAATAAAGCTGCGGCTGCTTGCTTTTGATTAGCTTTGCAAGCTCAATCAAAGCTTCGACGTCACTCATAGCGTCGTGGGCTTTTATGTGAGCTAAGTTATTTTCCTGGCTTAAAAGCTCCAGCTTATTAACAGGTTCTCCTTCGCTGTTAACCGGCCATTTGATTCCTTCTGGTCTTAGGGCGCGAGTCATGCGTACTACGTCAAGCAAATCCCACCGGCTGCGCCCGTCTTTCCAGGCCCACTCGTAAGGATCAAAAAAGTTACGCCACAAAGTGTGACGGATGAATTCATCATCAAAACGAACGTTATTAAAACCTACGGCTATGGTGTCGGGAGTAAAGATCTTTTCATCCAGCATTTTGCTAAACTCAGCCTCGCTAATGCCTTCCTCTGTAACTTTTTGCGGAGTTATGCCCGTAACTAACACGGCTTGAGGATCCGGTAATATGTCATCGCTCAACTTAACCAACACATTAACCGGCTTGCCGATTGGTTTTAGGTTCATGTCAGTCCGTTGGCCGGCAAACTGCATAATCCTTTGTCGCCGCGGATTCAGGCCGCTGGTTTCAAGATCGTAAAAGAAAAAACTGGCTGACATGTAGCTAGAATAACATATGCTACTTAAGCCTATTGAGCCTTCGGGAGGAATAAATAGACAAGCTAATTAAAACTAAGCCTATCGAGCCTACTAACCACTCAGGCAGTTCAATTTCAAAAATTTTCAGCAGCATTATTAAGCTAAGTATGAATATAGCCCAGTGCGCACCCGATTCTAAAAATACATGTTTTGCTAATGCGCCAGTTCTTACCAAATGCAAAGTCATAGAGCGTACCCACACCGCGCCCGCTCCAAGGCCGGCCATAATTATTATTATGTTAGTAGTCAAAGCAAAGGCTCCGACCACTCCATCTAAACTGAAGCTAGCATCAAGGACTTCAAGATATAAAAATGCAAACAAGGCCGCCAGCCCATGATTGACATGATGCTTAGGCTTTCCGGGTTTACGCCGGCTCATTTTAATTCGAATAAAATGAAGTGCTAAATAGACAGCAACTGCGCTAGCTGCTGACGCCCCAACCATAAATCTATGTTCTGGGTCTACTAGAAAAGTTACGACAGCCATTATTACAATCACAACCCAAAGCGCAGCGTTAGGAACGGCAGATAATTTATGTAGACCTCGCTCTAAATAATGTATCCAGTGGTCTTTCTTGGCTTTGTCCATAAAGAAATATAGAGCCACCAAAAGTAGGAATGTAGCACCAAAGGCATTAATCATTGGTGACGCGGAAGCTATGTAGTGGCTATATTTATCGGGACTATGCAGGGCTAAGTCTATAGTCTGATTAAACCCTAAGCCAGAACCAATCATAACTACGAAAATAGGCAGTAAAAACCGAACCACAAACACTGCGATAACAATTCCTAGCGTCATAAACAGCCGCTGCCACAGTGGAGACATAGTAGCTAAAACCCGGCTATTGACTACGGCGTTATCAAAACTAAATGTTATTTCAAGCAAAGTTAAAACTATCCCCAGAACCAAAGCGCCCGTTCCCAGCTGCAAGCTCAGTCCTGCCCAAATAACGATAGTCAGTAATATGGCTAACCAATAGTGGCGGAAGGCTTCTTTTATCATTGTTCCACTAAGGTTATATGGCTGGAATCACCAATTATAATTTTGCTACTTCCATCAGCTCCTTGCCGCTCCAACTCATGGACAATGCCCATTTTACGCATAATATCCCGTAAACGGTTGACGCTATGCGGATTGGAGAAATCCGTTCTAGCAGCAAAACCTTCAATTTTATTGCCAGTAACTCTAAATGAGCCTTGCTGGAATTTAACTTGCCAGGCTTTGTCTTTGGCGGCCTGGTTGAGTTGAATAACTGATAAGTCTTCTGATTTTTTACTTTTTTTCTCTTTAGCATGTGCTTTTTTAACCAAACCCTTTAGCTCTCTTAAAACCTCTTGTAGGCCAATATGGGCTTGGGAAGAGATAGCGAACAAAGGCGTTTTAGCGGGCACAACTTTTTGGAGACTACTAAGCTGATGGGTGATTAGTTCTTTATCCAAACCTTCTGTTTTAGTTATAACCACCACTTCAGGTCGCTTTGCAAGTTCGCCACTATAAGCAGCTAGCTCTTGTCGTATAGTTTGATAAGCTTCGGCTGGATCTTCTTTATAAGCGTCTATTAGGTGAAGTAAAACCGCCGTACGCTCTATATGACGCAGAAACTCATCACCCAGCCCTTTCCCTTTGCTCGCCCCTTCGATAAGCCCTGGTATATCTGCAATCAATAAACTAGAATCATCAATATCTGCTACGCCTAAGTTAGGCGACAAAGTAGTAAACTCATAATCAGCGATTTCTGGGCGCGCATTGCTTACCGTGCTTAAAAAGGTGGACTTACCGGCATTAGGAAAACCGACTAGCCCAACATCTGCTAGAAGTTTTAGTTCTAGCTTAACTTCAAAAGACTCGCCTTTCTCGCCTAGTTCCGCCACCCGCGGTGCCTGACGAGTTGAGCTTTTAAAATGAGCATTGCCAAAGCCGCCTTTGCCGCCATTTGCTACTATAAAAGTCTGACCGTCCTGAGTAAGGTCGGCAAGAATTATATCGTCACGTTGAACAATGGTGCCAATAGGTACTTTTACCCGCAAGTCCTTGCCGCTTTTGCCAGCTTTTTGTTGCTTTGTACCTGCCGCACCAGATTCTGCTTTTAGTTCTTGGTTATGACGAAAGTTAGCTAAAGTATTGAGGTTGCGATCAGCCACAAACACAACATCGCCGCCCTTGCCGCCATCACCACCATCGGTTGCTCCTTTATCTACAAACTTTTCGCGACGAAAACTAACTGCGCCATCGCCACCCTTACCTGCTTTAACCACAACTGTAGCTGTATCAACAAACATATCTAATAGCATAACCCAAGGTAGCGGCCATAACAAAATACCGGCTCTTCTTGAGCCGGTATTTTAGTAAATGCGGACAAATTTTAGTGGATAAACTGGTAAGTAGATCGAGCCTCAGATATTGGTATATCACGAGTACTGACTACATCCCAACCACGATAGTTCATTTCTGAAACGTGAACGTATCCGCCACTAACAGATTCCACAAAGGCTACGTGGCCTGCTCCACCCCAACCACCTGATAGCTGCATGACATCACCAGGAGCAGGGTTATTGTCTACTGTAAAGCCAGCCTGACGGGCAAAGTAAGCCCAGCTTGTCGCGTCACCCCAGAAGCTGCCGATAGGTCGGCCGATTGCCGCACGGCGGTTATATACATACCAAGTACAGTAACCAAAGGCGTAACGGTTGCCTACTGAAGCGCTAGAACTGGAGCTAACATCAGCAGAAGCCAGTATCGGCTGACTAACGTTAGTCGAAGTTGCATTAGGAACTATATGGGCTGTACCAGGCATATTACCGTTAGGAATAAATATAGACTGGTTAGCCTTTAAGCTAGTGCTCAAGTCTAAGTCGTTATATAGTACGACTCGTTCCGAGCTAGCATTAAACTCATTAGCAATTTTATTAACGGTATCACCCTTCTTAACTGTGTAAATAATACCGTTATCATGCGGAATACGCAGTGTTTTACCAGGCTCTAAAGCGTCGGAGCTTAGGTTGTTAGCCCATCGAATAGTGTTAGGAGAAACATGGAATTTAGCTGCAAGTTTATTAACTGTATCACCAGCCGTAGTTTTATAGCTTGAAATCAAACGCTGGTTAGTAGCAGTAAGCTGGCTAATCTGAGGCTTAGCTAAAGAAGTGTTATCAGTCTGCGCAAGTTTAGCCTTAGCACTTATAGAGATAGACAGGTTAGCTACACTACTAGCAACAGGTAAATGGGCCTTGTCTGCCACAGAGGCCGCAAAGCTAGTAGCCGCAGCGGGATCAACAGATACATTATCTAAGGTTGAACCTAGCGGAGAAGCTGCTTGTACTGACGCAGTAGAAGGCTTCTTATTATAATAACCATAGCCTAGCACCGCAAAAACTACCATTAAGGCAAAAACTGCGCTGCTATAGATAATTTTAGTTGCTAAAGATTGCCTTTTTTGCCGGCTTTCTTTAAAGGTGTTGGCTTTTTTGATTGTCGATAACGATCTAGACAGATTGGTCTGCCGAGCAGATCGCCGAAGTTCGATACTAATAATTCGTCTCCTAGCACCGTTGTTACCAGCGGCGCACTACCTTACTTTGTCTTACTTCTCGCAAAAGAACGGGGTGCATGTCGACCATTTATTGATTGTTATCTTAAATGCTTTTACAGCAGCACCCGTGCGACATTTGTGGTAGGCCCATAAGCCTTTTTCGCTTCCCACCTCTACCGGTGTTAAACAGCGGTAAAACGTGACGAAAACACTTATGTGCTGAAATAAGTCTATCAACTATTGCTTAATTAGTCAAGTTATTTTTTAATATAGTTATTTACAGAGGTTATGACAATATTTTTGTATGTTTTGCTCATGCTCTTGCGCTGTACGGGCAAAATGGATAGTTCCATCGTCTCCTGCCACAAAAAACAGGTAGTTACCAGGGGCGGGGTGAGCCACCGCCTCTAGAGCAGAAATTGTCATATTACTGATAGGCCCAGGCGGTAACCCCTTATGGATTCGCGTATTGTAGGGAGAATTGAGATCTGGCGAAGGAGTAACTCCAAGCTGCCTAGCAGCGTAGATAAAGGTCACATCAGATCCAAGCGGTAAATTATGCTTCAGGCGATTATAAAACACCTGCGCAACCTGTTTTTGCGTCCTTAGAAGAGCTTACTTCCTGCTGGATAATTGAAGCTAGCGTAAGAGCTTGGTATACAGTAAGCTTCCTAGCTTTAAAAGCCTCGATGAGGTGTTCTTGTTTTAGACTACTGTATAGCTCGTCAATTGAGCGTTGAAATAAGACTTTCGGAGGGTCTCCTGCTGACATCTGATAGGTTTCTGGGAATAAATAGCCTTCTAGGCTGGCTCCTGCTGGCTTGTCAGCTAACACCGGACTACTGTAAGTAGCCCGAAAGGCATCCTCTACGCTACTAGAATGAAATCCTTGCTTTTTTAGAGTCTTTTTAATCTGTTTTAAGGTGTTACCTGGATAAATAGTCACATTTAGAACACTGGTTCTGCCCTCTACTAACTGATTAGTTATGCTAGCAACCGATTGAGAGGGCGAAAAAGCATATATACCCGCTTGCAGGTGGTCTCTGGTCTTATTTAAGCGAGTATAAACCTGGAAGGCTGTAGAACTGCGTATTATGTGCTTTTTTTGTAGTAAGTTGCCTATAACGTCAGCTGTAGAGCCAGCCACCACGTCTACTCTTATCTTTTTAGCATTAGAATCAGATTTTAATGGTTTTAATGCATTTTGATACCATACATAACTCCCTGCAAAAACTAGGATAAATACAGCTACTATGCCGCCAAGAATCCATAACCAAAGATGCCGGCGAGAGTTTAACTCCTTTAGACCGCTTGGCTGCAAGGTTGGTGGCGGTAATTCCGAAGGAGCGTATTTTATGGTCTGTTTTTTAGCCAAAATGCGCCTCTAGGTAATCGCCTAAAATTATAGCGGCGGCGTGAGAATCGATATCACCTTTGTTGTAAGGCTTGTGTAAAGACTTTAAATAATCCTCAGCCAACACAGAAGTGAGCGACTCGTCTTGGTAAACGATAGGTACTTTCAGCTTAGAAAGATTTTTTACATAATCCATAACTTTTTTAGTTTGAGCCGTAGGCTCGCCTTTCTGGTTTCGGGGATATCCTACCACTATTAAAGAAGGTTCTAGCTCTGTAATAACCTCTCTTAGCCTCTCTACCTCAAGCCCATCCACCTCTAAGGCACCGTAAGCTATCGGTAAACGCACCTCCGTATCTGCATGTGCAACCCCTATTCGCTTATCGCCAATATCTAGGGCAATGATGGCATAACGATTAGCTGCTGCCATTTTTATTTACCACAAACTTTATGGTAATTTTACTGCTCGAAGGAGCCTTGTTAACCCAGAACGGAGAAAACTTAACATCTACATTCTCTACCCCATCGATACCGCCAACTTTTTGCTGGATAGAACCATAATTAAGACCTTCCAGTTGCTTGGCAAGTTTCTTCTTGTCAATCTTAGGGCCAATATGACCACTAGTAACTAGAATAACCGTAGCTGTACCGTCAGAGTTCAAGTGATATTGGCTGAATTTTAGATTGTTTTCCCCGTTATCATAAATTTCTCGGTCTTTTTCGCCTTGAATTTTGCTTTGTAAGTAGTGATGTAATACTGCCTTCGCATCACTCTTTTTAATGGCAGTTAGGGTATAGGTAGTTTCACCGGTGATTGTAGCTTGATTTGCTTCTTGGCCTACCCCAGGACTGACAGTAGGCGTACCAGTCTGAGAGTTAAAGCTGTCACTAATTATAATATCGTTATTTTTATCAAACTTACCGATCAGCTCTTGACGTGCTGAATCTTTATTTTGGTCAGCCAGCTTTTTCTCAGCTTGGTCTACATCACTTTGAGACACCACTGTTAGCTGTTTTTTGCTACCACCGGTAATAGCAGATGAAACAGTAGCAGTAAAATCGCTATTATGCCCTGCTACAGATAGGGTAGCGCCATTATTTAGGTTGTAGTCACCGCCTATATTTTGTGCTTGAACAGATACCGGGCTAGATTGACCAGGCTGAGTAACTGCCTAAACGGCTGGCTTGCCGACCCGCCCGGCACACTGACGCTTGATTGCAAAATGTAATTATGCCCACCTGAAACAATCGTTTCGCCTGCGCTTAAGGTTTGAGTATATGGAGTTTCGCAGTTACTAATAGTAACCTGACCACTGGCTTTTTGACCCACTGTTTTGTGACCAGTGGGCGTGAAATCAACGGAGTCGGTTTTGCTGATTTCCTGCACGGTAGGCTGGATCACATTGCTGCTAGGATCAGTCGTGCCTTTAGGTTGCAAAGAAACTGGCAAGCTAACGTTAACCTGATCTGTTTTTGCCTTAATGCTAACCGTGGCATGAGGAGCAAAAAATATAGCCCATACTAAAAATGCAATCAGCAGCACTATGCCACCGATGATAAAAACTAGTTTTTTACGAAATGTACCAAAATTAGGAATTTTGATACGGTTTTTTGGCTTGCTAGCTGCTCCTTTAGCGCTGTCGTCTTGGGGTAATCTTCCGTCACTCTCTAAAGATGGCGGCAAAACTATATTGCTGTCATTAATTGGAGCAGGCTTTTTGGGCTGATGCGGCTGATCACTTTTTGCTAATTCACCCACTGGCAACTCTTCGCCGCGAATCACATCTTCCTCATCTGTTTCAGCAGCAGGAGCTTCTGGCATTTCCGGCTGGGAGTGAAGGTTTTTTGCTACTGGAATCCGCACCCCGGCCGCCAAGGTTTTTAATGATTTATCGTGAGTTACCAAAACTAATTTTTTGCTTGCGCTATGAGATGCTTTTTGAAGTAACTTTAAGTTTACCGCGCTTTGTAGCACCCCTGTTCTTTTAGGGGGAACTAAGGCGACTACCTGCTCTTTAGCAGCTTTAACCTTGTTAATTATCGACGTAATATCATCGTCGGTATCAATATAAATAGTGTCTTTTTTCATACCCTCAGAATTCGGTTTACTTTATCTTTTACTGTATCTGTTGCGCCACTACCTACCATCGTATCATATCCAACTCTTAGCAACCCCATAGCGGTTATGAAAGTGTGGTCGTTAACTTTACCGCTTGAATCTTTAATTCCTGAGACATTTTCAGGTTTAATATGTCGCACTGTCGGTCGCTTAGTAAATGGCAGATCTTTATACCAATCTCTGGTTTCCAGAGCTGAAACTAGCTTTTTCAAACTAGAACCGCCGCCGCAGAGCAAAATCCTATTTGGCAAGTGGTCTACAGAGTCAAACTCGCCGAGCGCTAGCTCTACGCCACCCAGCCACACCTCAAGGGTTTTATCAATTGAATGATTCACTTCTTCGACCACATTCGGCTTTATCTCTGGGCTATCAATATTCACCTTTAGCTTTTCAGCGTCTTCGTAGCTTAATTCCATTTCACTGGCGATAGTGCGAGTAAAACTACGGCCGCCAATGCCAAACATCTTGGTACCTTCTACGCCACCGTCATTTACCACTGCTATATCTGTTGTTCCGCCGCCCACATCAGCTAAAATCGCCGTAAAATTACTACTTGCGTCAGTTCCCAGTACGCTTCTTGAAACCGCAAAAGGCTCGGCTGCAACCGCTACTAAATCAAGATCTAGCTCACTTGCTGTGCGCTCAAGGGCACCAATATGAACCATCGGTGCAAAAGCGGTGTAAATCTGCACCGCTACATCTCGCCCCTGGAAACCAATCGGATTACTCACCTTGTAGCCATCAATGTGAATGCTAACAATTGCACTGTTGATAAGCTTAACTTCCACGTCCTCATTGCCAGTTTCTAAAGCTACCTGCCTCTGGGCTTTTACCTGGGCACGTTCCTGGACTTTAGAGATAATAAATTCCATTTCGTTAATATCCAGAGCTTTATCTGGTTGTGGCCGCTTGTAACGAATTGTATTTGTGACACCCTTAACCAGCTCGCCCGCAATGCCGATTACAGCTTTGCGAGCTTGGATACCCGCTTGTTCTTCCGCTTCGGCTAAAGCTGCTTCACAGTTACGAACCACCGCGCCAATATCGGCAATCGCGCCAGAATACATATCGCTGACATCTTGTCTGGACCGTCCAGCGCCAACTATCTCCAGTTCATCGCCATTCAGGCGAGCAATCAAAGCCTTAGCAAACTCAGTACCAATGTCTAGCGCTACAACGTGAGCGTCTGCATTAGCTTTAGACGGCTTTAGAGACTTGAGCTTTTTGAGTACCATTTCTAACGTTTGATTATATATCAAACTAGAAAAGTTAGCACTAGCGGCAATCTAGCTAACTTACCTTGCAGATAAAGCCTGTATCTCAGGCAGTTCTCTCAGTTCCTCTAGGGCTTTCTCTTTACGCCACCAAACTACTTGGACAGATACCCCAAACATGGCACCTATATCCTTCAGTTCCATAGGTGCTTCACCCTCCAAGCCAAAATATAGCTGCAGTATTCTTTGTTTATGATAATATAGCTTATCCGCTGCTATTCTCAGCTGTTCTTTGGTAATAATATTATTAGCTAAGTCAAAAACATCTACATCCAAATCTTCTATTTCTTTATCTAACTCTAGCGGCAATATATCATGGCTTAACCACCATTCGCCTCTTCGTGCCTGCTCTATTTCATCTTGCTTTAAGCCTAATGCTAAAGCTATATCTTCGTCAGAAGGTTCTTCACCGGTTTCCCGCTTATAATTAGCTGTAAATTTACTTATTTTCCCTAGTTTTTCATAAACATGAATAGGAATTTTTACAATTGTAGAAGTGTTTTTATTTTCCCTCTCTGCTATCCTATTAATCCACCCAATATATTCTGCTAAACCTTGGCTATCGTGCAAAGAATACTCATCTAGTCTTTTTTGTAAAGCCTCGATAACATTTTGGAAGATATCTTCAAGTGTTAAACTACTAGATTCGGGCTGCGATTCTTCTACACTCATTGCGACTATCATTGCAAAGCGAAGCCGACGCAAAATATATTCTTGTTTAGCATCTTGATCTCCACGCGCAATTCTTTTGCTAAATTCTTCCTGCTCTTTTTCAGTAATGCGCTGTTCCGGCAACTCATCAAGTGAAAACATTTCCAAAAGAATGGCATCAGCTTTTTGACGATTTCTGATACGTTCACCAGTTAATCCTGCTCTTAATTCAGGGTTTCGAGCCATTACATCACCACTTGTAAGTTAAGAAATATTATTGCAATTATAGCAATATTTCAGCTTTACTGCAAAATAGCTTTAATACGGCGTACGCCGGCAGAGCTGGCTTGTTCTTTGGTGATTTTGAATTTCTTGTCACCCTCGCCTAGCTGGCCGGTATGTTCTACGTGCGGGCCACCGCAAATCTCAATGCTAAACGGTTTTTCACCAGGCTTGCCCATGGTGTAAACCTTGACCTTATCGCCATATTTATCACCAAACGCACCCTTGGCTCCCATTTTGAAAGCTTCGTCTGTCGGATATTCTTTCCAATCGACACTAAGATCTTTTTCAATCTGTTTGTTGACGATTTTCTCTACTTCATCTAGCTGCTCACGGGTCACCTTTTCAGGTTGAGAAAAGTCAAAGCGCGTGCGCTCGGCATTTACGTTACTGCCACGCTGCACCACATGGTCGCCCAGTATTTGGCGCAAAGCTTCATACATTAAGTGTGTTGCGGTATGGAGTTTTTTGGTCTCACTGGAATGATCAGCCAAGCCGCCTTTAAAAACGCCTTTGGTTGCAGTTTGGCTACGTTCTCGCTGTTCTTGCATGTTGGAGTCAAATTCTTTTTGCCAACTTTTACTCACTTCGATTCCGCGTTTATAAGCCTCTTCCAAGCTAAGCTCGGATGGAAAACCGTATGTATCATAAAGTGTAAAAATAACCTTGCCGGTAATTGGCTGGTTCTCAGCAAGTCGAATGAAATTATCAAACTCGCGGAGGCCTTTGCGCAGAGTTTGCCTAAAGACTTTTTCCTCTTTCGCCAGCACCTCTAGAACTTTGTCACGATTTTTAGCAACTTCTGGGAAGTCTTCATGGTAAATACCGGCAATCACCGGCACGATTTCTTGCATAAAATTCTGCTCTACACCCAATTCCAAGGCAAAGCGGATTGCCCGGCGCAGCAAGCGCCGCATCACATAGCCTTGCTCTTTATTGCTTGGCGTTATGCCATCCACTGCTAGGAATGTAGCGCCACGCAAGTGGTCTGCAATCACGCGCATAGCGTTGGTGTGGCTATCATAGCTTTTGCCAGATATGTCTTCCAACTTTTCAATAATTGGCCATATAAGGCTTATTTTAAAAACATCAGGGCTGTCTAGCGCAGCTGCGGCGATACGCTCCAAGCCCGAACCATGGTCGATATTAGGATCAGAAAGCTTATCAAACTTGCCCTGGGCAAGTTTTTTGTAGCCCATAAACACATTATTTCCGATTTCAAAAAAGCGCGGTGAGTCACTGGCAGGATGCGGTTTGCCCCACTTTTTTTCATCGTGATGCTCTTCACCGAAGTCATAAAACATTTCTGAATCCGGCCCACACGGGTCACCTACAAGCGTCCCGTCTTCATCGCCGTTACGGCTCCACCAATTTTCTTTGCCGTCATAGAGAAAAATGCGACCGCCCTGCATGCCAGTTTTCGCTCCGTTTTCTGCCGAACCAATCTCAACAACTTTGGCGTCAATACCACGCTTTTTAAACTCAGATTGCCACAATTTAATTGCTTCTTCATCTTGTGGAATGCCATATTTTTTATTTCCTATATAGCAAGAAACGTAGACCTTATTCGGATCCAAGCCTACGATGTCAAACAAAAACTCAGCTATCCACTGGATTTGCTCTGTTTTGTAGTAGTCACCCAGCGACCAATTGCCAAGCATCTCAAAAGAAGTCGTGTGGCTTTCATCTCCCACTTCATCGATATCTTGCGCCCGCAAACACACCTGGCTGTCGACCAAGCGTTTGCCGTCTTGGTGTTTTTCTCCTAATAAATAAGGAATCATCGGCTGCATACCGCTGCCTGTAAAAAGCGTTGTTGGGTCGTCTTTAGGCACTAAACTGGCCCGTGGAATAACCGCGTGCTGCTTTTTAGCATAAAAATCTAAATATGCCTTTCGAATCTCCTGAGCATTCATACTTAGGCTATTTTAACGCATTTTATCTATCAGGGGTAGTGTTAGCGTGCAACGCCAGCGGCACGTTTGCGTTCGTACATTTTAGCGTCAGCTTCTTCAATAGCTTCGCGAACTCTTTCGCTGCTGCCAAAGCCTCTAATATATTTGCCACCAACACTAGCACTAATTTTTAGTGTATTGCCGTGTAAGGCACCGTCGACATAGGGACTATTACCCCTAACTATCAATGCCTTATTAGACACTTCCACGCCTAGATGCGCAAGTGCGCCCTGAACTTTGGCCAAGATTTGCTCTTGGATTTCGCCAGGATTGCTGGCATAAATATCTACGACCGCTACAAATTCGTCGCCGCCAATTCGTGCCACTACATCACCTTCACGCAAAGAAGCTTTAATACCATCGGCAACCGTTTTAATAGCTTTATTACCAGTTCCGTGGCCTAAGCTGTCATTAACTTCTTTCAGTTTATCCATATCAACCACCAACACCAGCGTGCCATTGGGCAAAACGTCGCTTGAACGGCGGCCAAGTTTATCTCGCTGGCTCAAAAATTCGTTAAAACCAGTTTCATTCAAACAGCCTGTCTTAAAGTCGATACCGGCGCGCTCTGCACGGGATTCTTCCTGGGAAAGCCGACTAACCAACGCGTTAATCGCCACATCATTAGCCACTTTATCAAGAGTAATTTGCTCTTTTGGCAAATCGTGCCTATCCAAAAAAGTGTCCAATGTTTCGGGAAGTGGTGGCCTTGGTGACTGGTGTTGGTTATGGTTTGTCATAGCAGTATGATACTATAGCAAAAAACAGTAGTTTTGTCAATATATAGCATCGGCAATTATATACTTGACACACCCAACTATCTTTGATAAAATAGGGGTATGAATCTGGTAGAGTTTCAACAAAAATTTAGCTCTGAACAAGCTTGCTTGGATTATTTGGAAAAAGCCCGCTGGGGAAATAAAGCAATCTGCCCCCATTGTGGTAGCTTAAAGACTTATAAGTTTACCAACGGAAAGCTTTTCAAGTGCGGTGATTGTCGTAAACAATTTACTGCTAAGGTTGGCACTATTTTTAGTGATAGCAAAGTCCCACTTTATAAATGGTTTTTAGCTATATACCTAGCCACTTCTCTCAAAAAAGGTATATCATCGGTGCAACTAAGTAAGTATGCTGGAGTAACCCAGAAAACAGCATGGTTTATGCTGCAACGGATACGCTATGCCCTAGAAAAAGGCAATGATGATTTACTAAGTGGCAGTGTAGAAATAGACGAAACATATATTGGCGGCAAATCCCGTAACCGTGCTTTTAAAAAGCTAGCAGAAAAATCGGTTGTGTTTGGCATGGTTGAGCGTGATGGTAATAGTAGGCTCAAGCATGTAAAAAGTTCCGGGGTTAGGGTTTTAATGCCTGAAATAACCAAGAATGTTACTCCATTGTCTCAAATCTATAGTGACCAGTGGCAAGCTTACAAAACCCTTGGTCGCCGTGGCTATAAGCACAGTGTGGTTAATCACTTAACCCAGCAATATGTAGCTGGCTTGACTCATACACAAAATATTGAAAATATTTGGTCTCAGTTAAAGCGAAGTATTTATGGTATTTACCACCATGTCAGCCCAAAACATTTGCAAAAGTATTGTAGTGAAACTGAATTTAGATATAACACTAGAAAATTAGACGATAGTGAACGATTTAAAAATTGGTTTATAAATATTAATAATAGATTAA
Organism: uncultured Candidatus Saccharibacteria bacterium; assembly: GCA_963717595.1. Taxonomy (GTDB): domain Bacteria; phylum Patescibacteriota; class Saccharimonadia; order Saccharimonadales; family Saccharimonadaceae; genus CAVQWH01. The sequence continues at coordinate 530,693 of CAVQWH010000001.1, read as the reverse complement.
CTTACATGGAGTTGATAGGATAAAAGTATGGTACCTAAAAAGCGAAAGACATTTTTGAATGTAGACGACATTACTATTAGCGTAGCTAAGGTTGATAATAAAGATTATATTTCTTTGACTGACATGGCACGCAACTATGGCGGAGACCAGGCTATATATAACTGGATGCGTAATAGAAATGTAGTGGAATTTTTGGGAATTTGGGAAAGTATCCACAACCCAGATTTTAAAGGTGTCGAATTCGACACCTTTAAAAAACAAGCAGGCCTTAACAGCTTTACGAACACGCCAAGAAAGTGGGCTACAGCCACAAATGCAATCGGAATTGTGTCAAAATCAGGTCGCTATGGAGGGACTTATGCACATGTGGATATAGCCTTTGAGTTTGGTACATGGATTAGCCCAGAATTTAAACTTTTGCTTATTAAAGAATTTCAGCGTCTTAAAGAAAACGAAGGCAATCTTCAACTGTGGGACAGTAGACGTTATCTATCAATGGTTAACTACAAGCTACAAACAGTGGCAGTAAAAAATTCTATAATACCAAGCTCAAATCTGCCCACTGCAAAGCACGGTATTCACTATGCTAATGAAGCCGACTTACTTAATTTAATAGTCTTTGGTCTCTCGGCTTCTGAATGGAAGAAGACTAATACAGACAAAGCTAAGGGAGGATTTAATCAAAGAGATTACGCCACTATTAGCCAGTTAATTCTTTTATCTAACCTTGAAAGCTTAAATTCAATGTATATTGAACAAGGTAAGTCACAAGAAGAAAGATTTGAGCTACTTCAAGCAGAGGCTAACCGACAAAGGAAAGCGTTAAAGAATAATCAAACTTCAAATCAGCTTGAGCTAGGCGTGAGTCGCAATCCCGCTACTCCATATAGCTCAGAAAAACCTTTGAAGATAAAGGGCGATTTTGAAGATACGCTAGGTAAAATATCTAAAGCTGGGAAGTAGTTTATAAGTATGTCTGACGACTTTAAGTTTGAGCTAGAGCGGCGGCAAGCTAGTAAAATATCCAGGAAGAAAATGGTCTCTGAACTTGAAAAGGTTGCGGAGCATTTCAACTACACAGACTTTAGGCAAAGTGACTTTAATAAAATTGCTGGGATTAGTGACTACACGATTTATAGGGAGTTTGGATCTTGGGAAAAAGCGTTGCAGTTTTTAGCCGAACACTTAAAGGCTAAGGGTATTAAATTCCGTATCACGACTAGAAGAAAGTCATACTCTGAACAAGAGATGTTTGATGAAATGGAAAGGATTTGGCGTATGCTCGGTCACCGTCCCTCTAGAGACGAATCAGACCAGTGCTCGCCCCGTGATAAGCTACGATACTCTTTACCGACATTTTGGCGGTTGGACGAACGCCTGCCTAAAGTTTATTGAGTACAAGTCTGGCGAAAAAGTAACAGAAGATAGTGGTATAAGTAAGGTTCGCAAAGTTAATTCCCCTAAAGTTAAAATAATTAAACCTATAGCACCTAAGACTTCCAAAACTAGGACAATTCCATTAAACCTACGAGTGAAAGTATTGAGTAGAGATAAGTTTCGTTGTGTGTACTGTGGGAAAAGTCCCGCTACCGATGCAGGCACAATTCTACATATTGACCACATAAAACCATTCTCTAAAGGTGGTGAAAATACTTTAGATAATCTACAAACTTTGTGCCAGGATTGTAATTTAGGTAAAAGTAGCGACTTAATCTAATTGGGTTTGTTTAGTATATAACCGCCATAGCATCTGTAGTGTTATAATAATTCCAATTCAAACTTTAAGTACAGGGGACAAAAGATGGCGCAACAGGACCATAGTTTAAGTAGAGAACAGTTAATAGGAGGGGTAGCTATAGTCTTAGGAGTAATAATTATTCTTCTTTTTATTTCTCAAAATACTTCGCCACATCATATTACTCAAAAAGAACAAAACAAAGCTGATATTAGTGCAAATACTGATAAGTACGCTAGGCTATATAAAGCACGTGCAGAATACTTAAAAAGTGTGCTAAACCTGTATTATGTTGTAGAGGGAAATTACCCTATTGATATCAATTTTATGGTTCAGACCATTAAAGATAGTTCTAAAGATTTTCCAACAATCAAAAAATCAGAACTTAAAGACATCAAAGACACAGCTAAGCTCCCTCATTTTAAATATCAAGTTAGAGGCGATGAGCAGGCTTATAAATTCTCTTATACAAATGTTGAAGGTAAAAAAGTAGAAGTTAAAGGAAACTACCAAAAAGATTACCAATAAAATTAGCCCCTTAGATTCTAAGGGGCTTTTAGGCAGAAGGTGGCGGGTTTCGGACCGCTCTTATCTCTAGTTGAGACCTGCCTACCCATCAAACCAGTCTTAGGCCGCCTGCCCTCTTACGATCAAGTCAGCACATTTGCTGATAGGGGGTAGCTTGAGCTCCTCAAATGGCTCGTCACCATACTGAACAGCATGCAACAGACCCTTGCGAGCAGAATCGGAGTACATAATGAAGACAGCGTAGGTGCAGTGAACGTCACGAAAGACCCTCATGTACCCCATCACCAGCCAACTACTGTTTATGTCGCTTGGGACATTTGCGTTCAGTTTTTTGATCTGAGCGCTGAACTCTTGTGATACCTCATTTGCAAGCGCTCTGACCCGTACGATCACAAACTGTTCAGTCCGCTGCTTGAAAGCACCATCAAGCCTAAATCTCAATTCCTCACGAGCAAATAGGCTTTGCATCAAATGCCATCTTGAGGGACCGTCGATTATTTTACAGTCGATCTTTTTCAGCCGATCAGCCATACGGCCAACCTCCTATGTGCGTCAACAGGTGAGCTGTTGAACCTCCTTCACCTCACGGCGGACTTGTCCATACAGACAAGAATTAGATTTATTATAACACTTTTTACTACTAAGTCTAGGTTACTACTCCGCCGCCAAGAACTTTGTCTCCATCGTAAATAACAGCTGATTGGCCGGCGGCGATGCCGCGCTGTTCTTGCTCTAGCGTGAGCTGATTGCCACTGATTTTGCACGGCACCAGCGGACCGCGGTAGCGCAGGCGGGCTTGGTATTTTTTGCCTTCGCTTGGCTTCTCATTTACCCACTGCAAATCTTTTATTACCGTTTTCAAAAGGATGGTCTTTTGAGCAAAAGTAAAAGAGTGCTACGCCTTTTTTGGCAAGCCCTCTATATAGGTATTTTCCATCAAACCTTACTAAAGGTTGCTTTAGACAGCTTTCAAGTCTTCCTTTATAGCGATTTTTAAAGTCTGGCATCGGCTCTTTAAAGCCAAGCTTCTTTTCAAAGGTTTCTTTTGCAATTCTATGAACTAAATACTCAGCTTCGTTAAGGTCGAAACATTTTATCGCTGCGCTAATAGTTTAAGGGTCTTTCCGTATTGGTTTACAATTTTCTTTGCAGCTTGATTAGCTCTCTTTTTTTGGGAAGAAGAGAGAGCTGTCGGCGTGCTCCTGCGAACACTTTTATGTGCTGGAGTAGGACGTAAATGCCTAGGGTGATTATTGCTCATACTTATATTTATGTTATAGCAAAAGCTATAACATTTCAATGCCAAACATGTATGTGTGGCAGGTGGGGAAAATTATTTACCCAAATTAAGGAAATAAAATGGTGCGGTTTGGAATAAGACTATCACAGTAGTCGTTAAAAGCTTGGGTTAGCAAATATGGTTGGATTACTGTACAAGCCATTGAGTTGCGTTCATCTCCTAAAACATCAGCACTTCCGGTGATTGCTTTAGTCGCCTCTCTAAAATAGAGCTTATTATCGTAGAACCTCTGCAGTAGGTTTTCTAACTTAGCTTTCTGGTTAGGGGTATATTGAGTCCACTTATAGTGTAAGTATTCGTAAGCGACTGTTTGCAGCTCCTGCTGCTTACCCATACCAGATTTTACTTGTATGGAGTTGGGAGCGGTAAAACCGCCTATTATAGCAGTCCCTGGGGTTATATCATCGTAGTTAGTGTTGGGTATACTTTCTACGAACTCCCAGTTAATAGGTGAGTAGTCTATACCAAGTTGTTTTGCATCAGATACAAGTTTAGGGTCTTGGGTTAACTCTTCTCCAACTACATTTGGTATATAAATTTCGGTATGAGGTTTTGAATAAAACTTTATATAAAGTAGTAAACTAGCAAAAAATAAGACTAGTGCTACAACTAAAATTATCCCTACTTTATTTGACAGGTGTATAGTATTCTTCATCTCATAACCTTAGCTACAAAACTACTCTAACATACAGAACAACTTAGGTAGTAGCCGTGCTGTCAATAACTTATATATAAGAATGGGTTAGGAAAAGGTTTATTTTTTATGTCTTTCTTTAGCAGCTTTCAGTGTATTAGTGTATTGTTTTCTGCTTTTTAGAACTGCAGGGTTAAATAAAAGAATAATAATTATGACTCCGCAGAATATAAGAGCCTGGATTACAGACATAACAAAAAAACTAGCTATGCAAACTACAGCTAGCCCAAACATACTTAGCATATCCATCCAGCCAATCAAAGCTAGTGGAAGACCAGTTGACCATTTTTGCGCTGCCTTTTCATAATGCTCTCGACTATGAGCTGGAAATAAGTGTGTTATAAAGCCTTCCCATAATACAAATATGACACCGAGGATAATTACTAATTTCACAAATCATCTCCTATTACTTACATTGTATCACTAGCTAATTATTCCGCCGCCGAGGACTTTGTCGCCATTGTAAATCACGGCTGATTGGCCGGCGGCGATGCCGCGCTGTTCTTGCTCTAACGTAAGCTGGCTGCCGCTAATTTTGCACGGCACCAGCGGGCCGCGGTAGCGCAGGCGGGCTTGGTATTTTTTGCCCTCACCCGGCTTCTCATTTATCCAGTGCAAATCTTCTAAATTCAGCTCTTTAGCCCACAGATTTTCGTCGTTCAAGTCGATCGTTACATAAACCGTGTTGGTTTTGATGTCTTTTTTAGTGACGTAATATGGCAAACCGCCACCGACGTTAAGGCCGTGGCGCTGGCCAATGGTGTAGAAAATTGCGCCGTCATGCTGGCCGATTTCTTTACTGTTTTGATCAATAATCGGCCCAATTGACTGTGGGCCAAGCTCGTTAAGCAAAAAGTCTTTTATGCCAACTTTGCCTACGAAGCAAATGCCCTGGCTGTCTTTTTTATCCGCCGTTACAAGGCCTAGTTTCGCAGCTAGTTTTCTAACCTCTGTCTTTTCTAGCTCGCCGATGGGCATTAAAGTTTTTTGTAAAGCTTTTTCAGTCACACGGTAAAGAAAGTAAGACTGGTCTTTGTTTTTATCTACACCAGCCCAAAGCTGGCCGTCTTTTACGCGCGAATAATGGCCGGTGGCGATTAAATCGGCGCCGTCTTCCAGAGCAGTTTCTAAAAATAGCTTAAACTTCACTTCTTGGTTGCACATGATGTCTGGGTTGGGCGTGCGGCCAGCTTTATATTCTGCCACCATGTAGTCTACTACTTTGTGTCGATAGTCTTTTTCAAAGTCGTAAACTTTGAACGGAATGCCCAGCTGCACGGCTACACGCTTGGCATCGGCCAGATCATCTGCCCACGGGCATTTCATACCGGGCAGATCCTGCGTCCAGTTTTTCATGTAGACACCAGTTACTTCAAAGCCTTGTTCTTTTAGCAAAGCCGCGGTAAGAGAGCTGTCCACACCGCCGCTCATGCCAACGTACACTTTTGTCATTTAACCGAACCCGACGTAGAAACTGATTATTTTTACTAATTCGCCCAAACTAAGCCACCAGCCGATCGGTGTGAGATACCAGGTGCTAGTCCATTGCTTGTCGTGTGCAACTGGGTGGTTGATAACCTTCACTTGGTCGCCAGCCCGCTTGTTAAATTCCAAGCTAGCGCGGCGCTGGTGGTAGGCCGAAGTTACTAAAATAATCTTCTTTATGCCAAGTTTCTCAAAAATGGTTTTAGTTCTTTCAGCGTTTTGAGCAGTGGTATTGGAGTATTCATCAATCGCTATGTTTTTAGCCGGCACACCGTCCGCCTCAGCCTGAGAACGCATAGCGCTGGCGTTGCTAGGACCAGATTTGTCTTGAGCTGCACCGGAGAAAATCAGCATCGGTGCCCAACCGTTTTTATAAAGTTTGATAGCTTCACCAGCTCGGGCTGAAGTGTCGCCGCCGCTAACTGCCACAATAGCACCGGCCGGCTTACACTTGGCTTTAATTTCGCTGGAAGAAGTGCTTGGACGCGCATCACAGCCCGCTAAATCATCAGGAGACAAGTAGTATGGCAACGCCAACACCAGCAGTAAAACTGTGATTAGAACGCTTAGGCCGATCCATTTTATGTTCATACTTTTAGCTCCTCTTTTACTGCAGCGACAATTTCCTTAGTGCCACGTGAGATATCATTTTCCGTCGTATGGCGGCCTAGTGTCAAGCGCAGACTTCCGTCAGCTAGCTCAGGTTTAAAGCCAATTTCTTTTAAAACGTGTGAGCCGGTGTTTTTGTTAGCAGCGCACGCTGCACCAGTAGCCACTAATACACCACGGTTTTCTAAGTTAAAAACCAGCCGTTCGGCATCTACGCCAGGCCAGGCTACATGAAGATAGTTTGGTAGCTGGTGTTTCTTAGAACCTGAAACTACCATATCAGGAAATGCACTGCTCAGTTCACTGGCCAACTTATCGCGCAGTTTGCGAATCTTTTCGTTCGTTTTATGACGATTTTTGTCAGATAATTCTAAAGCTTCAGCTAGCCCGATAGCTCCGGCCACGTTTTCTGTGCCGGGACGCAAATCTAGCTCTTGCCCGCCACCAAATAAAATCGGCTCTAACTTTACAAAGCTAGAACGCCAAAGCAAACCAACTTGCTTGCCATAAATTTTACCGGCATTTAGCGTGAGCATGTCCACGCCAAGGCGCGAAACTTTCAAGTCAACATAACTTGCAGCTTGCGAAGCGTCAGTGTGTAAGTATAGCGGTGTTTTGTTGCCTTCTTGTAGACGCTCTTGTTTTAGCAGCTTTAATTGGTTTGCAACTTCGCGAACTGGCTGTAAAGTACCAAGCTCGCTATTTGCCAAACCCAAGCTTACTAAAGTAGTTTCCGGTTTTATGGCTCTTATAATATCTTCAGCCGAAACAATACCCTTTTCATTAGGTTTAACTAAAGTATGCGGATACTGTTTTACCACTTCTAAAACCGCCGAATGTTCAATGGAAGACGTAACTACGTGGCCACCATTTTTTAGAGCTCCAGAAATGGCGATGTTGATTGATTCGGTCGCACCGGCTGTAATGATAATTTCACTAGGCTTAGCGCCGAGCTGAGCAGCTAGCTTTGATTTTGCTTCTTCAAAATCTTGCTTAATTTGCCTAGCTGGTAAATAGGCGCTGGAAGGATTGTAGAATTTGTTTTTTAGGTACGGCTCCATAGCAGCAAACACCCGCTCATCAAGCGGGGTGGCAGCAGCATAGTCAAAATAGATGTCAGACAAACTCATAACGTGGGTTCTATTATATCAGGCTTAGCAGTTAAAAGCTGTCCTGTGCGGGGGTCGCGCTTGTAGAGTTCACGCATCACGCGCTCGTAGTACATACGCGTAGCAAGAGCTAGGTTTTCCAACTCTTCTCCTTCGATGTAACCAATCTTTTTGCCGTTTTGGACTTTCAAAACTCCTTGCGGCTCTACGTGATATTCAGTAGTCAGCGCCTGGCCTTTACCATTTTGAGGAGATTGCTCGTACCAAATCCAAGTTTTTGCGTCTTGGCAGAAAAACTCACGCCGCACGCCGCCCGGTACTGCACCAAAAAGCTGAGCGCCAATAACAGCCTCAAGTTTAACAAGCTGCTTTTCGCTTAGCGTACTGAGTGGGCGCTTGGCGTTAGGCTTTGCGCCTACTACAAGTTTTAAAGCCGTCTTTAATAAGCTAGACACAAAACTACTCCTTTAAAATTAGTTATCTTGGATAAACCTGGGCGCGACGCACGGCTACGATATTAAGGCCTGTCTGTGCGATAACTGCGCGCAGTTGCTCAGGATTTACCGGACCTTCGTTGGTGTAATAAAGCGTTTCGTTAGGGCTATGATTAGGGTCTTCGGGCATAGTGTCGGCATGAGAAACCTCAGGCTGGCTAGCCTGCGACTCGCCATCTGTAGGATAAATTTCATTTCTATCTAGTTCAGAAATTCCTGGCATTACACTTCCCTGTTAATTTTATTAAGACAATTTAAACAACCTGGTAGCATTTTCGCTAGTAACACTCGCAATTTTTTCCAAACTAATTTGCTTGAGTTTGGCTATGTGCTGAGCAACCAACACCACATAAGCTGGTGTATTTATTTTACCACGATGAGGGGTGGGCGTCAAAAATGGGGCATCTGTTTCTATGAGCAAATTTTCAAGTGGAATGTTAGCAAACATTTGCTGCTGCTCAGGCTGTTTAGTGAAAGTACTGATGCCATTAACGCCAATTAGCAAATCTCGACTCAAGGCTTTTTCCATTTCTTTCTGGCTGCCGGTAAAACTATGCAAAACCCCTTTTAGACCATGAAAATTATCAAATATCGGCCAAAAATCATCTAGTGCTTCGCGAACGTGGAAAATCAGCGGTAAATCGTTCTTTACAGCCAGTTCAATTTGCTGGTTAAAAACTTCTATTTGCGCCTCTCTTGGGCTGTGTTCATAAAAATAATCAAGCCCACACTCACCGATTGCCACTACTCTAGACTTAAGCGGGTGACGCATCCGGAGGGGCTCCTCAAAAACCTGCTCCGCTTTAGCATGAGAGGTTTTTGAGGATACCGGTGCGACAGGACCCGCTTCATTTAAAATAAGTTCTTCAAGACCATCTATGCCGTTTTTAGCTTCATGGGGGTGCAAGCCAACTGTCGGATAAGCACCTTTATGCTTAGCGCTAAATTCAATAGCCTCTCGAGAGCTTTCAAGGTCTGTGCCAACACAAATCATTTTAGTAACGCCAGCTTCTTGGGCGGCGCGGTAAACCTCTTCCCTATCAAGCTTGTAGTCGCTTTGATGAATGTGGCAGTGAGTATCAATAAACTGCATTAGTGTTTTGGCGCTGGTGTATGGTTATAAATCCGTGGGAAAAGAACGTGTCCGGTATTTTTGATAACGCCTGTTTCAAAGATGCTACGAATCGCTTGTGAAGTTGACGGCATAAATGGCAAGCTAAGATCGGCAATCTGCAAAAGGCTACCCACGGAATAAGCTAAAACTTCAGCTAAGTGGCTTTCAGCGTCAGGATCTTTTTGGCGCTGCCCTGCAATTTCCCAAGGTTTTACTTCTTCTAAGTAGCTATTGAGCGAGCGGACTTTATTCCAAACTTCATCGAAAGCTTTGTTAAATGTCAGCTGATTCATAGCGTCCCGGTAAGCTTGAATGTCGTGTTCTGGCTGTGGCAAGTCACCGATTACACCATCTTGATAGCGGGTTATCATGCCAGACACGCGCTGCACTAAGTTACCGAGCTCATTGCCAAGTTCGTTGTTGTAAGAATTTTCAAATTTTTCCCAAGTGAAATCACCATCGTCTAAAGTTGGAATATGGCGCGCGAAAAAATACCTGAACGCATCTGCCCCATAGGCGCTAATAATCTCATGCGGATCTACTACGTTTCCGACCGTTTTGCTCATCTTTACTCCTCCGGAGCTGATGTGGCCATGAACCAACAATTTCTTAGGTAGCGACAAACCTAGACCGATCAACATGGCAGGCCAAATTGCGCCGTGGAAGCGCAAAATATCTTTGCCAATCACCTGCACGTCAGCTGGCCAATATTCTTTCCATTTTTCATCGCTCGGATAGCCTAAGACCGTCAAATAATTAGGCAACGCATCTATCCATACATAAATCACCTGGCTCGAGTCACCTGGTACCGGCACTCCCCAGCTTAGGTGCTTTTTAGGCCGGGATACACTGACGTCTTCCAAGCCACCTTCAATTAATTTTAGGATTTCCTTTTGGCGAAACTCCGGTGTAATTATCAATTTATGCTTCTCAATCGCTTCTTTGATTTTTAACCCGAACTCGCTCAATTTAAAATAGTAGTTTTCTTCGCTTAATCTCTGGTATTGTTGATTATGATCGGGGCAAATGCCGTTATTGGCCGCGGCTTCTTTGTCTGTAACGAAAGCTTCACAGCCTACGCAGTACCAGCCTTCGTATTTACCTTTGTAAATGTAAGGCGTAAGTTTTTGCCAGATTTCTTGAACGGCTTTTTTGTGGCCAGGACTGGAAGTACGGATGAAGTTGGTGTAGTTGACGTTAAGCTCCCGCATTAGTTTTTCAAAGTAGCCACTCATGCTATCTACGTAAGCTTGCGGTGTCATTTTTTGTTCTTCGGCTTTGGCAGCTATTTTATTACCGTGTTCATCAGTGCCAACTTGAAATAAAACCTCTTTGCCATTCTGGCGCTGATAGCGCGCCCAGATGTCAGCATACAGATAATCAAGCGCGTTACCTATGTGCGGTTTAGCAGTTGCATAAGGAATCGCCGTGGTGATGTAGAGCTTTTTTGTCATCTTTTCTAGTTTATCAAACTTATTCGGGCATCATGGCTACAATCGCAAAACGGCCGTTTTTGTTTGGCTTGCCTTTGATGTGCTGACTATGCGAAGGATAGTGCTCATGGGATGCAGTATTAGCAGAGGAAATTTCTATATGCCCGGGCTTAATTCCCGCACTTAAAAAGTGTTCTTTATTCACGTCGTGCAAGCTTCTTCCTTCAAACGCAAAAAGTGGATATTCAGCCGAGCCGACGGCTGGGCTTAGCCAAACTAAAATATCTTTTGGCTCGCAACCAAATTCTTTTTGTAGATATTCTACACTCTTAGTAGCACCATAGATTTCCGTACTGTGGCGACCCAAATGTGAGACCATTAAAACTTTTCTTTTAGGGTCATAAAGGATTGCCCCGATACAGTCTGCAATCGGCAGGAACATGGCATGACCGGGTTGGTTGGTTGCCAAAGCATCGACTACTCCAAGAGCCTGTTTAGTAATGCCAGCGCCCTTTTCACTAGAATCTAGCGTGTGATAACGGGCGTAGTCACTGTTTTCTAAGTCTAGGCTTACTAAGGTTACTTGATCTTCAGCTACGCCAGCTTTCTTAAAAAATTCACGGCGATTCTCGCGAACTTGTTCGTCAGACTCGCTAAGGCCAAACTTCATATTGCCCTCTTTACGTGAAGACGTTGCTGCAATGATTTGACCGTTAAATATAGTTGGCTGATCTTTAGCTATCATGCGATCCTCTTAAGCCATAGGCTTTGGTTAGTTTATACCACTCTGTTAATGATAACATTTCAGCGCGGCTATTGGGATCTATTTGGATCTCTTCTAATAGATTTTCTGCGTCCTCTTTACTGATACGAAGTCCACCTGAAAGTGAAGAACGAAGTTTTTTACGTTTGGCTGAGAAGCCGGCCTTTACCAGCTTGAAAAACAGCTTTTCGTCTAAATCTGAAAATAGCGGTTTAAGCCTGGGTTTTAAAATAACAACTTGGCTATCAACTTTAGGCGCAGGAGAGAAAAATTCGGCGCCGATAACTTCACCTAAAGAAACTTCAGCAAAAAGCTGGGCGCTAACTGACAGAACGCTCATGTCACCAGGCTTTGCGGCCAAGCGCTGAGCAACTTCTTTTTGCACTAGTAAAACTACCACGGAAGGCTTATTTTTTGCGCTTATAAATAGCTGGACGATTTTATTTGTAATGTAGTAAGGAATATTGGCAACCACTTTGTAGTCAGCGGGCAGATTTCTAAGGTCAAAAGATAAAATGTCGCTAGTAATAATTTCTAAATTCTTACCTGGAAATTGGCCGACAAGTTTGTTTGCTAGGTTTTCATCAAACTCTACAGCAAAAACTTTTTTGGCTTGGCTTAACAAGACGCTAGTTAGAGTCCCGAGGCCCAGCCAACCTCTAAAACTATATCTTCGCCCTTAATCTCCGCATAGCTGGCAATTTTAGTTAAAGTTTCGCGATCGCGAAGCCAGTGTTGGCCGAGATTTTTGTTAGGACTAGTCAAAACTTACACATCCAACAACTTTAGACCGATATCTTTACTCTGAGAGCGGCTTAACTTTTCGCCACGTTCTAAACGAACTATGTGATTGTAACCATCAAAACGATGTTTCATAATTCCTCCATTTATATTTTAATTTTTATCTATAAATATCTGGTAAGCCTAATATGCTTGCACATCCCCAGGGGACCAGCCGCTTCTTTGGTAAAGCTGTAAGGCGGCTTTGTCTTGCACGGCGGGCGGAGCATCAGCAGGATCATAGTAACCGCCAAAGTCGCCCCACGTGCTGTAGCTAAACTGATACGCGCCACGATAAAGTGGATTATTTTTGTTGGCATAATTGCCACCAGATTCACAACCTCTTAGCTTAGTCATAGCCCCAGCAAGGCCGCCGCTAAAGCTTGGCTTAGCACCTATAACCTCAACCTGTTGTTTTGGTTGTTGAGTAATTACCCGTTGAATGACTTTTCTACTGACTTCCTTGCCATTTTTAACAATAATTTCGTAGGTAACTGTTTGCTTACCGGGGACACCTGGGGTTTGAACTGAATGATAGCCAACGGGCCTATCAAGGTCTTGAATTTGCTTAACAGGAAATGCAACTGTTTCTTCACGAGTCACAGTCTGCTTACCATTTCTCCAAACTTCAACCTTCATGCCTTTTTGAATCGGAGTATTTAGCGGCACAGAAACCTGATCTTTTTTGCCAAGCTTGACGCCCTTTTCTTGAAGCATGTCGCCAACTGTCTTGGCTTGAGTGCGAGCGGTCACAGTTTGGCCATATAAAACAAGATTAAACGGCGTAGCCCGCTCAATAGTCAGTTTCAGACCAGCTCCACCACCTTGTAAAGGATCATTGATTTGAGTCAAGGTAGTTTTGTCTTCGTCATAAAGCTTAATATGGGCAGCCTGAGTAATCTGATCAGCATCTTGGTAAGCGGTGGTAATTCGTGACTCGGCTAGACCATCAACAATCAACACCGGATAAGCGCGATAAACGTTTATCTGGTAGTGGCTACTGACTATTTGGGTGTTTAAACTAGGTTCTACAACGTCGGCTTTATTGAGAGAGATGTGGGCGTTTTTAAGCGCGTCGGCTACTGTTTTCGATTTAGTAATTACGATTTTTTCTTTGTTTTGGTCGTGAATAGTAACGACTTTGCCATTTACAGCCTGTACGCTGCTAACGAGACTTTGAGCAGCTACCATAAATAACAAAAGACCGGCTAGGCTAGCGCAAAAGGCAGCTACCGCTCTGTAACGGACCCGTAATTTCTCAACACTATATGTCATAAAACAAACAAACGCCAAAACAATGTGGCTGGCGATTAGTATAGCTTATTTGTCCGCTGCCTGCAACTGCCTAAGGGCTTCTTTTACTTGCGGACTTTCTTTTGGTATATCGCCGGCTTTAAACCATGCTTGGTCAATGATTTCTAACTTGTTAATTCTCTTAATCGGTTTAGACTCAACCACCTTATTAATTTTAACAGTATAAACTGGTGCAGCGTAGCCTAAACCAGGGTGTTTATATTCATACACAAACTTCAGCTGTTTTGCATCAACTTTAATGCCAGTTTCTTCATACAGTTCTCTTACGGCTGCTGCTTGGTCTGTCTCCAGATATCTACACCCGCCCCCTGGTAGCGCCCAGTTTTGCGGCCCAAGCCAATTACGCAGCAAAAGTAGCCGGTCTTTTTTGTCAAAAACCATAATTCTAACTCTTCGGGAATTACTAAGACGAAGCCAAATCCCTGCGCTCACAAAAAGGCCCGCATATGCTACTTTTCCTAAATAATTATAAATGCGGCGCATTATACCTTTTCCACGGGTGCAAAAGACATATCTAGTTTTTTCAGACCTCGTCCTGCAAACTCCACGCTTGCAGTCGTGCCTTCAATGGCAGTGATCTTACCTATTCCAAATATTCGATGTTTAATTTTATCGCCCACGTTAACCTCAATACCTTCAGGAACTACACGCGGCTCTGTTAAGTCGTCTTGCGGTTGGGCAGGAGAAAGAGAGGCTTTCCCGTCAATATCGCTTAAAAACTGGGATGGTGGATTATACTGCCTGTTTCCATAAATAAGCCGTGATCGGGCAGCCAGTAAATGTAGCTCTTCCTTTGCTCTAGTCATCCCCACGTAGCAAAGGCGCCGCTCTTCTTCCATTTCGCTAGCATCATATAGAGCCTTGGAAAGAGGAAAAATGCTCTCCTCCATACCAGTCATGAAAACTACTGGAAACTCCAGGCCTTTAGCGGCGTGAAGGGTCATCAAAGTCACAGCATCGCTATTTTCGTCTAAGCTATCGAGGTCGGATATCAAGGCTACTTCTTCTAAAAATCCAGCTAGTCCTAGTTGACTATACTCTCTAGCTACTGATATAAGTTCCTTCACGTTAGCTTGACGATCTTCGGCCTGCGGGCTGCCGTCCGCTAAATAGTCTAAATATCCAAACCGTCTAATAACTAGTTCGATAAATTCTGGCAAAGGTGTCTTTTCACTCTCTGAAGCTAAGCGCTGCATCGCTTCTCCTAGCTCCGCAAACTGCTTACGTGCACGAGGCTGCACGTCAGGACACGTTTCGGCTTCGCTTAGGCTGGTAATAATATCTTTTGTAGTTTTATCGTGCCAAGTTAAAAATTTCTCAACTGAAGTAGAGCCAAGCCCCCTAGTAGGCACATTGACCATTCTTAAAAAACTTGCTCTATCATTTGGCTGGTATATCAATCTTAAGTAAGCCAAGATGTCCTTAATTTCCGCCCTGTCATAAAAGCGCGTTCCGCCAACCACTCGATATGGAATATTATAGCGCACAAAAGTTTCTTCCAGGCTTCGGCTCTGGGCATTCGTGCGATACAAAACTGCGTGGTCTCTATAGCAGCGAGCTTGCATATTAACAGCGCTAGAAATCTTTAAGACAACTGATTCTGCTTCGTGTTGCTCACTTGAAACTTCGCTAACTTGCACCGGTAAACCGCCGTCTGCCGATGTCCAAAGTTTTTTGTTAGAACGATTAATATTTTTAGATATCACCTGATGTGCTGCATCTAGAATATGTTTTGTAGAACGATAATTCTGCTCTAATTTGACCACCTTAGTTCCCGGAAAATCTTTTTCAAAATTAAGAATATTGGTGTAATCCGCGCCGCGCCAACTATATATGGATTGCCAGTCATCGCCAACTACACAGATATTTTTTTGCTCATTAACCAAAGTTTTTATAAGCCTATACTGGGCCGCATTGGTATCTTGATACTCGTCGATTAAAATATACTTAAATTGCTGTCGGTAGCTTTCTCTAATCGGTTGAACTTCAGAAAGTAGGCGGACTGTCTCGGCTATCAAATCATCAAAATCTAAGGCCATAGCTTCGCGGCGTAGCTTTTCGTAACGAGGCCAAACGTCAGCAGCCACTTTTTGGGCAGGGAGCTTAGCTTTAGCGGCAAATTCTTGAGTTGTAACCAGATCGTTCTTAGCACTGCTAATCATGCCGGCTATACTTCGTGGCGTAAATTGTTTTTCGCTTATTCCCAGCTCTCGCATAGCTTGCTTTACGACCCCTAGCCTGTCGGCTTGGTCGTAAATAATAAAGTTCTTTGGTATTTTAATATTTTCGCCGTCGCGCCTTAATATACGAACACAAATCGAGTGAAATGTGCCCATCCAGGGCATGAAATGCCTTTCTTCGCCAGGTACACCAACTAAGTGGCCTAGCCGCTGGCGCATTTCTTTAGCGGCTTTGTTAGTGAAGGTCACAGCTAGGATTTGATTAGGAGCAACGTGTTTTTCAGCCAACAAATATGCTATACGGTGGGTTAAGGTCTTAGTCTTACCTGATCCAGCTCCAGCTAAAATCAACAGTGGTCCATCATAGTTGACCACTGCCTCTGATTGGGCTGGATTGAGACCTTCAAGTATATGACTCATTATTTAAAATTGTACAAGAATCTATGTAACTAATCTGTTGTGGTTTAATCCCCCACCACAAAGAATGTGCCAAGCGCCAAAGCTACGCCAAGCGCAATAATTCCTAAAAATATAATCGCCCACATCCAAGGCTTAGTGCTAGATGGTGTGTTACTATCAGCAAAAGCATCAAAAACAGCTGGTTCGTAGATAGAAGACTGAGCGTCACCACTTTTCTGTTTGATGGCCTGCTTGTACTGAGGGGGAAGAGATAGTTTTTCTACTTCTTTTTTCTTTAAATCTTTTTCTTTTTTGTGTTCGGGGAGCTTAGGAGATTCATCACTTTCCAGACTTGATTCATCGCTAGCTTCCAGCGCAACTACTTCCTTATTGAATTCAGGCGGCGGAGGCGGAGTGGTAACTTTTTGTGCATCATCTTTTTCTTTACCGTTAAGAGTCAAAGCTGGTCGGTTATTTTCTTCCGCGGAGCTTTTAGTGTCATCGTTAAAGGCACCTAAAGGCCGCTTTTCAACCTTGGCTCCTTCCAAGAATAAGGGCTTTTCTTCCGCTTTATTCTTACTAGATTCATCCTTCGTCTTGGAGCTTTCGTCAGAAGCTTCGGGCTTACCTTTATCTTCTGCACTTGGCTTTTTACTATCCGCTTCACGCTCTTCCTTGCGTTGCTTTGCGCCGTCTCGGGCCACTCTTTCCCGCTCCTTCTTAGCAGCTTCTTCAAGCGGATCGGGCTTTTTAATTTCTGCGATATCCGGAGTTGCTACAAGTGAGCTTGGATCTGCATCTTCAATTGGTGACAACTGTTTAACTACTGGCAAATCATCAACGTTCTTTTCAGGCACAGGATCAGGTTTTACGTCTTTACTAGCCGGTGTTATGGTTTTACCAACATAAGAAGTAGTTATCCCATCTGGCTCAGAGGCAGATGGGGCACTGGTAGAAGTCATGTCAGCTGACGGATGAACTACATCCATAAAGCGGCCTTTTTTAGCATGTGGCTTGAGTGGTGAGCTAGAATCATCACTGCCACTAGATTGCGCGCCACTGTTAGGCTGCGAAGTTTTGCTAGTGTTATTAGCTAGTGAGTCAACTGCTTTATCTAATTCATTCAAATCAGGATCTGGATTCATGATTTACCGCCTTTCGCTTTGCTAGTTTTATGCAGTTTATGAGCTTGTTTAACTATTTCCGAAAATGTTTCAGCTTGTAAACTAGCACCTCCTATTAATAAGCCGTTTACGTTTTTATCTTTTAAATAATCAGCGGCATTGTCTTTATCCACGCTGCCCCCATAAAGTATTTTTACGTCTTTAGCAGCTTTGTCACCATAAAGATCAGAAATTTCCCTGCGGATAATTCCAAATGCTTCAACAATGTCACTAGGCTTAGCATTGTCACCTGTACCAATCGCCCATACGGGTTCGTAGGCCAACACTACATCAGAAAGTTCATCAGAGGTAACATTAGCTAATCCTCCCGCAACTTGATCTTGTAAAACTTGCTTGGTTTCATTAGCAGTGCGTTCTGTAGCAGTTTCTCCAACACACAAAACAGGAGTAATTCTATTTCGTAAAACTGCCTGAACTTTGGCACGGATGTCTTTATCAATCTCATTAAAAATATGGCGTCTTTCAGAATGACCCACCAAAATGTAATCAACTACGCCGCGCAGCATAGTTGCAGAAACTTCACCAGTATAAGCACCTTCGTCACGCCAATAAGAATTTTGCGCGCCAAGTTTAAATTGCTTTCTATCAATCTGTAAACTCAGTGTTTGCAAACTCAAAAGCGTCGGGCACAACACAACCTCAACGTCTTTATGAACCGGAACTTTCTGGCTTAAAGAGTGCAGATACAAACTGGCTTGATGAGTATCAAGATGCATTTTCCAGTTACCGATGATTAAAGTCTTGTTTTTACTGGTCATTTACTTATTTTGCTTATGCTGTTCTTCCATTTAGTGTACTACGCATTTATAAGCGCCTCAACTCCTGGCAACTTTTCGCCTGCCATTAACTCTAAACTAGCTCCCCCGCCAGTCGATACATGAGTAAAGCTGCCGCCGTTCTTTGCATCCCAGTCCAGCACAAATTCTGCCGTGTCACCGCCGCCTATTACTGAGGTTACGTTGGAATTTTCTGCTAAACTCAAAGCTACCCGCGCGGAACCGTAAGCAAATTGTGGAATCTCAGCAAGCCCAAGTGTGCCGTTCCAGATTACTGTTTTTGCCTGTTCGATTCTCTGTGTAGTGTATTCAATAGATTCAGGCCCCATATCTAAAATAAATTCATCCGGCTTGATTTCGTCCAGCTTTATTTCATCCCTTTCAGCGGTATGATCTTTACTAAAAGACACTGCCACGTCACTTGGCAAAAGAAGAAAGTCATCAACATTTTGAGCGCCGACCTTTTTCTCGACTAATTTATAAATATTGGCAATCACATCGTCTAAACTTCTGTCTACATCACTTTTGCCTATTTTATAGCCTTTAAAAGCCAAAAACGAATTAGCTACAGCGCCGCCGATTATTATTTCGTCGGCAAAATCAATGAATCTCTTTATAAGCGGCAGCTTATCATGGATTTTTGCGCCGCCGATTATTGTAACCAGAGGTCTTTTAGGATTATGTATGGCTCCTAAAATGTGATTGTATTCCTTTACTATCAAGAGGCCTGCTACGCTTGGCAAGAACTGTGTGATGGCGCTAGTGCTAGCATGCTTCCTATGCACTACACCAAAGCCATCTTGGACAAAATAACGGGCACGACTGCTCTTAGCTAGTGCTTTAGCAAACTTCTCATCATTGGCTTCTTCACCCGGATAAAAACGCAGGTTTTCCAGTAAAATTACCGATCCCTTACTGGTGTTTTTAACTGTTTGGCTAACTTGATCGCCAGTAGCTGCAGGCACAAACTTCACATCTTTATTCAATAGTTCTTGTAGGCGTTTAGCAATTGGCTCTAAAGTCAATTCAGGGACTTTTTTGCCTTTAGGGCGGCCAGATGGCTACAAATTACTACTGTACAGTGTCTATCCAGCAAACGCCTTATGGTAGGCAGGCTTTGGATAATTCTATAATCGTTAGCAATCTTACCTGTTTCATCATCAAGTGGTACATTGTAGTCAGCACGTACTAAAACTACTTGACTGTCCAGAGGTAAATCAGCAATTGTCTTTTTATAAAAACTCAAATTAGTTCCCACCTTCTTTAATAACCTTAGTATACATAACCCTCGCTTTAGAGAGCAATTTCTTTTTACGCTTAAGCTAGCTACAATAGAGTTATGAAAAAGATTATTATGCTGTGCTTAATAGTTGGCTCTATCATAGGCGGCTATGTTCCCGCAATATGGGGAGGCAGTGCTTTTGGCGGTTGGTCAATAATAACTAGCTCTCTTGGCGGAATTTTAGGAATTTGGGTCGGCTACAAGCTAGGCCAAGGTATAGATTGACACAAACCAAAATACCCCCTAAAAACAGGGGGTACTAAGGTTTTCCTAACGAGCCACCTCTCGTTGAGGGGAGGGAGCGGTCAGGCAAAATTCACACGGCTTAGCGTTTCAGCGCATCGCGCAAAGCACGACGGCTGACGAGCCAGCGGCGTACACCATAACCTAGTGCACCGGAACCCATAACACCGCTCGCAAGAGCTTCAGGACCAGTAGCTGGCAAGCTAGCTGGTGTGCTTGGTGTAGGTTGGGTAGGTGTCTTAGGGGTCGGAGGCGTAACAGGAGGGGTTACTGGAGGAGTTTCGCAGTTAACTTTTGCTTTAAAGTTAACAAATTCAGTTGTTGAACCATCGATTGTTCCAATGTTCACACCACCATTTGTCACACCGTCACCGAGTGTTTGGATAACACCGCCATTGCCATCGTAAAGTACTGTTGAACCAGCTTCATAGCTGATAGTTTGGTTTGCGCCAAGTGTTACGCTAGCAGTATCAGACGTACCAGTCGTACCACCTAAGCTAGTGGTTGCAGTAGCAGTACTTGTACCACCGCCACTTGGTAATGTAGCCTTAAAGGTTACATTATTTAAAGCGCCATACTCAGTATTACTTAATTGCATACTAAATTGCACTTCGTCTTTACAGGTAGCGCTTACGTTATTAGCGTATGCACCGCCTTGAGTCAAATTCTTAACTAAATAGTTATCGCCACCAGCCAATTGACCAGGGCTCGCAGCGAATACGGGGTTAGAAATAACACCCAACACGCCTACAGCAACAGTAAAAATACTTGTTACTACAGCAGCTAATGATAAAATACGTTTCATCATTAATCTCCTTTCATACTAATATGCTTGAATAAATTACAAACTAGATAGTCATTACATCTTTAAGGTTGATTTGCGGCTGCTTCTCAATCGATCCACCAGTTGGCGGAGAGAGAAGCAGCCGGCCGGCCAGGGCGCTCGAAAGCGCCCTGGCCTAACCGACTACTATTGCCCAACCGACCTACGGGCGGATGGAGTGACTGATCGAGAACGTTTGCGACTTAACGTCACTCTTGCTCCCGAGTACTGCCGTTGCCGTCACCGTCATGGACGTCGCCGTCGTGTCTTTGGGGGCAAACAGTTTGACGCAGACGTCATTGCTCCCTTTCTGCAAGGAAACAACGTACGTCGTGATCACTGGCTGCGTACTCCCGCAGACGTTGACGCCGCCGTTACCCGGATCGATGGTCAGAGCTCCTCCCCCATCGGACGCATACACGCCGACGTGGAAGTTGTCACTGGACTTCCCGACCGGGATGTCGTTCATTTCGGTCCAGGAGGTAATCCTGATCGACTGTTCGACGGGCGGCGGGCAGCTGCCTTCGCACACACACGTGGTACACACGGGCGGTTCTTCCGGCTTGCATTCCACGTTGTTTTCGACGTGGTTGCCACTGCCCACGATGATCGTGGTGGTGTTACAAGTGCCACCACAGACATCACCGTTGTTCACTGCGTTTTCGCTGCAGATGCTCCCGTGTTCTTCTTCGGGAGGCGTTCCGCCTTTCTGTCGGTTGTAGAAGACGACCTTCGCCCGATGGCAGATGGTCATGGTTTGCTTGCGCGCACCCTCGACCGTCCAAAGGTCAGGCCCGATGGGCTTAACCTCTGCCAAGGTAACCTTGGTACCACAGGGGTAAGCACCGAGGCGTTCCGGGTCGTGCTTGAGGGCCAGGGTCCAGGTCTTGGCGTTACGCCACTTGGGAGCCTTGACCTTTATATGCCAACGAAGAGTGTTCGTGGGCGTTTCGGTCTTAACACCGTTGGCGTCCTTAGTGACCTTTACCAGCTTCCCCCAGCCCTTCTTGCGAACGTGCGGATGAGGATGGGAAATACGGACACGCCTTCTCCACATCACGGAGAAGTTCTCGCATACAAACGGGGCCTTCACGCGGGTGAGAGTGTGGCCGACACGAAAGTTGACGCAAAACGCCGGGGAGCCGTGGCTCTTGTAGCGTTCGTCTTCAAACGTGACGTCCTTGTCCACGAGCATGGGTTCAGTCCCGAAAGACATGGCTTCGAAGTGATCCCCGTAGTGGAGCGTGCACTTCTTAAATTCGCCATGAACCAGCGCCTGCTTGAAAGCACGCCTTTCGGCCTTATTCAGGCCAGCGCGCTTCTGAGCAAGAACACCGTAAGGCGAGAGCATGTCTTCGACGAACTTATCGCGACCTTCCTGACTAGCGTTGGGAATGCCCGAAAAGAGGGGATATCCCCCCAGGTGGGTCCAAGCTGCCGAGGCGGTAGCGGGCAACGCAGTGAAAATCATCCCGACCACAGCGGCCAGGACGATGAGGATTCCGAGCTTGCGCACGGTAATCACCTTCCTTTCGTTTGTGATCGGATAAAGTATTCGGCACCGGGTGATCAATCCGATGCCGTAGTTCACTCGCAGAGTAAACTTCACTCTTTGAGCAGAACAGCTTGGCGACGCACCTGTCATCAAACTGCTCTGCTCAAATCATCTTAAGCAACGAACTGATCTAAATAAATGTAGTCGGTTGTCTTGGGTCACTCGCAGAGTTATAAAGCTCAATACGCCTTAAAGACCCATGACTATCTAGTTTGCGTTGATTTACGTTAACAAACTAAAAACCGTTTAAGAGGTTTCCCTCTTAAATTTGCTAAGCCGAGTTGTTAACGTACCTCTCGCTCGGGGAAAAGTTCCACCTCAACCTCGATTGATTATCTTAATATTATCACAACCAGTATGTTCTGTCAATAGTTTCTACAATAAAAATACAAAAACACAAGCTTTTTACAAATTATACCTCTTATAGGGGAGACTTTACGCATATTAGTCGCGTCTAAGCATAACTGTAAAAGCCTCTGAAGGTATATCTACTTTTCCGAAGCGTTTCATGCGTTTTTTACCTTTTGCCTGCTTGGCTAGTACCTTCTTTTTACGGCTAACGTCACCCCCGTAAAGTCCTGTGGTGACATCTTTTCTATAAGCACTAAGGTCTTCTCTAGCAATAAATCTACCCCCTATAGCTGCTTGCAAAGCCACTTTGAAGTTCTGCTTAGGAATAACTTCTTTAAGCTTTTTAACAGTTTCACGCCCTAAGCTCTCAGCCTCAGAACGGTGAACCATAACAGATAGAGCATCCACTATTTCGCCTGCTACATAGAAATCAACTCTAACCAAGTCTTCAGCCTTATAGCTACTAAGTTCATAGTTAAAAGAACCATAGCCGCTAGTAATTGATTTTAGCTGATCATAAAAGTCTGTTAACAGATTAGCCAGAGGTGCTTCGAAGCTAACGAGGGCTCGTTCGTCTATATAACTGAGGTTCTTTTGCATTCCTCTCTTGGCTACTATTAACTGAATTACCCCGCCAACATAAGGCTTAGGCACTACTATTTCACCTTTTATCCAAGGTTCTTTAATTTCAGTTATTTTACTAACGTCTGGCAAATCAGAGGCGCTTTTGACATCAATTTCTTCCCCAGAGGTCATTATTACTTGATAGTCTGTAGAAGGATTAGTTACTACCAAATCTAAGTTGTATTCTCTCTCAAGCCGCTCGCGTACAATATCCATATGCAAGAGGCCTAAAAAGCCGATTCTTACTCCAAAGCCTAACACCGGTGAATTTTCAGGCTCAAACTGAAGAGCTGAATCACTTAAACTAAGCTTTTCCACCGCCTCTTTTAATTCTTGATACTTTTCGTTACTAACAGGGAAAAAGCCAGCAAAAACAAAAGGGCTTACATCTTTATAACCTGGCAGGGGAGTCTTGGCAGAGTTTTTTTTAGTAGTAACGGTGTCACCCACCTTAGCATCACGGGTAGTTTTTAAGTTGGTAACAATATAGCCAATTTCACCAGTATTAAGTTGTTCACTGGCTTTCATCTGAGGAGAAAGAGCTCCAACCTCTAAAGCCAGGCCTTCCGCCTCTGTACCGAGCATTTTTATAACGTCATCTTTTTTTATTACGCCATCAACTACTCGGGTATAAAGAATCACACCTCTGTAATCGTCATAGTAACTATCAAAAATCAGGGCACGTGGGTGTGCATTTTCGTCTCCCTTTGGAGGAGAAACTTTACTAACTATAGCCTCAAGTACCCCTGGAACGCCTTCGCCAGTTTTAGCGCTGATTTTTATAATTTCAGACTCTTTACATCCTAAAAGGTTAGTAATTTCTGCTGAAACCCGTTTCACATCTGCAGCAGGTAAATCAATCTTATTAATAACAGGGATAATAGCTAAATCTGCAGCCAAAGCCAGATAAACATTCGCCAAGGTTTGAGCCTGGATACCCTGACTGGCATCTACCACTAAAATAGCCCCTTCGCAGGCAGCTAAGCTGCGTGACACTTCATAACTGAAGTCAACGTGCCCAGGAGTATCTATAAGATTAAAATCATAGCCTTTGTATCGCATCCTAACTGGCTGAAGCTTAATGGTTATACCCTTTTCTCGCTCTAGCTCCATCTGATCTAATATCTGAGCTTGCATATCACGGCCAGCTACCGTGTTTGTAAGCTCCAATAATCTGTCGGCTAAGGTGCTTTTACCGTGGTCGATATGGGCAATAATGCAAAAATTACGAATTTTCATAAGGCTTAATTTTTAGGCTGATAGGGCTTAAATATAACTTTCATTACTCTACTAGATACTGCATTAGCCTCACCCAAACCTAGCAGTTTACTGATAAGTGTGTAAGATATAAGACTAATAGTTACAATAGCTACAAACTTTGGAAAGGCAGCCAAAAAACTTTGGTCAGTAGCTTTGAATGAAAATATATTAACAGATACATAGGTGATAAGGGCCGTAAACCCTGTAGCTGATAGCATGCGTGCTACAGCGTGTATAAATACCGCATTAAATAGGCCGTGAATTCGTCTGCTCATGATAGTAAACAGAGCTAAAACTTCTACTCCTGCAACTATTGATTGAGCCCAGGCTAAACCATAAGCTCCCATGTTAAGGCGTGTGGTAAAATATACCGCCAACGCTATATTTAAACTAATAGTTCCAATTGATATATACAGGGGTGTTTTAGTATCCTGCTTAGCATAAAAACTACGGGCAGAAATGTGATAAACAGAGCGAAATAGTATAGCAACTGATAATATTCCTAAAATTCCTGCAATCAGAGGTTCGCCTCCGTTTTTTATAAAGTGCACCAAATAACCCCTAGTAAAGTAAGTGACCATAGCCGTAGGCAAGGCTAGCCAAATAATTACCCTTAAGATCGTTTGCAGCTCTTTACGAAATAAATCAGGCCTGCCTTGACCAAGACGCTCAGTCATCTTGGGGAAAGCAGCAGTAGAAATCGCTACCCCGATTAGTGTAACCGGCACAAGGTGCAGAGTAGTAGCCTGTTGGTAAGCACGAACCGTTCCTGCCACCATACGAGAGGCTAAATTTGTTTCTACTAAACTGTTGAAGTAGTCTATACCTTGGTCAAAAGATCTAGGAGGCAAAAGGTGCAACACCTTGCGGAAACCTTTGTTTTTCCAGTAAACTTTGAATTTATAGTCAAATCCCATACCAATCAGACCGATGCTACTGACTATTAGCTGCATTATAGAGCCTAGTACTACCCCAAGCGCTACCCCCATAATACCGCCTTCAAAAATTTGCACCCCAAACAGAGAAATTCCGTTGGAAAAAACGGTAATACCTATGATGATACCAATATTGTAAATAGCTGGCGCTAAGGCATAGAAAACAAACCGCCCTACCGCCTGCTGCATACTAGCGATAACAGTAGCAATAGCAAATAAAAAGGGATTTATAGCAATTACCCGCATCATACTGACTGCTAACTCATGACCCGATTCATCCAGCCCAGGCCCCACTACATAACTTACTAAGGGATCAGCAAAAATAATAATTAATATACTGGCTACAAGAGTAGCCAATGCCATAAAGTTTATAAGACTAGTACTAAGCTCCCAAGCAGACTTTTTATTATTGCTAGCTAACCGTTCATTTAAAACAGGGATAAAAGTTACGCTTAAAGCACCGGAAACCAGTAAGAAAAACATGAAATCTGGAATCGTAAAAGCTACGGTATAGGCATCAATTCCTACTGGATAAGTGTCGTAGTAGGCCGCATTAAGAAGACGGTCACGAAATAATCCCAGTAAGCTGGAGAATAAGGTTGAGCCTGCCAGTAGCGCAGCAGCTAGCTGCAACGGTACTCGCTGGTTTGCTTTGGCTACCGCGCGTTGAACTCGCCCCATAAGTAGCCCCTAGTACAGCTTGGCGCTGGAAGGCAATGTAGCGTCTTTTAATATTTCTTTTACTTCGACTTCTTCAATAGTTTCTTTATTAAGAAGGTCTTCAGCAAGTTTTTTCAGAGATGGTCTGTTATGAGTAATAACTGCTTTTGCTCGCTTGGCAGCCTCTGTAATTAGTGCCTCTACCTCTTCATCAATAGTATGGGCAGTTTCATCCGAATATGGCCGTTCACGAACCAGTCTGTCAAACATCATTCCGCCATTATCTTCATGGAACACTTGATCGCGGAGTTTTTTACCCATACCTTGCTCAATTACCATATCCCGAGCTATTTCAGTGGCCTTTCTTAGATCGTTGCCAGCTCCAGTGGTAACTCTATCTGGGCCATAAATAATCTCTTCTGCAACCCTGCCCCCTAGAGCCCTAGCCAGTACGTCTTTAAACTCAACAATAGAAGTATAGTTCTTGTCTTCGGGTGGCAGAAACCACGTAACACCACCAGTTCCACCTCTTGGAATAATAGTTACTTTATGTACTGGATCACTATCTGGCAAGACATGGCCAACTATGGCATGGCCAGCTTCGTGGTAGGCTGTTAGCTCTTTGTCTTCTGGACTCATAATCTTAGTTTTTCGAGCCGGACCTATTGCGACCTTCTCAAAAGCCTCAGTTACATCTTGGTTATTAATCTCTTTACGGTTATGCCGCGCTGCAACAATAGCCGCTTCATTAGCGATATTAGCAAGATCCGCTCCGCTTGAACCAGCAGTCTTGGCCGCCAAAGCATCAATATTAACTGATTTATTAATCGGCTTATCTTTAAAATGAATATTTAAAATTTCTTCTCGATCTTTTCGCTCAGGTAAACTGATAGTAACGCGCCTGTCAAAGCGGCCCGGCCTCAACAAAGCTGGATCAAGTACATCTGCACGGTTGGTAGCCGCAAGGATTATTACATTTGTGTCTTGCTCAAAGCCATCCATTTCAACTAAAATCTGATTCAAAGTTTGCTCGCGTTCATCGTGGCCTCCGCCCATTCCGCTGCCACGGCGACGCCCCACAGCATCAATCTCGTCAATAAACACAATGCAAGGTGCATTTTTCTTAGCTTTAGTAAACAAATCCCGTACTCGGCTGGCACCTACGCCAACAAACATTTCAACAAATTCAGAACCAGAAATAGTAAAGAATGGAACATTGGCCTCGCCTGCCACGGCCCGGGCTAGCATGGTTTTACCGGTTCCCGGACGGCCAACCAAAAGCACTCCTTTAGGAATTTTAGCCCCTACATTAGAGAATTTTTTCGGATGTTTTAAGAAGTCTACTACTTCGTGCAAATCTTCTTTTGCTTCATGAGTACCGGCAATTTCGCCAAAGACTACTCTTTTTTTATCACTGCCATAGAGCTTGGCTTTACTGCGACCAAAGCCAAGTGCTTGGTTGCTTTGGCCTTGTGCCTGACGAAACAAGAAGAAAAATAGAGCTGCAATCAAAATAGTCGGTAGTAATATGCTAGCAATATTCCAAATGGCTGCGCCGGTTCCAGATGGCTGCTTTACGGAGACCTCCACATTGGCTTTATGACTTAAGCCTTGTTCATAAATGCTGCTGCCACTTTCTTTATAAGACTGCTCCGTAGCATGATTTTTACCTTTAGGAGTCACCATAATGGTGTCACCTTGAAGTTCAAGTTTAGAAATCTGACCATTATTCGCTTCATTAGTAACCTGAGAAAGAGGGACT
Source organism: uncultured Candidatus Saccharibacteria bacterium (assembly GCA_963717595.1). GTDB lineage: Bacteria > Patescibacteriota > Saccharimonadia > Saccharimonadales > Saccharimonadaceae > CAVQWH01. Next base: position 503,301 of record CAVQWH010000001.1, on the reverse strand, counting down.
GTCTTTAGGTTTTTAGGTGGTGAAACAAATGCAACTACTGCCAACACAAAGAAAACCAACACTGCCCAAAATAGACTGGTGCGGATCCAATTGCTCGGTCGTTTCTTGTTTGAGGGTTTCTTAATCGGCATACAACTCTTTATAATTCCTGATTTTAATCCTTAAAAATATAGCTTTATTAGCTTACCATGTCTGTGGTACGCGAGACAATAAAAGTATTAGGCGTAAACTCCAAAACCACATCACGATTTAATACGTGTTTAGATCCAGGCTTAGCGGTCTTAATGGCTAGAAGAGCTAGCTTTAGCTGAGATTGCACAGCGCCCAGTTCAATTTTAAGTAACTCTAGCGCTATCGAATCATCACACATAATGAAATGATGGCGACGATAAGCCCCTGAGGAGTTACGCCACTTACCTAACAGCTTTTTGCCTTCTGCATTTATTTTACCAAATACTGCCACCTGGTTGTAGTGTAATTTAACAAGGCTTTCTCTGCTTTCTTTGTTGAACCTAGGTAATATTTTAAGGCGCACATAATTACGTAAATATTTAGTGTCTTGATTAGTTGGATCTTCTCTCCACTTCAGTTTGTGCTTGTTGGCATAGTTTAAAATATTTTGCTTACTAAATTCTAGAAGTGGCCTGGGCGTCTCTTCTGTGCTGCGAAGAGAACTTAGGCCACGCCAGCCCGTGCCGCGCAAAAGATTAATTATGATAGTTTCTAAAACATCATCTTGATGATGGGCTAAAGCCAGTTTAGCATTACTGTCTTTTGCGACTTTGCGCAAAAATTTATAGCGTGCGTCCCTTGCTTTTTCTTCGCTAGTATTTTTGCCCAAACTTACAACCTTACTTACAAGTGGCAGTTGGTAGTTTTTAGCCAAACCTTCAACAAACTTCGCATCTTTATACGAGTCCTCACGAATACCATGATCGAAGTGTGCAATCGTCAGGTTCAGATCTTTCTGGCGGGATAATAAATCCAGTAGTACAACCGAATCTACACCACCCGAAACTGCAACCACATAATTACCAGGCTTCAATTTCTCAGGCTTCATATGTTTTTAGTATACCGTAACTCTAGTAAGCAAATGCTTATTGTCTTAGTGAGTTTGTTTTATATTTTACTTTTATTATAGAAAGTGGTAATATCTCGTCTATTGAACAAGAGGTTGTTTAGTACATTGCGGCATTGAATTCTTGACAGAAAATCGACTAAAGGGGAAATTCTCGTGGGGAAAGCTCCGGAAAAACTGTTCCGCGGTAAGGTAAACGACATCTTCGGAACCGAGGAACCCAGCTGCTTTACTGGCGGTGGCCTCAGATCGTTTGGCAATCTGTGGAGTAGTTTTAGACCAAACTATCCCTGGTAAGGGAAAAGTGTCCACCCATCTACAGGAGTACTGGGCGTACAAGAGCCCGGTCGCTGGGATGATGCCGACTCAAGTTTTGGCATGACCAAGGATCCATATGAGCCGAATGCCAAGAGGGGTCCCAGCCGGAAAGTCTTTGCTAATTAGAAAGCTAAATCTAATACCAGTAGAGGTGGTAGTCCAAGGTTGGCTGACCGGCCCAGGGTGGCTGGAATATCAAAAAAGTGGCCAGATAAACAATGGCATCTTGCCGCCTCACCTACAGGAGATGGATAAGCTTCCAAAACCCCTGGTCTCAGCATACGACACGCTAACTCCAGGTTCCTACCAGAGGATCGATTTTGAAGAAGTGTGGCAGGAGCTGGGATATCGTAGCGTGGCGCGTAAGGCTCTCAGTAAGAGTATTGAGGTTTACGAAGTGGCGGCGAAATACGCGGCGAAGAAAGGTATCCTCCTGGTGTGTGCAAGTTTTGAGTTTGGGTATGACCGATCAGGCGAAATCACTTTCGCCGGTAGTACTCTGTCACCTGACTCATCACTTTATATGCGAGAGGAGGATCACGAGGTAGGCCAACCGCCGATTTCCATGACTCATCAGCCAATAGTGGAACACATCCGTTCCCAGCCATGGAACAAAAGAGAGCCCGCTCCGTCAGTTCCCGTGGAGGTCATTAATCGCACCGCAGAGGGCTACCGTGAGCTTTCAAGACGCCTAACTGGGATAAGCCCCGTAGGCTAGAGCATAAAGCAACAAACCAAATGTTCACAGGGTAAACCTTAAAGAGGTGATAACCCGGGAGAAAGAAAGCCAGACAACAGCGGCTGTCTGTGTTTTCTTTCTCCTAGTAGTAACTAGGCGTATCAATCAATTGGTATATCTATCACCTACTAGGAGACCTAGCTATTAACAAAAGTAAAGGCATAACCTTTGCGCCCAGCCCGACCGGCACGGCCAATACGGTGCACATAGTCATCGTAAGTATTTGGCGTAGAGTAGTTAATTACATGTGTAACATCGGCAACGTCAATACCCCTGGCTGCAACATCAGTTGCAACCAATACTTCAACGTCATTTCTTTTGAAGCGATCCAGCGCACGCTTACGATGACCTTGAGTTTTGCCACCATGTATTGCATCAGTACTAAAACCACGAGCTTTTAAGTCTTTGGATAACTTTTCAACTCTTCGCTGAGTTTCATCAAATACTAAAATCTTTTTAACTTCCTCTTTAATTAGTAAGTCATGTAGTTTATCTAATTTCTCAGCTGAATGGTTATAGCGAACTACATCTTGCTCAACGTTGTCGCTAGTATTACCTTCTACTACAGAAATAGTCACTGGATCGTGAGCAAAGTTAGCTATTAGGCTTTTTACTTTACTGTCGACCGTAGCAGAAAAAAAGAATGACTGATGCTTAGATGCTAATTTTCCAAGCAAAAAGCGCATATCATTGATAAATCCCATATCTACCATACGATCAACTTCGTCTAAAACTACTATGTTAAATTTAGATAAATCTAACGTTCCACGTTCAACATGATCTTTCATTCGTCCCGGAGTGCCAATTACAATACGCGGTTTAAAGCGCAGATCGCGTAACTGGGTCGACATTGAAGAGCCGCCGATTAGCAAAGCGCCTGTAAGGCCGCTGTTTTTTGCAAATGTCTTACACTCAGCTTCAATTTGTTGAGCTAACTCTCGGGTCGGTGCAATAATTAAAGCTCGACTTTCCTTGTTGTCGATAAGTTTGTTAAGAGTTGGCAAAGCAAACGCTACAGTTTTGCCTGTGCCAGTATTGGCAACACCAATTACATCCCTGCCTTCAAGCCCGAGCGGAATCGCTTGGTCTTGAATAGGTGAAGGAGCCGTAAAGCCTCGGTCAAGAATATTTTGTTTAAGTAAATCATGCAAATTAAAGTCTGCAAAATTATACATTGGCTCATAAACTTTGCGTTCTGTTTCTGTAGCAGATTTTACAAACTTACTTGGATGTATAGTTTGCTTATTAGTTGTACGCTTATAGCTACCGTATTTAGGCTTTTTATTATAGCGGCCACGATTAGCAAAGCGTGAAGAATAGGTTGAATATTTAGACATTAAAAAAGAATCCTTTTCGTTTTAATTTATTTAGTCGATTATTGGAATGAAATCGAGTAAATAAGTGTCACGAACCCGGATTCATAAAAATAACTAGTTTTATATTAGCATAAAGACTTTTATTAGTCAAATAATACCTGTTAAATACAGTAGGTGCGCTCAAAGCTGTATAATAAACGCATGGGTAAAAAACGGATAGTAATTAGCGTAATAATCATTGCCTGTATACTTGGCGGCGGATTGTATATTTACCTTAATAGCTCTAAGCCTACCGACTCTCAGCAAACTAAATCCCAGGCTGATAACTCTCCAAATTTACCAAAACAAGAATCCACATCTCAGCCCGAAAAAACCACCAAGGTCGCCAATAATGTGCCTGGAAGATATATTGACTATTCTAAAGAAGCCTTAGCTAAAGCCAGTGGTACCAAAATTTTATTCTTTTATGCACCGTGGTGCCCCCAGTGTCGAGCAACCGATAAGAGTATCAAAAATAGCAACCTGCCCGATAATCTGACAATATTTAAGGTTGACTACGATTCAAATCAAGCACTTCGTAAACGCTATGGCGTAACCATTCAGACTACTTTTGTTAAGGTAGATAACTCCGGCAACAAAATAAAAAGCTTTGTAGCTTACGATGAGCCGACATTTGCAGCCGTTAAGAGAGCTTTTGTAAAATAAATGGCCTTACTGATAGCTTCGTTTATTGCAGGAGTGTTAACCGTAGCAGCTCCATGTATCCTGCCTTTGCTTCCGGTTATAATAGGCGGAAGTATAATTTATTCCCACGGTAAGAAGGGGAACTTTTCTCTTAAACACCCTTTAGTAATCGTAGCAAGCCTTACTGCTTCAATAATTGTGTTCACGCTCCTCCTGAAAGCAACAACTGCTTTGTTGGGCGTACCTAGCTCGGTCTGGCAAATAATAGCGGGAGTAATTGTAATTTTGTTTGGTATTAACTTACTTTTCCCCTCTCTATGGGAAAAGGCCATGCTCAAAACCAGCTTTCAATCCCAAGCAAATCGTTTTCTAGGGGACTCGCAAGAAAATAAGGGCATTAAAAAAGACATCCTACTTGGCGCTGCACTGGGGCCTGTTTTTAATAGTTGTAGCCCAACCTATGCCCTTATAGTTGCTGTCATATTACCAGCCTCGTTCGCTAAAGGGTTTGCGTATTTGGTTGCATACGCTATCGGTGTTTCGGCTACCTTACTTTTAATCAGTATATTTGGGCAAACAATTGTACAAAAAATGCGCTGGTTGAGTAATCCAGAAAGCTTGTTTAAAAAAATCATTGGAATCCTTTTTATTATAGTTGGAATCGCAGTAATAACTGGTTTAGATAAAAAGGCTCAAACCTATGTTCTTGAGCAAGGCTGGTACGACCCGATTATGAAAGTTGAAGAAGCTTTTCAATAGACTATGTTTACCGCTATTTTATTTTATAAAGTCTGTAATAATTTTTGAAACCAACTTAGATCTTAGCACGGGTGAGTGGTGAGAAATGCGCTCGTATACTACTTTTATCATAGGGCTTAGAGAGGTGTTTTTAAGATTATTGCGATATTCATGTCTATCTAATAAACCTACTAAAAGTAAGGTTCGTGTTTTGACTCGCTTTAAATCATCTAAAATCTCAGAGGCACCTATAACGTTTTTGAAAGAATTTTCCCTCGAATCTTTATTATGCTTGCTTATATTGTGAAATGAAAAAACTCTAACTAAAAACCACCCTATGCTTCTAAATCTAAAATCTAGTAAAAATCTATACACTCTGCCTGTGCTGCGCAACACTCTTTCTGCCTCTTCTAAGCTTCGATAAATAGGAGGGTGTAGCAGAACGAGAGACTTAACTTTATATGAGTAATATAGGCTATAGCGCGCAGCCAGCATAGCGCCCATCGAGTGACCGACCAATATAAACGGCCTTTTTAGTCTCAGGGTTTTAATATTGTCATTTATGTACCTAATATATTCATCATATGTATAGTTAGCGTTCCTAGGCTTAGGGGCATTGCCAAACCCAAAAAGATCCATAGTTATAACCCTATAGCCAGCCTTACTAAGATGCGGTTGAAGACGCCACCAATATTTTGAAGAGGCTAAAAACCCATGAAGAAGAATAATAACTTCTCCATCACCTCCAAAATCTTGAATAACTTTGCCTCTTTTTTTCATTTCAATAAACCATTTTTGGTTAATAAAACCCGACCGCTAAGATCGGGGTTTTTACTTCTGGTAGCAGCGGCAGGGATTGAACCTGCGACCTTAGGCTTATGAGTCCTACGCTCTAACCAACTGAGCTACGCTGCCTCGTCAAAAACTGCTATCCGTAAAACAGAATAGCAGTGATGATTGTAACAGATTAGTACCAGCTTTTCTAGAAGTCTTCAGCTAGTTCTTCGTTGCTAATCTTAGACAAAGCTTCGTGGCGGCGACTTATGAAAGACTGTAACTCTTCGCTACTGCGCTCGCGTTGCCAGGTTGCCAAGTCTAAAATCTCGCTAACCGTTACCGGTTCTGCACCTTGGGGTATGTCCATTTTGTTTGTTTCCTCTTTTTTATTTTTATGTTTAATTGAGTATGTAACTAACTTAGCATAAGTTTTATGATTTGTCAATAATTTAGAGCTCTAGGGCATCCTGGTTGTCGTTGGGCCATACCTCATCACCAGCATCAATCATGCTCTGCGTAAAGCTATCAACCCTATCACCCTCTCCAGATTCTTCAATCTCTTTTACAAGTTCGTGCCCAACCCTTATTAAATCAACTCCAGGATCCTGGTTGTTTCTAATAGCCTCCATGCCTTCGTGGTATACAGCGAGTAGAGCTCTGATTTTTGAACTTCCCACAAAAGCTGGGGTTTCGCCAGTAACTAATCTGATTCTTTCAGTTTGCAGCACCGCGGTCATAGCTCTTATACACTCAATGGCAACTCTCCTATCAGAAAACCTTTCCCTTCTTTTTTCTTCCTTCCTAATTTGCTCTTCAGTTTCCAACATAAATCCTAGTTGGCCGTTATTTAAAATACTTTCAATTAACTCTTTAACATATACTTGTGTCTCATAATGATTTTTAAGTTTAGCTACTTTAGAAGCATGATGCATGAATGATGTTTGTAACAAACGAGCGCTCTCTTCATCCACATGCTTCATAGCATCAGGTAAGTAAAGTTTATTGGCCACAATACGAGCTAATAAATCTTTTTTTGTTTCATCATCAAGACCTTCATGTGAAGCATTGTAGGCAAGAACGGAAAACAGGTCATTAAGAGAAATAGCGCGACCAAATTGAAGTACATCTTTTTCTACAAGTTCTTTGACTGGATCGGGCAAACCTTGAAATCGATGAGCTCGTGAGACCCTTTCTTCGGTAACCCCTAAATCTCTAGCACAATCGGCAAAAGTTTTATAATCTCCAGCCTGAGTGCCTTCTTCTAATATAGCGCTAATTGCCTGGGCGTCTTCCCAGGATTCCGGGCGCTTATGAAAGTTTTCTCTATACTGTGTAATAATAGCATTACGAAATGTAAGCTGACTGCCAAGCATTAGGTGAAATTCCATATCTACCAAGTCGGTATCTTGACCAATTTTTTCTGCAGCTCGACGCACAGCAACAGTACGGCGATGGCCGGCAATCACCACTAGATAATAGTCCTCCCCTTCAACCAGCGGAGTCATCTCTTCTATAGTATGAGTAGAGCGCCAGGTAGAATTAATTCGTTTTAAGTAAGGCTCAAGTTCTGCACGATGAAATAGCCCAGCAGTTACGGGTTGGAGAAGTTTAATTGAGCGCCTATCTCCATCCTCTGTTATTATCAGCGCATCCGTCAGTTCCCTAAGCTCTTCCTCATCAAGGCCTTGCCTCACCTGAGATAACATATTAAATCGATCAACAGGAGCAAAGTATGGTTTATCAGGCCCAACTTCAATGCGACCCTTTCCTCGTTTGCGTTCTCCCAGACGTCTTAACCCAGGAAGCTTCGGTACTTCGTTTTGCGCCACTTATTATCCCCTCATAGCAAGTACTAGTAAAAGCATAGTAACAAGCTTCCAATTAATACCAAAGCTTAAGCGAAATACTTTAGTTAGACCTTATTAAGCGAATTAAGTAACTTGCGGGAACAGCAAGGATCAGGCCAACAGCTACTACAACTCCTATCGGAGCAAAGAGACTAATTATCCACAAAATGCCAAAAACTATAAAATCACCAACAGCGCAAATCGTTAGCATTAAATAGACATATGGAAGCAGCGGTTCACGCTCAGCATTTTGATAATACCGTGAATCATATGAGGTAGTCAGAAGAGCGCGCCCCAGTCCATTAATAAAATTCACTCCAGCAATCTGAGGTGCAGACTGAGTAAATACTCTAAGAACATTCATGGAAGTTATGGTGAAAGTGCCTCTATTTAAGTAGCCACGCTCGCCTTTAGACGCCTCTCTATGGCCAACATAAAAAGCAATTAACATCGAGGCGATAACCGACACCGAGCTTAAAATACCTACTCCAACATAAGATGGAACAATCAGAAATATAAATAGCGGCCATATAAAAGCGCCTATACTATCATCAACTTCACTTCCGGCGTTAGCTACTAAGTCTTTCCGCACTCTTCGCCATTTTATGAGCCTTAAATCAAAAGATTCTCGTTTGATAATTTCTTGTCCCCCAAATAAGGGGATAGATGCTGATACAAAAAGCACCATCGCTAAAACATAAAGCATAAAAATACCAAACTGGGTAGCAATTGCTCCGCCAAAAACAGGGGCTAAACCGTAAGCTAATAGCAATAAAGCTATGGATAAGCCTACCGAAAAGGCCGACCTTTTTATGCAAAAGGCTTTTAGCGAAATTGGCTCGAAAATTTGGCCAGTACATTGCCACGAGAAGTGCCCAAACTGAGGCTATGAGCCATAGCGGCCAGTGATAAATCGGGATAGTTGCCAGCATAACTACCTGAATGCCTTGGATAATCATACTGATTCCCATAGCACGGTTAAAACCTATAAAATTCGAAAAGCGCATAACGGGATACTGTATTACACCCCATACAATGGCAAATATTAAAAAGTAGCCCATTATTTCTGTAGCGTTAAACCCCAACTTGTAGAAATATATAGGTATGAAAATTGATGTCATCTCAGAAGCTAGCCCTCTGATAGTATGAGCCCAGTACAAACGTTTAATCTCGCTTAAGCGAGTAATGTGATATTGGTGCCTATGAGGAGAATGATGTGGCATAAATGTAAAATATTATATTCCGCCTAATCATATCACAAGTCCCATTAATGCTTTGACCTCAAAGCTACTTCTGTGGTATATATAAGCAGGAGCATTATTTAACAAAAATAAACATGTTTACCCTCTCAGCTCTTGCTTTACTAATATTTGCTGCTACTTTGCACGCTAGTTTTCAGCTCGGTGCGAGTTTGCTGACATTGCTAAGTGGTCATAGTCTAGGAAAGCAACGATCGGTAAAAAGAATGCTGAGCTTAAACTTTTCTTATGTATGCGGAGTCTTTTTTATAAGTCTCTTGCTTTTAAGCAGCTTGAGTTATGGCGCCACTCTTTTACCTACTACGCTGTCAGCCTCTACTGCAATCTGGACTTTGGTCACTGTAGTAAATGTAATTATCGGCGTTTGCGTTATGCTATTTTATTTTCGTCGTACCAGCGGCACGCAACTTTGGCTACCGCGACCTATGGCTAAATACTTAACCGAACGAACTAAAAAAACTAAAAATAACTCTGAAGCTTTCATCTTAGGAGTAGCTAGCGTGCTAGGTGAGCTACCTTTTCTAATAGCACCACTCAGCTTAGCTGCGCTAATTTTAATTCAAAAAACCCCTTACATCCAAGCAAGCGGCCTACTTTTGTATGTCATAGTTGCTACACTTCCACTTTTTGTGATTAACGCCCTAATTAATCTTGGTAAACCCGTTAGCTCAATTCAACGCTGGCGCGAACATTACAAATATTTCCTACAATATGTAGCTGGCAGCGGTTTGGTAGTAATCGGCTCTTACGCCTTTGTAAATTATGTGGTTACTGCACAGATCCTAAAGGAGACGGTCAGATGAATGACGTTTACATTGCCAAACACCACACAACCACTGATACCGAAAAATTTGATGCCGTAAAACTACACCAAAGTATTCTAGCCACCTGTCTAGCAGTGAGAGCTTACGAGGGTGAAGCGCATATGATTGCCGAGAAAGTTTGTAAGTCAGTTTTAAAATGGTTAAGCACTAAAACCGAAGTTACTTCAGCTGATATACGCCGTAAAACTGCTCAGTACCTGCATATTTATCACCCTGAGGCTGCGTATTTATATGAACACCAAAGTATGATGATATAAAGAGGAATTTTGATATGGCAAGACATAATTTTAACTACGACCTTATTGTAATCGGCAGTGGAGCTGGGGGCAGTGCGGCAGCTTCCATAACGGCCCGCGCTGGCAAAAGCGTAGCTTTAATTGAAACTGATACATTTGGCGGCACATCAGCTAATTTTAGTGATGTCCCCACTAAGGCACTCTTACATGCAGCAAAGTTATACGACCATGCTAAAAACGGACAAAAATTTGGTATTAGATCAGGAGCTGTCGGATACAACTACCCGTCGGTCAAAGCCTGGAAAGATCTTGTAGTCAAGCGAACTGGCGCCGGAGCTAATCAGCGATATTATCAGTCACAAGGCATTAGCCTATACCATGGCCTAGCACATTTAATCAGTCCTCATGAGATAAGCGTCAACCGCAGGCATATTTCTGCAGAACATATCTTGATAGCCACCGGTGCTAACTGGCAAATCCCCGCTAAAATCCATGGCTTTGAAAAAATAGAATACCTGACTCCGCGCACAGCCTTAGACTTAATCCGTCCGCCAAAATCTACGTTTATCATAGGCGGCGGAAGCACAGGCCTGGAAATGGCTCAGTTATTTAGCTCATTTGGTTCTAAAGTTTACATAGCTGATATTGCGCCGCGTTTACTGCCTGGTGAAGACACGGCAGTAAGTGAACTTATCGAACCATATTTACATGAACATAAAGGCATTACCGCACTCACTCAAGCACGGGTAACAAAAGTTTCTAAAGAAGGGCTTTTAAAACGCGTGACTTACACTAGCCGTAAAGTAGAAAAATCTGTAAAGGTAGATGAGATATTAATTGCTGCTGGGAAAAACCCAATGGTGGATATAGGCCTAGAGAATGCCGGAGTTGAATACACGCCAAAAGGCATAGAAGTTAATGAACACCTGCAAACTACTTCCAAACACATCTATGCTGCTGGTGACGTTTTAGGCACTCATATGTACACGCACGTGGCCTTGCTAGAAAGCCGTGTGGCTGCACATAATATTTTCAACCGTAACAAAATATCTCCTAACTATACCGCTATACCCCGCATAACTTACACTGACCCGGAAGTTGCTTCCACCGGCCTTAGCGAAGACGACTGCATCAAGCGCGACCTACCTATTAATCAAGCCGTGGCGCCGCTTAATATTACAGCTCGGGCAAACATTGCTGACGTACACGAAGGTTTTGCCAAAATCATTACAGACAAAAAAGGTATTATTCTGGGCGGTACTGTCGTAGCACCCAATGCTGGAGAAATCATCCATGAGCTAACTTTAGCTGTGCAAAATGGCCTCCATGCACGCGATGTTGCCAACACGATCCATGCCTTTCCAAGCTGGAGCGAAGTGGTGCGGGTAGCCGCTTCTAAGCTCGCCTAAGAACGTTGCAAAACAACAGATAACCTGCTAACATAACATAACGTTGCCGCGGGGTGGAGCAGTCTGGTCAGCTCGTGTGGCTCATAACCACAAGGTCGCAGGTTCGAATCCTGCCCCCGCAACCAAAACAAGAGCCCGACAGTAGTCGGGTTTTTGTTTTGGTTATGAGTAGATTCGGTTCTGCGAGGTTTTGTAAAGCAAAACTGGTCGCAGGTTCGATAATGTAGACTTGCCCGCAGGTGCTTGTACCGAGGACAAGGCAACATTATCCCAAAGGAGCCGAAGGCGACGACGGAATCCTGCCCCCTGAGCACTTTTGAGCGGAGGAGCGTAGCGATATCCTACCGCTCATACTATCAAAGCTTCAGATAACAATGGTGCCTTTTTGATATAATATAACAATGAATTTTATTAAGACAACAAGTTTTGAGCTAGCTGTATACCAGCAAGGTGAAGAAGATTCAAATAAGCTAGCGCTTGTTTTACCGGGCCTGTTTGACACAAAAGATTATGCACACATGCGAAGCCATGTAGATTATCTATCTACACTTGGTTTTTTATCAATATCCTTTGATCCGCCCGGAACATGGGAAAGCCCAGGTGATATTTCAAACTATACAGGCAGCAGTTACCTACAAGCAATCAATGAGCTTATTGATTATTTTGGTAATATACCAACTTTTACGATGGGTCACAGTAGGGGCGCAACGATGTCTATAGCTAGTGCTGTCACTAATTCTGCCATCAAGGCCTTTGCGGCAATCATGCCTTCGCACATAAAGGGTGACTATCTTGGAAGAACCAACAAAGAGTGGCAGATAAAAGGCTACCGACTACTTAAACGAGACTTGCCTCCAGGTGGAGGCAAAGAAATCAAGCGAGCAAAGCTACCTTATAGTTTTTTTGAAGACCAGACCACCTACGACTACACTGAACCTTTACGACTCTGCACTAAACCTAAGCTATTTATTTACGGCACACATGATACTGGTGCTACACCAAAAAGAGTCAAAAATATATATAATATTGCCGCAGAGCCTAAGACACTTAAAGGCATAGACTCAGACCATGATTATAGACTTAAGCCATATAAAATAGAGGAAGTAAATAAGTCTGTCGAGAGTTTCCTGGCTGACTCCGATATTTTTTAGTAACCCGCGTCATATCCTGTATACCTTCAAAAAGTTTTTAATTTGTTTGATTTCATAAAACCAATATAATCACTTACATGATACGAAAAGCAGAACTAGCAGATTTTAAAGCAATTACTCATATTAAAGAAAGCTTGGCTCTTGATATTAGCCGGCTTAATAATCCGGCGTATAGAGTTCAGATACAACGTAGCGGGTTCTTGCTACTTGGGGAGCCTAGCGAAAAGGAGTTTGCATCGGCCTCTGCTAACTACAGACTATTTGAGCAAGATAATGAGATAATAGGATACGTTAGGCTTGAGGGTGAACAAGATATATCAGAAGATGATTTTATGTATTGGTATAGGCCTGAAATGAAAAAATTGTATTATGCAAAACCGCATGCTTACGTTAAAGGAATCGGTGTATTACCAAAGCTAAAAGGCCAAGGTGTGGCCGCTAAATTATTAAAAGCTAGCGAAGAACAGGTGCGCGCCCAAAAAATTCCGTGGCTCTTTTCAGAGATTGTCGCATCTCCAGTCACTAATATCGCCTCGATGATTTTTCACGAAAAGAATGGTTTTCAAAGAGTTGCTATAGGAAAACCTAGAGAAAATTCTGGTATGCAAGGATTTTACGAGATATTATACGCTAAACAGATTTAAAGCTAACTATTGCCTTTGCCCAAACAGAAAATCCATCCAAGCCTGGAAGTTGCTGGGCTGAGGTACGTGCTGTATAGCAACAGTTGACTGTCTAGTGTCGTGCACTGTATTCGGAGGCAATAAAAGCATACTTTCCCCTGCCGGAGCTTTGCCAAAACGTTCGCGGACTGCCAAATCTAAATATTCATTGCTAGCGTAATAGTTGTTTTCATAAGCTAAATTCTGCGCTTCTAAATTTAAAACCTCTACATTTTGTTTTGCAACATCAACTTGGTGCTGCAGCTGAAAGTTATTCTGCATAGCCTGAACAGTACCCCAAAGCAAACTGGCAGCTAGCAGCAACGCCACCGCGCTAACAATGTTGTTTAAGGTATAGTAATTTCGAAATGTTTGTTTTATTTGATGTAGCTTCATACTGCTTATATTTATTATATCGAAAAATAGACTATTAGGCTAGCTATGGTATCTGTTATAATACCGGAGCATGGGGGTGTAGCTCATCGGTTAGAGCAGGCGGCTCATAACCGCTTGGTAGTTGGTTCGATTCCAACCACCCCCACCAAAAAGTTTAGGAGAAAATAGCTATGACAATTTGGGCGGCCATTTTACTTGGCGTTATAGAAGGTTTAACAGAGTTTTTACCAGTCTCTAGTACCGGCCACTTAACTATAGCTGAAAAACTGCTAGGCTATTCTATTAGCAATCCTGGCATAACAGCTTTTACTGCTATTATTCAAACCGGTGCCATAATTGCAACCTTGGTATTTTTTAGAAAAGATATAGCTAGGGTTTTTATGGCTTGGGTAAACGGTCTATTTAACGCTAAAAAACGCAAAGTTGCCGATTATTATTTTGGCTGGGCAATCATTCTTGGTTCAGTACCTATTGGAATTGTGGGCTTTCTTTTTAAAGATCAGATAGAAACCACTTTACGTAGCTTATGGTTTGTCGCTTTTGCGCTTATTTTGTGGAGCGGCGTGATGTGGATAGCCGACAAGAAAGCCCGTCAAAATCGTCACGAAAAAGACGTGACATGGAAAGATACTTTATTTATCGGCATATTCCAGTGCTTAGCTTTAGTCCCAGGCGTATCACGCTCCGGTGCTACTATGTCAGCCGGCCTCATAAAGGGCTTAGACCGTGTAGCAGTAACTAGACTGTCTTTCTTTTTAGCTATCCCCGCCCTCATAGCAGCAGCTGCCTTAGAGACAGTAAGCCGCTTTAGCGATATCTCTTCTGGAGTTGGCTGGGGGCCTACGATTTTAGCAACTGTAATTAGTTTCATAGTGGCTTACTTCACTATCGGTTGGTTGCTGAAGTTTATCGCAAGCCACACATATTTAGTTTTTATAATATACCGAATATCAATAGGCATATTGCTGCTCATTTTGCTCGTTACTGACATTATTTCTGCTAAGTAACTCGATCTTCCGTTTGCGCTTAAAAGATGGATTGTTGTATGCTAATAACATCAATGCATAAGCGGAATAAATTTAATGCAAAGTGCAATAAAATCACTGAAAAACAAAAACCTTAGAGAAAAAGGGTTTACAGTTGTAGAGTTACTAGTAGTCATTATTGTAATTGCCATTTTAGCCACAATTGTAGTTACTTCCTACGGAGGAGTTAGACAAAACGCGGCTGATACTAAAAGAGACTCAGACCTTAAAAGCCTGGAGGATGCTATAGAGCTAGCTAGAGCGAATACGAGCCAAACTTTACATGATATTACAGGTGGAAATGGGGTAACCAGCTGGCTTGCTTGCGCTTTTAACGATAACCCCTCACCACAAGTAGAACCAAGCCAACTGGCTACTTCTACCAACTGCTGGCAGGATTATTACACTGCATTAGATGATATAGGCACGGCTGCTAAAACCGACCTAAGTGACTTAAAAAAAGGCGATGCAAGAGGCAATCCTTATATAATCGATGAAAGAGAGGGTGTAAGTTTAAGTAATCATTGTAGGGCGGATTTCTTAGGTTATTTTACAGGCAGCGCAGCTTCATATGTATACAATTACATAAGTGTGCCTTTTTCGCTTTCTGAGTGTTTATAGAAAAATCAAAAAATAATCTTTACAGGCCGAGCCTAAGAGCCTATAGATAGAAATATGGCTAGAAAAAATCCTGTCAAAAAAACCATTTCCCGTTTAAAAACCACCGCTGACACTACGCGGATGACTTTTACCCCTGTGGCAAAATCACCAGATGAAGCTATGGGTGAGCTTTTCAGCACGGTTCAACTAAACCGGGTACATGACGACGGCAAAACATTTGTCGATCTAATTCCTAAAAACCGACTAGCTGTAATAGTAAAAGCATATAGGGCCGCCCGAAATCAACCTAACTTTGACCTAGCTGCTTTTGTCGAACAATATTTCCGCCCTTACATGACCAGATCTACGGACACAATAGAATATGCCGACAACCCCGAGCATCACATTAATCATTTGTGGGACGTTCTCACCAGGAAAAACCTTCGCACCGATGGATCGCTACTCCCCTTGCCTTACCCATACGTAGTGCCAGGCGGACGCTTTCAAGAACAGTTTTACTGGGACAGTTATTTCATTATGCTCGGACTTGAGGCTTCCGGACGTTATGAACTTAGCGACGGAATTATGTATAACTTTGATTATATGATCCGCAAATTTGGGTTCATACCTAACGGGAACCGTACTTATCTTGCAACCCGCTCTCACCCCCCGTTTTATATGCACATGGTGAGGCTAGTAGGTGCCCGACAAGGCAAAGCCTATGTTATGCGCCATCTGCCTTATCTACTACGTGAGTATAACTTCTGGACAAAGAATCAACGACATTTATGGGGACTCGGCAAGACTAAGTACCAAAGGGTTATTACTTTACTTGATGGCTCGCATCTTAGCTGCTACAGCGACAAGAAAGCCTCACCACGGCCAGAATCTTACAGTGAAGATAAGGAAACCGCTCATTATGCGCATAATAATCTTGCTAACTTAACTTATCGACACCTGAGAGCTGGTGCTGAATCCGGGTGGGATTACTCTAGCCGCTGGTTTCAAGATAAAAAACATTTAGAGACAATAAGAACAACTGAGATCGTACCAATTGACTTAAATTGCCTACTTTACGAAATGGAAATGTTGATTGCCGATTGCTATAAAAAACTTTTTCAGCCTACATTAGTTAAAACTTACCGCAAAAAAGCAACCCAGCGAAAGCATGCTATAGATACATATTTGTGGAACGAAATTGATGGTTTTTATTATGATTACCACGCTCCTAGCCAAAGCCAGACTGGAGTGGATAGCTTAGCTGCATATTTTGCCCTATTTAGCGGAATAGCGTCACGGCATCAAGCAAAAAAACTTGTAAGCAAACTAGAAGCTGAGTTTTTAAAACCAGGCGGTTTAGTCACTACGCCATATGATACCGGCCAGCAATGGGATTCTCCCAACGGCTGGGCACCACTTCACTGGGTAACTATAGTAGGGCTTAGACGCTACGGATATAACGACTTAGCAGATGAAATCAAGCGCCGCTGGCTAGCTTGTAACCTAGCTGTGTACCAACGTGAACATAAATTTGTTGAAAAATATAATGTAGTAACCCCTGGCATAAAAGGTGGTGGTGGGGAGTATAAACTGCAAGACGGCTTCGGCTGGACTAACGGAGTTTTTATGGCCTTACGCCACAACTTTGATAAAAGAGTTGCCGAGCAGCTGTAATTTGAATTATTCCCAGCGAAAAACCTTAAACGCGATTACGTAAATCACGACCATCCACACCGCCATAAGGCCAAGTTGAGGCAATATATCTATTAAGTGCTTACCTTCCGTGGCTATCAAGCGAATACCATCAATAATTGGTGTAAGCGGCAAAAAGTTTGAAACGTTTTGTAGCCACTCCGGCATTAAAAAGCGGGGGAAGAAGGTGCCTGAAAGAAACATCATAGGAAAAACAATTATGTTTGCTAGAGGCGCTACCTGGCGTTCGTTTTTGGCCCATCCGCCTAAAGCTAAGCCTATACCTAGTATGGTAACTATTCCAAAAATTAGGAAGATTATCAACTCAAAGTAGTTGCCCACTACTTTTAGGTGGAAAACTAGCATTGCAACTATGAACATAATGGCCAAACTTAATAAGCCGATCAGAGCCTGTCCGACCATAGTTGCTAAGAAGTATTGCCAAACTCTAAGCGGAGTAGTGCTAAGGCGGCGTAAAATCCCCATTTTTTTGAGCTCTGGGAACACATTCACCGGTTCCAAAAATCCCCATACCAATAATGGCAAACCCTAGTAAACCGGCAAACACGTAATCAAACTGAGACAAGCTACGTTGATTAAGCTGCTTTGAAACAACGGTAAAGGGTGTTTCAGTTTTAACGAGCTTGGAGTTTATGCCTTTAAACTGGGCTTCTAAAATCGAATCCAGAGCTTGGGCAGATTGTTGGTTGTTTTCAGTATAATAAACCTCTGCTTGCCCTGTTGGATATTTGCTTGATGGAGTTACCTGGCCAAAAGTCGAAGGCAAAACTATTGCCGCATCAAGCTGTGCACGAGCCATCTTGTCTTTAGCAGCACTTAGGGATTTAGAGTCTTTATCAACTTTAAGTACTTTACCCTCTTTAGCCTGTTTAACAAATTTTTCCGCAAACTGAGTTTTGGAGTGGTTAATTAAAGCTACCCTAAACGACACATCATTATTACTATTGCCGCCGTAGAGTCCGCCAAAAACAAACAGGAATATTAGCGGAAAGCCAATACTGAAAAACAAAGCTAAACGATCCCTGAAGAAGCGTTTGGTGTTAACTTTTACAAAAACTCCAACTGTGAATAAAGATTTTTTCATTACTAAATCTCCCTAAGTCCATGTCCGGTTAAGTCAATGAACACATCTTCGAGGTTAGCCTGCTCAACATGTTGCTTCTTTTTAAAACCACGTTTTAACAACTCTTTAATAAGCTTCTTTGGAGTATCGAGAGCTACAATTTTACCTTCATCCATAACAGCAATGCGATCACATAACACTTCGGCTTCATCCATATAGTGAGTCGTCATTATAACGCTAATACCTTTATCGCGTACATGTTCTATAAGTTCCCACAAATTTCTCCTAGCTTGCGGGTTTAGACCAGTTGTAGGCTCGTCCAAGAAGAATACTTTCGGACCATGAACTAAAGCTGTAGTAATGCTGAGTCGCTGCTTTTGGCCACCTGACAAGCTTTCCACATAGCTGCTAGCCTTTTCTTCTAGCTCAACATCTTTTAAGAACTTTATAGGATCAACTTTTTCTCCATAGGCTGCCGCAAACATTTCTACAACTTCTGTTAACTTAGTTTTATCTTGAAAAGCAGGTGACTGCGGCTGTACACCTATAAGGTACTTAATCCTATGCGGATCTTTAGCTACATCAATACCATCTATAAAGACCTGGCCGCTATCAATTGTACGCAGAGCCTCCATCATCTCCAGCGTAGTAGTCTTGCCGGCACCATTCGGTCCTAGAATGCCAAATATCTCACCTTTTTTAACCTGAAAACTCACGCCATCAACAGCCTGATTTTGACCATATCTCTTCTTAAGGTCTTTAACCTCTATCATCGCTTTCATTATCTATCTACTATACACAGAAATAAAAAGTTTTAACAACCAAAAAGCCCGGCCAAGATAAATCTATGACCGGACATTTTTGACACCTTTTTGTTTGATACTAGCGTACCACTTTTAAGGCAGTTTCTACAAATTAGCGCTTTTTGCGAATAGTCAAAAAGCCGTTTCGTGGGTTTTCAGTTACTTCGTAACCTGCAGGTAAATCACATGGTTCACCTTTATCATTCTTTGGCACCTTTGCAAAGAAATAAATTGTTTGTTGTTTGCCGCCACGTAGGGTGACATCTTTTTTGTGCAGGTAGTAAGTTACTCCCTTAGAGTTTGTGTGATCGTAAGCTGCCATAATTTTTTTCTCCTCCTCTTTAACACTTACTTACAAAATCAACCATACGCCGAGTAAAAACAGATGTCAACTATTTCAACTGATATTTTTGCCATCTAATTACTAACTTGAGAAATAAAACTAGTAACAATCTACTCAAAATTACCCCTGTTAAAATCAAGCATATAACAACAAAAAAACCTGCTAAATCTAACGAAATAATTGGTGAGACAAAATTATATTGATAAGCACTGGGTTGGGGTAGATATACGGTTTTTAGAGCGTCACTGCCTTGCCCCGCAGAAGCTACCTTGCTGCTTACACACTGCACATAATTGTTAAAATTACCGCCCGATTGGGCCTGACAAGTATTGCTAGCATTTTCATATATGTTACCGCTTGGTACGTTACTTTGGGCTGCTTTAGAAATAGCAGTCTTATAATCTCGATTATACGTAGCCTGAAGGCCAATGCCGTTCTTACCTAGCGAAGTGTTCATATGATGACTCACATAGTGCTGTAGCTCTAATAACGATGACTTTAGTTTAGCCTTATCGCCTTTTTTGTCGGCCGCTAAAACTACGTCCCGGCGCTCTATCATGCCCAAGTTATTAAGTCTTAAAAAAGTAGCTGCTACAAACAGCAGGGGAATCAGCAGCAGGCATAATTGCCAAGTTTTTACCCTTTTGAGGGATCTTAACCAATATCTTAAGCGAAGTTTGCTACTTGGCGCATTTTCTTCCCACCGCTCATTCATATGAGATAATTATAGGCTATTTCTAAACAGCATGCACTACTCGAGCTAAAAACTTATGCTTACGATAAAGTGCAAAACCGTTAGCCGCAAGCAGCAGCATTATAGGTGCCATTATAAAGAAACTTACTTTCATACCATTCACCGGGCCGACACATGTCACAGCTACAGCTAATACAAGCACAGAAACCGTATGGCCAATACCGATAAAAAGTTGAGTCAAAGACATATAGGCTATGCGACATCCTGGTAAGTTATCGGCTGAATCGAAAAAACCTCTAAGCAAGGGCATGGTGTAGCCCAAAGTGGTGGCCTGATCAGCTACATTAAGAGAAGCAGCCCCTCCGGCAGTAGTAATAAAAGGTCTTAGAATATGCAATAGTGCCGTGCCTACTGCGGATATTTTAAGAAGTGAACCGCCTTTGTTGCCATCAATGACTTTTCCATACACGTAGGAAATTATTATTGAAGCTATCACGGAAACTGAAACCAGTGCACCAACCTGTACATACACAGTTTGACTGCCAACCGCTCCTAAAATTGCTATAGCTATAAATAAGTACCATATAAGTCCTGTAGTAGTCGTATCTGCCCCGTAAGCTATAGCGGCCATGAAGTTACGCCAAGTTTCCTTCAGGTTAAAGTGACTATAAGTAAGTTTTTGCTTTATTCTCATCGGTTCGCCAGTTATAAAGAGAGGCCAAGCAGCAACTGCTAGCAGCAAACTTGAAGCGACAATCATAGCATCGGTTCCAAGCCATAAAGCGATCAAACCACCTATCAGTGGGCTCAGCGCAGTGGTTATGCTTTCTACGATATTCATAACCCCGATTTCCTTACCGGCGTGCTCGAACTGTTTAACTTTAGAAAAATCAACTAAGTAACTTAGGTTATACATCGTAAGAGAAAATCCACTAAAAACCGTAAAAGCCACTAGCGCCCATAAGCCCAAGTAAGGTGTAAGTACTAAAGCTACTACTCCAGGTATATATAGTATATTGCTCACAAATGTAGCGTGTTTAGGGCCTACCCGCGCAATAAAATATGCCGAGGGAATTGATGCGAAAGTTCTAAACAGAAAATAAACCACATAAAACCAAGCAATAAACGCCAGATCATATCCAAGCTGGTATAAATAAATCGCAATAAAGCCGCTAATCATTTTCATTGCCAAAATCCTTAGCATACGCGACGTATAAAGTTCGGTTAGCTCAGCAAATCCTATATGGCGCCAGAAGTGCGTTCTTCTTAAGAAGCGGTGTATTAAAGATTGAATCATTGTAGATGTTTATGTTTAAAACTGTTCTTATACATTACAGCAATAAAAACCCATAATGACAAGCTGATACAATATTTGTATGCATATTTATTTTTCTGGTATAGGCGGCGTAGGTTTAGGACCGCTAGCTGAGATTGCCCTGGACGCTGGTTATAAGGTCTCGGGATCTGATTTAGCTAAGTCCCCCATGGTTGAGCAGCTGGAGGCGAAAGGCGCTAAAATTCATATTGGCCAAAAGGATAATTATATCGACCAAATTCACGCTAACCAGCCTATAGATTGGCTAGTTCACACAGCTGCTTTGCCGTCTGACCATCCAGAGTTACAATTTGCTAGGCAACACAAAATCCGCACAACTAAACGCGATGAGTTATTGGCTAAAATTATAAAAGATAAAAACTTAAAATTAATTGCCATATCTGGCACTCACGGCAAAACTACCACTACCGCTATGCTAATTTGGCTATTTAAGAAACTAGGCGTACCGGCAAGTTATTCTGTGGGGACTACACTAAGCTTTGGCCCTAGTGGTGCTTACGACCCGGCGAGTGAATATTTTATTTACGAGTGCGATGAATATGATCGCAATATGCTCCATTTTCACCCAGACACTTCTATTATTCCAAGCCTTGATTATGATCATCCAGATACTTACAAAACTCAAGAAAGTTATAACCAGGCTTTTCGTGACTTTATTAACCAGACTCGTCTTACAGTTACATGGCACTCAGTGCTAGAAAAGCTCAAACTAAAAGCTAGCGGCGATATTGTTGGTGTTAATGATAACGAGAATCTATCAAACCTAAAAATTGCCGGCGAGCACAATCGCCGTAATGCTTTTTTGGTAGCTTCAATAGTGTCTGCCATGACCAAAGGTAGCGTAGATGGTCATAGAATTTTCGATATTTTAGAAGAGTTTCCAGGCTCCGCCAGGCGGTTTGAAAGATTAGCTAAAAATTTATATAGCGATTATGGCCATCACCCGGCTGAAATCAAAGCCACCCTGCAAATGGCTCGTGAATTGAGTGACCACATAGCACTTGTTTACCAGCCCCACCAAAATATCCGCCAACACGAGATTCAAGACCAATACACTAACTGCATGCAAGATGCAGAAATGATTTACTGGCTACCCACTTACCTAAGCCGCGAAGACCCTAATTTACCTACCTTAACTCCCGAAGAATTGGCTAAAAACCTAGCCAACAGAGAAGCTGTAACGATTTCTGAATTAGACGATGAACTGTGGCAACATATTAAAGCCGAGCTTAAAAGCGGCACGCTTGTTTTAGCAATGGGCGCCGGTTCTATTGACGGCTGGCTGCGACAGCACTTGGGGGCCGAGCGCTCACAAAGCAAATAGTCTCATTTTGACTTAAAAACTTTTCTTCGTAAGTGGTAGTTAGCTTGTAATCATCTTTTAACTTAGATCCATGCAAATCATAGGTTAGCTCCTCTATTATCCAACCCGGGCTCACTATCTGCTCTAAACTCCAATCAAATAACTCGTGATTATCTGTTTTTAAATACAATTTCCCACTTTCTGTAAGTAATTTGTAATATAAAGCTAGAAAGTTAGGGTGAGTAAGCCGGTGTTTGGATTGGCGCTTTTTAGGAAAAGGGTCGGGAAAAGTCAGCCAAATTTTCTCTAGCTTGCCCGTAGATAAAACATCTTCAAGCTGATTAGCGTGCGCTCTTAAAAATCTTATATTGTTTAGATTCTTAAGCTCGGCCATCTGAGATCCTTTTTGCAATCTATCAGCTTTTACGTCACAGGCTAGAAATTTCTTTTTGTTGTATAGACTAGCCGACTTAAAACTAAAAATTCCCGTACCCGCCCCGACTTCTAATATGTTTGGAGAAAAGCTTTTGTCGTACTCGCCCACTTCAAAACAAAGTGGCGAGTTAGCGAATAAGGCAAATTTGTACTTTTTACGTTTACGAGTAATAACAAAGCTTTCAGGATTTAGTACAGCCATTCCGCCTTCCTTAGACTTTAGCTATTCTGGAGATTGGGTGCTTAAAAGTTGCGAATCGTCCAAAACTTTGCCGTTAAAAGAATTTAGTTTATGAATATCATCTGTCTGTTTTTTATAAAGCGAACGAAATTTTTTAACTACAGACTGGTCAATCGGTCCCTTTGAGCTAAATTGCAGCTGGCCATTCGTTTTTTGAAGCTGCTTACGAGCTGGTTCGTAACCTGGACGGCTTAAATCCAACATAGCAGCTCCGCTAACTTCGTAAATAATCACGCTTGTAACTGTTAGTAACAGGGCAATCAAAATCGCTAAGCTAAGAGCAATTGTCAGCTGATGACGCGAGCTAAGGTTGTTTGTTGGTAACTTGGGGCGATTCATAATGTTTTATCTCCAGAAGAAGCTGTGTCATTGGCTAGAGATTTAGATAAGCCAACTATCTGTTGGTCGTACTGCTCCATTAATCCATCAATAATCTGTATGTCTTTATGAACCTGCTGTCTATCTATGCGGGCTTCTTGAAGTGCAGAATAAAAGTCTTGGGGGTTGCTCTGACATTTAACGGTTAAGGTATTAGCCAAGGCGTCGCTATAGGTGTTGTAGTCGCTTTTAAAAACATTAACGGCGTTTTCTAAGTCAGTTGTACTAGAAGTAAGATCTGTAGCTATATCTAACCTATTCAAAGCAACTCTACTATTGAATGGAGCCATCAGCTTATTAAGTAAAGTTTCGTAAGCCTGGCCTCTATTCACCCTGCCAGCTGCATCGCTATATTGAATTTGTTGCAAAGAAACTTGGGCTTGCACGCAATTTTGGCGAATACTTTCTATTTGCTTACTGCTTAAATTACTTGAGTTATTAGCCGCCATAGCAAAAGGAGATGCGACCAGTGCAACTAGCAGCATCAAAGCAGCTGTTAACTTAATTTGGTAATGTCTTTTCACACTGCTTCTATTATGAGAAGTTCGCCATGTTTGTGTCAAATAAAAAAGCACCTAAGCTAGATATGCTATAATTCGTAAAAGCTCATGACAAACAAGAATGTAAAGTCTAACTACACTCTATGGGAAGACTTTGGGGTAGAAGAGTATGTGCAACGAAATTATGGCCGAAAGATTTTAGATGAAGATCTGCTTATCATTCAAGAAGTAATTAAAGCGATTCATTCATTAGGAATAAAACCCAGATCTCTAAAAAGAGTTGCTGACGTCGGTGCCGGACCTAATTTATATCCGGCTATGTTACTTTCGCCACTAGTGAAGCCTAGGGACGAAGGCGGAGAGATTGATTTAATTGAGTTTAGTTCTGCCAACAGAAAATACGCAAAAAGCATTTTAGAAGATGTTGATACAAATAGTCCGCTAGCAGGAGCTTGGGAGAAGTTCGAAGATAAGATGGCCAGCTACGGAAGTGATTGGGAAGGAGTTTTGCAGGGCGTAAAAGATAAAGCCAGAGTTATTTATGGCAGTATATATGACTTACCTAGTGAAACTTACGACGCTATCAGTGCTTACTTCGTTTCCGAATCTATCACGGATGATCCCGTAAAGTTTGAAAAAGCAGTAACTAAGTTTGTTGAGTCGGTTAAACCTGGGGGTTTTATAATGGCTGCCCACATGCTTGGGTCAAAGGGTTACTATGCAGGCAAAGGCACCTCTTTTCCAGCAGTATCAGTCAATGTAGATGACTTGAAAAAAGTCTATAGAAATAAAGCCGACGTTCAGGTAGTCCAGGTAAATGCCAAGCAAGAGTCCCGCAAAGGCTACAAAGGTATGGCTATCGTAACCGGCAAAAAACTCTAATAGGCCAAAGATTTTATATTTATAGATTAAAAAAGACACGTCGTAACCTGACGAGTCTCATATGGTGACCTCACGGGGAATCGAACCCCGATTGCCAGGATGAAAACCTGGTGTCCTAGCCGTTAGACGATGAGGCCATAACTTTAAATCTGCGATAAGTATTGTAACAGATAAATTATTGAATTAAAAAAGGGCGGGCAGCCTGGAGCGCGAAAAGCCGCGCTCCAGGTACCCATCCCTATTACACCAGCCCGAGTGATGGCTTGGGTGCCACAGGAGAGTGAAGACTGGAGTCATTCACATAAGGCACTCTGTCCTTTTTCCTGCCTTCTCTTTTATGCCTTTTGGCTACCTTTGCTCTCCGCCGCGAGGGCCTGGAAGCCAAATCCGCTGAAGCGAAATCTCGAACATCATCGCCGCTGATTACTTCAACTGCGTCCATGCGCGCCGGGACGAAAACCCATTTGCCGCTGTTTCGACCTCTGCTGGGATTTTCCAGAATCTTGTTGTCCTGAAGAAACTGGAGAAATTGTTTCACTTTTCGCCGAATTTCAGATTTTTTGCCAATCTGGATCATTGGCTTATTTGCAACCCTCCTGGTGACCGCTCTCACCAGACAACTAAACGACCTTTCGTTGCCGAAGAACTCGACCTTTCCATCTCTGGAATGACCTTTTGCCGCCTCGTGAAACTCCTTGGCTACTGCATGAGCTACCAAGGTGCTGTCCACATATACCATTGGTTCAGAGGACAAAACTACCTCCTGCTGGTTGTAATTTTCTAGCATACCGAACATTTGACGTACGGCTTTTTGAGTACCCAACCCAAAAACTTATGCTTAGACTATTTTATACAAAACAGCATGAAACTTGTCAAGGTTAAGCTTTTTTAGAATCAGCTACTGCGCAGACTTGGCAATTCTCTTCTTCGCCAAAACCAGTGAGCCATTGGCTGGTAGCCTTTTGCCATGGTTCATAATCATGAAACCCCACCCAATCGCCGGCTTCTCGCATCAAATAACCAATCCATCCAAACAATTGTAACTTGCCCCATTCAACACTTGCCCAGCGTGGGCCTACAGAAATAACTACGATTGGCCTCTTAGGCTTATAGCTAACGGGGGGGTTTTCTGCTACTAAACATTTGAGATTTTTTGCTACAAATGCACCATCGCGAAGAGCAGTTTGTGCAAGACCGCTGTATGGCGTATCGGCATTATCGCCAATAACATATATGTCTTTTTCAGTTCGTAGATAGTCGTCAACCACCACACGCTTACGATCTGACAGCTCAAATTTATTATCACTGAAAAACGGATGATTAGTAACACCGGCTGTCCACACAACAGTATGGCTTTTAAGCGAACGGCCACTTACCGATAAACCGTCTGCAGTGGCTCCTTGCACTACCTTGCCTGTCTGCACTATGACGCCCAGCTTTCTTAAATGACGACGTACGACTTTAGATGTAAGTTTAGGAGAGCGTGGCAACAATCGCGGAGCAGCTTCAACCAAATAAATCTTTCGTTTAGGAGACTTGATATTATGCTTCTTCATAACAGCCTGCAAATAATGTGGCAAAGCACCGGCCAGCTCCACACCAGTCGGCCCACCGCCAATAATCACATAGTGTGAATCTTCAGGGTGTTTGCTTAAAAGATGTTCGTGTAAATGAGCTTTAAACTCGCTGGCGTCTTCAGGAGTTTTAATACTAAATGAATTTTCCTTTAGCCCCTTTATCCCAAAATAATTAGTAACCACACCAAGGGCTAGCACCAAAGTGTCATAAGCAAACTTTTTACCATCACGCGTAACGATTATCTTGTTTTCACGATCCAGCTTAACCGCCTCACCTTTGGCTAAATTTATATTAGAAGCTTTAAGTAAGTGATTTAACGGAATACTAGCATTGGCATATCTGCCACCAGTAGCAACATGATAAAGTGTTGGATAGTAGCGAAAATTCTCTCGATCGGAAAGTAAGGTTACATCAAAATTTGTCTGGTTAGATAAGCTTTGAGCAGTTTTTACACCGCCAAACCCACCACCGACTATTAATACTTTGTGTTTTTTCATATTTAATTCTATATTTATTATATTCTAGCATATCTCATAAATTGACAGCGGTGTGAATTAGGTTATAATTTTTATATCACCTAATACAAGGTGCGTACAACATGGAGGTGGTCTTAGTGACCGCAGTGCTCGATAGGATTCGTAGGGCTGGGTGCAAAGCTCTGGTCGTGAATTCGGTTCCGCGCGACATCGCAATTAGAGCTATAATCCTTGAGACTGCTTGCCTCTGGGAGGAAGCTGAAAGCACGCTCGAATGGATCAACCGCTTCGTGCACGAATGTCGCGAAGGTGGATATTACCCCGTCCACCCGACCGATGCGGATATGTTAGGACGCGAGTACGAGATATTCGACTTGGTTGTGCCGCACGACGGCACGGCCAAGCTGGGCAGCGCACACAAGGCGATCGAGAAGGCTCTTCTTGACCCGTCAAAAGACGAGTTCGCACTCCGTCATTTCCAGATCAAGGTCGGAAGTCGCGAGGATTGCAATGTCGAGGTGTGCGTCAACGCCCCTCAGGTCGAAGCTTAAAAGCTTGCGGTGCGGTAGCCTCATTTTCAGGGGCTACCGCACCCCGCAGTCAGACTACCTCCAAAAATTTCACTTAGTTAAGATAGCATAAATTGGCTTCCCAGGCAGGCGTTTTCTATAGCCTGCTTTTGCTTTTTGTACATTTTGGCTTGAGTGAATATTAACCCATGGATCTAGCCAACCGTGATTAGTACGCAGTAAATAATGTCCGAATGGATACTTTTTATTAACGGCAATAAGTACAATCACACCTGGCTGATAAATCTTGCTTTTCAATCGCGGCTTTAGGTATTTGTAGCTCGCGCCTATACCACTTTTTTGCAAAACAGCCATAATTTCCTTACATTTAAAACCTTTAGTTTTTGCATTTTCTGGTTTATCAAAAAGCTGTAATGCTTGAGCATAAGATATGTCTAGCAAATTAGCAACACAAGCTACACCACAACCAAGTTCATCTTCCTGAGCAATCATAGCCCCAGTGTAGAATTTATATTTTTATATACAAGCCCTAGGGTGTAAGACGATTTATATCACGTGGGAAAAGAGTGGCCTCTTTTACATTGGCTAGACCGCAAGTTTTTTCCACTAAGCGATCAATGCCATAGCCACAGCCACCGTGTTGAGGCAGGCCATACTTAAAAGCTTGAAGATAATATTTATAGCCCGGGTGGCTAACATCTAAACCGGCTTTGGTCATTTGTTCGATCATCTTTTCGTAAGTCTGTTCACGCAATGGGCAGGTCGCAATTTCGATACCGCGGAAAAGTAAATCCCCCCACATTACCACGCCTTTTTCGGCGTCAACTTTGTGATAAAACTTAGCCGCGTGAACTGGAAATTCAGTAGCAAAAACTAAATCAGACCCGAGCTCTTTGCGAGCGTAGTTACAAATCCACTTTTCTTCATCAGGGGTTAAATCCTTTTCCTTAGTCGTATCTTTACCTGTAGCTTTAGTATACATTTCGTGGATTTGCGCAACCGGAATCCTAGGTACTTTATCTGTAAGTTTAAGTTCTGGGGCGTTAAGAGATTTTAAGTCACTGGCATGCTTTTCATAAACTTTTTTCAAAGCATGTGAAGTCATATTCCCGACCATATCTAGCACTTCATCATGATCCTTTACAAACCCCATCTCAACATCCAGCATATAAACCTCACTCATGTGACGAGTGGTGGCGGATGGTTCAGCACGAAAGGCCGGAGCAATTTCAAAAACCCGTTCAAATGCACCTACCATAATTTGCTTATAAAACTGCGGGCTTTGAGCTAGCGTAGCTTCTTGGCCAAAGTAATCTAATTTAAAAACTTCTGCTCCACCTTCAGTTGCTTCGGCTAAGATCTTAGGCGTATTTATTTCTATAAAATCATTTTCATAAAGAAATTCTCGTAAGTTGCGCAGTAGACTAGCCCGAATTTTGAAAATCTTTTGTTCTTGAAGATTACGGACATTGAGCACTCTATACTCAAAAAGAGTGTCGAGATTTTCAGATTTATGTGGGACCGGTTTATCAATCTCAATAGGCGGTTCGTCGGTAACTGGTACCATTATTTCCAGCTTGGGATTGTGAAGTTCAGCACCGCCGGGTGCGCGCTTCTCTTCCACAACCTCGCCTTTTACAGAAAGAACTGTGCCTATTTGCATACCGCGAAGTTTTTCAACTTCACTTTTACCTTCTACTACCACCTGCACTAAGCCGCTGCGATCGCGAACGTTAATGAAAGTAAGACCGCCAAGCAAGCGCTTTTTATGCAGCCAGCCTTCTATGTTGGCTTTTTTGCCAACTTCATTTTTTAAATCAATCGCTAGGGTTCTCATTTTAATTTAATCCTGATCGCTAATTGCCTCTAAGTTTTCTAGTTTACGCCCCACTAATTTTTCAAGTAAAGATTTTAGCGTAATAACTCCTACAGTTTTCTTTGACTTATTTACTACTATAAGTAAATGTTGTCCTGTACGCAAGAAAGCTTCCAGGGCTTCACAAAGCGATTGAGTCTCGTGAATATAGTTTACTACCGGATCCATAACTTTTTTAGCAGTATGGGATTTGCGCATATCGCCCACTAGTTTATCCAGATGCAAAATTCCAACAACATGATTCATGTTTTTATCTACAACAGGAAAGTAACGATAGCCGGATTTATGCAAGTTATCTAAAATTACTGGCCCCAAGGTATCGTTTTGATCTACAGCTTCCGTGTCGGCGCGCGGGAGCATAATATCACTTACTACACTATCGCCAAACATAAGACTAGCTTGCAGGTGATTTTTAAGCTCCTCGCTAAATATATGGCTGGAGTCAATAACATGAGCCATCTCTTGCTGGGAATGAACAGCCACATTACTAGCGTGTTCTTTGGGTCCTAAATTTACCAGCCAGTTAGCGTATCTATGAATAAATAAAAGCAACTGAGGTTCTAGCTTAGACCAGTATTTCCTGGATAGCCCCGACAGAAGTTGCCACCTAGATAAAATGTCTGCTAGCACTATAACTAAAACGCTGATTACTATACCAAAAAACCAGCCGTTTATAGTAACCGTAAGCCATACAACCAAAGTAGCTAGAATTATTAGCAGCCAGCGCTTTAGAAGTATTGCCCCCGGTAAAAGTTTGTTGCGATCTATAAGAGACTGGGCGTGTTTATCGCCAGACTTTGCTAAACGATTTAATTCGTATTGGCTTAGGGTACTACGCCCCGGCTTGGCGGCATGCACAAGCAAAAAAATAATCCAAGCCAACACATCGGCTAGATATGTAAAATTTGTCATATAGCTATTGTACATGTAAATGCTGTTAGCATGGTATGATTGTATTTAGCAAAAGCAATAAGGAGCTAGGTATGACAAGAACTCGTTGGATTATTTTTGCGCTAATTTGTATAGCAGTCATCGGTGGCTTAATAGTCACAAAAAAACGGACCAAGTAAACGTTTCTAATGTAAATCCTGACAAAATTCTCACTAAAGAGGGGAAGATACCTGACCATGTTTTTGGCACGAAATCTGGAAAAGTGCTTTTAGTAGAATATGGTGACTTTCAGTGTCCTGTTTGCGGGTCTTTATACCCTAACCTAACGCCTTTACGAGAAAAATATAAAAATGAAGTAAGCTTTGTCTATCGAGATTTTCCTCTCACGTCCTTGCACCCTAATGCTAAAGCAGCTGCGGCTGCAGCAGAAGCGGCTGGATTACAAGGTAAGTTTTGGCAAATGCACGATAAACTATACGAAAATCAAAACTCTTGGGCAAACGACAACCCTAGCCAACGAACTAAACATTTTAAGGAATACGCTAAGCAGCTGGGGCTTAATATTAATAAATTTGCTAAAGACCTAGATAGTTCAAAGGTACTTTATAAGATAGACTTTGACGAAGCTCTGGGCAAGAAAATTGGCGTCGCCGGCACGCCTACTCTAGTATTAAATGGCAAGAAGATATCCAGCGCTACAGGAGATGCTGTTCAAGGTAACACTAAACCGCTTGAACAAGATCTTATAAAGGCAATTAAAGCCAGCGGCCAGAAACTGCCTTCGCAAAAATAAATAGAAAAACAATTTTAAAAGAGCTGTTATCAAAACAGCTCTTTTTTATTTAGTGCGCTATGTAGGTTTGCCATTCGGCTGGCACCACGTCCACCTGAACTCGCTTAGCGCGACCTGGCGCTTTACGAACAGTAATTGGCATGCATCCTCCTCTGTTGTTATAAAAATGTACAACGCGCCAAAACTACAGTTTTAGCGCGAAACACAAAGACTAGCTTAGCAAAAGCGTCAAATCAAGTCAAGGCTTTTTTAGCCTAATCTACTAATTAGGTATTGTTAGTTAATTTGAGGACTGTCTTTTTCGTCTACTGCGTTGCCATCCGGAGCGTCCCCGGAATCGGAGCCAGGATCAGCTGGAGACACAGGAGGTTCAGGTGGCTTAGGTAGCCCATCGGTGGTAGGCACCAGAGTCAGCTGAAGTAGGCTCAGGCATAGAGCCAGATGGTTCTGGAGATTCTTCAGGCTTTGGCATTTCAGGGCCACTACTTGGGCTATCACCTACTCCAAAGTCACTGTTTGAATCAGGGTTATTAGACAAGTCAGGAGTTGGAGCTTTGGGGGCGAAAGTATCTTGTCCTGGAGTCGCAATATCCGGATTAGGTGACGAAATATCAGATGGAGCTGATGGTGCTGCTGGAGCGGATACATCATTCGGTGCATCTACAGGTGACTCTCCGGCAGAAAATTGATTATCTGTAGGTGGAGTTGTTGGGGTAATATCAGGAGACGGAGCTGCGGCAGAAGGCTCTGTTGAAGGCGCTCCTAAGTCCGGTGAAGAGTTACTTTGCGAAGATGAAGTGTCAGACTGATCAGATGGCTGGCCTTGGTCATTTCCTTTGCCGCCAAACATTTTTTGAAAAAATCCCATAAATCGAATCCTTTTATTAATTTAAATGCTATCTAAGCATAAGCATACAACGAACGGCCCAGTTGACGCAAATTAGCTAGAAGAATTGTTTTTTTCTGGCGATAATAAACACTATTAACACCACTAAAATAGTAGTGCCAATAACCCCAAAATAAGCCCACCACGCATGCTGGAAGGGTAATGCAACATTCATGCCATACATGGCAAAGAATAAATTAGGTAACGCAAGAATAACTGTAGCGGCAGTTAAGATTTTCATTATGCGGTTTAAGTTGTTGCTAGCAATCGTAGTGTGCGCCTCTCGTATGCTAGTAATACTTTTTATGTGGCTGCTACAAGCATTCATAGATTGTTCGTTGCTAAGTAGTAAATCTTCTATCAGGTCCTCATCTTGGCGATAAAGCGGAAGACGCTTACCCATCATCAAACGGTTCAAAATTGCTGAAGTCGGCTGAAGGCCAGATAAGAACTCGTTAAGCTCATCTTCAATTGTCACAAAATCAATGAAGTCTTGGTTAACTATCTCATGAGTTCGCAGCCTGGTGCGAATCCCTTTAATGCGCTTGCCTATATTGTTTATATAAACTTCGTATTGATCGACTACTTGATGGAAAATTTGTAACAATAACTTTGTGCGCTGAGTAGTAGAAAATTCTAACTTTCCACTAGTAAAGTTCTGTAGACGAGGCAAGCTATAAAACGCTACACTAATTAAAGCCTTGGGAGTTACCACAAACAAAAGCGGTGCGGTTGTAAGCTCTAGATCGTCAGTGACATAAGCGTACCGCAAAAAGACATATAGATTATCCTCTTCACTTTCCAGGCGCGGCATTTCGTCTTCATCAAGGGCGTCGCTCATGTGGCCTGGGTCAAGGTCAAATTTTGCTACTAACTCATCAATCTCTTCGCTGGTTGGCTTTTCTACGCAGACCCAGCAACCGGCCCTACTTTTATCAAGGACCTCTAACTCATCCGTTCCCACACTTTTATAGTAATAAGTAATCATTCATAAGCATTATAGCAGGTGAACAGTGAAATAAGGGCCTTAGTTTAGGCTAAGCGAAACATTGAAACCACATAGCTCAAGAGCTATCTTACTAATCAATCGATTATGAACAATGGCATCACTTAGTGTTGCTTGCCTTACGGATGATTTTTTTACCGTCGTAACCAATCCACCTTGTTGAGTATCATCAACTTCTTCGTCTTCAAGATCTTCGTTTTTAGCCACACATTTTTCAAGGGTTTTAAGAACAATACTTTCAATAAGCTCTGGGGTATGGGGCAGGCCAATTTCGTCAAAGAGCTCTATGAATAATTCTTCAAGCTTTTCAGTAGCCTCAGTTTCGTCAGCGCCATCCTCCCCATCAAGCATCTGAGCTTCCGCCGCTACCTCAACGATCTTGTCTAAATAGCAACTAGCTACTTCTACTTCTGTGGTTTGCTGATTGCTTCGTTCAATATGCTCTGCCAAAATCCGCTTAACTACAACATCCGCCTCTTCTGACGGCTCAGCCGTAGCAGCTTCTGTTTCGCTCCACAGTTTAAACTCGTTACTTTCTTCTACCGCGGCCTGTTCTTCCATATCTACGTAGCCACTAATCGCATCTGGGACAGGCGCTGTAAAATGAGTAGGCACAACTTCTTCCTCGCCAGAACCTTCAGTATCATCACCCCCCAAGTGATCGTGAGTACTTACAGGTACTGGCTGATCTTCACTTACATCAACTTGTCTACTAATTGATAGAGCTACTTCTTCAGCTAAAGCGGTAAGATGTTCTATTTCTAAAACTTGCGCTACGAGATCAGGCTCCACGGGCACTTCAGAAGATAATAGCTGTGAGGGAGGATCAAGTATCTCGCCATCATCTAGTTCAACTTGCAGCCTTTCTGACTCTGCCACTAAAGACTGTTCAGGTCTAACGGTAAATTTAGGCTTTTCCCTTACGACTTCTAAAACGTCTGCGGGTTTGTTTACTTTAACTTCCCTTCGACTGGCAGAATTCTCACCTTCTGGAGTTGTGGAACCTACTAGACCGAACTTGCTCAGTTGGTACATTAGCAACTGGTTTTGAAGTAATAGCCTGGACGACAGCTTCGGGAGCTTTCGGCCGTAAAGGCTCCATTGTGTGGGCTGAAGTTTTTTCTGGTTGATGCGCCTTAGTTACATGTTGCGCTGGACGTGGCTTTTTTTTAGTTGTTACTGATCCTGAATCTTTAGCAGAAACTCGACTGTCTACTACAATCGGATCAGGTTCCTCCACATGTTCTACTTCATCATCCTCAATCAATAAGTCTTCAGGCTCCTCATTTTTGATCACCCGACTATCTAAAAGCTCATTTACTACTGATATTAAAAAGGGTTCGTCTTCGGCAGTGAGATTAGGGGGATATTCATACGTAGTCATAGCATCACCCAGTGTAACTTTAGCGTTATCCATCCATGGGCATGTCACTATCACGTCCTGGTTTGAGTGCACGAGCATGTATAAATCATAGTCCCACGACTCGACACACACTTCTTCGTCGACACCAGCCTCTAGGTCAGGCGCCTTAAACTCTGTCTTCAGATCTTCTGCGGTTTGCCCACTTACTATTGTTTGTTCCAATTAAAAATACCCTCTCAATCCCGAAAGAGCAAGAAGGCTTTTAGCCGAAATCCTGCTCGGGAATTAAGCTCACTGAAAAACGTATCGGACTTTCACCGTTGCGGCACAGTTCACGAATTGCACGTGATTCCGCTATCAGCAAGTTAAATTGTTAATGGTTTAAGTATACACACTATTTATAGTGATGTCTGGTGTTTTATTAACACCATATGTAGACTACTCCACACCTGGAGCTGCATCATGGCTAGATCGCAAACGCTTTTCTGTTACAAACCACGACACTACAAAACCTACAAACATAAGTCCTGCCGAGCCATAAAATATGTTGCGTAGACTATCGCTCATTGCATAAACGATTCTGTGGCTAAAGCTTTTTTGCTTTTTATTGAACTCCGATTTAGCCTCGTGGACTATTTTATTCTTAAGTTGCTGCTTGACCGCTGGAGAAGCTGGGCTGTTAGCAAGTTTCGCGTTAGCGATTTTTGGCAATGCCTTATTAACGGCTTTATTAATCTTGTCTTTTTGATCTACCGTATTAAGGTTTAAAGCCGTGTCGGCATCAACAGTTCCTAAGTATTTAGAAGCCTGCGGCTGTTTAGTCAACTGCTCAATATAAGGAATTTTTTGAATATTACCTAAATTCGCCACTATCCCTGCCGTTAGCATCCCACCGAATATTGCAGTCCCTAAAGTTGATCCCAAGTTACGAAATAGCTGTGAGGCAGCCGTAACCGTACCCAGCTCTTGCTGAGAAAATTCGTTTTGCACAGCTAGATTCATAACAGGCATCGCTACACCGATGCCTACCCCGGTGAAAAACATAGCAATTCCTTCAGGAAGAAATCCGCTGGTTGGCGTTAAGAAAGATAAAGAGAACAAAGCTATTGCTGAGACAAGGAAACCTGATATTAAGAGCTTCTTATAGTGACCTGTTTAGAAACTATCTGGCCAGTTATGGCGCTAAACAACACTAGGCCCGCCATCAACGGCAATAGCATTAAGCCCGCTTGTGAAGGCGAGGCCCCAAACACCTGTTGATTAAACTGGGTGAGGTATAAAATCGACCCAAGCATAGCGGCGCCCACAAGGGTAGCTATAGTCATCATCAAAGTAAAATTACGATTCTCAAAATACTTCAACCTAAGAACCGGTTCTTTGACTCGACGCTCAATGCTAATAAATATTCCAAGCATAATTGCCGCTACAGACAACATAATTACACGCAGAGCTACTAAGCTCATTCCACTAGAGTTAAGGAAGTCAGCAAATACCTGCTTAGTGTTATCTGCAGCCAAAACCACAAGGGCTAGAGTGATAGCTAAGAATAAACTACCCCAATAATCTATACGAGGCTTTACGGCATGCTTAATGGGCGGACAGTAAATCGCAATTATAATAAAAGAAAGGATACCAATCGGAACATTAATCCAGAAAGTCCATCGCCAATCTGTGACCAAGCCTAGGATATTATGCGACTCAGTTAAAAAGCCTCCTAAAAGCGGGCCGACGACCGAAGCGATTCCAAAGACTCCACCAAATAAACCCATCCAACGGCCACGTTCCCGAGGCGCAAATAAATCACCGATGATTGAAAAAGCGTTACTCATAATGATACCGCCGCCAATACCTTGAAAGGCGCGAGCAGCTATAAGTTGGTCAATGTTTTGCGAAGCTCCACTTAAAAATGAAGCTAAGGCAAACATAGCTACACCCGTCAAAAGCACCATTCTACGCCCAAATAAATCAGAAAGTTTACCGGCGATAGGCACAGTAATAGTGGAAGTTAGCAAGTAGGCTGTTACTACCCAGCTCAAACTACTAAAGCTGTTGAAATCTTCAACTATCCTAGCTAAAGCTGTGGCAATAATAGTCTGGTCGAGTGCCACCAAAAATAAGCCGGACAAAACGGCCATTAAAACAATTACTTTTTGTCTAAGCGGAATATGGTGTAGCATTTATTTTTTATCTTCTTTCTGGTTTTGAAGTGCCTCACGTACACTACTTAATTTATTATCAATTCTTTCTAAGAGTGAACTAAGTGCAGACTCACTACAAAGACCAATAACTTGAGGTTTATTGTGCGGGCCAATAATAACAACCTTGTCGCCAGGTTTTATTTTCATTCTCTCGCGAGCTTCAACTGGAATAACAATCTGGCCTTTAGCGCCTACTGTAGCTGTGCCATAAAAAACTGGCGCATGTTTTTCAGCATTCATTTAGCTTGCCTCTTATCTTATAAAAGTTATACTTGTATAACATTTTATACATTGCTAATTAAGTTGTCAAGGGGCTTCTGGATGGTTATTTTTGTTATTTTGCAAACCTATTAATATTAGCAAAAAGCATAAGTAAATTACAATCGATTATTTAACACTAAATTGTTAAACTAAATACAATGAGCAAACGCAAGAAAAAACGTAACAAGATTTACCGCGGCAGAGACTCTGCTACTCCAAGTGAGCCTACTATAAGACGTTACAGCGCTGTAGATCGTGGCAAGTTTGGCCAGTGGTGGTTTGAGAAAAAGCGCTTTATAAAAATAGTTTCTTCAATTGCGGTGGTAGTTACTGTCGTAGTTTGGCTAATTATAGTTTTATTCCAAACTCTTTCTAGCTAGTCATTGTTGAACTTGTAATATTCGTGTTAGCATAACTATTAGATATGAGCAAAGTTGCAATAGTTGAAGACGACCAAGTCATAAGTCAAATGTATCGGATGAAGTTCGAGGCTGAAGGCTTCGAAGTTGGCTTAGCTGAGAATGGCAAAACTGGTCTTGAGCTTATAGAAAACAGTAAACCCGATATTGTACTACTGGACTTACAGATGCCAGAGATGAATGGTGCTGAAGCTCTAGCTAAAATGCGGGCACAGCCGTGGGGCAAGCATATTCCAGTTATAGTTCTTACAAACATAGGCCGTGAAGAAGCACCGAATGAGGTAAGAACTTTAGGCGTTCATAGCTACATAGTAAAAGCAGAAGCTACACCGCGCCAAGTAGTCGGCCGCGTTAAAGCAGCGCTAGGTTTAGATAAGAAATAATCAGCCCGTCTGCAAACGAGCAGCTTTTATAACGTTCTCGAATAAAGCACAGACAGTAAGTGGTCCGACACCGCCTTTTTTAGGCGTCAAAATTAAATCCTCGCGCTTATAAACTTCATCATCCAAGTCGCCATGCGTTTTGCCATGCTCTGCTGCTACACCAGCGTCAACTATCACGGCACCAGATTTTAACATAGCGTTCTTTATTAATCGTGGCTGCCCAGTGGCGGTAACTATAACATCACCTTGTTTTAACGCTGATTCCAAATCGGCTAATCCAGAATCTACAATGTCAACATCGTATCCACTGGAGTGCCATAGCTTAGCTAACGGCTGGCCAACCAGCCTGCCCGCCCCCACAATAATTATTTTTTTGCCAAGTAAAGGAACGTTATAGCCAGCTAAGAGCCACTGAATTGCAACCGGCGTTGCCGGATCAAATTTCGCCTTATCACCCAAGGCGTCCACGTCTTTGCTTGGTTTTACCAAATTAACCAGCTCATCCGTTTGGCTAACATCGTCTAGCGGAAGTTGAACTATAATTCCATGCACAGATTTTTCTTTATTAAGTTCACTCAATTTAACCCTTGCTTCTGCCTGGGGTATTTTATATAAATCTACATCCACGCCAATGTCTGACCCATAAGATTTTTTCATGCGTATATAAGTGTTAATAACTACATCGTCTTTAGTTTGGATAATCGCTAAGCGAGGATGGGTTTTATACGTAGAATTAAGGGCACGAACTTCCTTAGCTTGACGGGCTTTAATATAACCAGCTAGTTCAGATCCATTAAGTTTTTTCATACTAGTACCCTATTGTACCACTGACCATAGACTACAAAACTAGGCTGAGCCTAAACGGATACGGAACTAATTAGTGAATCAACTTTAATGTTAGGTTTTTTAACTTTATATTCTTCAGTTAAATCAAAAGATATTTTATTTATAAACTTAGCAGAGCCTGCAATGTAAATTAAGCGTTTTTTAAAATCAGGCAGCATCTTGGCAACAAGATCTGCGGTAAGTTTTTGGCCAGCTATAAATTGAATATTTAATTTTGGATGGTTTCTCTGCCACTGCTCAAGTTCTGCTTTAAACACTGCTAAGTCGGCATGATAACTATAAACTAAATTAGCCCGCAGGGCTTGGCCAGTATTAACTCGCTCAGCCAGTTGAGCACGAAATGGCGTGATACCCAAACCATTTGCTAGCAAAATCGGAGCTTCATCACCTTCAGGCCACAAGAAATTTCCTTCAATATTATGCCCATTAATTTCATCACCTTTTTTTAGCTTACCTAGCGCTTGTTTAAAAGGACTTTTGCTTAGATTAGTAGTTATTGCAATATGTTTTTCGCTAGGTGCAGAAGAAATTGTAAAGCGCCTTTCTTCTGCTAAGTAATCGGTTTCTATTTCTAACCGAATCGACTGGCCTGCCTGCCAGCTAATTGATTCCTGGCTAATAAAATAAAAGGAATGTACATTACCGGCTTCATGTTTTCTGCTTTTAAAAATCAGCTTCATATTAGATTTATCATAGCAAAAGCTAATTACTGTACATCAGAATGCCGGCAACTACCAAAAAATCTAAAATAAACCACAAAATCTGATTGATGATAAATGGCTTGATTTTGTGCAAAATACCATAGGCTAAGAAAATTAACCCTAGAGTCATAAAGCCTAACCAAGTTCCAAGTGAGACACCAGAAACATCATGGGTGGAATAGATTGCGTAAACTTGCGGCACAGCAGTGAGCGGATGGAACCACTGAAGCAGCAGTCATCAAGTTGTCAACAACCGTAATTTCTTTCTTTTTATTTAGATATTTATAAAGATGGAAAGGCATCTTACTGGGGAACTCCAGGACATGGCGGAGCTAGATAAATCTTGTTCGGTTTTTGGTTTTCAGGCTTATTTTCTGGATACATTTTATAATATTCTTCCAGGCATTTGTCTTTATCTGCCGAGGTTTTGTATTTATTTTCAAAATAAAATCTATCCTTACGAGCTTCTTGGCTAGAGCTAGACTGATTGTTGATAGCGTTTTGATTGTTGGCCACAATATTCCATACTAGCCAGCCGCCGACGCCAATCACCAACACTATTAGCAAGATTTTTAGTAAAGTACTGGCTGATTGCTCTTTAATCATATAAACAGTTTAGTTTAACTTTTATTAATCTGTCCAACTTATAATCATAACTTTAGCTTAATAATGCTTATGTTTAGCATATTCCAAATAACCATTTGCGTCGTTACCTATCATGGTAAAGCCATACTTCTTCAAAACTTGGCGAGCCGCCGTATTATCTGAGTCGATAACCGCATGCAGGTGAACAAGATCCTGTGCTGGCGGCTGTTCTAAAACATAACCTATCAGCATTGTACCAATTCCTTGGCGCTTATTGCCGGGGTTTACTATGCAATTTATATAGCCTACATGCTCTTTATTAATTTTAATGGTAGCTATCGCAAGCACCTCTTTATCACGCACTAACGCCCAGCCATGATAGTCAGGATGACGTGCTGGAGATTCGGTAGGTTGTTTAAGCAAAGTATTTACCGTAGCATGCCGGCTAGGCCACTTCTCGACCTGAGCCAAGTGCTTATGTTCAAGAAGTACTATTTCCGCGCCTTTGACATTCTTCATACTTTAACTATAGCAAATATTAGTCAGCTCAAGGTAAATGCCAGTATTCCATATTTTTCGATTTTAGCTTTATAGTTTGTGAAGCTATAGTATATCTTTTTAGCCTCATCATTATTTTTTACAGAAGGTAAAATTTTCTGAAGAGGAAGATTATCAAAAAGCTCGTCTAAAGATTTAAAATGCTGGACTTTAGCTATAGTTTTTATAAACTTATCTTTTCCGCAAACAAACGTGAATCTATCGCCAGCTTTAACGGGTTGGTATCTGACTGTAGCCGCCCGGGTTTCAATAGTTTTCAAGCCTTCGGCTATTTCGTTAAACTTATCACGGTCAACTTCTCTAAACACTACTCGGTAATTTTTCATGGTTTTACTATAGCAAAATAGCCTGAAGGTCGTGCTATAGTCTAACTCATGACCTGGCAGTTTTTGCTTACATGCTTTTTAATACTCGGAACCGCAGTAGGACTGCTGCAAAGGCAGCTCGGTAAGACTATTCCTCAGTACAATCGGCTGGTCAATGGAGTATTTTTTGTAGGTATTCATTATCCACTAGCGCTACTGACTGTATTATTTTTTATTGGTTTTAATGCGAATATTGGCTGGGACAATATAATTATCCTGTTCATTGTCAGTATAATATTTCCTCTAACAGAGATACTGGCTTACCGAGCCAGTAAAAACGTAGATGCAGGCTTATTCGGAATTATTAATAATCTTGGTCCAGTTATTACCATAATTCTAGCCGCTTTGTTGCTATCTCAAGACTTAACTTCACAACAGCTTGTTGGTGCGGTAATTATATTTATTTCGGCCTTTTTGGTATCTATTACAACCTACAGCCACAGCGTAAAAAGCACCAAGATAGGGATTATGATAGCACTATTATCGGTCCTTTTCTGGGGCTCTGGTACTGTGTTTGAAAGCTGGATGCTGAAGCGCATAGGTATGGGATCGTTACTAGTGTATGGATTGGGTTTTCAAACTTTTTGGATGGCAGTATTCGCCTGGCCGCAGCGCCGTCATCTTGGCGCAGTTATTAATCGCAAGTATGGCTTGAAAGTGCTAGCCATATCATTTGCTAAATCTATAAAAGGCATTGCGTTCGTAGCAGCACTACTCATAAGCAAAAGCGCCGCAATAGTTGGCGCATTCACCGGTTTTTTACCTGTTATGATTGTGGTATCAGCTTATTTTTTCCTGCGCGAAAAGTACCATTTAAAGATAAAAATCTTAGCTGCCATAGCCGGCTTAATAGGGCTGGCTATATTGAGCCTGGGCTAGATATCTGCTTTTAAATCAGACTGTGATACTGGCCTGTGCATAGTCCAGCGTCTTATACCGCAGTTTGGGGTCGGCGGCGCGTCGTTTATTCCACTTAGAGGCGCCTGATCAAAGTAGGCACGCATCATTTGTATGGGCCGATCGTGAGTTACGAGCAAAACGCTATTATTTTTATATTTCTCATAGGTCTCATTTAAAAATAGTCGTATTCTCTTACTTAAATCCATCCAAGATTCGCCATCCGGTACTTTCTGGGTCAACTTAGTACCCGGAAAATCATCTATATTCAGACTGCTTACCGGCTTACCCTGATACGCCCCGTAACAAA
Source organism: uncultured Candidatus Saccharibacteria bacterium (assembly GCA_963717595.1). Classification (GTDB taxonomy): domain Bacteria; phylum Patescibacteriota; class Saccharimonadia; order Saccharimonadales; family Saccharimonadaceae; genus CAVQWH01. Next base: position 461,629 of record CAVQWH010000001.1, on the reverse strand, counting down.
TTTCACGCAGTGCCGGCGAAAGTATTAGCGGCGTATCGGGATGATATTTGTGTATCTTTTCAGCTAGCACAGTACAGCGCCCTAAGTCTGAACTTATAATCACATCAAATGATTTAGCACTTAAATCTGAGGCTAGATGATTGCTTTGTTTAATACCTAGGCTAGATAAGGTACCGTCTGTTTGGCCCTGTATAATAAGTTTTATATTCTCTATTGTCTGGCCATGACGAACGACAGTTAGTTTCATGAGTTTATCATAACAGAATAGATAAAGAGTTTTGTATTTAGTAAAATGTCATTAAGACTGCATGTAACTTCATGGTTTCTTAAACTTTTTGGCACAGATTACTGGAGACGATAACTGGCGCTGATTATGCCCGATGATAAGCAGTCCCGTCTATATCTAAGATAATGCCCTTACACCACCCCGCCTGATCGCACCCTTATTTTACTAGGCCTATCATGTCTATACATTCCTACTAAAACTGAGCAGAGGACGAAAATTTCTGTAACCATACCAGCGTACGAATGCGAGAAAATAGCATACACAAACCAGGCAGGGGGAGATATCAAAGAAATTAATCTGATAGATTTTGCAGTTTGCTGCCAATAGGCAAAAGCTCCACTAATAGTTCCTATGGCAGGAAGCAGACTTAAAGGTCCTTCCCAGGTAAGTATTGACGCAAAGCTAAGTATGGCAACAAAGGCCCAAAGGACAAGCGGCGACCATGAACGGTCACGGTACTTATCAAATGCAAAATTTCGTGTTGCACCAATAAAATTCATAATTGACCCGGTATAAGCCCCTAATAAAAGAAAGTGCAGGCTAAAAAGCAGACTGCTAAACATTTGAGCCAGAATCATGCTCTTACGCTTATTTAGCTGGTACACCAGTAAAGAAAGTCCTAGCGCAAAAAATCCAATTAGTTGGATTACGATAGGGTTGGTGATAATTTTAATCATTGGTGACCAGTATACCTCATCCTAACACTTCAAATCTTTAAAACCTTAGGATGAGGCCTTCCCGCGTTTTAGCGCGGGAAGGATCCTGCATCGGCCTACTTTACACCGGAACTTTGAGCAGCCGCTCCGGGTCAAGAGCGAACTCATGTCCGCTCTCTCGAAGAAGCTTGATCAGTTTCGGCGGAAGCGAAATACAAGTTCCCTTCCTGTATTGATCGTCGTGGAACCGATTCTTGCACTCGTAGCAGATTGAGAGGCCAAGCCCACCACCACAGTGAGCGCAGACAAACTCAGTGCCGCCACCACGACCGCCTTGGAGTTCGCTCCCCTCAAGTGAATCAAGAGTAGCGAATGAGATAGCGTCGTCCCAAACCTGAACCGCCGTTTTGGTTCGATCGCCGCGTATCTCGTCCCAGTCACGATTAAGACAGACGTAAACCACGGCTTTGGTTTCGGGATTACCGTGCACGTCTTGATCGGTCGGATCATCCAGGTAAACCTCCTGGAAGTTGACCCAGTCGTCAAGCCGCAGGCTCTCCGGCCAATGCTCTTCGGCATAGGCCATGGCCTCCGCCATGAAGCGGTACTCGCCGAATGCGTCACCGTGGCTCTCGCCGTCCGCGTAGGACGATGGGGTCCGATGGCTAAGCCCGGCACCAAACGAGGGGTCGGTCCCCTTGTTTTTGCTGCCAGGGTAGTAGCTGGCCGATCGAAAGCCATATTTGATGATCACAGGAGGGAGCGCGATGTAGCCACCTTTCTCTCCCATGAGCCCGTCCACCACCTGATCCTTCGTGAGGTGCGGGCAAATCGCAAGCATCTGCTCGATGGTTGGGTTTTGGACATGCTCGGAGGCTCGAAGAGCCTTCATGTACTGATCACGGGTTAGAGCCGACATAGCTCTCTTCCTTTCCAAAAGTAGTTATTGATGCAGGGTTCTTTCTGAGTTCCACCCCAGAATATGTTTATTATAGCATAATTAAATAAAAAATGCAATATAGAAACTCCTTTTAGTAAAAACATACTTGCATCATGATATCGTTTATGCTAACTTATGTAGTGATGCATAAATGGAAGGCCCCTGATGCTTAAGAAGCTGGGGATCTTTTTTTATAAGAACAGCCCTTCGGGGTTGTTTTTTTATGCACTAAAAAATTACCAAATAAAAGGAGAAGTTAAATGATAAACAACTATAAAGGTGCAGACGACAGTACTGCTTTTAGCAAAGTCGTCAACCAACTTCGCAACTTTTGCCTGAGCAAAGGTTTTGTGGAAGTTACTACGCAAGACCGGCTTAGCATACTGGCAGCCTGCGAAGATCCGGAAACAGTAGCAACTTATAAATACACCAAGGAGGTATGGCCGCTGCCGCAAACCGGCCAGATGTGGCTGGAGTATGAACTGCTAACACGCCCGGAGCTTCCGGGCGTTTTTTGTGTGAGCACAAGCTACCGAAATGAGCCGAATCCGGTTCCCGGGCGACACAAACTTATCTTCCCGATGTTCGAGTTTGAACTGCCCGGCAACGTTCAAGATTTAGAGAAGTTTGAAACGGAACTTTTAGAACACCTGGGCTTCGGCAAAAAAGAAGACTTCTACTACAAAACCTACGATGAGCTCAAAGACTACTACAAAACTGACGAACTGACTCATAGACACGAAAACAAAATGCTGGAAGATTTCGGCCAAATAGTCTTCTGCCGTGACTTCCCTGTTTACACATCCCCATTCTGGAACATGAAGAAAAACGGCGATACCCACGCACACAAAATAGACGTCATCATACAAGGGAACGAAACAATCGGTAGCGCCGAGAGAAGCACCAGCGTTAAAGAAATGACAGACGAATTCTACACGATTAGCGAAGGAAAATACGCCAAAAAGCTGTTTGACCTTTTCGGAAAAGACCGGGTAGAAAAAGAACTGAATGAGTTCCTAGAGCTTAACTTTATCCCCCGCTGCGGAGGTGGGATAGGGTTAACGCGGCTAATCGATGCAGCAAAGAAAGGAGGAGTTATGAATAACCTAAACAACAATAACTAAACATCTAGAAGCAAAAAGCCGCCATCTAAGGGGCTTTTTGCTTTGGGCTATTCATCATCCTTAACATCATAGGGCCGCCGGTTTTTAAGAATCGCCATACTAGAAGAGCAGCCAAAATCAAGAAAATTATATTCAAAACAGTTGTATAATTCCAGCTTACGGCAGCTTCTAATACTTTAGCGTTTCGCACGTCTGGCACTAAATGCAAAAGCGTAAATAATCCTTCGACGACATAGCCGGCAATAACCATGGCTACATAAAACGTAATGAACAAGAAACCAGCCATCTTCCAGCCGTAATATTTAGCGTAAATGCGAACAATCGGCAGGATTATAAGATCGGCAAATATAAAGCTGACAACGCCGCCAAAACTAATCCCCCCGTTCCAAAGCACAGCAGCTAACGGCACATTACCTACGCTGCAAACAAATGAAATTACTGCTATGAGTGGCCCGATAATCGGCCCCCAAATAACCGACCAGACAGGGTGGTTGCTAAGAAACAAAGTCTGCCACCAGCTATGTGGTACCCAAGCCGCTAGTGCCCCGGCTATTAAAAGCCCAAGCACGATGTCAGACCATATGCTAGCCCAGTCCATAACGAAAAAATGGCTAGTAGCAGTGCGGCCATCAGACGATTTAAGCTTTTGCCAAATGCTTCGGTTTCCGCCGACCGCCATATCATCCATACCGGCATGACCCTCCATGCGCCCAGCTAAGCCTTTATTGGCTTGTTTGTGAGCCGCAGCAACCAGCTTTGGGGTTAAGAATCTACGAAATAGAAGGGCTAAAATAATTATCATCACAGGGCCGCCAACAAACTCGGCAGCAGTGAACTGCCAACCCATAAGCACAGCCAAAATCACCCCTAATTCTATGACTAAATTCGTGCTGGCAATTTCAAAAGCCATTGCAGCCGTAAAGTTAGCGCCTTTTTGGAAAATTGAACGAGCCAAAGCAACTGCCGCATATGAGCATGAGGACGACGCAGCCCCCAGGCCACTGGCCAATGCTAGAGTTTTTGGCCTGTCATCAGGAAGCAGCTTACTCATTTGCTTATGCGATACCACAGCTTGAATAGCGCCGCTTAAACCAAATCCAAGAATAAGTGGCCATAATATCTCCCACCCCATAGCAAAAGATGTTCTTAGAGCATCTATGATAAACATGTCTTTACTCACCTTCCTTTTTCTACATTATACATTGGTCCAAAATTACTTATGCTTGCAAAGACTCCTGGGGTGGACAAGAATTAAAGCATGGCAAGTGAGAGAAAAGTTCGATTTTTAGTATCTGGTGAAATGCCAAAAGATAAAGTAGAAGAACTGGCGGCAGTAATGGCTAAGTTGGGTATTAGCGCTCATTTTTCAGATCTTGACGTGATTTCGCCATCAGTGCTGATAGAATACCTTGAGGGCGAAAGTAGCTTGCCTATTCCAGCAGTTACAACAAGGGGTATTCTAGACTTTTTAGTTTCTGAAGGAGAGCCTGGGTCTAAAGCTAGTGTAAATCAATTCATGTGGACTATTGAACAGCACACCGTTCATGAGCATGACTTCGGAGGTGGCTATAATTATTACAATAGACTATGCCGAGGCTGTGATTGCCCTTTGCGCATAGTCAATGAGCTGAAGGGTAGTAGGTTGAATAAGTGGGTGGGTATAGGCGGAATAGATCCTCAGTCTATTATCAATTTTTCTAAATTACCTTTTGAAGAGGCCAGAGAAATAGTAGAAGGCTTAGGTAAAAAGAGGTACGAAATGGTTCAAAGAATAGCTCAAAGATTACAAGAAGATTTAGATATAATAGACTAACAAGTCAGCTGCTCTAATCAGCTTCGTCTCTGAGCATCAGCCAAATTCCGCCAACACTAGGCCCCGTAAGGACGCTCCTGACTTCTGGCACAAAACCCCCATCTTCAACTGCATGCCAATAAGGCCGATATTTGCTTCTAATTTCATCCGGGCTTTTGTGAACGTTTGTAGCGTTGTCTAGTCCTTCTTGGGTAAATATTTGTTTTTTCTTAGAATTAACACCAAAACGCAAAACAAAAATAGAAGGCCGTACAACTCTTTGACCAGCATACTTTCTTTTAGTTTCTTCATAAAAGCTATCAATACCCTCTACAATTGCCTTACGGCCAATTGCAAGCATGGTCTGAAGAGCCTCTGGACTAGTTTCTTCAAGAGCCAAAGTGTCACCATTAACGCTAAGGCCTTGGCCCTTAACTTCAACTTCATATCTATCACTCATACTGTATTATTATAACACAATAATTTTAAAAATGCAACAAAAGCTAGAGGTTTTTGGAGCTGTTTTTTAACAAATATTGAATAGAAATCACAAAAACCAGAATACTCAAAATACCCGTTAAATATTGGGGTAATGTTATGACTTCTCCTGGTTTTAAGATGTCGTGAAAGAACAGAAAATCAACTGCCAGAAATCCTATAATCAATAGTACGCTTATTAACTTCTGCATAAGTATATTTTAACACTTCAGATTTCAAAATTAACAAAACTATGAAAAGCTATAGTAGGTTCTGTTGCAACTACCGTACAAGGTTAATCTGTCCGTATAATGCTGCTTTGGCTTTGGCGTCAATGGGTTGTAATTTATCAATGAAAGCGAAAAACTTTGCTTTATCAAACGTGTAGGTAGTGATCCCGTTTTTTGTAACGGGGTTGGAAATAAATGGGCCAGATCCAACCAGAATTTGGGTATTCCTTATATCAACCACATAATCCGGGTTGCTACTACTTACGTTGGGCAGAAGCTTAGAGCTATACACCCTTAACCCTCTAGGCGTGAATTCGCCACAGAAATTATTATCAGCAGCAAAGCCAGAATCTTTCTCCTGACTTTTTACAGTGATCGCGCAAAGTTTGTTATCAGCGACAGTATATATTTTCCGGCGCTGCATGACTTCAAACTCGTCATTTAAGTCATGTCCTTTAGGCGTCGCTGTATTGATATACGTTTCAGTTATCCTGCCGCCGTCCTCAGTTGATAAAAGGTTTTGATCCGACCTTACGATGCCGGGTACAGCGCCACTCTTAACGGCGTAAATATCAAATCCTATATTATTCCAGGCAGTCTGTTTTGCGGCTTTCCTCTGGGCGTCCTGCCTAGCTACGGAGGCTTTGTATTCCCTGTCGCGTACCCAAGGGAAAGCTGATTGATCGGTGCATGTATATCCGCCACTCAGACTTGTAAGCGGCATTGTCAAAAGGTATGAAAAGTCACCAACGTATATAGGCCCGCTACCCGCAAAACCCGGTAATGCCGGTGGGTTGCCGCACTTTATTGAATAATAACCAAATCCTAGGATCCCAGAAAAATACAGTCCGATAAGTATAATAAGCGGAACAACTACCCCGCGCCGACGCCAAAATTTCTTTTTGCTATCGATAGAAATATCGTTTCGTGCGGAAACCACTATTCCTGGAGACGCCTCGTGTTTGCCCTTATCTGTTTCCTGAGCACCATTTTTTTGTTGGTCGATGGACATAGCTTCATTTTATCAGTTCTTACGTGACAAAATGCCACAATCAGAATTTACGTGGAGGGCCATCAGGGACTCGAACCCTGGACACCCTGCTTAAGAGGCAGGTGCTCTAACCAGCTGAGCTAATGGCCCACGATAAACTTAATCTTATCAATGTACTTCACACTTTACATCCGTGCAACTAGCGGTTAGAGCACAGGTGCTTGTTATTGATTTGCCGGCAAAGCAAGCTTTGCCTATGCAGCTGAGCTAATGGCCCAAAATGTTTTGTGCTTTTCTTTTATAACACAGTTAATAACAGATGTAAAACTTAAGAGCCGCCGATTAAAATGCCAGCTGCAAAAACTAACGCACCACCAACTACTACCTGCACTACCGATAGCCAAAACTTCATATTGAAGAAGTGGTAACGAATATAAGCTATGGCCGTTAGCTCTATTCCAACCACAAGGTAAGCTATTATTAAGGCTAGGTGTAGACTAGAGATTAAAAACGGCAGTGTGTGGAAAATGCCGCCTAAAAATGTCATTAAGCCAATGATAAAACCGCGCCGTGCCGGATGGCCACGACCTGTTAATTCCCCGTCATCGCTCAATGCTTCCGCAAAAGCCATGCTGATTCCAGCGCCCACTGCTGCCGAAAGACCAACCAAAAAAGTAATGTGGGGACTCCGCGTAGCAAAAGCCGTAGCAAAAAGCGGCGCCAAAGTTGAAACCGAACCATCCATCAAACCCGCCAAGCCTGGTTGCACGGTTTGTAAAACAAATTTATTACTGTGTTTGTGATTAGCCATAAAGACTATTTTATCAGCCCGCCTACTCTATTTCTACAACTCGCGCACCTTGTTGTTCTTCGGCCAAGAAACTATACTTTAGCATATGCGCGTTAACCAAGACGTACCACTAAAAAACTACACCACCATGAAAATTGGCGGCAGAGCTAGCATAATGATTACAATTAATCGCACTGACGAGCTGGAGCAAGCCATTAATAAAGTATTAGACAAACAGTTGACGCTATTTGTTATGGGCGGAGGTAGCAACACTATAGCCAAAGATGAAGATTTTAAAGGCGTGGTTTTGCTTAATAAAATTAGAGGATTCAAAATTCTTTCCGAAGATCCAAGCCAAGTCACTATTAAGCTTGGGGCTGGCGAGAACTGGGATGATGTAGTTGCTAAAACAGTAGAAATGGGACTCAGCGGAATTGAGGCCTTGTCAAATATACCTGGAACAGTCGGCGCGGCACCAGTGCAAAACATCGGAGCTTATGGACAAGAGTTTTCTAGCAGCTTAATTGAGCTTGAGGCCTATGACACGCATGAAAGAAAATTCGTTGTGCTAGATAATACCGCTTGCGGCTTTGCTTATCGCACAAGTATTTTTAAAACTACAGCTAAAGATCGCTACATTATTACCAGCGTAACACTCAGTTTAAGCCACACTGCTATGCAGCCGCCCTTTTATGCAAGCTTACAAAAATACTTAGACGAAAATAACATCCAATATTACACCCCTAAGGCTATCCGTGATGCAGTCATAGCTATTAGGCGTAATCGACTGCCAAACCCAGAAATCTATCCTAACGCCGGATCATTCTTTAAAAACCCAATCATTGAAAAATGGCTACTTGATGAAATCCGCAAATCTCACGATGATATTCCAACCTTTGATATGGGCCAAGGAAGCTATAAAGTGCCAGCCGGCTGGTTAATAGAGCAAGTCGAAAAGAAAGACTACGCAGCACACAATTTCAAAACTTATGAAAAAAACGCTCTGGTAATTATTAACCAAGGTAATGGCAGCTACACCGATCTTAGTGCATTTAGAAATGAAATTATTAGTGCAGTACGTGATGAATTTCGCATCACTCTTGAACAAGAGCCTGTAGAAATACAGCCCGTCTCTTAAGAGTCGTTGTGTTTTCAGTCGAAAACCATTATGCTTTAAACTATAATGAGTGGTCGCAAAATGCCTTTTTCAAAATTAGTTAGACAAGAAAAAGGTTTTACAATTTTAGAGCTTGTAGTTGTGATAGTAATAATGGGCATTTTAACAACCCTTACAGCTGCAAACGTTATAAAATCGCAGATCACCGCCAGAGACCACGAACGTGTAGATGATGTTAATTCTATAGCTGCATATTTTGAGACTCTATATAAACAGGGCCTTGATTCAAACAACGGTTCCCTTTCTAACTACAACGCACCCCTTTCTTATCCAAGCACTCTTTTAATTAGCAGTCCTAGCAGCAGTATTGCCTCGGCAGTATTTAGTAATTTAGACCCCAAAGCGCTAAAATCCCCCAATAGTTCTTCTGGAACCGAAAGTAATACCACAACATACGATCTAGTAAATTCTACTAACAACAGTAAAGCCACGACCAGCACCGTTACACCAACCCCATCAGCAAGCAATGACGTTTACGTATATCAGCCCTTAAACATAGACGACACTCTATGCACATCTACTACAGATACGTTCTACATCCGCCCCGACCCAACTCATTGTGTTAAATTTCAGATATTTTATTACGACGAAGCTTCCCAAAGCGTAGAAGTAAAAACTAGCATTAACCAGTAAGGAGAGTGTTTTGAAGAAAGAATATTTATCCGCCGGCTTTAGCACAGTAGAACTACTGATAACACTCTTTGTAGCTGCAGCTTTTGTGGGAGCTTTTTATCAGCTTTTTGTTTCTACGAGCCAAGACAGCATTGATACAAAAAGATATGCCATTGCAAATTCTCTTGCCTATTCTAATTTAAACCAATATCAATCCAAGCCTTCTGGTATGGCTAGCTGTAGTTCTGGTTATACTTATGAGCCTAGCGGGTTTCCTACTACAGGGTCAGTTAACGGCTTACCTGGCAGTGTTACGCAAACAGTTATCGCTAGTTACCCTTTCACATGTAGTAAAAATAATGATGTAATTAAAATTGAGTCCAGCGTGGCCTACGGGCCTTCTAGCCAAAGAATAACAGTAACCCATGCAACATATGTCAATAACACACAATAAAACAAGTAAATCAAATTTTAAATCAGCTGGTTTTACACTAGTAGAAATAGTTGTGGTGGCACCTATAGTCGTGCTAGTTATTGCCGGCATACTCGCAGTATTAATAAACTTTATTTCAAGCAATTCAATAACAAACGAACAGCTATCACTTACAAACGAAGTTAACGGTTCGCTTGGCGACATGGAGACCACTTTAGGATCAGCTCAAAGTTTTGCTAGCTCAGTAAGTAGCAGTTTAGGTTTGCAAAATTCCAACTCAAGCGACTATTCTTCTCAGCCAAGACTTATTGGAATCACTGCAGATGAAGTAGGAACAGGTAACAACATATCACCAGCTCAAGAAGACTGCACGCAACCATTAAGTTCAGATAATCTACGTCCAACTGCTACGATTTACTATTTAGATAGTTCGCAAAACTTAAAACTCCGCGTATTAACCAAATCGGCTACACCGTGCGGCGGAACAAGCGTTAACCCTAAAAACTGTAGAGCCTTTAATATTACTTCTAGCTGCATTAACGACAAGGTTTTAGCCACAAATGTAACTAATTTTACTGTTAAATATTGCATAGATGGCAGTTGTAGCACAGGAAACAACCCAACCAGTGCAGATAGCGTAAACGTATCAATTACGGCTAGCAAAACTGTTGCCGGTAAGCAATTTACGCACAGTAATAGTTTACGCATTTCTCCGCTTGAGCAGACAACTGAGAACACTACCATTACCTGTCCTTACGGCACAACCTCATACACCGACCAACAGGTTACGGGTACTACCAGTGGATCGGTTTGGGGGACAGATATTTATACCGCCGATAGTAATGTCGGGAAAGCAGCGGTTCATGTGGGATTAATTACTTCAGGTCAAACAGCTACAATTCGTGTTTGTTCCCTTCCGGGGCAAAGTAGCTACACTGGGTCGACTAGAAATGGGGTAACCACGTCAAGCTATGGTTCATGGGGAAACAGCTATTCGCTTTTGCTAGTCCCTACATGTCCTTCCAGCTCAACCTCATATACAGATGAGAAAGTTACAGGCTCTACCAGTGGATCGGTTTGGGGAACGGATATTTATACTAGTGACAGCAATGTTGGTAAAGCAGCAGTCCACGCAGGCCTGCTGTCTGCCGGCGAAACGGCAACGGTTCGTGTTTGCTCTCTTCCGGGGCAAAGTAGCTACACTGGGTCGACTAGAAATGGGGTAACCACGTCAAGCTGGGGTTCATGGGGCAGCAGTTACTCACTCGTCTTTCCCCCATAAACAAAGCTACTAAATAATAAAACGCTTGCGCTTAAGGTAGAATATGTATTATCATAAGCGCATAATGTTAAAAACCTAATTAGGGGGCAAAAAACATATGAAAATAAGTAAAATGAAAAACCTACGCAGTAGCAAGGGTTTTACTATCGTTGAGCTCTTGATCGTGATCATCGTGATTGCTATCTTGGCTACTTTGGTAATTACTGCCTACAACGGCGTACAGGCTAAGGCGCGGGATGTTAAGAGGCAAACAGATGCAAAATCTGTTCAAAAAGCTGCTGAAGCATACTATGCAGATAACGGGAGTTACCCTACAACGCAAGCAAACTTTACCGCTAGTGGTAATACTGTTAAATTAGATAGTACGATAGATATTACTCAAGCTCCTAGTAGCAGTCAGAAGGATGCAATAGGTGTTTATGCTTGTGGCACAAATCAAGGTGATAAAATAACCTATTGGAGCGAACAATCTGCAGCTGCACAAACTATATATGCCGGTAGCAGTAGTAGCTGTGCTGCCACAGTTATACCTGCTAGTTAATACTTAAATAAGGAGTAAAAAAGTGAACAAATTAAAACAACTAAGAAGTAGCAAGGGTTTTACTATCGTTGAGCTCTTGATCGTGATCATCGTGATTGCTATCTTGGCTACTTTGGTAATTACTGCCTACAACGGCGTACAGGCTAAGGCGCGGGATGTTAAGAGGCAGTCGGACGCTAATGAGGTGCAAAAAGCGGCAGAATCTTATAACGCAGATAACGGAAGTTATCCTACCGTCACAGCTAACTTCAGAGCCAGTGGTAACACAATTAAGCTAGACTCTAGTATTACCATTGGGGCAACAGCTCCTAGCTCTAGTAGTCCTGATATCATACAGGTGAAACAGTGTGGTAGCGGCGCTGGTGATCAGATTATTTACTATAGTGAACAGTCTAGTAGCACGACTACCTTGACAGCCGGTGATACATCCGGAACTTGCACGGCAGTAGCTTCTTAGTAAGCTGAGTAGCAAGAATAGAATACTTAACTAGGCAGTGGAAACTGCCTAGTTAGTTTTTCAACTTCTTTGCGTAAGCTATCCAACTTAGTCGCGTCATCGCGGTATTTGATGGCAAGAAGCATCCACTCAGCTAACTGGCCCATATGTTTTTCTTTGAAGCCTCTCGTAGTTATCGCAGGGGTTCCCAGGCGAATACCGCTTGGTCTAAATGGTGGCAAAGGGTCATCAGCAATAGCATTTTTGTTTAAGGTTAGGCCTATTTTATCAAGTGCCTCTTCGGCTATTTTCCCATCGATATCAAAACTGGACTTTACATCTGCAAGCAACAAATGGTTGTCGGTACCATTAGTGATCAGCTTGAAGCCACGTTTCATAAGTTCATCAGCTAAAACCACAGCGTTTGCTACTATCTGCTTGGCATATCCTTTAAATTCAGGCTGTAAAGCTTCATGAAAAGCCACAGCTTTTGCTGCAATTATATGCATATGAGGACCGCCTTGCATCCCTGGAAAAACAGCCCTGTCAATAAGAGTTGGTATATTTTCTATAGTCTTATCAGGCTTTTTGAGAGGATTGCTAACTACCCCCTTACTAAGAATCAATCCGCTACGTGGCAACGGCGCAACGTTTTATGAGTAGTGGTAGTGATAACATGAAAACCATCGTCAAAAGGATTGCGTGCTACTCCACCAACAATAAGACCGGCAATATGCGACATATCAGCCATAAGAAGCGCCCCAACTTCACGCCCAATTTCGGCGAACTTGCCATAATCTAACTCACGCGGATAAGCTGAAAAACCTGCCAAAATAATCTTGGGCTTATGTTTCAAGGCCAGTTGTCTTAACTCTTCGTAATCTATTTCGCCCGTCTCAATATTCTTCATTTTGTAGCGGATGAAGTTATAAAGCTGGGCTGAACGAGTAACGGGAGCACCATGCGTCAAGTGCCCACCATGGCTCAAGTCCATGGCAAGGACCGTATCGCCAGGCTCTAACCAGGCAGAATAGACGGCTTCATTAGCAGGCGCACCGGAATGCGGTTGTACGTTAGCATGGTCAGCTTTAAATAGCTTTTTAGCGCGGTCAATAGCAAGTTGCTCAACTTGGTCAGTGTTTTCTTGGCCGCCATAATATCGCTTACCAGGATAGCCTTCAGAATATTTGTTAGTAAACACACTACCCATAGCTGCCAATACATCTTGACTGACATAGTTTTCGGACGGGATTAATTCCAAGCCTTTAGTTTGACGTTCGATTTCTTTGGCAATAAGCCTAGCTATTGCTTTGTCTCTCATGTTTTACCTCGCTTTTAGTCCTTATTGTACCTTAAAAATCTGCTTGCACATATATCGTATTTGATATACTATGTTCTAAATGGACAGTAACTATAAAATGCGAGTTGGCCGTCTTATTCAAGACACCAGACTTCAACGCGGCCTTACACAACAACAATTAGCTGAAGCTTTAGGTACTTCCCAGAGTGCTATTAATAGGATTGAGCGCGGTGGGCAAAATGTTTCTCTCGAAATGCTAGCCCGAATCGGTGACGTACTTTCAAGTGAGATCGTTTCACTAAATCGTACCGGTGCATTAAACTTTCGAGTCCGCGGCGGTAAAAAACTATCTGGAGAAATTGCCGTAAAGACTAGTAAGAACGCTGCCGTGTCTTTACTTTGTGCAACGCTCCTAAATAGAGGAACGACTACGATTCGCAAGATAGCTAAAATTGAAGAAGTAAACCGTATTATCGAAGTCCTAACCAGTATTGGCGTAAAAGTAAAATGGATTAACGAAACAGATCTAGAAGTCACACCACCCGCCACCTTAAAGTTAGATCAAATTAATATAGACGCTGCACGTCGCACGCGAACTATAATCATGTTCTTAGGGCCGCTACTTCACTCTTCTAAATCTTTTCAACTACCATACGCTGGTGGTTGTAATTTAGGAAAGCGAACGGTAGAGCCTCATTTAGCCAGCTTGCGTCATTTTGGCTTGGACGTAAAAGCTAAAACCGGATTTTATCAAGCTACTGTAAAAAAGGCTTCTCCTGAACAACCTATAGTCCTAACCGAGCGCGGAGATACAGTCACAGAAAATGTTTTGCTAGCAGCAGCAAAGAACGAAGGCGTTACGATTATTAGAAACGCCAGTCCAAATTATATGGTGCAAGATTTGTGTCTATTCTTACAAAAACTAGGCGTAAAGGTTGAAGGAATCGGCACAACCACTTTAACAATACGTGGTAAAAAAAATATCACTACTGACGTTGAGTTCTATCCAAGTGAAGACCCGATTGAAGCTATGAGCTTGCTAGCGGCAGGTATTGTTACTAAATCAGCCATAACTATAAAAAGAGTACCGATTGAATTTTTAGAGATCGAACTGCAAACCCTTACTGAAATGGGCCTGAAATACACCCGAACACCTGAGTACAAAGCCAAAAATGGCTACACTCGATTAACTGATATAACTACTCAGGCGTCTACGCTCAAAGCACCTTTGGATAAAATTCATCCCCAGCCATTTCCTGGACTTAATATAGATAATCTGCCGTTCTTTGTACCAATCGCCGCTAGTGCCAAAGGCAGAACCCTAATACACGACTGGGTTTATGAAAACAGAGCGCTTTATTTCACAGAGCTAACCAAACTAAACGCTAATGTCAGTTTATTAGACCCGCATCGCGTTTATGTGGAAGGGCCAACAAAATGGAAGTCTGCTGAAGTTATTTGTCCGCCCGCCCTAAGGCCTGCTGTCGTTATATTACTAGGCATGCTGGCTGCTCCAGGTACGTCCGTTCTAAGGAATGTTTATTCTATAACCCGAGGGTACGAAGACTTAGCCAACCGCTTAAACCAACTTGGTGCTGATATTGAGTCTTTCCAAGAAATCTAAAAAGTTTCAGTATTAATACCAGCTTTGCCGTTATGCCAAGCCACGGTACCAATTGGCTGAGCTTTAATAACGATATTTTTCCCTTTGGCCTCTAGCAATAGCCCGCCGTCTTTAAGTTTGCTACTATCTTTATCTACACGATAGGCATAGCGGTGGGAGTTATAATCAAGAAATATATTATCCCCAATATGAAGTTGACTGAGCCTATAAAAAGGCGAGTCGTCCTTGGTTTGTTGAGGAGTGATACCCAGCTTAAAAGTATCGCCTAATACTTTTACAATATCCTGAGAAGCCGGATTCCCCGTAAGATTAATTTCGCCTTTGTTTGCTGCAACGTTAAGTTTAGGTATATAAAGTTTATAGCTATTTTTTACCGGCGGATCTGCCTGGACCATCTGAGCGGTTTGGTTTGGATTAAATAGAGGCCAGCCGCCAAGAGCGGGTGTAAGCGCGGTCAAACAAATGTAGATAGCTGCAATAATTAAAAGCAAAACTAGGACGATAACTTTGTACCCTCCAGTAATGCTTTTTTGCTTAACTACACCTGTTTGATAATAATATTTCATAATTTTTTTTGGGGCGAATGATGGGGCTCGAACCCACGGCCTTCGGGCACCACAACCCGACGCTCTAACCAGCTGAGCTACATCCGCCAACTCATTCCGCCGGCTGGCGGATTGCCTAGCAATATTGTAGCAAAAAGGTTTACCTGCTGCTAACACAAAAATTATTTTGTTTGCCCAGGGCGACTGTAATTCTGAGCCGGAGCACGTAAAGGGCCACTATCTTCACGCTTAGCTTGTAGCCTTTCAAGTCGTTGTTCGGTATCTTCACGCTGAGCCACTGCAAGCTCTTGCCTGGCTTCTGGTACTTTCACCACCTTAGACTCAGTATAACCACGGATTATTCGCCTATTCAGCTCTCTTCTTTGACGATCTTTAAAAGGCCTAAAACCAGTTGCTCCCATTCGCTTAGCCCGCGAGCTATCAGCAAATCCATAAGTGTGAAACGGCTTACCGTTTATATTACTCGCTCCGTTATAGTCTGTTACGTAGTCTTGTAATGTCATGATTCATCTTTATTATGCACATGGAGGGTGAGAGGAAGGGGGCGCAGGCGCTGATACTGTTGCGTCAACGGTATATGTTTGCCCATTACCATCCGTCACTGATATTTGTATTGGTAAATTGCCATCAGGCGTAATGTAGCATGAGTTAGTTACATCAACTGTTGCTGTAGAAGAACTGGTTGTCGTAAGGTTAAATGTAACTACATAATACCAGTCCCAAGACGTTGAGCTATCTTGATTAATATCTGTTCCCGTAATGTTATAGCTAAATGGAGTCTGCCCGTCCGTTACTGATAAGCTGAACTGCCCAGTGCCACCATTATTAGCAATACTTAAGGTAGTCGGACTTACTGCAAGGGTAGGAGGCGTGCTAGCACAAGCTGTGGTGGTAGGGCCAGTATCATCTTGGCTCATATAATAAATGATGTCGCTATATTTAGAACTTTTCCCCTTTAAGCAAAATGTAGTGGCATCGGCTGTTAGTAGTGTTAGGGTTACATCTGAATTTGGTGTTACTAAATTGTCTAACTCTGTTTGAGTAGTAGGATATGTGCCATCTCTAGCTTTCGCGGAACGAAATCTGGCAACCGCAGACTGCAAGTTAGACTGCACTGTAGTGTCGGCTGATTTTTTTATGTAGTAAGTTCCAGCAACTGTAACAATAGACGTTAGAACACCTATCACTACAATCACAACAAGAAGTTCAACTATAGTAAACCCAGCCCGAGTGCTAAAAAGCCTATGCTTCATATTAAGTTTTAGTGTAATTTATATAACAAGACAAAGCAAGAATGGTAATATGGGATTGTATGGACGATAAGAAAAATAAACAAAAGAGTGAATTAACTGGTTCCTGGATACCACTAAAAAAATTGCGCGAAAATTCCATAAGAGCTGCAAATAAACCAGATTCCCAGTCTAATCATAAATTTTATATATGGGTGATTATTATAGCTATGGCCTTACCTTTACTAGGCTGGGCCGTTGGCGCAGTTCAGAACCCTACCGGCTGGGCATCTAATATCCTTTATCTGCCTACTTATTTATAATTGCACTAGCTATGTATTTCTGGCCAATTAGCCTTATAGTCGTAAGTTTAGTTGTTTTCATGTTAGTTTTTTCAAAAGCTAGCGGCGTTTATGCCCTTAAGCTAATATCAAGTGTGATATTTATTGCAAGTCTGGTTCTCTCTATAGTAATTATGACATTCGTAGAGCAAGCAGAAACCAGTGAATTTACAGACTAAAAAATACCCTCTTCAGAAAAGAACAGTGGAATTTGCTAGGCTGATTAGGCCTCGCATGATGATTCTACCACTAATAATCTACACTTCTGTGCTAATCATTAACAATGGCTTCTCTATAAGATATTTTTTCTTAGGGTGGGTACTGCTCCTAAGTACCTATGGAGTTGCCGTTATACAAAATAACATCTCAGACACTAAGATAGACAAAGTCAACAAAAGATCAGACAATCCCCTGGCAACTGGATCGCTAAATGCAAATGATGCACGCCGCGCCTTAATGGTTTCTTATGTCGTAGGAATAATTGCTGCTTTTCTAATACAGCCACTTGCCACTCTATGGTTTATAGTATGTGTATTTTTAGGCTGGCTATACTCTGGCAAATTTGCTTTTAAAAACAAAGGATACTTAGCGTTACTAATTCTTGCTATTTGTTATGGCATTATGCCGTGGGTTCTCAGCACAATTGCGTCAGGTACTACATTGCACCTGAAATTAGTGATAATAATGCTTTCATCATTTTTATACGTGCTGGGTATTATATCTTTAAAAGACTTTCAAGATGCTAAGGGAGATAAAAAGCATAGTAAAATGACAGTTCTTGTTCAGAAAGGGTCAATTTTTACACAAAGATTCATCTTATTTTTCACCTGCGTAGGATATTTAGTATTACTAATATTTACCATCTGGCAAAAGTACTGGCTGCTGGCTTTAGCTATCTTTCTTATGACTTTGCTTAATGCAGCCATATTAAATAACGATAAAATTATTACTTCATCACGGTTTCGCGGGAGGTATGGGAAAATGCTGCGAGCTTCTTTCTTCTTGTATGCAATAATTACCTACTCTATATAAAACCTGGTACGGCATCGTTTATGAAGTTAGAACTATTCTGACGGAGCTTCCAATAGCTGCCTAACATCATCTGCTTCATCACCGAACGCAAGACAAAAAATGTCATGGGCCGCAATAACGCCGCGAACAGTGGGCGCACCTCCAGGATAGTGCGGTAGTCCTACAGTTCGTGCAAGAGATGAAGTTCTGCTTGCTTCTATATAAGCTTTTATTTCCTCCTCTCCTGAGGGCTCTCTTTCTTCAATCAAAGCCTTAAAATCGTCTAACCATAAACTTACCCATCGCGCAGATGCCAATACTACATCCCTGTCAATACCTCGAGCAGAATGTACTACATCAGCCATTTTTTGCGCCCACTGTTCTTTTTGGGCTAACAAATCTGCTTCTTTACTTACACTTTCGCCAGACATGCTTACATTATCTTCTTACGTTATAGTTAAGGCAAGTATAAGCGATATAAAGTATATATAAGTACAGAGGGGTAGGATATCGCTGCGCTCCTCCTCTCAAAAGTGCTCGGAATAAATTCCTGTGCACTTTTTCACTTCGCCGAACCTTACGGTTCGCGATTCGCTAACACGAATCTACCAGTGAATAACTGGCCATTAAGGCCAAACATTCACTGGTACCCCGGGTAGGATTCGAACCTACGGCCTTGAGCTTAGAAGTCTCCTGCTCTATCCAGCTGAGCTACCGGGGCATAAACTCATGGTGCGGGTGGCGAGAATCGAACTCGCGTCTCCAGCTTGGAAGGCTGGCATAATAGCCACTATACAACACCCGCAAGTGACTTAAATTATACCATGCGCCGTGGCTACTCCTCTTCTTTTATGGCCTCAATGTCGGCTCGGGATATTTCAATCACACTACCCGGCTGCGTTTGAGCTTCAAGCATTCTTTTTGCGACTATATTTTCTACGCTACGTTGAACTTCGCGACGAATTGGCCTGGCACCTAGTCGCGGATCATAACCTCGTTCAACTAGCAGAGCTTTAGCATCGTCAGCTACTTTCACGGTAACCTTTTGATTTTCTAAGTTTTTATTTACACTAATTAAAATTATATCTACCACTTGAAGTAACTCTTCTTTAGTTAGCGGACGGAATACCACTATTTCATCAAAACGGTTTAAGAACTCCGGCTTGAATTCTTGGCTATCAATCAGCTCATTCACGAACTGTTCTTCAAACTGTTCGACTTTCTCGCCTTTTTCAATATGCTCACGGATTTTCTGGGCACCGGCATTACTAGTAGCAACTACGATTGCATCGCGAAAGCTAACTTCGCGGTTTTTAATATCGCGCAAAATTCCTTCGTCCAGAAGTTGTAGTAAAGTAGTCAAAACATTCGGGTGAGCTTTTTCAATTTCATCAAGCAAAACCACGCTGAAAGGCTGTTTCATAACCTGTGCAGTCAAACTATGCGGATCATCAGCGCCGTCTGCGATTAATCTGGAAACATCTTCTGACTTAACGTATTCATTCAAGTCGATTCTAAGCAGGCGGTCCTCGCCACCAAAATAAACATCTGCCAAAGCTTTGGAAAGCTCCGTCTTGCCCACGCCAGTTGGACCCAAGAACAAGAACGTGCCGATTGGACGATCTTGGTTGCGAACACCTGCCCTGGCTCGGCGCAATGCATCGCTCACGACTTTAACCGCACGAGTTTGGTTAATCATGCGCTCGTGAATTTTCTTTTCAAGGTTCAATAGCTTCTCGCGTTCCTCGCCACCACTAGCAACACCTACTTTAATATCCATAGTCTGCTCAATCGCCTGCTGCACTGAATGTGCTGTCACTAAGCCGTTTTCGCTATACCCAGCGGCTGACTCAAGTAATTTCAGGGCGCGACCAGGCATAGCTAAATCATGCACATAACGCTCGCTCAAACGGTAAGCTTCCAGCAAAGCCTGATACATATAAGAAACCTTGTGCTGAAACTCTACAAAAATAAGTTGATCTTGCAAAACCTTCAAGGTCTCTTCTTTGTTAGCCGGTTTCATCATGACTCGGTTCATAGAGTTAACAAGATTAGGGTTACGCTGTGAAATTTGCAGCCAACGCTGCTCATCCATAGTCAGGATTAGGCGCAAACCGCCGCCTTCTAAAATAGGTACTAGCAAGTTAGTTAGATCTACAGAGCCTACGCCTTCGCCAAAGAAAAGTTCGGCATCGTCCAAGCAAATAATTATATTTTTAGCATGCCAAGCTTCGTTTAAAAGTCGGCTAATCAAAGCTTCGAGCTCGCCGCGGCCAGGCGCCGCAGAAATTAAAGCGCTGGCGTCGAGCATGATAACTTGGCGGAATTTTAGCTTGCCTGGAATTTTTGAAGAAGCATCCATTAGCTCCTCGGCAAAAGCATTCACCAAAGTCGTTTTACCTACGCCCGCTGGGCCAACAAGTGTGACGTTTTGGCGCCCATCACCGCTAAAGGTGCCTACCATTTGCTCTAATGCCTGCTGGTGTGACTCTAGGTGGATCGTAGATAAGTTGCCATACGCTAACTGCTTGCTAATATTAACCCCAAAATGCTGCAAAGTTGGTATCCAGCCAAATGACCAGTCGCGAGCAATTCCACCCGTGCGTTTAGGCTCTTTGGCTCGTTTGAATATCTCTCTCATATGCCTATACCATTGAATACCGTTGCTTAAATCTTTAACGCTAATCTGTAGCCTAGCTAGAGCTTCGTCCGCTTGAGGACTGTGACGCAATACAGCAGTTAGCAAAATACCTGCTGAAACTTCTTTAAAACCTAGCTCGCTGCATAGCTTCAAGGCTTCTTGCCACACTGCCTCAGTCTCAGATTGCTCCTTAGACGCAATGCCATTAAAGAAGTTCGGAACCAAACCGAATCGAACGGCAAAAAACTTACCACCGTTAGTTTGCAAAGCGGCGCTCACCAAATCAGCCGGCGAAGGACTGCTATTTAAATGGCTCAAAATCTCACCCTCAAGTAGGGCGCTAATAGTTTTTTGGCTGGAGTCCGGCGGCAAATCGCGTAAATCACCGCTATACCACTCAAGTAAAATAGCTGGCAAAAGCGCAATTCCAAATGCCAACCAAGCTAAAGAAGAGTGTATAAGTGCTAGGCCAGGCCACCAAGCCCTAAGCCGACTGCTAAAACTGTTAGAATCAGCCTGAACGGCTTCGTGTAATAACGCAGAGTCCTAGCTTTTGCAAAACGTAAACCGCCACCAACTGCCACACCAGTGCTCATATCACCCACCCTGAAAGCGTTAAAATAATTCCCACAATCGGCAAAATTGGCACGAAAGGCCACGCAACCAACACAACCCCGTTAACCACTAAACTTAAGATCAAAGATGCAACGCCTACAAAAATGAGTATAGTACGCATAAAAGCACCTATAATCCGTGAAATCAACCTGCTGATAAACGCCTGGATTTTTACATTTAAAGTACCTTCAACTTTCCCGGCATCAATCTGACGAAACGGCGCAAAAAGGGTTTTTACCAGCAACTCGATAGAAAAGGTGTCGAGCAAACTAGCCAAGCGGTTCTTGGCCATCACGGCACGCTGTCGCCAGCCGTCGCCATACCACCACGAAAATAACCCTATAATAAGCATGTGTTTATTGTAACAGATTATCTAGCGTATAATGATAGAGTTGCATGGCAAAAAGACACATTACATTACTTGGCAAAGTTATTCGGCAAGCCGCACGGTTTCGAGGCGGCGGATCAGCTTTGCCCGGCTTGGTGATTGAAAGACTTGATAAAAACTTTTTGTCACATACTTTAAACCAACTACCCCTTGGCGTTATCGTCATTAGCGGTACCAACGGCAAAACCACTACAGCCAAAATGGTCACCGCCCTGCTAGAAAGCCAGGGCCTGAAAGTTTTTACCAACCGCAGCGGTAGCAATTTCATCCGCGGCGTTATTTCATCTTTACTGGGAGCAATGAGCCTGGATGGCAAGCTAGATGCCGACATTGCGGTTTTAGAGCTAGACGAAGCCCACGCCGTTCATTTCGTGCGCGAAGTTCCGCCAAAATACAGCCTGCTTTTAAACGTCATGCGCGACCAGCTGGATAGATTTGGTGAAATCGACACCACTACAAAGCTGCTAGAAACCATCGCCAAAAACACTCAAAAAGGCGTGGTTTTAAACCGTGAAGACAGCCGCATCAAGCAGATTACCAAGAAGCTTCCGGCTGATTTAAACGTTAGTTATTTTGGCCTAAGCCAGGAAACTCGCCAAAGTTTTCCTAACGACGACGAACTATATGGACAGCAAACTACTGCGCCTAAAACTTCAAAACCAAACCCTAGCGATGTTATTTTAGAAAGCTTTAAAAACCACCAAGCGGTTTTCACCTACAAATCCAAGCCAGTCACAGTAGACTTAAAACTCAGCGGCATTTATAACGTTTTTAACGCCGCGGCCGCAGTTGCTTTAGTCAGCGCAGTTTGTGGCAGCAAGTGTAACGATGCTAAGCTTTTTGATGCTCTTTCTAAAGTGCAGCCAGCTTTTGGTCGTGGTGAATCTTTTACAGTAAATGGGCAAAAACTAGAGTTGGTTCTGGTGAAAAACCCAGCTGGCTTTCGCCTTAGCTTGCAATCTTTTGACTCAAAAAATACCGACACCATGATAGCCATTAACGACAACTATGCCGACGGGCGCGACATGTCTTGGCTTTGGGACGTCGGCTTCGATAGCTTAAAGAAATCCGGCGTCAGCTTTGTTAGCGGCATTCGCGCTTACGACATGGCGCTTAGGTTGCAATACGACGAAATAAAAGTCGGCTCGGTAGACACCAGTCTTAAAACCGCTCTTTCCAAATTCGTCGCCGCAAATCCTACCAAGCCTAAACGTATTTTCTGCACCTACACCGCCATGCTAGCTTTGCGGCGCGAACTTAGAAGCCTCACAAATGTGGAGAACGCACTATGAGCCAAAGCAGAAAATCCATCACAATTTTGCAGCTTTACCCGAATGAAATGAATATCTACGGCGACTGGGGCAATACGCTAACTTTAGCCAAGCGCCTAAAATGGCACGGCTACGAGCCAATAATAATCAGTCATAATCCTGACGATAAATTCCCTGCAGAAGCCGACATTATAGTTGGTGGCGGCGGGCAAGACTCCGGCCAGCTAAAAGTGCAAAAAGATTTACAAGACATCGGATCCACTCTTCACAAATTAGCAGACGAAAACACGCCAATGCTAATGGTCTGTGGGCTTTACCAGCTTTTCGGCCGTTTCTTTAAAACCAGCACACAAAATATCAAAGGTATTGAGATTTTCAAAGCCGAGACTCACGCCGGCCCCAAGCGCCTGATAGGCAACGTGGTGATGGAAACTGACTTAGGCGAAATAATAGGCTACGAAAACCACAGCGGCTTGACCCAGCTAGATTCCGACCAGCCGGCACTAGGCAAAGTTAAAAAAGGTGCAGGCAACAATGGCCAAGACAAAACCGAAGGCGCTATTTATAAAAACGTTTACGGCACTTACCTGCATGGTTCATTGCTGCCTAAAAATCCAAAACTGGCAGATAAGCTGATAGAAGCTGCGGTTACTAAAAAATACGGCGAATTTGAGCCAGGCGTAATAGACGACAGCTTCGCCCAAAAAGCCCGAACCATCGCCAAAAAACGCCCACGCTAATTAGTAAGTAGATTTAGTTTTTGTAGATACTTTACCGTTGTCATACTCTACAGTAATAATGCCATTATCTCCTAGACTACCGTAGCTACAAGATTCCGTTTTACCAACATATTGAGTACTTACTTCAGTACAGTCGGTGGATTTTTTGCCAGTGATCTTTTCAACTTCCGCTTTTGTCATGCCGTCCTGTATTTTGCCATAAACCACATTAACATCCCACTTAGGCTCTTCCTTCTTTTTCTCACTACTAGCCGGAGAACTCTGTGGGTTAGAAGAGCTTTGTTCATTACCGCTTGAGTTATTACTAGCAACACTTGCACCAACAGCAACTACAGCTACAAACAAAACTGTAGCTATCAAAGCCACTGTCTTATTTTTGTTATAACCACTCAATTTATCTCCATCTTTATCACGCATTGAACCAGTAAGGATAATAATTAGATCAATAATGTACCAAAGGCCAAACCCGCCAAAAGTAATTAGTTTTAATATTCCAGTGCCGACTTTACCTATATAAAACCTGTCTGCTCCTATGCCTCCTAAAAATAAGCTGAGCAACCACGTTATCATAAAACTTTTTTCACCTACCTGAGCTGGCATTTTTAATATCTCCTTTACTAATTATTACTAATGTCAGCATTTTATCAGAAAAGATTTTTGATTACAAATGTCAGTGGTTACTGACGAATGTAAGCAATAGTCTAAAGGTAATGACAAATGCAACTGACGATATTTATAAAGTTATCGGCGAAAGAATTCGCAAACTTAGGAAAGCCCAGGACTTAAGCCAAGAACAACTTGCCGAACGCGCTGGAATTGACAGAAGCCACATGGGTTTTATTGAACAAGGTCGCCGGCAACCTACTCTAACTACTTTGCACAAACTTACAAAAAGCCTCGGAATATCTTTAGAAAAGTTATTTCAGGAACTATAGACCCAAAACCCTATTTATTAAATTTCATAGCAGTAGTATTTCATTGTTCATTGATGTCTGACTGTCAATTATCCGGCAAATTTTTTCTTGCCTGAGTGTATCGTTTTTTATCAGCTGTTCTTGCATTTAGTAAATGGCTTGCAAGTTTTAAGTCTTCGTCTGATTGTTGATAAAAGTTTAAGAGCGTATCAATTTCTTCAGCAACTTTAGCTCCAATTTTGTTCGCATGCATCCACATAAGAAGGCTTATATATGCATTTACAAAGTCTTGCAGCCACCTGAGATAACTATCCCTTTTGTCATAATCAAGCCCTACACTTTGATGAACATAGGCGTTCCTTGCTTCAAGTACAAGTTTTGCTTTTTCTTCTATCACTTCACTATTATGATATTTTCTAATAATATCGATTATTTCAGCATACTTTCTAGTCGTACCATCGCTGAGCCTAGAGGCAATTTCAATACATTTCCACATTCCGAGCATTCTAAGATTTGGCTCGGTAACACTAAGGGCTCGATCAAATTCTAGTATGACATCTTTGAGGCGTTTCTCAATAGGACTTAACTTTTTCTTATTTAGTATTCTTAAATATCTCTTGAAACTTTTCATTTTTTTCATATCGCTGGTAAAACTAAGACTTGACTCTTGCGCTTCTATTTCTGAACCCAGCACCGTTAGGACAGCCGTGAATGGATTATCTGCTTCTAACCAGTACAGTATATGAGGATTTTGAATAGGCTTACGACTTTTAATATTCTTAGCCAAAAATATCCTTGTGTTCCTCTCTTGCGCCAAAGAAGCACAAGAGCTAAATAGATTAAACTCAGACATAAGCTTATTTGCAGCTACTATGTCATCAATTGAGTATATAGAGGCAAAAAAATAAATATACTGCGAATCAAGGACGTTATTGATCCAGAGCATATCATATCGCTTTTTTCTATAAAGACCTGTTAGCTCTTTGCGAAGATTTCCATCAGTGTATTTATTAGCAACAGATTTTGATATTATCTTAAACCTTCTTCCATTTATAGTAAACTGACGTTTAAAGGGAAAAGTAGCCCTATTTGAATACTTTACATGCGCACCAAATACAAAGCTGTACCTCTTCCAAGATTTACGCTTTTTATATCTATCTTTCATCTCCGCTTTAAAATCCATGAGTGAGAATTCACGCTTGTCCTTTACCCAATCATGTAGTAAGTTCATAAAAACACTATCTCTTAGCTGAGATTCTTCTGAAGATGTCTTATTACTAAACAAGACTTCAGTAAGTCGTTGTGCATAAACTTCAAACTCGTCATCATCAAAGCTTTTTTCAGATTTATAAGCCTTCAGGGCTTTTTCATAATAGAACTTTGCTTTGCTTGCTATATTTGAGGCCATACTAATAGCATAGCAGTACATATAACCGATAACATAGGCGCAAAACTACTCATAAATTAAAAATCTCGAAAACAGTTTATTAGAAAAATAGTAATTTCTTAAATGGTCGGGGTGACTGGACTCGAACCAGCGACCTCACGGTTCCAAACCGCGCGCGCTACCAACTGCGCCACACCCCGATAGGTGTAACTTGGCTTATTATACCAGAAGTTACACTGTAGGCGTATGGTTATTTGGCGTATTCTATAGCGCGAGTTTCGCGGATTACGTTGACTTTGATAGTGCCTGGATATTGCATAGTGCTTTCAATTTTGTTGGCAATATCGCGGGCAAGTTTGATAGCGGAAAGATCGTCAATGCTTTTTGGCTGTACGATGACGCGCACTTCGCGGCCGGCAGAAAGCGCGTAGGCTTTGTCGATGCCTTCAAAGCTGGTGGCGACATTTTCAAGGTCGCGCATTCTTTCTACGAAATTCTCGGCGCTGATATTTCGTGCGCCTGGACGTGCAGCAGAAAGTGCGTCAACCACGCGAACTACCAAAGCTTCTGGAGTAGTAGCGTCTATATCATCGTGGTGAGCTTCAATGGCGTGGCAGATTTCTTCGCTAAGGCCATATTTGCGGGCTAGTTCGGCACCGATATGGTGGTGCTTACCTTCCATACGGTGCGTTACGGCTTTGCCGATATCGTGCAGCAAAGTAGCTGTCTTTACGGTGCGAACGTCAGCGCCAATTTCTTCGGCGATTAGGCCTGCTAAGTGCGTCATTTCAGTGCTGTGCTTTAGAACGTTTTGGCCGTAGCTTGTGCGGAACTTAAGCTCGCCGAGCAGGCGCAAAAGTTCTTTTGGAATGCCGACTACGCCAACTTCGCGGGCGGCATCTGCACCTGTGCGATCGATTTCTTTGTCGATTTGCTTGCGGGCTTTTTCAACTACTTCTTCAATACGTGCCGGGTGGATTCGGCCGTCTTTCATTAGCATTTCCATAGCCTCACGAGCAACTTGGCGTCGCACTGGGTCAAAGCTAGAAAGCACCACCATGCCAGGCGTGTCATCCACTAAAATGTCTACGCCAGTTGCACGCTGCAAAGCTTGGATGTTGCGGCCTTCTTTGCCGATGATTCGGCCTTTCATTTCGTCGTCAGCCAGCTTCAAAGCCGTAACAGTTCGCTCAGCCGTTACTTCGCTAGACATGCGCTCCATTGCGCTAAGCAAGATAGTCTGAGCCTTTTCTTCTGCGTCAGCTTCGGCGTCAGCCTGAAGCTTGTCAACCAAGCCTACAAGGTCTTGTTTGATGTCGCGCTCGGTCATTGACATCAGCTTTTCGGCAGCATCTTTTTTACTTAGCTTGGCAATCTTTTCCAGCTTTTCTTGCTGGCGTTTGCGAATGCTACGAATCTCATCCTTTAGATCTTCGACATCATTTTCTTGTTTGCGTAGTTTTTCGGTTCGCTTGTCTAAATCTTCCAGCTTGTTATCTAAACTTGTCTCGCGCTCAACAAGCCGATTCTCAATTTTCTTAACTTCTTTACGGCGTTCCTGTTCGTCTTTTTTAGCTTCTTGGTGTATGTTTTGCGCCTCTTCTTGCGCCTTTAAGACAATGTCGCTTGACTTATTTTTAGCTTTGGCTAACTCTTTTTCTACCTTTTTAGCATTGTTGGCTCCACTGCGTCTAACTGCTACTGTGGCGCCACCAACGCCAAGAACCGCCCCTATTAGCGCGGCAAATATAGCTTCTAAAAACATAACGTCTCCCTTTCCTCGCAGCTGATTCCGGTGGCGCTATACAAAAATGAATGTATCGCAGCAATTTGGTTGAGACCAGTCCGTTTGGCGCTAAAGAAAAATGTCAATCAGTAGGAGCCACCGTTTCAGCAAAATATATCTAGTAATAAAAGCGGTCTCTTAATTTACATTGTAAACGTTTGCGTAGGTTTTTAGCAACTTATTTTTTGGGTTTTGTAACGTTGGCAGGATGACCGTATTTAGGCTGGACTATTTTGTCGTTTTTGCTGGCTTTTAATTTAGCTAGGCCGTCCTCTTGCCAATCCTGGCCCGACACCCCCACTACCGGTATGCTGAGAGAGTAAGCCAGCGCGTTAAAGACTGCAGCACCAATTCTTAGGCCGGTAAAACTGCCAGGCCGCTAAAAACTACCAAACCTGTCAGTTTTTTAAAATCTGATTTATTAGACTTTAAAAATTTTTCTAATTCGCTCAACAAATCTTTAGAAAGCTGCCGGTCGGCTTCCCAATCTTTTTGGGCGATTACTTTGTCGCCGTCAAATAAAGACAGTTCACATACTGGTGTGGAGGTTTTGATAGTTAAGATCATTTGATTACTTCAGCCAGTTTAGCATCACAATTAATTTTTACCAGCCGGCTGTGCTCGCCTTTTGCTTTAATCTCAATGGTAATGTGGTTTTTTGGCAACAATTTGGCCGTAGATTTAGCCCACTCTATAAGTGTTACTCCCTGCTCGTCTTCTAAGGATTCCTGAAGCTGGTGATTTAACAAGCCAATATCTTCCAGGCGATAAAAATCATAATGATACAAATACAAACCGCTCGAAGCTTGATAGTTACGGCTCAGCGTAAAACTAGGGCTGGAAACTTCATCGTTTACACCCATACCTTTGGCGATGCCTTTTGCTAAGGTAGTTTTGCCCGCACCAATATCACCAACTAACTCAATCGCTGTCTTACCTTTTAGGCTAGCGCCTAATTTTTCACCCAGTTGTTGCATTTCATCAGCCGATGAAATTGTTAGATTAATCTCCTGCATATTTCCTACATTATAGCCTGACGGTCTTTTATCAGTAAAACCACTTAAAAACATTAGCACTAAACGCTAAAATTGCTTATAGTAATACTAGTATATGCGTATATCTGACGTTACCATTGAAGACCTGCTTAAAAAAAGTGGGCACCTAAACGACGAACAGCTAAAAAAGTTACGCGAAGAACAGCGTGAAAACCGCCGCCCTTTGCAGGACTTGGTAGTTCGCCATGAGCTAATCAGTGACAAAGATCTGACTAAGCTCTATGCGGAGTACGCCAGTATTCCTTATGTTGAGCTAGACCCCAGTAAAATCCCAAGTGACACACTCGCACTAATACCCGAGCGCATCGCCCGCCAATATAATGCTGTAGTTTTTAAGCAAGAAGACGGCGTCAAGTATTTGGCGATGGAAGACCCTGATGACATTCAGGCAGTAGATTTTATCCAAAAACAACTCGGTGCCAACGTAAAAATATACTTGGCTACTAGAGAAAATATTTTGCATGCTCTGGATAATTATCGTGGAGATGCGAATAAAGAGCTAAGCGATATAATCGAAGTTAAAAAAGAAGACGATGCCGAACATCCTGAACAAGTTTCTGAAGCGGATATAGCCGAAGACTCACCAATTGCACAAACCGTTAACTTGCTACTTGAATATGCAGTGCGTGCAAGCGCTTCTGACGTTCACATTGAGCCGCGAGAAGATTTCATCCAGGTTCGCTATCGAGTAGATGGCGTATTACAGGAAGTTAACCGCCTGCCCAAAGATGCCGCAGGGCCTTAATTAGCCGTATAAAAATACTTTCTAACTTAAAGATTGACGAACGCCGCACACCTCAAGACGGCCGTTTTAAGATCACTCTAGCCGGCCACACTTACGCGCTTCGTGTTTCAACTTTGCCAGTAGCAGACGGCGAAAAAGTGGTGATGCGTATTTTGGACGAAGGCAACAAAGCCCTTACCTTAGAAGAGCTAGGCTACTGGGGTAGAACTCTTAAGGAGACTAGAGAAGTAATTGAAGAACCTCATGGCATGATCTTAATAACAGGCCCTACCGGTTCCGGTAAATCAACCAGTTTGTTTAGCATCTTAACCATTCTAAACAGTCCTGAAGTTAATATTTCAACCGTTGAAGATCCGGTGGAATATAAAATACCAGGCATTAACCAAACGCAAGTTAACCCTAAGGCCGGCATGACTTTTGCTTCTGGCCTTAGGGCACTTTTACGCCAAGATCCCGACATAGTGATGGTCGGCGAGGTCCGAGATGTTGAGACCGCTGATCTTTCTGTTCAGGCCGCTTTAACTGGACACTTAGTGTTTACTACGCTGCACACCAACAATGCAGCTACCAGTTTGCCGCGTTTACTTGATATGGGCATAGAGCCGTTTTTAATTGCTAGCACAGTGCGGGCTACTATTGGTCAGCGATTAGTACGAAGGCTCTGCACAAAATGCCGAGTTTCATTCACGCCTTCTCCGCAAGAAATAGAAAAAGTATTCCATGCTTTCAACATGACTAACCAAATGATGGAAAGAGTGAACGCCCTGGAAGTTGCAGCCCTAAAAGAAGGCATTGGCAAAAGTATCGGCGACACTTTAGGCTCAACCACTACAGGTATTACTAAGCTATGGCGAGCCTCTGAAAAAGGCTGTGATAACTGTAATGGTAGCGGCTATAAAGGCCGTCTCGGTATCTACGAAGTGCTGCCCAACACTCCGGAAATACAAAAACTTATCGTCAGTAACGCAACCAGTAACATGATACAAAGCCAGGCTATTAAAGAAGGTATGGATACTATGCAAGTTGATGGACTAGTGAAATCTCTGCGCGGCGAAACCAGTATTGAAGAAATCCTACGTGTAACTAGGGAATAAGACTTATGGCTCAATTTACCTATTTAGCAGTTAACGAAAAGGGCGAAAGTGTAAATGGCAATATTGAGGCCACTGACCGAAATGCCGCAATAGCTACGCTTACTAAAAATAAATTACGGCCTATTCATTTGAAAGCCGGTGGTACTAGTAGCGGTGATTTGTCAGGCATATTGGATAAAATATTCGGCTCCAAAGTAAAAGCCAATACTTTAGTTATATTTACTCGCCAGTTAAGCACCATGATAGGAGCCGGAGTGCCATTGCTTAGAGCTCTTAATGCTTTACAAAGCCACGCCGATAATCCCTTACTTAAAACTACTCTTGAAAAAGTTATTGATGACATTCAAGGAGGTTCGGCACTTGCTGATGCCTTAGGTAAGCACCCCAGAGTTTTTAGCGAGGTCTATGTAAACATGGTTCGTGCCGGCGAAGCCGCAGGTATTTTAGAAGAAGTTCTGGACCGACTTGCCCTGCAGCAGGAAAAAAACAATGCTATACGCAAAAAAGTTAAAGGGGCAATGACTTATCCGGCAGTATTACTGGTAGTTACAACTGTAGCTTTCTTTGGCCTTATGCTATTTGTTATTCCACGGCTTAGCGTCATTTTAAAAAACCTGGGGGGAGAGGGAGCTAAGCTACCTACCCTAACGCAATTTATGCTTGGTATTAGCGGTTTTGTACAACATTTTTGGTGGCTAATGATCCTAGGCATTGGAGTAGCTATTTTTCTAATCACCCGCTACATTCGCACACCAGCGGGAAAGAAAAACTTTCACACTCTGCTGCTTAAACTACCTATTGTTAATACAATAATAATTAAAGTTTCTGTAGCTCGCTTTTCTAGGACTTTTGCCTCTTTAATGTCAGCAGGTGTAGGTGTAGTTAGTGCGCTACAAGTTACTGGACGGGCAATTGGCAATGTAGTTTATCAAGAAGTTTTAGACAACGCTATTGATGAAATTAAAAATGGCAAGCAGTTGTCAGAAATTATTTCTAAAAGCCCCCTGTTCCCAGACATCGTAGGCCAGATGTTAGCCGTCGGTGAGGAAACAGGGCAAACTGACACGGTACTTATAAAAGTGGCTGACTTTTACGAAGAGGAGGTGGATGTAGTAGTTAATAGCTTAGGGTCTATTATCGAGCCAGTTATGATTATCTTTATGGGCGCAATGGTAGGGTTAATTGCTGCGAGTGTCATTATGCCAATTACTAGCCTGGCCCAAAATGTTAAAGGCTAAACAATGATAGTGTACCAACAGATACCAGCATGTTATACTAACCACAAGTTAACGTGGGCATCATGAATCGACTATTTTTTAAAGACAAACCAATAATCGGACTCGACATTAGCCAAACTGGAATTAAAGTTATGGCACTGGATCCTAGCCACTGGTCGGTTTTGGGTTATGGCTCCGCAGATTTAGATCCAGTAAAAATTCAAAAAAGTCTCGATGAAAATGATGATTACTTAAGCAACAACTTAAAGGCTTTGTTGAAAGAAAAAATTATTGGCAAAGTTAATAGCGACCATGTAGTGCTTAGTATCCCCACCTCAAAAACATATGCTAGAACATTCAGCCTACCTTCTAGCGCAGAATCAAACTTAAAAGAAGCTATTGAGCTTGAAGTAGACCAATACATTCCTGTACCCATGGCCCAGTTATATATTGACTACGAAATTATTAAACGCGAAAAAGACAAGATTACTATTCTGCTGTGCGCGGTACCTAAAACCATCGTTGACGCTTGCGTAAATGCCACTAGTAAAGCAGGGCTCTCCGTAGTTATGGTAGAGCCAAGTGTTAGCGCCATTGCTCGTTTATTAACTTTTACAGAAGATGGCAGCCTACCTACTGCCATCGTAGATATTGGGCCAGCCACTACAGATATTGCAATCCTTGATGAATCTATTAGGGTTACTGGTAGTGTAGCAATAGGTGGCAACACTTTTACTTTAGAGATTGCTAAGAAACTAAAAGTGCCTTTAGAAAACGCTCATCAATTGAAAGTCCTCCATGGACTTAGCGTTGGCAATAATCAGACAAAACTAGTGAGCGCCTTGGAACCTAGTTTGCGCCGTATCATTGCTGAAACAAAAAAGGTAATCCGTTACTACAACGAAAGGTTAGAAAACAGCCGCAAACTTGAGCAATTGCTAGTAGTAGGAAGTGGTTCTGGCGTTCCTGGTATAGGAGATTATTTCACAAACGCTATGGTTATGCCAGCGCGCGTAGCAAGTCCTTGGCAAATTCTTAACTTTGGTGATCTAAAGCAGCCTGCTAAACAAATTAAGCCGCGATTTATAACCGTAGCAGGGCTTGCTAGCGTCAAGCCAAAGGAGATTTGGTAATGATTAACTTACTAGGCTACGAAGATAAAAGACAGCTCAAAGCCGCTAGAATAAACTCTACCTTGCTCGACTACACTATTCTTACTTTGGCTACGATTGCAATCATAGGCTTACTATTCGCCGCAAGTTTCATATTCATGAACTTTGAACAACAAAACGCAAAAAGTAGTTTAGCCGACAATCAAGATCGTTCAAAAAAATATGCAAATATTAAGGCTCAAGCTGAAAGCTTTGCAAAAAACTTAAGTATAGCTAAATCGATTCTCTCTAATGAAATAAGTTATAGCGACTTGACAATCGCAATTGCTAAAGCCCTCCCTCCTGATACTGTGCTTAGCAGCTTATCTCTTTCACCGCAAACCTTTGGATCGAAAATGTCTTTAGATGTAAAAGCTACCAGTTATAATGCCGCACTAAGCCTTAAGTCTAAGCTTAGCCAATCACCTCTATTTAATGATGTTAATATAGCCAGCATTACTAGTTCCCAAGATGGCGGCCATGGTTATGATGTAACTATTAATACCACATTCGCCGACCAACAAACTGCTCTAAATTACGCAAACCAGGAGCTTAACAAATGAAAAAGAACCAATTAACAGCAGTTATTTTACAGCGTTTATTCCTAGTTGGAATACTGCTATTGGTCGTGGGCGCGGTTTTTGGCTTTACATTTCTGGGTAAGCTTTTGCAAGATAAAGCTATGCAAGTTAGCCACGCGCAAACTGACGCATCTATAGGAAGTAACAATGTTAAGCAGCTTGAGCAACTTAATAAAGATTTAGAAAAACACAAAGATGTGGTACAAAGAGCAAAAGAGATAGTAGCGGATAGTCGATCTTACCAATACCAAAACCAAATAATTCAAGATATAAATTCATTTGCTGATAGAGTAGGGATTACTATTTTGGGTTATGATTTTAGTAGTAGCGATAGTGCTTCTGAAGGTTCACCCAGCTCAACGCCATCTTCCGGTAGCACCAGTAGCTCTAATAGCTCACCATCTAGTCCTCCTAGCCCGACTTCGCCCAATACCACCTCCCCTTCAAGCACCACGCCACCTGGCGTTAGGACAGTTACCGCTAAGATAACCCTAAAAAATCCAGTTCCTTATACCAGTTTCCTAAAACTCCTCAAACTTATTGAACAAAATGTTACTAAAATGCAAGTGACTGGTGTGGCTTTGAGCCCAGACGCGAGCCATCCGGACCAGATATCTAACCCTACCATAGGTTTAATAGTGTACGTAAGGTGATTAGCTTATGAAAAATTCTAACGTTAACATCAACATGGCTACGATAAAGCGACAGCTTAAGAAATTGACGGCACCGATAACCAAACATCGGACATTAATTGTCATCTTGTTAGCATTGCTCTCAATTATTACTGCCGTTTATAAAATGGAGATCATATTAACTCAGACTCAGGATGAACAGTATGCTGCACAGGCTAAAAATCAAAAAGCTGTAAAAACCCAGTTTGACCAAAATACCATAGATAAAATTCAGGAATTACAAGATCCGCAAACCAGCCATGAAGTTCCTAGTCTGCCAAGTGGCAGGATAAATCCATTCACTAAATAAACTGTTATAATAAATACCATGCTAATGCTTTCTCAACAAATATTAGAGAGCGATGTGCTCAGCCTCCATACCGGCACAAAAGTCGCAACTATAAAGGAGGCGATGATTAATCCACGTAACCTTCAAGTTGTCGGATACTTCGTAAACTCGCCCGTACAAGAAGGTAAAGATAAATTAATTTTAAAAACTAATGATATTCGCGAAGCTAACGAGTCTCACGTAATTATTGATTCCGTAGATGAACTTATTCCTGCTAAAGACTTGGTAAAGTTTGAAGAAATTATCAAAATGAATTTCAAACTAATAGGCATAGAAGTTATTGACGACACGAAAACTAAACTGGGCAAAGTGGCTGAATACAGCTTAGACCCACTTACCTTTTTAATCCACCAACTTCATGTTAAGCGCCCTTTAATAAAAAGTTTGCAAATTTCCGAGCTACTTATTAATCGCTCACAAATAACTAAAGTTACAGATAAATATATTACAGTAAGTTCGGCAAGCTTAAAAACAGGAGTTGAAAACCCGCTTACGGAGCCTGGGTCTTTTAATAACCCATTCCGTAAACCTCAGACCGAAACTATTAATATTAGGCCTGGTCGCTAAGTTCGTGTTTAATGTCGTCATAGCCGAAGCCTTGACGAGCTAAATACGCAATTAATTTTTGTGGATCATCATAATTTTTTTTCTTTTTAGCGATAATTTTTTGCAAAGCTGTCCGTTCGTCAAAATCCTTACTTGAGCTCAGGGCTTCTTTAATCTTTTCACTACTTACCCCCTTTTGCCTTAGCTCCAACTCTAACTTACGACGACTAGTAGGTTTAGCCAGCGATCGTGAACGAACCCAAAGCTGAGCAAATTTTTCGTCGTCTATGTAACCTCTCTCTTTAAGGCGCTCGACTATTCTAGCTTTTAGCGATTCTTCAACCTGCTTCCGCCATAGATAGTCATTAATTTCTTTTTGACTGCGCGGACGGATAGTAACAAAATTAAGCGTCTTATCGTAAGCCTTAGCAAAGTCAGATTCATTCTTCCATTTATTAATCTCTTGACCTGAAAGCTCTTTGCCTATTTTTAAGCCGCTAGAAACGAGCTGGGAATCATGCAGCGAAAACACAAACTTACCATCAATATAAATTGAGACACGATCATCCCGCTTGGCTTGTCTTTTTATGGAAGTTATGCGGCCGGCTTGTGCCATAAATTCATGTATTAAGCTTCTTCAGCAGCAACTTTTTCTCGAACTTTTTTATCTAATTCCGTAGCAAGCTTCGGATGTTCTTTTAGATGCTGTTTAGTAGCCTCACGCCCTTGGCCTAATTTTTCATCTTTGTAGTCGAACCATGCCCCAGATTTGCCAACTACTCCATGATGAACAGCCAAGTTTAGAATGTCACCAGTCTTTGAAATGCCTTCGTTATACATAATGTCAAACTCAGCGACCCTAAAAGGCGGCGCGATTTTATTTTTGACCACTTTAACCCTTGTTCTGTTGCCAATCACTTCATCGCCAACTTTAATTTGGCCAATGCGGCGAATGTCCAAGCGAACCGAGGAATAAAATTTCAATGCATTGCCACCGGCTGTAGTCTCAGGATTGCCGAACATAACGCCAATTTTCATGCGAATTTGGTTAATGAAAACTACTGTAGTTTTGCTCTTGCTAATAATACCAGCTAGCTTTCTAAGAGCCTGACTCATTAAACGTGCTTGCAAACCGACGTGTGCGTCCCCCATGTCGCCCTCAATCTCAGCCTGAGGCACAAGTGCTGCAACTGAGTCGACTATCACTAGATCCACAGCATTAGAACGTACAAGAGTCTCGGCAATCTCAAGTGCCTGTTCACCGTTATCAGGCTGAGATATTAGCAGATTATCAGTGTCTACTCCCAGCTTTTTAGCATAGCTTGGATCAAGTGCATGCTCGGCATCAATAAAAGCCGCTGTGCCGCCATCTTTTTGAACTTGGGCAATTGCGTGCAAAGTCAGAGTGGTTTTACCTGAGCTTTCCGGACCATAAATTTCAATAATTCGCCCTTTTGGATAGCCACCGCCCAAAGCTAAATCTAAACTCAAAGTTCCCGACGATGTTAACTCAACATTACTTCTATAAGACTCACCTAATTTCATAATTGAGCCATCACCGAATTGTTTGGTAATTTGATCAACCGCCAAGCCTAAGGCTTTTAGTTTTGCCTCGTTATTACTACTTTTAACTTTAGCTGTTTTTTTGTCTGCCATATTTTTGTCCCTCTCTTTTTATAAACAACTGCTAACTATATTATACGTGATTTGCTACAATACTTACATGCATAGAGAAAAAGGTTTTACAGTTATTGAGCTTATAGTGGTTATTATTTTGGCATTGGCCGTTTCAACTTTATTCTTTATACAAAAACAAAATATCAGTGCCGCTTCTCGTGATAAACAGCGAAAAACTGCTATTAATGCAATGTACTATGACTTAGAAAAAGTCTTTTATCCAAAATACCACTACTACCCAGACCATATAGACTCTAAGAATCTCACTGCAGTTGATCCTGCTTTATTCAAAGATCCTAACGGTTATAAAGTTAACCAACCACAATCAAGTTACCACTACTTACCAAGCGGTTGCGTAAGTGGCAAATGCCAAAGTTACAAGCTAAGAACTACTTTAGAAAAAGAATCTGATTACGTTAAACAAGCAGCGCAAAATTAAGACTAGCCTTTAACTTGGCGACCATTTTTAAAATCTTCAACCGCTTGGGTAAGGATAGCAGTTTGTTTACGCGGGTTTGAAACATTGGTGAACCTATATGTCGTTTCATCTCCTACGGTAGAAAGGCGAATAAAGCCATAGTTAAGCATGTACTGCAAAATACCATTTTGAGTAAAACTTACATCTTCTACACTACCTAGGCTAATGGTTTTCTCACGACGAGAGAAAAGCCCGATTCTTACATGTTCAATAACGCTCTCATTAGTTAAATAAAATTTATTATCCCGATAAATCGACGTGCTTACCATGCCTATGGCTAGCATTAAAATTATGAGCAAAAATGAAACCAGGGCTAATATGCCAACACTTATGTTAATACCGAAACTATCGGCTAAAATGTTTGAACCGAATATCCCTAAACCCAGAAGTAGAAGCGCTATGAATATCACCACGCCTTCTGCTAGCCAAATAGATGCCAGGCCAATAGGATGGCGGCGAACCGTCATTATAACGTATTCACCTGGCGATAAAGTTAGCTCCGGATAACGTTGTTTTGATTCTTTATGTTTTGCTTCAGCTTCTTGGTTGACAGTGCTAGGTTGGTCTGGATTCATGGAGATATTATAACAGTTGCTGTTGGTCGCTTTGTTTTTTTGCAGGTTTGCCCAAGTGTTTATGGGTTTTTGCCGTTACCTTACGGCCACGCGGAGTTCTTTCCAGCAAGCCGATTTGCAGTAGATAAGGCTCAAAAAAGTCTTCAATCGTAGAGCGTTCATCTCCAGTAATTGCTGCCAGAGTTTCTACGCCAACCGGCCCGCCGCCATGATGTTCAATAATAGTTTCAAGCAACCTACGATCTGCCGGATCAAGGCCAATTTTATCAATCTCTAGCATATCTAGTGCGCTGTGAGCGATTTTCGTATCGATAATCCCGTCGCCATTAACATCGGCGTAGTCGCGTACCCGTTTTAGCAGCCGGTTAGCAATTCGCGGGGTTAAGCGGGATCGTGAAGCGATGATATCGGCTGCTTCAGGATGCACTTTTACATTCAAAATTTTAGCCGAACGATCAACTATCTGTGTAACTTCGCTTGGAGTGTAGAACTCAAGTCGGTGCATAATACCAAACCTATCTCTAAGCGGCGCAGCCAAAGCACCAGTTCTGGTGGTGGCGCCTATCAAAGTAAACTTCGGCAAATCAAGCCTTAAGCTTTTGGCGCTCGGCCCTTTGCCTAAAATAATATCCAACTTGAAATCTTCCATCGCAGCGTAGAGCACTTCTTCAACGCTACGGCTTAAGCGGTGGATTTCATCAATGAATAAAATGTCGCCATCTTGAAGGCTAGTAAGCAAGCTTGCTAAGTCTGCCGCCCTACCAACTGCTGGCCCACTGGTGATACGGATTTGCGAACCCATTTCGTGAGCTATCACGCTAGCCATAGTGGTTTTGCCAAGTCCTGGCGGGCCATAAAGTAGCACGTGATCAATAGGCTCGCCTCGCTTTTTAGCTGCATCAATCGCCAACTTCAAGTTTTTCTTAAGTCGAGACTGGCCAATATAACTAGAGAAATTTCGCGGACGCAAGCTATTTTCAAGCTGCTTTTCTTCTTGGTCTTCGTCTGACGAACTTGTATTTAC
Organism: uncultured Candidatus Saccharibacteria bacterium; assembly: GCA_963717595.1. Lineage (GTDB taxonomy): Bacteria > Patescibacteriota > Saccharimonadia > Saccharimonadales > Saccharimonadaceae > CAVQWH01. The sequence continues at coordinate 422,886 of CAVQWH010000001.1, read as the reverse complement.
TATTCTTTCAATAGCCATACTAACTACTCTTACTTAGCGCTTGTTTCACTCTTTCTTCAGTCGACAAGTTTTTATCTACTTTATCTAAAGCTAGTGCAGCATCATTTTCAGAATACCCCAAACTAACCAATGCTTGCCAAGCTTCGTCTTGTTGATTAATTCCTGAGCGCCCGGCTAAGCTTTCAGCTGACTCGCCCACTGGAGCGCCGACTTTATCTCGCAGCTCTACTACCACTTGTTCTGCAGCGCGCTTGCCAACGCCTTTAGCAGTTTGTAAATATTTTGTCTCGCCGCTGGCAATCGCTATGCGCACAGCATCTGCCGAGCCAATATCTAAAATCGCAAGTGCAGCTTTTGGCCCAACATTTTTTACGCTCAAAAGCTGCTCAAAAAGCTGCTTAGTGCCAGGCGATAAAAATCCATACAAATCGTGTGCATCTTCTTTAATATGCTCATAAACATAAATTTTTATTTGTTCGCCATCATTTAAAGCTTCTAGATCGTTTGAGCTTAAAAATATGCCATAACCAACGCCGCCGCATTCAATAACCACGCTGTCGGTTTCTTTAGCAACGGTACCCTTAAGAGTTGCAATCATAACACTATTATTGCACAGTCTGGGCGTGCATAATAGCCGCAGCTATGGCATCGGCACAATCATCTGGTTTTGGCACATCTTTCAGCCCTAAGCTCAGACGCACCATTTCTTGAATCTGCTGTTTAGTAGCCTGGCCATAGCCAGTCAGCGCCTGCTTTATTTGCAGCGGCGTATACTCATAAATATCCAGCCCGGCCTGCTGCCCGCAAAGCAAAACTATCCCCCGCGCCTGGGCCACGGTCATAGCAGTGGTTACATTTTTGGCGAAAAATAGCTTTTCAACTGACATCGCCTTAGGCCTGGTGGTTTTTATAATTTCCGTCAGTTCTTCGTAAATGGTTTTTAGCCGCACGGCATCATCTTCTTTCACGGGCGTGCGGATAACTCCGGCATCAATTAATTTAGACTTGCCTTTTTCATGGTCAATAACACCAAAGCCCAAAATCCCAGTGCCCGGATCAATGCCTAAAATTCGCATAACTTTAGTATAGCTTACTTGGCCACTCTTCGGTAATTGCAACAGGCGCTGGGAAAGAGTGATGATTTCACTACGCCATTCGTAAACACCATAGCCAACAGCACTTGCTCCCGCTGCCCCTGCTACCCACCAGCTAACTCCGGTTTTTTGAGGAACATCTTGAATCTTTTGCACGGCAGCACCAGCTACTTGCCCGACTTTGCGACAGCGATTAGTTAAAGGGTTGCGCTTTTGGCCTGGCTTACACGGCTTCAGACTAGACCCTACACTAGCCTTACTCTTGCAACGATTAGTAGCAGGATTACGAAATTGATTCGGCTTGCAAGGTTTTAGAGAGCTTGAAACGCTGGCTTTACTTTTACACCTATTGGTTACGGGATTCCTAAACTGATCTGAGCGACATGGTTTTAAGCTGGACGAAGCGCTATCTTTCTTTTTGCAGCGGTTAGTAAGTGGGTTTCTAAATTGATCGGACCGACACGGCTTCAGCTCATTGCCGCTACTGGTGGTAGATGTACTGGGCGGAAGATAAAAATAATTCGAGCCTTCCGGGCTAGGCATGCTAGTCCATTGCCAACTCGCTCCATCAAACGCCCAGGAATATCCTACTTTGGTAGTAGAAGCTGCGCTAGGATATTCTACAACAGGACTATACACTTTTTGCCCGTAAGCATCCTCCAGCCAAACAAAATCGCCATCATCCGGTACACTTAAAAGCGAGCCGTCATCGCGAGTAGTTAAAGTAAAGTATTGTCCGGCAGACAAATCTAACTCATCGTTAGCTGGATCAAGGTTTTGACCCCACGTGAATGTATTACTAATACTAGGATTTTGGCCTTTGTAGCCAATTCTTAGCCTATAGTTTGCCAAGTTAATATCGTGGTTAGACGAATTATAAAGCTTTACATAATCACCACATTCTAAGCTGGTACCAAGCGGGGAACAATCTTTGTGATTTGGTAAAATTTCTACAACCTCTAAACCTTCAGTTGAAGCTGGGGTCCATCGTACCAACCGCCAGTTTGTAAGGTTATATTACTCACAGAGTCAAAGTCATCATCAAAATTCCCAGTACTTCTATATTTATTACTAACTGAGGAAACATGCTTTCGTACCCACGCACCCTCTTGATCTGTTGGACTCAATGAATCAAAAACAGTTTCATTATTTTTTAATACAAGCTTTGAAACATAAACTGCCTTAAACCCAGACGGCGAGCACTGGGAATTTTTATAAGTCAGTTGATTACTGTCATTTTGCACAATACCTTGGTCGGCCAAAATTCCATAACTTTGTGGACGCAGCCATCCACTTAAATTAATCGAGCATACAAAATTTGACGAAGAATTATCAGCATCAGTTATTGTTACTTCAACCGACCAGCCATCCATATCAACAGGTTCATTGGAGCTATTATAAATTTCCGCATAATCAAGATTGGAACTAGTCTGGAGCGCCGTAAAAATAAGTCCCGAACTATCTGCCATAGTTTTGGGCGCAAAAACAATCACACCAAAAACCATAGCTGCCAAAGCCAGCATAAGCTTTTTCATAATTACTATCGATGTTACTATGTAGGCTTCGCTGAGTCAAAGACTCACGCCATCAGCGGGCGCGAAATTACTGTGCACATTTACTACGTCGTCTAGCTCTTCCAGAGCATCAATAACTTTTACAACCTTGCGGGCAACTTCTGACTCAGAAATCTCAATTTCGTTATTTGGCACATAAGCCAGCTCGGCTTCTTTAACCTCTAGGCCAGCTTGTTTAATGGCATCGCGAACTTTAGCTAAACCTTTGTCAGAAGTGTAAACTATAATTTCTCCATTTTCTTCGTTGGCATCTTCCGCACCGGCATCTAAAACTGCTAGCAAAGCATCTTCACCGCTAGCTGCTACACGAATCACACCTTTGCGAGTAAACTGGAATGCCACGCTACCTGCTTCGGCGACTGAGCCGCCATTTTTAGTTAAAGCCGTGCGTACTTCTGGGTAAGTGCGATTTTTGTTATCAGTTGCGCATTCAATAATCAAGCCGATCCCGCCCGGCGCATAACCTTCATATGTAACTTCTTCCAGCTGGGCAGCATTTTTATCTTTCACCCTATCTATAGAGCGCTGAATGTTGGCGTTTGGCATATTCGAAGCCCGGGCTTTTTCTATAGCCATGGCTAGGCTCGGGTTCATTTCCGGGTCAGTACCGCCACGAGCAGCAATGGCAATCTGATTACCTAGCTTTGTAAACAACGCGCCACGCTTGGCGTCATTGGCGCCTTTTTGACGCTTAATTGTAGACCATTTACTATGCCCGGACATAAAACTCCTAAGATTATTACTTTGTTTAATAATATTATACCAATTTATTCGATAATATTATCTTTGCTAAAATCATGCTTAGTTTTGTGCCATAAAAATATACCTAGCAGAATTATAGAAAAATAACTTATTACTAAAATAAGTACGTTAAAGTTCAGCTGTCCTTGCGCTAAAGGCAAGGAAGCTAACTTATTTATAACACTAGCCATATAGCCTAGCAGCGCGCTAGCTGGCGCACCGAAAAACGTAGCCAAGCCAGGAATCAGTAAGCCGGCCAGCCCCGCTACAAAAGTAAATACCATAGCAAGCGGTACAAAAGGTAAAACTAATAAATTAGCTGGCAGAGCAAACAAAGAATAATGCCCAAAAGTAAATGCAATAATCGGCAAAGTAACTAGCTGAGCAGTAACGGTTTCTATAAAAATTTGTTTGACTGTGCCGGGACGTTCTTGGCTCCTGTGAAAGAAACTGGTGATTAGCGGCGCTAGAATAATCACTCCCGCAAAAGCCGCAAACGAAAGATACCAGCCAACATCACCCCAAATATATAAAGGCGTAATTAGCACAGTAATTGCAGCTGAAAAAGGCAGCAAAACAAGCGGATGAATACGCCGGCCATAATACCAAGCAGCTAAGCTTAAGCCGGCAACTATTCCCGCCCGCACCATACTAGGGCTAAACCCCGTAATTAAAATAAAAACTAGCATCATAGTGCCAGCAGAAAGTGCAGCAAGATATTTTGAAGCTTTAACAAACAATCTTCTTGCCAGGCGCACCAAAATCGTAAGATTATAACCGCTGGCCACTACTACGTGTGTTAAGCCGACAATCTGCAAGTTGTTAGTTAAGCTTTTAGGTAAAGTATGTTTTTGACCCACTAAATAGCCCAGCCCCAGGCTCGCTTCTGGCTCACGAATACTGTGATGCACGCCAGTGGCAAACACATCCCGAGCTTGCAAGGGAATATCCCCGTTTTTTTGACGCTTAGCGCTGACAAGTTTTGCAAAACTCATGCTAGCCGGAAAGCCGCCAAAGCCAGGGCGTAACTTGCCGACCAACTCAACGTGATCGCTACGCTTCAGCTTTAGGTGCGAAAATACTGAGGCCCATACTTGGCCAGGCAAGCTCTTATTTTCAACCTTTACACCACCCACCTGCACCTGCCATTTACTAGAATCATTAGTTGGATCTTGGGTAATAACTCCTTTTAAATGAACTTCTTTGCCTAAATAAAACTGATAAGGCTGCAGGTCAATTTTTTCCAGAGCACCGCGCCATAAGCCAAGTAGCAGCCCAGCTAAAACTGCGACTATCAAAAATAACCTAGTACGCCCAATTGCTGTAACTATCAGTAAAGCCAAAGAAGCTATTAGCCAGCCCGGGTTAGCAAACGAAATAGGGGCTACAAATGCTAGCGCAATGCCAAGCAGTATACTGAAAGACCCAAAAGCAACAAGCCAAGAGCTATGCGCCTTGGCGCTAAGTTTTGAATGCATAAACTGACTATTCTGCATATAATTTTGGATAAACCAAGCTAGGGCACTATATGAAATTGCTACTTACTTAACCCTTACAGGGCTTATCTGCATTGTTCGATACCCAAAATAGCCAGGAACATTAGTAGTAGGGAAAACACGATATTTTGCTACAAATGATGCGTTAGCAGTGATACCTGTCTGTCGAACTGTTCGAACCTCGTGAGTTGCAACTGTTGCACCGCCGTCATATGAAGCTCCGCTATAACTATCTATAATATAACCAACTCCACCCCCGTTTATAGAATAGCCCATTTGGCTGGCCATACTATTGGTTGTACCGTATAATCGCGCTCCTATAGTAACATCATAATCTCCAGCTAATGGCACAGTTAAAGAAGGTCCTACAGTAGCCAGATTAGTGAAGGTTGTACTTGTAGTAGTTTGAGTAGCGTCAACTTGTGCAAACATACTAGGACCTCCCAAAAAATCCCAATACGTAGTAGATGCGTTATACCTTAGGTGCCAATAAGCATAAGTACCATCTCCCCGGTTTACACGATAATAGACTTCCTGGCCATCGACAGGGCTCGTGGGAAGCGTTGTAGTAGTAGGATTTGAAGCTAGATTTACAATTGCTACGCCTTTAGAAATATATTGCTTGGTGGTGCCAGCTAGCGTAACTGTGCCTGTTACCGTAGCTTCGGGTTTTGAACCGGAAGTATCTGGCGGGGCGACAGAAAAGGTGGAGGTGTATTGGCTGTTTTGTTCTATATAGTTACCGCCAGAACCAGAAGTGCCACTACAGCTAGTATTAGGTGTTAGCGAACTGCTCCAGTAGCTAATGGTATTTTGGCGAAGACAACTAGTAGCATAAGAAATCCCCGCCTGAACAGCCTCATCGGCCAAGTTTTGCCAATTTTGTGCACGTACGGCCGTGCTGATAGTAACGACTGTTTGTGCCACTGAAACAGCCGCTATCATTAAGATAGTTGCAGTCAAAACCACGGTAGGAAGAGCAAAGGCAGATTGAGATGAGTGAAGACCCTTTGTTTTCTTGGCAAAATGCTTAGTAATGGCTTTCATAATGCTTATGAGAATTGTAGCGTGAAATCAGATTAAGCGCAATAAAGAAATACAGTGCCCCCTTACTTTAAGTACGTAGTGCAATTGCTGGGTATAAAGAGAGGGAGTTTGATTTTAATACAACACCCATGTTATATTGTACGAAATAGTTTAATTAAGCGTAAGGACTCTCAACAATGGATCAAAAATCTCAAGCAAGCTCCTTTATGCCAGCTAGATGGCCAGGGGCATTTGAAGCTTATAAACTTTCAAAAAAAGCCGTTCTTCGTAACCTGGAAACTTTGATACTCATTGCGTTAATTATGTTTGCTTTAAACGCCATATTTAACCTGCCTTCACTAAGGAATAGTGGAGCTAGTCTCATTTTCTTCGGTATATTCATCATAATAGTAGGTGCTCAAGTTTCCACCTACCTGGCGGGAGTAAATAATAGGGCTTTAAGTGTTGGACAAGCCCTAAGCAAAGGTCTGTCTTTATGGCCAAAACTCTTTTTACTAGAAATAGCCGTAGGGTTAATATCCATAGCTAGTCTTTTATTGTTTATAATTCCCTTCTTCTTTATAATGCCTAGATTAGTTTTATCGTTTTATTTCGTAGTAGATAAAGATATGGGCGTCGTAGACGCTATAAAATCTAGTTGGGAATCTACTAGAGGGAGTGTTGGAAGCGTGTGGGGAATAATCGGTGTAATGATTTTAATGGCGCTACCGGTAATCACTATTGTGGGAATCCTGATAACTATCTACTTCTTGTTTATGTACAGCGCAGTTTTTGCGGTACTATACAAAACTATTGGCCAAGCTTCATCACCTTCAGTCGCCCCAGATACACAAACTCCACCAGCCAACACACCTATTTCCACTTAGTAGCAACAGAGGGTAATAAAGCCTAATATATGTTTGTTGTGATAACATAAAATGAAATCATGCAAAAACAAAAAACCATTTTACCTATAGCAGCCTTGACGATAGTTAGTATTCTAATGGGCGCAGACATAGTATTTATTAAAATGGGTGTGATAGCAATTCCGGTGGCCATATTCATGACCATGCGATTCTTGATAGCTGCACTCTTCTTGTCGCCTTCTGCCATTCGTCACTGGAAACCACTTAAGCTAAAGGTTGTTTTGCTAGCTAGCTTGGCCTCTGTATTTTATATAACTCTCAGTTCTTTGGCACTTTACATCGGATTAACTAAAACCACTGCCAGTAACTCCGCTGTTATTTATATGCTCGGGCCACTCATACTGCTAGTACTGTCTGCATCATTTCTTAAAGAACGTCTTAGTCTCCGAACGTTCTTGGGAATTTGTATTGCCCTTGCCGGTTCATTAATTATTATTGGTAAACCATGGATAAGCAACGGGAACAGCTCTGAGCTAATCGGTAACTTGTTAATTGTAGCTGCGGTTTTTTGTGTAACTATTAGTGTCGTCATTTGTAAGCCTCTGACTAAAAAAGTAAATATTCAGCAGCTAACTTTTATGCATATGACTATTGGTGTGTTACCAATAGCTATTTATTCTTTAGGGCAACTTCACAGCTGGGATATTGCATCAACGGCCAGTTCGGGTTGGATAGGTTTGGCTGGCAGTGCTATTGCAGTGGCATTAGCCAAGCCATTATTCTTTTTCGCCCTCAAACACAAAAAGGCTATGGAGACTGGTATATATGATTACCTAGAGTCGATCGCAACAATCGTCATAGCATACATCGTATTGGCTGAAAAACCATCACAAACTTTTATTTTAGGCACAGGTTTAGTATTTATCGGTCTATTTTTTGCAGAGTTTTCAAATATTAAGAAAAGCAGGTTTCTTTTACATAGACACTGATAAATTTGGATAGGCCGTCCGGGACTCGAACCCGGGACACCCTGCTTAAAAGGCAGGTGCTCTAACCAACTGAGCTAACGGCCCGCATGTAATACTAACAGAGAAAACCTTATCACTTTTGACCACTGTATGTCAATCTACTCGCTTTTGCGAGAACGGCGACGCGGAGTGTGGGTCATTAAAACATCAGCTATAGCTGCAGCTAAACCGATTACTATAATGGTGGGCTTAAATCTATCAACAAACTCATAAACCGATAAGCCGGTTTTATCTAGCTGTAAGCTACCACCCAGTGCATCTAACAAAAATGCTACGGCCAGTAGGGCGAATAAAGCGGAGCCAACAATTCTTTGTATTTTTTGCCGATAAGTCGGACCGCTAAAAAGTAACAAAATAGCTGGCAAAAGAACTAAAGCAGCGGCTACCACGCTAGCTAGTGGCGGGTTAATTATCTGTATACCCTGGTCTCTAATTAACGGCGTAAGAGTATTTGTCCAATACTGGCTAATAACAGCTCCTGCAGCTAAAGCTAAACCTAGTACACCAAAACGACGCTTGGTTAGATAGCTTAAAACAAACAAGGCTGCGAGGAAAATTATAAATATGGTTGTAAAAGTCATAACTGGCTAAGCCCCAACCTTATCTTTCTTGTGACGTCGTTTAGCGTTAAGTTCGATGTATTTAATGACAGCTTCGCCCACGTTACGCCCAGTTACTTTTTCAATCGCAAAACCTGGACTCGAATTAATTTCTAGAATCAAAGGCCCGCGCTTTGAGCGCATCATGTCTACGCCGCATATATTCATGCCCATAGCTCTGGCGGTTTTAATAGCAGTTTTTCTTTCTTCGTCGGTTAGTTTAACAGTTTTTCCCTCGGCTCCTTGATGTAGGTTGGAACGAAAATCATCGTCAAGGCTTTGGCGCTTCATGCTAGCAACAACTCGCCTGCCAACTACAAAAGCACGAATATCTTCACCGGCAGATTCTTTGATAAATTCCTGGAGTAAAATGTTAGTGCCATCTTCATTGTTTAAGTAAAACGCCTGCAAAACAGACTTTGCTGCCTTTTTAGTTTCAGCAAGTACTACTCCATTACCATGGGTACCGCGTGCTAACTTAATTATCACCGGCGTCCCTCCAAGCTGTTCAATCATGCTGTCAATATCAGCAGTGTTACGAGAGAAAACCGTTTTAGGAATTCCTACCCCAGCTCTAGACAAAAGCTGCATAGCGCGTAATTTGTCACGTCCGCGCGTAATAGCAATTGAGCTAATTGGTGTGTAAACGCCTTGCATTTCAAACTGACGTACAATTGCTGACCCATAACGAGTCATACTACTAGCGATTCGAGGAATTACAGCATCAAAGCCTTTCAGCTCTTCCCCTTTGTAACCAACAGAGGGGTGGCTTTTTTCAATACTGGCGTAACAATCACGATATTTAATTATCTTAACTTCGTGTCCACGCTTTAGGGCTTCTTCTTTTAGCCGTTTAGTAGAATAGTTGCCAGGCCCATTGGAAAGTATTGCTATTCTCATGCGTTAACCCCCTCCAGATCTTCTTCGTCAATTGGCACACTGGCTGCGGCAAGTTTTAGCTCTACTCTACTCATACCTGCAAGGCTGGGGTCTACAATGAAGCGTTTATTTAAAGCTTTACGACCGATTAGTATGGGGAATATGTTATTTGAGCGGTCGATAAGCGTAAAAGGCGTGCTGAATATTTTATAGCCCAGCCTAACTCTCAAGTTGATTTCATATCTTGTGGTTAGCTGGCCATTAGAGCTGCGGACTTTACGAATATTAAATGATCTAGTTTCAAGCGTTCTGTGGTTATTTGCAACAGGGTGGCCAAGGAGTGTAAACTTCAAAACATCTTTGCCATTCAGCTTTAAGACTTCAATGTTAGTAGCATGTATCGAGGAACGATAAGCTCCGGTATCAATCTTAGCAGGCACGTCCTTAAACTTGCCCACAATATCTACGTGTTCAAAACGACCAACGATAACTTGGTATTTCCCCATATTTATAATATTAGTTACTTGTTAGGCAGCTTTCAACTAATTCCCGATGATAATGGTTTGTAGGATCGTAGTGACCAACTAGCAATTTCTTCCATTTTAAGGTTTTTATTTGAGAAGAATCGCCTCTCATTGAGTTAAGAAATGATACGGCCTTTGCTTTGCCTGCAGCATATGCAAGATCCTTTGCATAATGTAAGGTTACGCCTTCGCTAGTAGAATAAGTTTTGTCTGCTGGCGTAGCCCTAAATACACGCACTACTTGGGCAAGAGCATCTTTTTTTGCACTCTCCTCTATATCTTCAGATAATTCAGGCGCCTCTTCAGACCTCATAATCATTCGAACTCGACTCATAACTTCAAAAACTTGGCGTGGAGTCCAGCCCATCGAAGCCAGGGCAATATTTAAATAGTTACCCATACTTGCTATATTCCATATATTTTCTTTACCAGAAACAACTTTTTGAACTACTGTAGCTAGCCCCTCTTCAAACCCTAAATAACTTGGGTCTTCGCCTTCGTCAAAATCGGCGACTGTAAAAAGCCCATTTTCAAGAGGCTTACTTTCTAACATAGCACCATTAAGAGAACGCTGGCCATGTACATATACCTCATGAGCAAATAGACCAAGTAGGTCTTTAGCTCCTTTGATTGGTTTGCGTTGCATACCCACATGAACGGCCCTGTCAACAGAACTCCAGCTCAAGTTGGTGCCGATTTCATCTTTAATAACATCAATTTCTATACCTAAGGCAGCTGCTGCTTTCTCAAATAAAATAGCTACTTCTTCGGGTAAGAACAAATGCTCGCCACTATCTTTGCCAGCCTCATTAACATAGTCTAGAAATACTTGGTACGCTGGAGCTAGTTCATTTAATAAATAATTTTCCAGCCACTCATGTATTTCAGAATCAAGCGTAGGTAGATCTTCGTGGTAACTTTCTACACTAGGTAAAGGCGGCACGTAAAGCTGATCTCCTGATTGATTAGTAAAAGTAAAGCCATTTTGCAAATCATCAATCAGTTCTTCGTTGGCTGGTGAGCGGTGAGCAAAAATATCCTGCCACAGCCTACTTAACATTTGCGCTGTTAGCTCTGGGTCTGGAGCGCCATAAAGCTGCTCATTCATCTCCTGGAAATGGTCGACCTGTCTTTGGCTCACTTCACTGGCATCATTTAGGCGCGCAGCTTGTTTTAAAAAGTACGCCTCTGCTAGACGAAATTCCGTAGTAGCATCATAACCGTCACCATCTTTTGCATAAACAAGTCTGTCAAGATTGGCGACATGATGATCAACAGACTGCGAGCTCAACCTTGGGTAGTCTAATTCTAATTCCAGAGAATCCCCATTTTGAAATTCTTCTAATAAAGCCTGGCGGTCAGGGCCGCCCTTAAAGTATTCATAGGTTTGTAGTGCTAAAGACTGTTCAGGTGTTACCAGAAACTTTTTTCCTCTAGCAGCTGACTTGCTTATTTCCATAAGTATTTTATTACTATATCATACTTATCAAATCATTAACAGGGTTGATTGTGGATTTTACCTCAACTTTTAAGCTTACGAAGTAAGACATCATGTTAAGATTAATCATATAGGAGGTGATCTAACTTTATTGTTAGTTAGTAAAATATATGGCAGCAGCAGAGAGACCAGCAGATCTAAAAGATAAAGAAACACCTGATATCTTGCATTATCCAAGCGGAAGATTTGCTTTGCACTTACCGCCAGACCCCTTGCTACCTGAAGGCCACGACTTTACCAAAGATGAAGTGTTAGTGACTAAATGGGGTGGAATTTTACCCTCAGTAGAATTTAGTCGCCGACAATTTCAAGAACTAATAAGAACCGCGACAATACCGCAAATTGATCAACCTGAAGAAGTAATCCTACTGGCACAATACTTACTATCAAGAGAAGGTTTTGTATTTGATGAAGAGCTGGGTTGCTGGCGCCTACCTCTTTCAGTCCCTTATGATGAAAAAGGTAAGTCTCATTATCCTAGAATAACAGTTGGCGCTTTAGGGTTAAGAGATAGTAAAGCGCATAGAGCCACTCTTTCTATCCTCCGCGGTGAAGAAATAGACGGCTTACTAGGAGATCATCTATGTAGGACACACGCTTGCTGCAATCCGTATCATTTAGATCCTGTAGACGATGCTACTAATATATCTAGAGGAGCCCAGGCCCGAAGAGCCGAGAGAGTGCCTACGCTTTTTCAGCGGGGTTCTGGACCGAATAGCTTGCGCCCAACTAATTGACACCGCAGCTTTCGCCCAATAATTAAAATATACCGCGCTTCTTTGGTGTGGAGCCGAATTCTTCTAGCAGTTCTTTTTGCTTTTTACTAAGTTTAGTAGGAGTTTTGACTATTAAGCTAACTATATGAGCACCACGCTTTTCACCTCGCAAATGAGGAACGCCATGGCCTGAGAGTTTAAAATCTGTACCACTCTGAGTGCCAGCAGGCACTTTCATGCGAACCGGACCATCAACAGTCTCCACATCAATTTCCGTACCTAGCGTCGCATCAACCATGCCTACTTCTTCTTCACTCAAAATCAAATCGCCTTCGCGGGTGAATTTTTTATGGGGCTTAACCCGCATGTGTACATATAAATCTCCCTTGGCACCTGTCGCAACTGCTTCTCCATGCTCACGCAAACGAATCGTCGCTCCATCATCAATACCCGCAGGTACTTTTAAGTTAATGGCTTGTTTTTTGCGTTCCGTGCCCTTGCCTTTACATACACTACAAACTTTTTCAGGTATTTGGCCGCGCCCGTCACAAGTCGGGCAAACAACGGCTTGTTGAATCTGCCCAAACATCGTGTTCATGACACGTGTTTGCTGGCCAGAGCCTTTGCAAGTTTCACAGGTTTTCATTTCATAACCTGGCTCGACAGTTGTTCCTTTACAATGAGAGCACTCATCTTCGAGTGCAAGATGGAGTGTTTTTTCCGTACCAAATACAGCTTCTTCAAAAGTCAAAGTTATATCTGTCTCAACGTCACGTCCACGACGCGGACCATGGCCCTGTTGCTGCCGGCCGCCGCCAAAGAAGCTGCCAAATATATCGCCAAGCCCTAAGTCGCCAAAATCAAAATTAACGTTCTGGCCTTGACCACCAAACCCTTGATAACCTCCAAAAGGATTACCCCCGCTAGCACCATTACCCCCAACACCAGCGTGGCCAAATTGATCGTAGCGCTGCCTTTTTGAAGGATCTTTTAAGACTTCGTAAGCTTCATTGATTTCTTTAAATTTCTTCTCATCTCCGCCTTGTTTATCTGGGTGATATTTAACGGCAAGTTTTCTAAACGCCTTCTTAATTTCATCAGCTGAGGCGCTTTTACCAATTCCTAAAATTTCGTAATAATCACGTTTAGACATCTAGTATATGATACAAAATTAGCACTCAAAAATCTAGAGTGCTAATTTATAAATTTTTAACGCCTACGAGATTAAACAGAAAGTTGTCAGTAGATAATCAATAATAACGCATCTTGTCTGTTATACTTTTATGCATGGAGCGACTTTATCGCAGTATAGGCGTAATACTTGGGACAATCCGGGTTTGGTCTCGTCAAATTTATAATCGCTACTTCGGTAAGATTGAACGGTTCGACGGTACGCCTAGCGAGATTTGTGAACAAATACTAGATCGTTTATGGGAAGGGGATTTTTATCGTACATCGCTTGGCCATTTCGATTTCTTCTGGATGAGAGATTTCGGGACAGTGGCAGGTAGTCTAGTTAAGTTGGGGAAAGGAGATAATGTTCGCCATACGCTAAACTGGGCGCTGTTACATTATATGAAAGTAGATCACGTCACGCTTTGTATAGACAAAGCCGGCAACACTTTCAATGCTCCAGCCAAAAAATCTATTGATGCACTGCCTTGGTTACTTCACAGTTTGGTGGTTAGCGAGTACAGACTCCGGCCAATGGAAGCTAAGCTTCTTAATAAACGACTTAAAAATTATGCCGCAACATATCTAAACCCCAAGACCGGTGACCTTAAGACTAGTGTTCGCTACGCCGAGATGAGAGATGCAGTAAATTACGATCGCAGCGCCTATTCAATCGCACTGATTGGACGTATGAGTGTCTGCGCTCAAAAACTCAAACTCGACTTTCCGTTTAGCTTAGAAGTTTATCAAAAAATATTGAATGAAGAGTATTGGAACGGCCGTTTTTATAAAGCCGACCGCTCCACAAATGCCTGGAGCTCTGAGTGCGGGCTCATGCCATTTTTCCTTGACGTTGTGGATAGTAAAGAAAAAGCTGACAGTACATTTGATTACTTGCGAGAAAGTGGCTACCAGAAACTCTACCCGCTCGAATACTGTAAAGATTGGAGCAAATTTCACTATCGTTTTGGAATGGGAAAATGGCTAATGCCAAACTATACGGGCACAACCATATGGACATGGCATGGCACATTTTATTTGCACAGTCTAAAAAAATTCAAGCGTCCAGAATACGACGAAGAGTATGCTAAATTCGAGAAACTAATCAAACGGCATGGCACCTACCCCGAACTTGTCAATCCAAATGGTTCGTGGTTCAAAGCACCATTTTACAAAGCTGACCCAGGCATGGTGTGGGCGGCGTTGTTTTTAGCTTTATAAAACTAAACTAGATAAAAGTTAAGTTTTATTTTTCTTTTTCGTCGACAACTTCGCCTTCAACAGGTTCATCTTCGCCAGCTGGCGAATTTTTATCTTCTGGCTTTTTACCACCTTCTTCAGGCTTTGCATCTTCTGAAGTAGCTTGGTAAAGTTTAGCGCCGATAGCCTGGGCAACTTCTCCATCAACTCTTTGCTAGCTTTCTCAAGCTCTTCTTTGTCTTCTGAAGACTGGTGTTTTTTAGCCTCTGCAACAGCTTCTTCAATCGTTTTCTTGTCTTCGTCAGAAATCTTATCCTTGTATTCACTAGGCATTTTTTCAGCCTGGTAAATAGCATTTTCTAGTACGTTGCGGGCTTCAATAGCTTCGCGCTTTTTCTTGTCTTCATCGGCGTGAGATTCAGCCTCTTTTTGAGCCTTCTCAATATCTTCTTTTGAAAGATTACCGCTGTTTTGAATGGTAATACTCTGCTCTTTGCCAGTACCTTTGTCTTTAGCGGTTACATTCAAGATACCGTTGGCATCAATATTAAATGTAACTTCAATTTGCGGCACGCCACGAGGCGCCGGAGCAATACCATCCAAGATAAACCTACCGAGCGACTTGTTGTCGGCTGCCATTTCACGCTCGCCTTGAAGTACGTGGATTTCTACTTGCGGCTGATTGTCAGCAGCGGTTGAATAAACTTCAGATTTACTGGTAGGAACAGTTGTGTTTCGTTCAATCAACTTATTAGTAACGCCGCCAAGCGTTTCAATGCCAAGCGAAAGAGGCGTAACATCTAAGAGCAATACGTCTTTAACATCGCCCTGCAGCACACCGGCTTGAATAGCAGCACCGACTGCCACAACTTCATCAGGGTTAACGCCCTTCAAAGGCTCTTTGCCAAAAATCTTCTTCACTTTTTCAATCACTGCTGGCATTCGAGTCATGCCGCCAACCAAAACTATCTCATTGATATCGCCAGCTTTAAGACCGGCATCTTTCAAAGCTTTCTCGCATGGAGCTTGGGTTTTATCAATTAACTCAGATACCAACTCTTCCAACTTGGCTCGTGTTAGTTTAGTTTCAAAGTGTTTAGGACCTTCGGCATCTGCAGTTAAGAATGGTAAGTTAATCTCTGTTTCGTTTGTGGTAGAGAGCTCTTTTTTAGCTTTTTCAGCTTCATCTTTTAGGCGCTGCATAGCAGCGTTGTCACCCTTAAGATCAACTCCGTGCTCTTTCTTGAATTCTTCCAAAAAGTAGTTAACAATGCGGTTATCAAAGTCTTCACCACCAAGGTGAGTGTCGCCATTAGTAGATTTAACTTCAAACACACCATCGCCTAACTCAAGAATAGACACGTCAAACGTACCGCCACCAAGGTCGAAGACAGCGATTTTTTCTTCTTTATTTTTATCCAAGCCATAGGCAAGGGCAGCGGCAGTCGGCTCGTTAATAATTCGCTTTACTTCAAGCCCAGCAATCTTACCGGCGTCTTTAGTAGCCTGGCGCTGAGAGTCGTCAAAGTAGGCTGGTACTGTGATTACAGCTTCAGTTACTTTGTCGCCCAAATAGCTTTCCGCATCAGCTTTGATTTTGCCTAAAATCATAGCGCTGACTTCTTCGGGGCTATATTCTTTACCAGACATTTTAACCTTTACGCCTGTGCCGCTTTTAACAATTTCATACGGCATAATGTCATGGTCTTTTTGAACTTCTTTGTCAGAAAATTTACGGCCAATTAAACGTTTCACGCCGTAAATCGTATTTTTAGCATTAGTAACACGCTGGCGTTGCGCAATCTGACCCACCAAGCGCTCGCCGCTTTTGTTGATAGCTACCACACTTGGAGTCGTGCGGTTGCCTTCAGCATTTGCAATGACTTCAGGCTTGCCAGCAACCATGTAAGCCATAGCGCTGTTGGTAGTACCCAAGTCAATACCAATAATTTTGCTCATTTATTTCTCCTTTTAAGATATAAGTTGATGTAAAAACTGCTTATATTTTAGCACTCTAAGTTAGAGATTGCCAACATTATTCATAATATAAAAATTAGCACTCAAGTGTCAAGAGTGCTAATTTAATAATTAGTTTATTTGCTAATTGCCTCTTAAGCAGGCATAATTAAGCATAAGTTGTTACAATAAAACAGATAAACCAAATCCATGAATCATTTAGAAATTTTCGTTCAGCTTAGCATAATAATTGTTTTTGTAACTGCAGTTTCAATTATTGTGCGCTTACTTAGACAGCCGTTAATACTAGGTTATATTTTAACCGGCATATTAATCGGCCTTTCAATCTTGCATTTAATACCGGCTAGCTCTACTTTTGAGACTTTTTCGAGCATTGGTATTACCCTGCTACTTTTCATAATTGGTCTCGGCTTGAATGCTTCAGTCTTCAAAAAGGTAGGTAAAGTCGTCCTTGTTACCGCCTTAGTTGAGTTGATTATTATGACCTCCGTAGGATTACTAGTAACACAATCTTTTGGATTTTCTTTTACCGAAGCCTTAATAGTGGGATTATGTTTATTCTTTAGTAGCACAATTATCATTGTTAAAGTCCTATCGGATAAAAAAGAACAGACCAGACTACATGGCCAAATTGCAATCGGCGTCATCTTACTCGATGACATAGTAGCCACCATAGCTTTGTTATTTGTAGCTGCCGGCAAAGGTGGTTTTGGTTTAGATGAAATAAGCTTATTGGTTATTAAAGGTATAATTTTAGCAGCAATATTATATCTGGTTACCGCAAAAATACTGCCGCGCCTTAGTAAGTTTTTTGCAAAAAGCCAAGAACTCTTGTTTCTATTTACTATTGCATGGGGGTTTGGCGTAGCAACTTTATTTGAATGGACAGGCTTTTCAATTGAAGTTGGTGCTTTGTTTGCTGGCGTAAGTCTTGCTAGCCTTCCTTATAGCCAAGAAATGGCAGCTCGCCTAAAGCCTTTGCGTGATTTCTTTGTAGTCTTGTTTTTCATAACTTTAGGTCAAAGCTTAAATATTACCCACCTCACTGCCGGAATTGGGCCAGCGATTATTTTGTCGGCATTAGTTGTGCTGTTGAAGCCGTTAGCTGCAATAGTAAGCCTTAATTTATTTGGCTACACGAAACGCACTAGCTTTAAAGCTGGAGTTAATCTTTCGCAGGTCAGTGAGTTCTCCATTATTTTAGTCGTATTAGCCCAGAACTCAGGGATAGTAAGCCCTACCTTGAGCGCTATTATTACACTAGTAGCAATCATTACAATTACTATTTCTACTTATTTAATGCATTACGACAATGGCATATTCTCCCAACTAGAAAAACGGCTGCACTTCTTTAGGGATAGAATTTCCCACGAAGAAAAAGGAACAGTTACAAGTCATCCACTAGTTTTATTTGGATACAAAAAAGGTGGGCATGAATTCGTCAAAACCTTCAAGCAGATGAGGCAAAAGTATCTAATTGTCGATTATGATCCTGCCGTAATTGAGCTACTTGAAAGACAACACTTGCCATTTATGTATGGTGATGCAACAGACATTGAGTTGCTCAGAGAAATCGGCGTAAGAAATTCCCGACTTATTGTTAGTACTATTACCGATTTCAGTATCAACCAGCAACTTATTAAATATATACACCGGGTAAATCCAAAAACTATAGTAGTTTGTCATGCCAACAATTACGAAGAATCAATTGCGCTTTATAAGTGTGGAGCAACCTACGTAATCTTGCCTCACTACATCGGCAGCGAGCGTTTAAGTGCTTTTATACGCCGTCATGGCACTTCGCGCGAAGCATTTGCAAATTATCGTGAAAAACACATGTTATCGCTAGGGAAAATTGCTTTGAAGTAAACTAATCTTCACCACGATCTAATGCGTGCGGTTCAGATTCTTCGGCATCAGCTAACTCTTCGGAAATAACTTTTTTTGTATGGCCATGATGGCCGTTTTCATCGGAACGCCCCACCTTTACCATGCTAGGGCGAATGACGTTGCCACTTAGCGTATAGCCAGCCTGCAACTCTTCGGCAATTATTTCATTATCACCTTCGCCATCTTCCATCTGGATAGCTTCGTGTAATTGCGGGCTAAAAGGAGTACCCGGAGAAGCTTCAATACGGTGAACGTTTAAATTAGCTAACGATTGTTCTAAGTTCTTGGTAAGTTTAATTACACCCTGAGCCCAAGAATCGGATTTCAGTTTATCTGGCACATGAGCAATTGCGCGTTCTATATTGTCCACTACGGGCAAGATTTTTAAAATAGTAGCTTCTGCACCGCGTTGACGGGATTCGGATTTTTCTAGCTCAACTCGTTTGCGATAGTTTTCAAAGTCAGCCCTTAAGCGCTGCAGATCTGCGGTTAGTTCTTTAACTTGATTTTCTAGCTCTTGCTGCTTCTTATTTTTAGGCATTAAAGAACCTCCTCAAGCATTGCGCCAGCATGGCGCACTAAGTTCATAACTTTCGCATAACTTTGACGCGTATGGGCCTAGCACCCCTATGTAGCTACGGTCAGAGTAAGGAGAGCGAAAACGGCTAATAATTAACGTGGCATTAGAGCTTTTGCCAATAGGATTTTCTTGGCCGATAAAAACATTCAGCGGTTTATTAGGAGTAGTTTCACGGAGCCAGGGCTCAAGGTTATCTAGCAAGTTTGCTATTGCGCGAACATGAGTGCCGCGCGTGAATTCCGGCTGGCTAAATAAGTTTCCGATGCCACTCATATACATTTGATCGCCAATAGTGGCTAGACCTAAGTTATGAGTTAGTTCAACTAAACTGTCTACTGCGCTACGGATTGCCCTGTCAGCATTTTCGGCGTGAGTACTAACACGAGCCTCAATGGCTTTAGCACCTCTGTCTAATTTTGGCTCCTCTTGCTCAGCTAAACCGTTAACATAGTGCCTATAGCCTTTGTCTGTAGGTATTCGGCCGGCACTGGTATGAGGCTGCATAATGTAACCCATGTCTTCAAGCCTGACCATTTCAGAACGGATAGTAGCGCTAGAAACATTGAACAATTTAGCAAGTATCACCGAACCTACAGGGGCAGCTATCTCGGCGTATTGCTCGATAATGGCAGCTAAAATTTGGGATTGTCTTTCAGTCATAATCTGCCTTTAATATAACTGTTTTGGCACTCAAAGTCAACGAGTGCTAATCTGTTGCTTGATTCCTGAAAGCACTTGCCTAGCCGTTAGCAAGCCAACTTCACGTTCAGCAATACTTTGATGGCCGGTTTTTGCAATTGAGTTAACTTTTTTTATAGCTTGGTCTAAGTCGTCATTTACTACAAGGTAAAAGTAGTCCGTATTTAAAACATGCTCTATTTCTTTAACAGCAGTTTTTATGCGGTTTTTAAAATCACTATCATTTCGATCCTGTCCGTAACGTTGCTGCCACCTTTCATGCCAGACTTCATAGGTTGGCGGCAACAAAAATACCGGATAAGTGCTTTGTAAAGCAAACTTCATATATTCTGTAACGCCCTGGATCTCAACATCAGTAATAGCAATTTTGTTATTTTTATTTGCCAACTTAAATTCGTGAACACTTGTACCGTAAATGTGCTTTCCATATAACTTTGCCTCCACGAATTCTTTATTTTTCAACATATTCATTGCTTTTTCGAAATCAATAAAATGATACTCTCTGCCATCTTTTTCTAAAATGCCGTTATTTTTACGGGGTGGCCTAGTGGTGTGAGAAATAACTCGATAATAATTGCCTAAACTAAGCAGATGGTGGGTTATGGTTGTTTTGCCCGAGCCGGAGGCGCCCACTAACAACACTACGCTGGTCTGACGAATAAGTTCTTTTGTAGAAGCAGTGGGTTCATAGTTCTTTAAAAGAGAATTAATATCATCTGTCATATTGGCTTATTGTAACAAATCGAGCGTATAATGTGCCTAAAGGAGGCATAATGTTAGAAAAGCAGTTATTACACCAAGTTTTAAAACGCATAAAAAATGGAGCGATACGCGTCATTTATTGGGACGGCGATGAAGAAATCTACGGCGTAGGCAAACCTGTGGTTAATATAAAAATTAAAAGTCCTAAAGCCGTGCGCGCCACATTAAAAGACTCATCGTTAGGATTTGGTGAAAGTTATATGAATGGCTCAATCGATATTGAGGGACCACTAGATCAAATTAATCGCTTAGCCAGTGAAAACAAGCCGGCTTTAAAACCACTCAGCAAACTGCGCTGGGCAAGAGCAAAAAATATAAATATCCGTAGCCGCCAAAAACAACAAATAGCCCACCACTACGACATCAGTAACGGTTTTTATAAGTTATGGCTTGATAAGTCGCTTACCTATAGCTGCGCATATTTTCGTAAGACCGGCGACAGTTTAGAAAAAGCCCAAGATCAAAAAGTCGACCACTTGCTTCGTAAGCTTCAATTGAAAAAGGGAATGCGAATGCTTGATATAGGTTGTGGCTGGGGTACTCTTTTAATCCGCGCAGCTAAGAAATACGGCGTTACTGGCATGGGCATCACGCTTAGCGAAAACCAGTGCAAGCATGCTAAGCAAGCCGCTAAAAAAGCTGGCGTAGAAAAGCAAGTAAAATTCAAGCTTTTAAATTATCAAGATTTGGCAGAGCAAAACGAAAAGTTCGATAGAATTATTTCCGTAGGTATGTTCGAGCATGTTGGTCAAAATAATCATGCTGACTACTTCAAAGCTGTCGACACCATGTTAAAACCTGGTAGCATTTCAGTGCTACATACAATAACCCACACACACGAAACTCCGGCAGACCCATGGATAGATAAGTATATTTTCCCTGGCGGATACATACCATCAATAAGAGAAACTATTGCTAGATTGCCAAGGCATGAATTCCAGCTTATAGACTACGAGAACCTGCGTATTCATTATGCTAAAACTCTTGATGAATGGTGGCGACGTTTTGAAAAAAACAAATCTAAAATACTTAAAATGTATGACGAAAAATTCTATCGTATGTGGAGACTTTATTTGGCAAGTTCTTCGGCAGCTTTTAGGTATGGTGACTTAAGTTTATCTCAGTTTGTTTTTACCAAAGGGCTTAACAATAGCCTGCCGCTTACTCGTGAATTCTTGTATAAGAAATAAGTTTTATAATAGAAAGTATGGGGCTTATTAAAAACCATAATAAAATCGCTGCTTTAGTTGCATTAGTAGTTATTTTTGGCTTAGCGATTATTTTTGCCCTATTTATTAATCAACCCGCTAAGGCACCAGATAAATCTCAGTCAAATAAAACTTCCCAAAAATCTAGTAAACAAACTAAAGAACCTTTTAAGCAAAAAACTCCTACTTACCTTTATGCTGAACCGACCAAAAATTTTAAAAAGCGGGCTACTAAAAAACTGTTCGGCACTTACGTCAGCCCAGGCCACTCACCAATTAGTCCAGAAAGATTTACTGGCTATCACACTGGGGTAGATTCTGAATACGGCGACATTAAGTCAGATGTGCCAGTACATTCAATCGCTAAGGGCAAAGTCGTGGCAGCGCAATACGTTTCAGGCTATGGCGGCGCGATTGCCATTAGCTCAGTCATCGACGGTGCACCGCGTATAGTAATTTACGGGCATTTAGATCCGGGCCGCTTGCCTGAAGTTGGCACTCAAGTTAAGCAAGACCAAAGGATAGGTTTCTTAGGCGTAGCTTACTCAAGCCAAACCGACGGTGAACGACGGCATTTGCATTTAGCAATTCTTGCCAACAACGTTTTAGGCTGGCGAGGTTACGTGCAAAGCAAGTCTCAGCTGTCCAGTTGGCTAAACCCTATTAAAGTCCTTAACCAAACCAAATAGTCGGCTCTCTTTAGTGTCAATAAGTTAGAATGTTAATATAGTCTATAAAGTATGAAAAAAAGATTTCTAGTTTTATTATTATCAACCGCATTGATTTTGGTCTTGATAATGATTGATGCAAATACTACCAATAACAGTAGAAGTAATAAGATAAAAATTGCAGCAAGTTTCTATCCTCTTTACAATTTTGCCCAAGAAGTCGGTGGCAATAAAGTTCGAGTTACTAATGTTACGCCAGCTGGTGCTGAGCCGCATGACTATGAACCATCACCTAGGCAATTGATTAACGCTCAACAATCCCAAATCTTTATATACGATGGCGGGACCATGGAGCCTTGGATAAGTAAATTCTTGCCTGATTATCAGCATATTGTAGTAAAAGCCAGCAAAGGGATAAGCTTGCAAGCCGGCCA
The DNA here is from genome assembly GCA_963717595.1 of uncultured Candidatus Saccharibacteria bacterium. GTDB lineage: Bacteria > Patescibacteriota > Saccharimonadia > Saccharimonadales > Saccharimonadaceae > CAVQWH01. The sequence continues at coordinate 400,254 of CAVQWH010000001.1, read as the reverse complement.
AGATGAAAATGGTGTAATATCAACTAAGATTCAGGATCCGCATTTTTGGCTAGATCCGGTTTTAGCCGAGCAAATTATTGCTAATATTCAAAACGGCTTGGTTAAAGCTAGACCTGCAGATAAAAAATACTTTGAAGTCCGTGCAAAAATCTATGAAGATAAGTTGGCGAAACTAGATAAAGAATACCGCCAAGGTTTATCGAACTGCAAGTTCAATACTATTATCACTTCTCACGCTGCATTTGGTTACTTAGCAAAAGAGTATAACTTTAAAGCATTATCAATCGCTGGCATCAGCCCCGACCAAGAACCCAGTCCCGCCAAGCTTGCTGAATTAAGCCAATTAGTGAAAAAAGAAGGTATAAAATATATTTTCTTTGAAAGGCTAACTAGCCCACGCCTGGCCGATACTATAGCTAAAGAAACTGGCGCAAAAACCATTGTATTTGATCCTATAGAAGGGCTAAGTCAATCTGAGCAAAAACAAGGTAAAGATTATTTAAGCATTCAAAGAGAAAACTTATCTAATTTAAAAACCGCACTTTCTTGCCACTAGACTACTACGAAAACTTAGTAGTCTTAGCTTTTATCATCCTGCTAAAACTATTTATTAACACACCATAAATAACGCCAAAACCAACTATAGTTACTCGCATAACCAAAGTGGCGGCCACCGCTACGGCAGTACTAGCACCGTCTAACGCCAACACAACTACACCACTATGCTCTGCTACGCCTAGACCGGCAGGCAAGAGAGAAATAAAACTAGCAATCATGGGTATGATGTACAGTAAAACAGCTTGAGAAACTTCAATTTTTCCGCCTACTCCTAAAATGGCCAAGTAAGCTATTGCCACTCCTAACAATTCTCCAATTACTGACAAAATTAGTAGTAATGGCAGACGTCTTCTTGCTAGTATCTTCTGGTTAGCCTTACTAAAATCGTCAATAGCTTTTTGGCTTACGCTCACAAAAGGCAATTTATTTAAGGGTTTATACAAGTGCGCTAAACCGCCTCTTTGAGTAAAGAAAAATGCCACCAAAATTACAAGGGCTGCAATTAAGAACGGTAGCCTTAACTCGCTAGTCGTCATAACTGTGACAAAAGAAACTATAGCCATAGCCATAGCCTCAAGAACACCTTGGGTAGTAAACTGCGAAATTGATTTTTTCATAGGTACTCCCGTAAATTGCTCCAAGGTCTTTGAACGGTAGATTTCTCCTCCGGGCAACAGGGTAACTGGTTGAGCGCTCATATAACTAAGCCCTACCATCCAGAAAGGCTTGTTTATTTTTATAGCTTTTAGCATAAACCAAAACCTAACTGTCTTAACCGCATAATATAAAATGCTAAGCACTATCAAGGAAGCTATTATTGCTATATCAAGGTGGGTAAAAGTTTTAAATACCTTAGGCCAAGGCGCATAAAAAACTAGTACTAACAGCAATAGTGCGCTGATAAGTGCAGGCAAGAACCTCTTGAGATTGTGCATGTTAGTTATTATACGCTAGCTAAACGCTTATATTTACAGTGCTTGTATTATTATATGCTATATTACATCTATGGAACTTGATGAAAAATCGACACCCAATAGCGACTCTGCTGGCAAAAGGTCTTTTCTTAAAAGTTATTGGCTAGTCATTGTTATATTACTGGTAATAATAACTGCCGCCGTAGTTTTGCTTTTAACTACAGGGAAAAAATCTAGCGAAAACAACTCTCAATCTAAAAATTCTTCTCAAGAATCAACAGGTAGTTCTAAAACTAGCAAATCTGAAAGCTCAAAACCAATCAGTAATACTTGGGCCAAATCCATCAATTCCTCCGAGTTGCCACTGGGTGACGGCAAAGTTAGCACTACACCAAAGAAAGGTTATGTTGACTCATGTACTACCAACTTTCGCGGTGGTGGCGCCCAACATGCAGGGCCATGGATTAACAGTTCTAAAAAAACTTGGAACTTAAAATCTAAGATAGCAGTCCAAGGCTCGGTTTATTGGCCAAAAGCTAGTTATACTATGAGTTTAAAAAATGACACTCGCACCTTAACCACAAATGATTTGCCAGAAGGTTATCCAACGGGCACCTTCCCAATAGCCTCTACTGATCCTGCATTCCAGTATGACCGCAATCCTAACCAAATTGGAATACAAAGTTTAACCTATAATCTTCCAGCTAACCCTACAAAAGCTCAACAGCCAAGCTGTACAGGGCTGGGCGCAATAGGTGTACTTAGTGATGGCGTTTTATTGTTTAACGCTTTAGATGATGGCGGCAGAGATGCCGTAGCACACGAAACTCAAGATAAATGCAATGGCCATCCTGACGGCCAAGAAGAATATCATTATCATAATGTGCCGTCTTGTATTAGAAGTAAAGCCAAAGGTAGTTCAACCTTAGTCGGCTACGCACTCGATGGTTACGGTATTTATGTTGAAAGAGATTCTAAAGGTAACCTGCCCACCGACTCTGACTTAGATGCTTGCCATGGTCGCACTAGCACAGTAATGTGGAATGGTAAAAAAACTAAAATCTACCACTACGACGCTACGCTGGAGTATCCTTACACAGTAGGCTGCTATCATGGTACGCCTATATCTACTAGCCACAACAGAAGAGCGCAATCAGCTAATCGAACCTCTATGGCTCCGTCAAGACCAAGGCCGAGACCATTACCTCAAGACAGACAACTACACGCTTTATAAAAAATGAGTTTTACTTTTTAGCCTTAGTCCAGTTATAGAAAAAGGCTATCAGATAACCGCCTATAACTCCATCTAAAACTCCCCAAAGGCCACCGATAACGCCGCCCCAGAAGGTCGCCTTAAAACCTATATACAGGCCAGCTAGGGCGTTAACTAAGTCGTGGTTACCCCAGCCAATCGCAGCTACCCAGCCAATAAAAAGCACGTACAATCCCCAGGTTATACCCCCGGCTATTGCCAGCTGTTTAGGATTGAGTTTCATAATTACCTCCTTTTTTACTTATGATTACTCTACTTACTATTATTACATTCTTAATCAAACCAACTAATTATAGGCTGATTACTCGTGACGTAATGCATCAATCGGGTTAATCTTTGAAGCCCGCCTTGCAGGTACATAGACTACTGCAAAACCAACCAATGTGATAAATACCAAAATAGATAAAATTAGCCACCAAGGCGTAGCAAAGACAGAAAAGCTTTGAGAAACCCCCCTCGAGTGGGCTAACTGATTTAAGAAAACATCTACCAAAAAACCTAGTAGAGTCGCCCCTGCCATACCGATTATTCCACCTATCATAGACATAACTAAAGCTTCGGTAATAAATAGCTTTTTCATGTCTTGTTTGCGTGCGCCAAGAGATACCATTAGACCAATTTCTTGCGTGCGTTCCAAGAGGGATATCGTAAGAGTGTTAAGCATACCAACAATTGCAATAATCATACCAATGCCACCAAAGCCGAGCAGTATGAAGTTAAAGAACTTAAATACCTGATTAACTTGATTCAACGTGTCGACTGGTGAACTAGTGTCAAAACCAAGCGCTTCAACTTGAGTTCTAACTTTTGGTATATGAGACTCTTGGTTCACTACAAGTTTTGCCTGATTATAGTCTTTGAAGCCTGCTGAGCTAAAAGTCTTGTCGCTAGTAAATACTTCTGCCCCGCTGCCGGAATCTATAATCCCTACTATCTTGAAAGTTTGGCTAAATTTAGGATCTTGATCGCTAGTTTGAGGTATAGAAAGTTGAATATCTTGCCCCACAGCTTGGCCTGGCTTTTTAATTCCCATACTGCTAAGCAGCGACGTGTTCAAAAGCACTTCTTTAGTATTGTCTGGCTTTAGTTCTTTACCAGCTACCAATTTTAAATTACTTAATTTTATAAATGAAGTGTCAGCGCCAAAAACAACTGAGTCGACTACTGCATTTTTATAACCAATTTTCCCAGCCCGCGAGAAAGTTTTAGCTACCTCTTCAACATTAGGGAAACTTTTAAAGCGCTTAATAGAGGCTGCATTCAATTTAATTACCGCCGAGTGCGCGGAAGATATATCTATAGTCTTGATTGATTCTGACCCAATTATTTGTTTTTGGACCAGCTGCTGCAGACCAATACCAAAAGATAAAAGCAAAAATACTGAGCCTATACCTATTACAACGCCTAATATAGTTAGGCTTGAACGAAATTTCTTAAAATTAAGATTACGAATAGACATATGGAGCAATGTGTCATATCGAATATTTTTACTATTGAATCTTGGTAACTTCACTTCTTGTCCTCATTAATTTATCTATTCTCTGCTTCTGGCCACTCAGTAGCTCATTAGTTGTCTTACGTATATCTTTACCTTCAAGAGCGGTAACTGTGCCGTCCTGTATATGGAATAAGTGGTCACCAAGTGGGAGATATTCCAGTTCATGCGTAACTAATATGATAGTTTGCTTAAGCTCAGACTGACATTTTCTAAGCAGTTGCATTATTTGATCACCGGTGGCAGTATCCAGGTTTCCTGTAGGTTCATCAGCAACAATCAACTTTGGGCTACGGACTAAAGTCCTAGCCATTGATACGCGCTGTTGCTCACCACCGGACAATAAAGTCGGAAGCTTATGGGCGTGTCTGGCCATGTTTAGCATCTCCAACGCTTTCATGGCCCGTTTATTCGCATCACTGCGAACTTGGCCAAGAAAATAAAGCGGTAAAGCTACATTTTCTAAAACCGTCAAACTTTTCACCCAATAATTAGTTTGGAAAACCATGCCAAATTCACTGGCACGATGCTGGGCTAGCTGATCGGGCGAATATGCGTAAAGATCTTTACCCCGATATAGAACTTGACCATCACTAGGTTTCTGTAACCCTATAAGCAAGTTAAGTAGCGTAGATTTACCGCTACCGGAAGAACCGTAAATTATGGTAAATGAATTTTCGGGTATCGAAATCGCCACGTCATGCAAGACGTGGAGTTTGTTATCTCCAATCTTAAATTCCTGGTTAACCTTCTTTGTTTGTATTAATACTCCACCCATAAACTACCTATACACCAAACATGTTTCTTATTGTATTAATTATAATATCTAGCACACCATCGCTAGCTCGACCGATTATCACCGACATATCCTTGCCAGATCCTTGGTTGCCTGCTTTATCTTTAGAAAGCGGCTTCAAATGGTAAACTTGCGAAGTTGAAAGATCGCTAACAATCACCAGGTGTTCTGTGGTGAGCTTATTGTCTTCTGAAGTCTTACTATTATAAGTGTCTCCGCCAGAGCCTTCACTAAAGGCAACCTGGGAAGTTGCAGGCTCATCAGTCTTCCAGGAAACTACAATTTGCCCTCGCGCCTCTGCGCCACTACCGCGAATATTCGTTTCTGTAACTACATTGCTTATCTTTGGTGGGCGCGTGTCCAGGGCTGTATGGAAAACTTGCTGGTCAGACACAGCTAAGTTGCCGCCAGTATCGCGTGACTCCGCTACCAATACATACTGACTATCATCCCGAAGGTCAGATATTGTAACCGCATGCTCGGTGGTTAGCTTTGAGGAAACTACTTCATCACTTGCTTGACCTTGAATACCATAACGTATCAAGGAATCAGTAGGTACATTTGTAGTCCAGGTAACCTTCTGTGTGCTAGTAGGTTGATCTTTAACTGGTTGGAAACGCAAGTTACTAATGCGTGGACGTGGCGGAGTCTTGAAATTAAGCACAGTTCCATCGTATTCATTTCCGTCAGAGTCTATAGGGTCAACCTTAAAGAAATACTTGGTCCCATCATCTAGCCCTTGAAGTTCTTTGGTGTAAGTAGACTCACTAGCGGAAGTATTGATGGTTTTAAGTCCGCCAAAGCCTTCACTCTTGCCGTAATATACCTTAACTTGAACAGCATCCTTAGAAGTGAACCTGATATTAGCAGTGCTCAAACCGATTCCATTAACTGAAACATCTTTCACCGTTGGTGGTGGCAGAGTTGTAAAAGTATTCTCACTGGAAACACCAGTGTTGCCGTCTTCGTCTGTCCATTTAGTTTCGTAATAATAGGTTGTGCCTGGCGACAAGTTAGTCAAGCTAACCGTATGATTGGTTGTTTGAGTAGAGTTGCTTACCTCTTCACTGTTGTACACTCCGGATTTTGTACCAAATGCAATCTTAGAATCACTATCTCGATCAGTGGCCCAAGTAATGGTAGCTTTTCGTGTGGATATGTTGCTAACTGACGGTTTCACTACAAGGCTTGCAGGGCTAGTAAATCGTCCGGTTGGGAGCTTAGAGACAGCTGACGAGTAAGCGCCACAGTTATTCGCAGAGTCACATGCCTGAACTTTATAATAATAAGTAGTCTGATCTAGGTTCGTGTCAACTATGCTGCTGCCAGAGCTGCTTGCAACCTGAGAGTAATGAGAGCCATCATTAGAACGATAAATTCTATATGTAGACACACCTGCACCGACATCTTTTGGTGCATTCCAAGATAAAGCCAGTTTCCAGCTCTTGGTTGATTTAGTGGATACGTCGGCAATTTCCATGTTAAGCGGAATACCAGGGGCTGAGGTATTGGCTGTAAATTTAGCTGAAGATGCAGTGTCATAGTTTATATTGCCTGCTTCGTCTTTAGCTACTACATAAATCGTGTTTTCTCCCGGTTGAGTAGCATAAGCTCCCGCCGACAAAGAAGTTACGCCAGCGTCAGTATAAGTACAATTGCTAGACGTAGGCAATGTATTAAACGTGTAGCAATACTTCAAGTTCGAGGCTGAACCAGTGTAACTAGCCGGCTTCAACCAAGAAAATGCGAATGAGTTAGTAGTGTTAGTCGACGGAGTAGCTGAAATATTCTGCGGGGAACTAGGTGATGAAGTGTTTAGCTTAATAGCAGTCGTTACGTTTGCAGTGGAAACATTGCCCGCATTGTCCCAAGTTCGGAAGTAAATAATATTATTACCTTCTTTCAAGTTATCAAAATCAGGCGGATCACTCATGGTGTAAGAGCCGTCATTAGCCAATAGGTCGGTCATATCCTGGTTGCCATTATGGCTGTCACCATACCAGGTGCCATCGTTACCTATTCGATACTGCAAACCTGCCAAGCCAGAGTTTGCGTCTGAAGCCGCACTACTACCACTTGTCTCCCAGCTAAGCGTTACATCTTTTGAAGAAACGAACTGTGAAGGAGCAGTTATAAATGCCGGATTAGTAGGCTCAGTATTATCAAACCTAAACTGAAATTGTGCTGGTGAGCCAGTATAAACATTATTAGCGTTATCAATGATTTTAATATTCAAGTAATAAGGCGAGTCAGAAGAAGTTAAGGCTGTACCGATGTATCCACTATTACTTAAATCTATGTGGTCGGTGCTAACTGCAAATTGACAGGCGCCATCAGTATTAACCGGGCTTGTGCCTAATAAGCCTTTAGTTGTAACAGGATCTGCCGTACCATCTTGACCTAAATACAGGCAATAGCCTTTTATACCGGAGCTGTTCGTTGAAGCGTCTGCTCCAGCGTCCCAACTGAAATATGGCTGGCTAGCATTAGTCCATGCATTGCTAGCAACACTATCACCCCCGCTGCTTTTATGCATTTCTATGTTAGACGCATTAGTGTCGGGCGGGGTAAAATCACTAGCAGTATAACTAAATGAAAGGCTGCTAAGCGTTGGTGTATTCACTCCATCAGGCTGCATGGTAACTTGATATTGCAAATATTGGTCTTGGTCGGAGACACAATTATTGCTAGACAATATGGTTCCTGAAGATATAGGATCGCATGAGCTCCAAGACGGTGCTCCACTCATGTCACTATTACTGTCGCTTCTAACTTTAACGGTAACAGTGCCGCTACCACCCTTACTATAAGTAATCGTGCTCCAATTAGAAGGATAAGTGGCATTGAAAACATTCGACGTTAAAGTGCCCGAAGAAGGATAGCCTATTCTTTGGATCATCAACTGTGCAGCACTTCCCGTTAGGCTAGTTGAATTAGTGACATCACTTTCTTGTTCAACACTAACAGTTATAACATCACCGGCCGAAAGCCCGGTTAAAGGTACCAACATGTTATCGGAGGACTCATTATGGCCGCTGGATGCTCTTATATAACCCGTAGTTGCTTCAGCACCAGTAACATCCACTCCGTTAACTTGCACGGTTACTTTTGGGTTGACTCGTTGACCAGTAGAGCTAAAACCGGCATCAAATGACAAAAGATAGTCGCCGTCTTTTTGCACAGTTATATTTTGATTATTCGAAGATATGTTATGGGAGAAAGTATTAGTGTCTATTTCGTTGTCGGTCGCCCAGCCAACCGTAGACTTAGTACCCGGATTCCAATTTGAAGCTCCACCGACTTGCGTAGCTTCACCAACATATAAGTCACTTGTGTTTATCTTTTTGATAAACAGAGTGGCTTTTTCTCCACCAACGGTAACCGTACCGCTGGCAGCTTTTTGCTGAGCTGAAATAGTAAGAGCCTGGCCCGCTGAAGTAGACTTAACGACTCCAAACCAATGTATAGAACTGTCGGTATGCCCATTATAATCTCTAATGTAGCCCTGCTGGAATTCACCGCTATTTACTTCGCTACCATCAAGAAGTACACGGCCTTCAATACTTGCCCTTTGCACAGTTGCGCTTATAGGTATATTTACTGAAACTAAGTATGAGCCAGCTTGATCTAACGTAACGCTAGAACTGCCATCAGTGTGAGTGTAGCCAGTGTCGGCAACCGTATGGTTCCAGTCCATATTTGCTTCAGTAGAATTTAGGTTAGTGCCAGAAGTCGTTTGCGTACCAGTAGCACTAAATACCGTGTCACTAGAAGGAAGATACTCCGCATAAAGAGTCGCGTCACCAGTTATTGGGTGAGAAGTGTCGGTGGTAATATTAGACACTTTAATCTCAACCTGATCTCCGACTGATAAATTATTTAGCATAACTCCTAAATGATCTGAAGATTCAAAATGGCCAGTGTAATTTCTTATATACCCACTTCTTCCGCCGCCCACATCTGCCTTGGAACCATTCACGTAAACATATGAGGCTGCGCCGCTTCTATTAGCCGAGTCTTCTACCCCATCACTTTTGGTAGCAAGTGTATACGAAAGAAAATAGTTACCGCTCTTTTGAACCGTCAGTTTAGTAGGCGAGCTGGAGCTATAAGAGAAGTCGTTGCTGTTATAGCTCTGGCTAGTATTGAATTTCAAAGCAGTCGGAGTACTAACGTTAAGGTTAGTCGAGCCGGTACTTAGCGTACTACCTTTGATAACAGCGTAGTCCGCGCTGCCGTCAAGTGATAAAGCTCCTGAGTCAGTTTTAATATTGCTGGCGCTTTCATAAGTATTTACCGTCCCAGTGACAGTCCCTGTAGCCGTGCCGCCACTCCAATCTGACTGGCTCCAAGTACTCAGCGCAAAAGCTGGGTTTATAGAGTGAAAAGCAAAAAACCCTACGGCTATAGCGTAGGCAGCAAGTATTGAAAAATGCACCTTCCTATGATGCTTGTGTTGATGCCATTTGGCGTACTTAGGGAACTTGTTTGACAGATAGTTATGAGGTCTTTTAGCTAAGTGGTGATGAGCTTTTTTAGAGATATGTTTCGTGGCTTTAAGTGACTTTTTAAAAGCAGAAGGAATAGCCCTATTAGGTTTTTTTGAAACTACCCTCTCCTCTTCGTCCATTTTATCGACTACTTTGCTTATTGATGTTTACTACTGTTTATATACTATCAGAAGTAGTGTTATTATCAAAAGCTCTATAAGGTAGCTAAATAATTTAAACGACTAAACTTACATAACCTCTAAAACTAGCAGAGGTAAATTGCTTGGTATTGGTGTAATTTTAGTCTTATCACCGTATTTCTTCAAAGCCTCTAAAAGTTTTGCTTCGTATGAGCTATTCAATCTAAGTATGACCCACTTCACATGTCGCTCGATAGCGATTTCTGTTATAGCTAAGTACTCGCTAACTCCATATTTGTCATCAGTTTTTAAAGCTTGGGCGGGCTGCTATTTGCAGTCTGGATATTTCTCTAGCAAGCTAGGATCGTCCCATTCCTCGTCACCAATGAAAGGCGGGTTAGAAATGATAAGTTCAGCTGGCTTTTCATACTCTTTAGGAATCCATTGGTTTGGCCGACTTTCAAAAAATTCTATATTTTCTAAACCATTAGCCCGTGCGTTCAACTCCGCAAGCTCAAGCGCTTGCGGCGATATACCAAAACCAACAAAATTTTTATCAGGATGAAGCTTAGCAAGCGTTACGCCGATCACACCAGAACCAGTGCCTAAATCAGCTATATTGCTAATCTCTGGGTGGCCTTTAATAAATTCGTTGCAAAACTTTATAAAATCAAAATTCAGCTTATCAGTTACAAAAACATCTTGGCGGAATTGAATAGTAACACCGCCCAAACTGCGTATGCTATATGACCGGCCACTTTTCAGAGCTTCAAATGCTCTATCAACATCATGATCTTTATAGTCAACTTTTAACATGACTGTATTTTATCAGATAAAACTTTTAAAAATGTTAGTAAATTGAGCCATACACAAAAAAGAACAACACAAGAGACATATATCAAAAAGTTTTAGCTAACCTATAAACATATAGTCGTAGTGAACCAGGGGCTTTGTATTTTTCTTGCCAATATTCCCGGCTGCCTTTTTGTCATCGTATTGAGCTACTCCATAGCCAATACGTTTACCACTCTCGGCTACAATTTCTATAATATCGCCTTTTTCAAAATCACCCTCTACTTTTGTAATGCCAACAGGCAATAAGCTAGCGTGAGCACTTTCGTCTAACATAATATCTACGGCACATTCGTTTATATAAGCCTTGCCTTTAACTGACATATGCAAATGAGCTAGCCTTCGTTGGGCATGCGTAAGTTTTTTGCCAGCTACAAAATGAGTTCCTAGTTTTTTACCTTCAACAACACTGATAATGGTACTGCTTTTGGTGCCGTTAGCAATAAACACTTCAATACCCTGTTTTGCTGCCTTTTTCGCAACTTCAAATTTTGTAATCATACCACCGCGGCCAGCTTCAGACTTGTCTTCATTTATAAAGTCGTGGTATTTATCATGGTCTTTAGCCTCAATTACAGGCACAACTTTATTGCCTTCAGGATCAATTATGCCATCAACTGAAGATAAAATAAGCAACAGATCTGCATTAAGCATGGAAGCAATTAACCCAGCCAGCTCGTCATTGTCTGTGAACGTTAATTCACTTACTGCTACAACGTCATTTTCATTAATAATCGGTATAACGTTATCGTGAAGTAAAGTTTCCAAGCAATTTCTCATGTTGAAAAAATGCAGCCTATCACGAAAGTCTTCTTTAGTAGCTAGAACCTGAGCGCATAGTAGTTTATCTTTAGCAAATAAATTCGAGTATTCGTTAATAAGGTAAGACTGCCCAATAGCTGCATAAAGTTGCTTTTCAGAAATTTCAGTAAGCCGTTTATTTGTTTTAAGCATGCTTTTGCCAGCGCCCATAGCTCCTGAAGAAACCAGCACAACCTCATAACCATCCTTTTTTAATTGAGATAGCTGCTTAACTACACCCCCTAGGGCATTCCTATCTAAAACACCCTTTTTATCAGTGATAACTTTAGTGCCAACTTTTACTACAATTCTTTTCATTGCTAAAACTAATTATATAGTGAGAACTTTTTCGTCAGCTCTCTCGATTCTTGGGCATTCATGAAAAAGCATATGCCATAATATTCCAGCTCTTCTTCAGGAGTTTCTTTAGTGCGTTTGTGTTGCTCTACGTAAGTGCCTTCAATCATAGTGTCTGTAAAATCAGTGAATGGAATTTGTTTTTCTTTTAAAGAATTGCGTAAAGTTCTAATTTGGTTACTATTCTTTGCTTTTAAAACAATAAAAGGATTGTCTGAGATACTAGGATGCTCAGTGCCATCTTTATCTACATAAGTTTGAAAACGTAGTTCTTTTAAGTCATCGTAAAGAGCCGTAAGCCCGACGGACATATGGCCAAGCGCATTAAGCGCTCTGCCAGGTTCAATTTTTTTACTAATAACACAAACGAATTGTTTATCTGTTGGAGTGTTATTCATAAGTCCATAATACCAAAATAGCTGCTAGTTGTAGGTTCGTAGTAGTTCTTCATCATACCAATTAGTATATTTATCGGTTAGCTCTTCGCCTTTTTTTACTCGCTTTATCGTTTTTAGCCTGAATATATCTTTGCCTTCAATAAAAATACAGTTAGGGCTGGAGGAGTGATTTACAAACGCACCTATAGGAGTGCGTATATACCCGTCTGGGAATCTAGGATCAGCTACATGAGATATGCCCAAGTCATAATCCGCAGGAATATCTTTTGTTGCAAATAACCCCAAACCATGAAGCTTGGACTTTTTTATAGTTAAAAAATCAGGAAGAGGTAAATACCCTTCTTTATTGCTTTTCATAACCCGATGATAGCAAAACGGCGAATTTTAGCCTACTTCACCTACGTAAGACTTAAGCATGTGTTCTTTTACAAGTTTGGGCTCTTTAACGCCTTGGCTTAACAGCCACATCAGCTTAACTTCTGCAGCGACATCAGTCATATTGCCAGCATGACCTGCTCCTGCTTTAAGTGCTAAACGACCAGTCTCATAAATTTCGGGAATTGTTTTACCTCCCACAAACTTAGTTGCTATAATTACAGGTTTCTTACTTGCCACAATTTCTTCAATAACAGGAATAAAAGAATACTCACCCTCTGAAGGCACGTTACCTGCTCCTAAAGATTTCAAAATCAAGCCAGAACATTGCTCGGATAAGGCTACGTGGCGCAAGGCATCAGGTTTTAAGCCTGGAGAAACGTCCATGCTAACTACTCTATTATCAAAACCTTTATGAGAAGAGAAGCTGCTTTCTTTGGGTAAACTTGTCTGTGCGAGAGGGCTAAAAACCGTAGGTGTAGCTGTAATATCAGCTAAGTGTGTAAAAGCTGGAGAATCAAAAGCATCGAAGCGTGCTTCACTGGTTTTAATAGTACGACTGGCGCGAAGAACTCTATCACCAAAAACTATCATTGTTTCACTAATATCTTTTTCAACCGCTTCTAGTAAAATTCTCATAGCCCGTTCCAAATTCACCCGAGCATCAGTTCCAGGATCTACTATCGGCAACTGAGAACCAGTGAAAACTACCGGCTTTTTCAAAGCTTCTCTTCCTGCAAGCGCAAAAGAAGTGGCCGTCGCAGTGTATGGCATTGTATCTGTGCCGTGGGTAACAATAAATCCATCATAGTCATGATGCATTTCATAAATAGCATTTATAAGCACTAGCCAGTCTTTAGGATTAACATTCGTACTGTCTTTATTTTCTAAATTAATAACAGTGAGATTGGCGCCTAAATCATTTAGGCCGGGAGCGTGCTTAACTAGTTCGTCAGCAGAGCTAGCTGGTGCAAGAGCACCTTCTTCATTAGGAACCATAGCTATAGTCCCACCAAAACCAATCAATGCAATTTTCTTAGACATAAAACAATAATACCAAAAACATGCGCTAATATCGCTATAATGAAGCACTGCTTTTAATTATTTATCAACTGCTCTTATATTTTTGAAAGTTTTCGTACGCCCTGTCGAAACCTTCTTTCCCAGCTTCTTTTTCTAGTGGCACGCCTAACTCTTCGCAGATTATAGGCGCCCAGGCCAAGTGGATGGTTTCGGCGGCGTGGAGAGTGTCATACAAAATGGTGCAGCCTAGCCTTTCATATTCCTTTTTTATATACTTCCATAAGTTAGCCCTGGCTGGCATTTGATATAGAGTGAGGCTAGGGTTGGTCAAGCAAAAACTTCCCCAGTCAACTATTCCTTGTATGTCAAAATCTTTATTTATAACTGTGTTATTTGGGGTTAAATCTATATGGCTTAGGGTGCGATTGGATGCCAGTAAAGGCTCGTTGCTTTTTAGGTAACTAACTGCTTCGTTAACGCGCCTTTTTACTTCCGCGTCTTTGGATTCGTCAATTACTTGCTTGGCTTTTTTATTGTAAATTTGGGCTAGCAATTTATCCTCGTCGCCATATTTATCTACCCATTGGTTTATATAAGGTTTAGACCTGGTATGCATCAATGCATATATTTGCCCTAGTTTAGTACCTAATTTTTCCGGATTATCGTTAAAGGTTGAGTTAGCAGAAGTTCCATAGAGGCGTTCCATGGTATTGCAGTAGTTGTATGTTGTGCCATTGACAGTCCATTCTCCTTGTGAAGAATTAAGGAGTTTAGGAATCTTACATTCTATCTTAAACCCCTGTGCTTGGATGTCGTTTAAAAAATCGAGGTTGGTTTTTTCTAAGGCCCAATCTCCCTTGTTTAAATAAAGTTTTTTGGCGGTTTTTTCAGCGCCCGCTACTACGATACCTTCGTGCCCTCGTCCGATAATCTTCATTTTAAAAAGTATACACTTAATTAGTTGATACAATAAATCCATGAACCAAAACTGCAAAGATTGTAAAAAGCTTCCAGATTTAAAACCCCAGATTCTAAAAACAGATAATTGGGTAGTGTGGCTGCCTAGCAACCAAGCATGGCTTGGCAGAGTTTGCATTCACCTGCGCCATCATAAAGAAAGTTTAAGCGATCTAAACGAAACACAGTGGCAAGAATATATACAGCTCGTAAGAAAACTTGAGCCGGCTTACAAAAAAGCTTTTGGCGCAGATCCGATTAACTGGGTGTGCAATATGAACAATGCTTTTCGCGAAGATCCGGCGCATCCACATGTACATTGGCATGCTTTCCCCCGCTACAAAAAAGCACCGACTTTTGAAGGTATAGTTTTTGAAGATGCGCTTTACGGAGAGCACTACGACCCTCACGCCAAAAAAATCCTTGACGATGAAACGGTAGAAAAAATAGCTGCAAAACTTACCAAGTTCCTTGATTGACCACCCCATGTATATATTTTAAAATATAAATAGTTCGCAGTTGGATTGCAAAGCTCTTTTTAGACAAAGGAACGTGTTATGCCTTCACCTAATGATAGTCCATTGGATGGTGTACGAACCCTAACGCATAGACTAAAGGTAGCCCTTTACGTGCTGATAGCTTTGGCTGCTATCTCAATAGCTGGTGGAGTAATTAGTGGTCAAACTTGGGCTTTTGTTGCTGGCTTGGGTTTCTTAAAATTGGGGGTAGTTATTTACATAATTCTTGCTTCATACATCATGCTGAAACTAAACAAAATAACGCGCCAGCAAAAGCAAAAAAATCTTGAACTACTCAAGGCTTTAGAAAAGTCCAAGAAGCAACATACATCACGTAGATGAAGATAGACGTAAAACAACATAATACGCGAACACCCCCTCGGGCAGAGGAGCCCGCTTGTGCGGAAACCCGAGGGGACAGTCTTGCGAGGAGTAGAGTTAATGTGGCCAGCCCACTAATTTGTTAAACTTTTTCGCAAGACGCTTTATTCTATGAATAGCTTATTTGTAGCGTATAATAGTTTTGAATTATATGCCTTTATACACAAAATCACTTCTTCACCTAAAGCCTACTTATGAGCTTATAATCTCTAAAGTCTTGGTTTCGCTGGGCGCTTCAGGAGCACTAATTGGCATCCCGCTTTATTTTATTAAGCTAGGTCTCAGTGATTCGCAAATTGGTATTGTCGTAGGGCTTATATCATTGATAATCATTTTGGTTTCTTTTTACATGCCGCCGGTTATGGAAAGATTCAATCAACGAAAACTTTTAATTTTAAGTTCTTTTTTAGCTGCTATTTGTTTTGCTTTGTTTGGCCTATCGGGTTCCGTGCTAACTTCAATAATTCTCTTGGCTTTAGGGCAAGTTTTCTTGAACATCAATAGCAACACTCTCGGAGTTTTATTTAAAGATTCGACCCGCACCAAACATGAGTTTACAAAAGACACTGGCTTCTTAGGTTCATTTACCAACCTTGGCTGGTTTATCGGCCCTATGCTGGGCGGCTTTGCACTTAGCGCAACCGGATTTAAAGGAATGTTCTTGTTAGTTAGCGCTCTGCTAGCACTCGGCGGCCTTTATGTGCTGCTATTTCCTTTTAAAACAGTTGTCAAAAAAAGAGATAGCATCGATAAAAAAGTAAGGGCCAACGTTAAATTTTACATATCAAACAACCAGCTAAGAATCGCCTACTTGCAAAGATTCGGAATTGATCTTTGGTGGGGTCTTGTATTTACGTTCATCCCAATTTTTATGTTAAAGGGTGGATACAGCGAAGCTTCAATAGGTTTGCTAATTGCCCTGACCCAGCTGCCGCTATTCCTTTTTGAATTTAAAACAGTCGGTTTTGTTGAAAAAATCGGGTTCAAGCGAATTTTCATTCTGTCTTATGTAAGCTTAGTGGCAGTATGCATCTTGTCATTCTTGTCACTGCAATCTTATCTGCCCATTGTATTAGGCTTAGTTTTGCTAAGCTCTTTGGCTCTAGCCTTTTTGGAACCTATCAGTGATTTGTTTTTCTTTAGCAAAGTTTCCTTGCTCGAAGAAGAAAAGGCGTACCCGATTTATGTTACATCCTCGCCCGTTGGCAGCATGATATCAAGAATATTGCCAGGCATAGCCCTAGCGATATTCTACGACCAAGCCATATTCCTTGTGATTGGAGCCTTTATGGGCTTAATAGCTGTTCGAGCTATTTCTATTAAAGAGTAACGTTATTTTATATCCAATCTCCAACGTTGCTGTTCTACAGGAAAGTCTATACCCATAACGGTTTCGGCAGGATAAAAGCCAAGTCGCTTCGGAATCGCGATGCTATCATTATTGCCTGGTACGATTTGAAAATAGAAGTGCTTGGCACCCAAATTTTTTAACTGCTCAATCATCGCTTTAATAACTTTAGTCACATAGCCTTTGCCACGAGCAGACTTGTCGAGACAATAGCCCATGCTGTATTCATTTTTTTGTTTAGTTTCGTAAACCCCAAGACAGCCTACGATTTTGCCTTGGCTTATTATTACAAAACGGCCGTTTAAAGTACCGTCAGAACGAAGTTTCAAGCTTGGAATCACATCATCAAACGTTTTGACATACTTAGCCCAAGCCACGCGCTTTGGAATATCAGGATTATTTTTTACAAGCTTATACAAATCTTCCGCATCACTGGGTTTAATTTTTCGAATTTCTAAGTTATTTGATATAGAAATTTCATTTGGAAGCTTGCTTAGATTATTCATAATTTTACTTATTAATTTTAACTAAATGCTATTATTTAATACAGTATGAACAAAAAACTCAGCATAGTATTTAGCGTTCTTATAATTACACTAATTTCTGCGGCTCATGTATCCGCAGATGTAGCTAACCCACAATTCAGTACAAAAAAATGTAAGCCGGGCGAAAAGGAAGTGACTGCAACCTACTCTAGTGATAAACCTTTCGGTCGTCGCACTCATGACGAGACAAAAAAATACGCTAACAACCCAAACTACTACGAACTTACAGCTGAAGGACATTCATTCGGAGGGACAATTAAGTACTGTCAAAAATATAGCAGCTCTAATACAAAGCTAATCGGTGCAGTAGTTGGAGGTGTTGTGATTGTTGCAGTTGGCGGCTTGTTTTTAATAAGACGTAATAGTGCTAGATAGCTACCCACCTATAATACTTCTTACCCTGCTAATTGAATTATCAGTAGCCTATATTTTAGGCTATAAAACTAAAAAACAATTTGCTGCAGTCGCTCTAGTTAACTTAATTACCAACCCAACATTAAATTACCTAATTTGGGTAGGGGTAATACATACTCAAATCAGCTTACTAACCGCTGAAATAATAGTTATACTAGTAGAGGCTCTGGGACTTCAATACGCCTTAAAAGGCAACATACGAAAATATTTAGTGCTATCAACGCTTATGAATACTGTCTCATTTGCGTTAGGTGTAGTTGTGTTTAATTTTTTAATTAAGTGACTGCTTACTTTTAACTAACCTAATATTTCGTCAACCGCTCTATCAACTGCAGTCACACTGGAAAGCTCTGAGCCGTTTCTTATAATAGATTCTACTTGAGTTTGATCAACAGGTAAGCCTGAAGCACCCATAAATTCTTGCAACGCTCTAGCAGCTACAACTTCACTCATATCAGGATCAAGGCCAGCTGTTTCAACTAGAAATGACTTTAAATCGGCAACAGCAAGCGTAAGCCTATCGTGCACATCGGGCACATCTTCAACTATTGAGCCGCTTATAAAAGCTTCAAAAAGCCCATTGGGGTTAGTCGGAGAAGATAGTTTATCGTGCTTATTTTTCATGTACATAATATACCATAAGCATTTAATAATTGCAATAGTAAAGTATTTTATTCTGGATAAGATTACAGACTAAAACCTACAACTAACTATTTAAAAAACGTATATTTGCTTATGCTTTACTTTTATTATAGAAAATTATAAAATTATCTCTACTGAACAACGGAGTTGTCAAGCACATAAGACTGTACAAGCCACGAACCAAAAGAGGTATGAGAAATGACTGTTTCCATCCCAGACGTGCTATTTAGCGGAAAGGTACGTGACACCTACCCGGGCGATGACCCGAACACGCTGGTAGTGGTCACCTCTGATCGCATCAGCGTCTACGACGTAGTGCTCAAGCAGGCGATTCCCGGCAAGGGCAAAGTGCTCACGCACATGACGGAGTTCTGGCTGGCTAGGAACATCATCAGTGAGAGGCCCAACCACCTACTGGCCGGGCCTAACTATCGGGCGCAGGATCTACCCAAATGGGCGCCCGAGGGCCGTTCCCTGCTGGTGAGAAAACTGAACATGTTGCCTATCGAGGCAATCGTGCGCGGCTACATCACTGGCTCCGGCTGGAAGGAATACAAAAGAACCGGCAAATGCAGCGGCATTTGGCTGCCGCCCGGCATGCAGGAGATGGAGAAGTTCCCGGAGCCGCTCTTCACGCCGTCCACCAAGGCAGACGCCGGAGAGCACGACGAGAACATCGACTTCGGAAGAATGATCGAGATTCTCGGCAGCGAAAAACTCGCCGAAGCGGTTCACGACCAGAGCATCTTGATCTACAACCTCGCGGCCGACTACGCCCGCAGAAAAGGCATCATCCTCGTCGACACCAAGCTCGAGTTCGGCCTCGACCCAGAAACCGGAAAACTCGTACTAGCCGACGAGGTGCTAACCCCCGACTCCTCTCGCTATGTAAGCGTAGAGGATTACGAGGTTGGCAAGCCGCCTGTGTCGATGGACAAGCAATTCGTCCGCGACTGGGCAGCTGAGACCGACTGGGACAAGAAGTCTGACTCACCCGACATGCCAGAGGAAGTCATCGCCGGAACGGTTGAGAAATACGGCGAAGCCGCCGAACGCCTTACCGGTACCAATCCTCTCGCAGTCTAATACACTTCAACCCTGTTCATAGGGCAAACCTTAAGGAGGTAATAGCCCGGGAGGAAAGTTGGCTGGGGCAATCTCGCCCTAATCAGCTTTCCTTCCTAGAAGTACCTAGGCACACTAGCCATAAGCTAGTAAATCTAGTTATTTCCTTAACTTATAAATACATTAATAACATTGACTAAAAGTAAAAGCTCAATAACCAAAGCCTATTAAAAACGACCCTTTGAGTAGGGTCGTTTTTAGTTTTTTATAGTTTTTTACTGGTCTTCTTTATCGCTACCCTTAAGAGCAGATTCGATTACGTCCCTAGGTAATGCAGCCGTAGAAAGAAGCGCGTTGCGTACAGTTTGAACAGCATCTCCACCGACAGATGTAGCAGCATCTAAAGCTCCGCCAACAGCTGCTTTAGCAGCTTCTGAAGTATCCGCACCCATCTCGCCAGCTGACTTGATAGCACTATCTACTGCTCCAACAGCCGCGCCACCGATATCTCCACCGGTTTCAGCGGTGCCTTGCACAATACCCTGAGCTGCGCCGCGTATAGCGCTGCCGGCATCACCGCCTACCTGGCTGGCACCTTTAATGACGCCGCTCATAGTGCTAGCCGCCGTATCAACAGCAGAGCTACCTACCTGACCAGCTCCTTTAATGGCACCGCTAGCTACAGAAGCCACGGTTTCGATACTAGCGCTGCCCACGTCGCCAACATCCTTCAAAACACCAACGATCTGATTTTTTACCGTATCGGTAAGCGCATCTAAAATATTGTCTACACCCTTAATGGCTGACGTAACTGCGCCCGATACTTCATCTACTATTCTTGAAAGCATATTCCCTCCATGCTTATTAGTAATGCTTCTAGCTTAACATATTTAAGATTCGTATAATTAGCCCAGTAAGTCAGCTTGTCCAACTTCAAACTTAACATCTTTTACAATCATCCCCGATTTATCACGCTCTGATCCGTTACCCAAAATTTATCTGCTTGTGCGATCCACATTCGCTGGGGCGAATCTCCTTGATAATCAAGTTAAAGCAAGCCTGTCTTCGTCTACCTGCTCTAAATCTTGAGGATATAGCTTTGGTGCGTTCTCTTTGCGTTGTTTACTTAGTATCATATAAAAACTAAATGGCATAATAGAGGCATGAGCTGTTTCGGCATTATAAATCGCTTCCAGCCTTTTCCAATCTTCTTTGTGATCTGGAACAATGATTACCTTTAGCTCAAGGCCCACTTGTTCAAATAACCCTTTGCTTAAGAAAGGATTCGCACGAGGGTTTATGGTTTCTCTTATAACAACATATCCTTCATCGTCCAGTAGGCGGGATATTTCAGCCAGCATACGGTGCGTGTTCTCATCGCTTTCTGCTAAATGCTCATCACCAAAGACATTACTTAAGAATATTTCATCTACCGCTTTATCTGGCAAAATAGTCTCGGGTAGATACTCACCTTCTGAAGCTATAATTCTGCCAAGCGAGTCACGGATAATAGAAAGTCCTGCAGTATACTCCAGAAAAACTATATTTTGCTTAAGTCGATCACTCTCTTCTTGTTTCCGGACAGCTTCCCTTGCTTTGCCTTGAGAGTCGCGAAACCATGTTTCTATACCTATGGCTACTCTATTACCTATGAATGGTTTTGGTTGCTGAAACAGTGTAGGAGTATCATAATGGCCAAATTCTGCCATTGTAAAGCCGGTCTTTTCGTTTCTGGTTGCCAAAAAACTGCCAATATAATCATTGGTTGGCGTTCTTTCCGCCCTTATTTTAGGAGAGCTCATTGTTATAAACTATAAAATAAATATTTTAATATAGCAAGATATATTGAATAAAAATTTAAGAAAAATGCGCCCAACCTGACAACAGAGTTATTTTGACTTTGCCTTTTTGCCAAGCACCCACTTAACTGACGGGCTTACTGGTTTATCCTCGCGGTGAATACAGCCGATCCAGCAACAAGGACGGCGCTTGCCTTCCAGTAGTTCTGTAACTGTTCTTTTAACATGCTCTTTTCTAGTTTCCGGTTTTTTAACAGAAATCGTCCAGCAAATCCACTCGTTTCGCGCCAAGGGTGTCAGGTCTTCCCATTTTTCCAGGGCAGATTCATCAGCCAGCAAAGCCTTGCGTAAATCTGCCGGCACTTCATGCACTACACCAGTGGCGATTTCTTTCTTAGTCATAACTTTATTTTACCCCAAGTTACAAATCTTGGGCGTTAACACAGTTTATTTAGTATTATGTAATTCATGGACTTTATATACCCCCTGCTTTCCGTTGTTGGTGAGTCAGTGGCCAAGACAATAGACAAACTCAACTATCAAAAAAATAAAATTATGCCGAATCAGCTGATGTTTTTGTTTCTTGGCACCATGGCAGCTGGCCTACTTATCTCAACAATCTTTATTCACCAGCCTATTCCAAAAGTGTCTTTGGCGGTTGCTGGCCTTGTCTTATTAATGATTGTTCTTTCCTTTGGTCAGAATTTCTTTGATTATGTAGGGCTTCAAACCAAAAACCTATCGCTCCGAGAACCTATCAATAACTTTGAACCTATACTGGCCAGTTTTCTGGCTTATACGCTTTTCCCTTCTGAGCAAAATATTAAATATGTTGTTGCCATTCTTATTGGCTCGGCTATTTTATATCTTAGTAATTCAAATAAGAGGTTCAGGCTGGAGTTTGACCGTGGAACAGTTTACCTTTTCCTCGGCGTAGTATGTTCAGCGATTTTGGCAAGCGTATATAAATTAGGTTTGGAGAGTATCAGTCCTTTTTATTTACTGCTATTTAGAGTTTCTGGGGTTCTGCTATTAGTGCAATTTTTCTTAAAGCCGCAGCTAAGGAACATTCGCAAAAACCAAGCTGCTTTAGGAATCGTATCAGGTCTTATTTACCTGATTGGCAATTTAACAAGACTTTACTCAATAAAGTTACTGGGCCTGAACTTTACTATTATGATTCTTATGCTTGGCCCGGTAATGATCTACATAGGCAGCTGGTTTGTTTTGAAAGAAAAAGTTTTACCTAAGCAAATAGTAGCTAGCGCCGCACTTTTGGCGGTCGTCATTTGGGCTATTTATTTGTAATTTGTTTGACGCGCTAAATTCTTTTTACGTAAAGCAAGTCTGAAATC
Organism: uncultured Candidatus Saccharibacteria bacterium; assembly: GCA_963717595.1. Taxonomy (GTDB): domain Bacteria; phylum Patescibacteriota; class Saccharimonadia; order Saccharimonadales; family Saccharimonadaceae; genus CAVQWH01. The sequence continues at coordinate 377,758 of CAVQWH010000001.1, read as the reverse complement.
AAACCGGTATTGGCCTATAAAATTTGAAACCATCAGTAAAGTCTCGGCTATTACAACAGGGGGTGAGCCAACTATTAGCCCGTAAATAATCCACGGCGGCGAAGAGGCTATGGCTAGACGGCGTATATATTTTGGTTTCTCTTGCCAAAAAGCGATTACTAGGCTGGCGGTTCCGGCAAATGGCAGCAAACTTACCCAGCCCTGCCAAGTAAGTGCTGTGGCTAATACTGTTAGCCCCATGAACACCCACATTACCCAGCTTTTTTGTTTGGGTAGTTTCACTTTATAGTAAACGTAGAAACGCGCGGCAGCTATCAGGTTCATAGCCACTCCCGTCAAAGCTCCTAGAAGATAAAGGTGCACAGCCCAAAGTAAACAAGTAGTCAGACCAAGCAGTAGCATATTCTTTCGTTTGTTGGTTTGGAAAATAGATAAGTTTGCCAACAAAGCTAGTAAACCGATGCTTTGTATAATCACAGTATTCATTGTTTAAATTTTAGCACGCTGAAACTTAATAATATTACAGCAAATTGATATGAGAATTCTGTTTGGTTACTTTGTAGTCTTCCAGTGCCAGTTGCGGACTTCGGGCATGTCCACGCCATGTTCATCAATGTAATTGGCATGTTCGATGAGTTTTTCTTGCATCTTTTCCCGCAAATCGTCAGCTTTTTCGCCAGTGATGTGTGCGCGTTCCAGCACGTCCATGACTAAATGGAAGCGATCCAGGTCATTGCGCACGGTCATGTCAAAGGCGGTCGTAATCGTCCCCTCTTCCTTATAGCCGCGGACATGCAAATTGCGGTTAGCGCGGCGATAAGTCAGGCGATGGATAAGCCATGGGTAACCGTGGAAAGCAAAGATAATTTCCTTATCCTTGGTGAATAAATTGTCATATTCAAGGTCGCTTAGCCCATGCGGGTGCTCAGTATTCGGCTCAAGCCGCATAAGATCGACAACATTTATAACGCGAATTTTTATGTGCGGTAAATATTCCCGCAAAATTGAAACTGCGGCTAATGTTTCCAGTGTCGGCACATCGCCCGCGCAGGCCATAACGACATCCGGTTCTTGGCCTCCATCATTACTAGCCCAATCCCACACGCTGACGCCAGTCGAGCAATGCTCAATAGCTTCTTCCATAGTGAGCCATTGCGGGCTTTCATGCTTGCCAGTAACAGTTAGGTTTATGTAATTGCGGCTACGCAAACAGTGATCCATGGTCGAGAGCAAACAGTTAGCATCCGGTGGCAAGTAAATACGGGTAACTGAAGATTTTTTATTAACTAAATGGTCAATAAAACCAGGGTCTTGGTGTGTAAAGCCGTTGTGGTCCTGACGCCAAACGTGCGATGTCAGCAAATAGTTGAGTGAAGAAATGTCTTTGCGCCACGGCAGTTCGGATGACATTTTAATCCACTTGGCGTGCTGGTTGACCATAGAATCGACAATGCGAATGAATGCTTCGTAGCTATGAAAAATACCATGACGGCCGGTAAGCAAATAGCCTTCGAGCCAACCCTCGGCCTGGTGTTCGCTAAGCATTGAATCAAGCACTGCGCCATAGGGTGCCAAAAACTGATCACCTTCTTTGGTGTGTGCATCCCATTGCCGGTTGGTGGTTTCGAATATTGCCTCCAAGCGGTTCGACACAGCTTCGTCCGGTTCAAACACTCGAAAGTTATGATGTTCTTCGTTTAGCTTAATAACATCTCGCAAATACTGGCCAAGGGCATGTGTGTTGCCGGCATTAACAACGCCGCGGTGCGATATATTGACAGCGTAGTCACGAAAGTCTGGCAAGTGCAGTTCACGAAGTAATACTCCGCCGTTAGCATGAACATTAGCACCCATGCGTTTCGTTCCTTGCGGTGCCAGCTCAGCAAGCTCCGGAATTAATTTGCCAGTATCATCAAATAACTCTCGTGGTTTATAGCTATGCATCCAGTGTTCCAGCACTTTCAGGTTTTCCGGATGTGCTTTGTCTACAGGAATTGGCACCTGATGAGCCCGGAAGTTTCCCTCAACCGGCTGGCCGTCATATTTTTTCGGCCCAGTCCAACCTTTTGGCGAATTTAATATAATCATCGGCCAGCGCGGACGCGTCAGGTCGCCATGTTCGCGAGCCTTAGCTTGGATTCGCTTGATTTCATGAACGGCTTTGTCGAGCCGTTCTGCCATGAGGTGATGCATTTTTTCTGGGTCATCTCCTTCAACAAAATACGGTTCCCAGCCGTAACCGCGGAATAACTGCTCAAGTTCCTCGCGTTCGATTCGGGCCAGCACGGTCGGGTTGCTAATTTTGTAACCGTTTAAATGCAAGATAGGCAGCACAGCGCCGTCAGTTTTTGGATTCAGGAATTTATTGGAATGCCACGAGGTAGCAAGCGGGCCGGTTTCTGCCTCGCCGTCGCCAACCACGCAGGCGGTGATAAGGTCTGGATTATCAAACACAGCGCCGAAGGCGTGACTTAATGAATAGCCTAATTCTCCGCCCTCATGCATAGAGCCAGGCACTTGCGGCGAAACGTGACTGGACAGGCCGCCAGGAAACGAAAACATCTTGAACAGTTTACGCATACCTTCTTCGTCTTGCGTAACATCGTGGTAGTGCTCACTAAATGTACCTTCCAGATACGTATTGCCAACAAGTGCCGGGCCGCCGTGGCCAGGACCCGAAACATAAACCACATTTAAATCATGTTTTTTAATAACACGATTTAGGTGAACATAGATAAAGTTTTGCCCCGGCGTCGTGCCCCAATGGCCAAGGATAAGTTGCTTGATGTCTTTCAGCTCAAGCGGCCGCTTGAGTAGCGGATTGTCACATAAATAAATCTGGCCCACCGATAAATAATTAGCTGCCCGCCAATAAGCGTTCATTTTATGCATCATTTCTTGAGTCAGCGGCATATTAACCCTCCTTTTCTATAACTTGACGTGTTTGTGCTGCGATGACTGCAGCTTCGTCGGTGCGCATAACATGCACGCCAACTCTACTTTCGTCGCGCGAGATCAAAAATTCATGATTTTGATTGCGTTGCTTATCCAGCGAAATATCCAAATAACCTAAACTCTGACAAACTTTTTCTCGGATAACCGGCGCGTTTTCACCCATGCCACCAGTAAAGACTAGTGAGTCCAATCCGCCGAGCACAGCAGCGAAGCTGCCGATAGTCTTCCGCACTTGATAGCAAAACAAATCAACCGCCTCTGCGGCATGTTGGTTGTCTGCGTATTCGCGAATCAAGAGTTCCATATCAGCCGAAGTGTCAGACACGCCAAGCAGCCCAGACTCAAAATTGACCATGTGGTTAAATTCGTCAACTGTCATGCTAGCTTGCTGATGCAAAAACGCAACGATACCAGGGTCTAGGTCGCCCGTTCGCGTACTCATCGGTATGCCAGAGGCTGGCGTGAATGACATCGTAGTGTCGAGCGGTTTTCCATCTTTGACGGCGGTCAAGCTAGCGCCACCACCAAGATGCGCAAGAACTACACGGCCATGTGCAGACTCTTCGCCGGCAACTTCCTTAAAATTTCGCAACACATACTCGTATGACAAGCCATGAAAGCCATAACGACGCAGCCCAAGCTTCTCAAACTTTCTTGGCAAAGGTAGGAGCTTGGCAACATCCGGCATATTTTGGTAAAAAGCCGTGTCAAAGCAGGCTATTTGAGGAATACTCGCAAACCTTTCTGTAAAAAATTTCACTAGTTCAATTTCTACAGGTAAATGCTCTGGGTCAAAAGTCGATAAACCACGAAGCTTATCAATAACTTCCTGCGTAACCACAACTGGTTTTGAAAAATACGGGCCGCCATGGACTATGCGGTGGCCAACGCCATCAAGGTCGGTAATTTTATCTGCCATGCGATCAAGGATCGCTTCAGCTGCCTCCATCTGGCTGGCCACATTTAGCTTAATATTTTCTACATCTTTATGTTGAGTTACAATTTTAAGTGCAGCATTTGGCTGGCCTATATTAGTAGCCTCGGCAGCAAAAACTTGTCGTTGGGGGTCATTTGAAAATAAAACCAGCTTAACGCTAGAGGAGCCGGCATTGACTGTCAGAATATTTCTTTTCGTACCCACAACCCCATGATAGCAGAACGGTCCTTAGCGCTTACAGCAAAGCGATTAGATTTTTTTACCCGATATCGCGCCGCGTATAGCCTACCGTGGCAATAACAGTAGCAACCACGACAGTACCTATTAGATAAATAACTAGCCCGCGGTCAATGTGGCCGTTCAGCAAGCCAACTGTGTCGTAATAATGATACGGCATAAATTTAGCAGGTGTCTTCAGCCAATGCACCAACCCGGCTAGCGACGAAATAGTATAGCCGCCAAAAGCCAGCACAATCGCAACGCTGTTGGCGATTTTGCGGGTCAGCTGGCTGGCAGCCATGAGCGCAAAGGCGATTAAACCAAATGACGCTGAAAATGCGAATGATAATAGATGCGTTAGGATTAAATCGCCCTGATTGATTTTAATATCTGCAATTTGAACGCTTACTATCGTAAAAATGTAGGTAAACAAACAAATAGCGGCAATCACAAACAACCAAACAAATGCCTTGGAATAAAGCAGTTGCTGTCTGCTTATGGATCGTGCCAGAGTGTATTCAACTGTGGTGTCATTTTCGTCGCGGTTCATAAGGCCCGACGCCAGCGTAGCAGCCATTATGATAACTAAAATAGGCAGCAATATATAGTAAATCTGCGAACTCATGTAACCGATTGGTGAGAAAAAGTCGCTACCACCAAAGAATCCGCCTGCTGATGAAGAAATGCTATCAAATGTAGCGTTGAGTTGATTAGCGTCATGGCCGATAGCCTTATAGGCAAGTACGGTAATGACAACCAAGCTGGCTATGCCAAGAGTCCACCACAGAACAAAAAGACGGCGGCGTTTAAGTTCCCATAATACGACTGCCTTCATGGTTACGCCTCCCCCTCTTCCTCGTAGAATCGTAGAAATTCGTCTTCCAGAGCATGCTGGCTAGTCGTCATCGAAACAATATTGCTATGCGACAAAGCTGAAAGCGCTTTTTCAATAGTGTGCGCCGGCTCGACAGTTATAGCAGTTTTACCTATATCAATAATTTTAAGTGCAGGGCTAGACTTAAGCTTTGCGATGTCTTTGGCATATTTAAACGTAACACGCCAGCGGGGCTTCTGAGTTGAAATAACATCTGTAGCCGAACCTTCATACACAAGCTTACCTTTGCGCATAATACCTATGCGATCACAAACTCGCTCGACTTCCTCAAAGCTATGGCTGCTTAGCAGCACAGTCGCACCGCGTTCACGTGCCTCGCCGACTGCGCGGTAAAACTGTTCCTGCATAAGCGGATCAAGGCCGCTGGTCGGCTCATCAAGAATAAGAATATCCGGCTGTTGCATGAATGCTTGGACAACGCCTATCTTTTGCCGATTACCTTTTGAAAGCTGGCCCATTTTTTTGTCCAGCTGCGCTCCAAATTGTTTTTCAAGTTGTGACATGTAGGCATGGTCTATCTTACCGTTTAATTTGCCTAGGTATTTCAGGAATTCTTTTCCAGTAGCACCTTTTGGCAATACCACATCGCCAGGTAAGTAACCGACGCGTTTACGAAGCTTTGCACCACTTTGCCGGTTATCTTTGCCAAACAACTCAATCGTACCCGAGCTTGCCCGGATAAAATCTAAAACCATACGGATAGTGGTTGTTTTGCCGGCGCCATTTGCACCGAGCAGCCCGTAGACTTCACCTTTTTGAATCCCAAGAGACAAGTCATGCACCGCAGGAACCTTTGAACGCCCATAGTATTTTGTAACGTTTGTAATCTTTAGTGGAACCGCCATTTGTTCTTAGTATATCAAACAAAGTTGGACGATAAGCTTATAGAATCTATAATACATAAGAGAATTAAGGCTACGAGATAATGAAATTACACATCTCCCACCAGAACCGGAAATACATCCTAAAACGCTGGTTGATTGGCATGACAGCTTTCTTGTTTGCAATTATGATTGGTGCTGCCTTGCCGGGCCGCATTCTGGCCGCCGGCCAGCCGGTCAACTGCTTTGCTAGTCCGGGCACTTGTGGCTATCCTGATCCGAATTATAACAATAACGTTGGCTCGGCTTCTGTCGGAGTGGTTGATTGTAGTGCTTTGCCAACCTTTGACGTATCAAACTTGCCTGCCGGAACGTACTATAGCGGATCCGGTAACACGCTGGAGATAACTGGTAACGATGTAACCATCAGCCACTTGAATATGGGCGACTTCAACATATATGTTTCCAGTGGCACGGACAGCTTTACGTTCCAGGACTCGTGCATCACAGCCGGTGATGGCACGCAAAACTCTATAGGCATGACGATTGCCTCGGGCGTGACGAACACGCTGATTAAAGATTCTACTATTAAAGGCGCTGGCACAAACATAGCATCGTCTACGGATGTCGGTGGCACCTGTACGCCGGGTGCCGGTGTTAGTAATGGTGCCTTAGGTATCGCAGTCAATAACAACGGCACAAACACTACAATAGATGGCCTTTATACCTATAATGTTGGCAGCGGCGCGCCGGGTAGCGGCGGCGGAACCAATACTGTCGTGAAAAACAGCTATCAGCTTATCAATACCATTCCCGCCTGCGAGCATGACGAGCCCATTTATTTTGCTGACGATACCATTACGCTTACTCACAACGTGCTTCTGAATGAAGAAAGCCAGACGGCGGCGGTGTTCGGAGATACTAGTGGGGCCGGCGCTTGCAATAACAACCTGACTATGACCGACAATCTAGTAGCTGGGGGCGGTTATGTGATTTATCCGTGTGGCAATGCGACTTCCGTAGGAACCAGCACCATGGACATAGAAAATAATCGTTTTGCCCGCTGCCTGACTACGCCTTTGGCCGATAACGACCATCAATGCAGCGGCGGCGGATCAAATGGCAGCGATGCACACGGTTATTACCCGAGCGGCGGCTACTACAGTGTGGCGACATACTACTTTACGGGAGCCGGCCAGACCTGGTCAGGCAATTATTGGGATGATAACCTCAATGAAGTGAACATTGACGGCAGCTCCGGCCCGCCAGTAGATAATGTGGGGCCGGCTGTCGCCGTCACCAGCCCCAACAGCAACACCTACGTCAACCGTATCGTAGCCATAACGGCATCGGCGACCGCTTCTTCTCAGGCAGCCATACATGATGTCCAATTTCAGGTTGATAATACGAATATCGCTAATTGCGATCCTACGAGCCCGACATCCGGAAGTACCTATACTTGCACGGGTTGGGATAGCACGACCGTCAGTAATGGCACCCACACCATAAAGGCTATCGTTACCGATTCTGCCGGTAAAACCGCATCTAGCAGCGAAACCGTTACGGTCACAAACAACAGCTCGGGGCCGTTGACTATCTGGAGCGATTCAGACACTCCCACTAATCCCGATACGTCAGGCGACAGTTCGAGCATTAACGTCGGCACAAAGTTCCAGAGTAGTGAGCCCGGCTATGCCCTGGGCATTCGATTTTACAAGGGCACGGGTAACACGGGCGCGCATATCGGGTCTTTATGGACGAGCGGCGGCACGTTGCTGGCATCGGTGACTTTCGCTAATGAAACGGCGTCGGGCTGGCAGAAAGCTTTCTTTTCGTCACCGGTAGCCATCAGCGCCAACACGACTTACGTGGTATCTTACTATGCTCCCAATGGCAATTACGCAGCCGATGCCAACTACTTTGACACCAGCTACACTAATAGCCCCTTAACAGCCCTTCAGAGCAGCCTAAGCGGCGGCAACGGTGTTTATGCCTACGTGGGAGCCAACAGTTTCCCCGATCAAACCTATAACTCGGCCAACTACTGGGTGGATACAATATTCAGCAACAGCCAGTACACGGTGCCTCTGGTCAACATAACCGCGCCAGCCAGCGGCTCTTCGGTCAATGGCACCGAATCCATCACTGCGGATATAACGGAAAACGGCGGCGCGTCCATAAGTAGCGTGCAGTTCCAGGTCGACGGTACGGACATCGCCAACTGCGACCCCACAAGCCCGGTTTCGGGCTCCACCTACGAGTGCAGCGTTTGGGATACGACCGCAACCAGTAATGGTACGCACGCCATCCAGGCTGTAGCCACGGATTCGGACGGAGCGGTTGTTGGCAGCGGCCAGACAGTCACTATAGATAACCCGACACCGACAGTTTCGCTAACGGCCGCCCCAACCTCGATCAAGGCTGGTGACAGCAGCAAATTGACCTGGACAAGCACCAACGCAACTTCATGTACGGCCAGCGGAGCATGGAGCGGGAGCAAAGCTCTCAGTAATTCGTCCGGATACATGGTAAGCCCGACCAGGAGCAGTACCTACACCCTGACATGCAGCGGGTCAGGTGGTAAAGCCACTGCCAACGCGACAGTAACCATCCTTTCTTCGTCTTCGTCTACGGCCTCTACGACTTATACGGATGGCGGCTCTGCCGCAAAAGCCGCGACCACAACTTCATCATCGTCTGGCTCAGCTACATCGCCAGCTCCACAAAGCCATTCTCCGGAACAGGTTTCAAAAGCGTCGTCACTCAACTCACCCAAAAGCAGTTCCAGCGACCAATCCCCTAAGAAGGCGCATAAAAAGTCGCTGCTGGCCAACAAGCTTTTCGATGCTGCCATGCTTGGCGCGATATGCCTTGTAGGATTGATTATTAAATTCTTTTTTATAAGACCATAATACTCTTAGCTCCCGAAGCCAAGCCTAGAATCTACAGCAGTTGTTCAACAAGTTTGTGCACTTCAGGATTCACTTGGTAATAACGCTAAGATACCGCCCTCTGCCATAATTACAGCTTTTGTAGCAACTCGTTGCACTGGCTTGCGTGCACTCATAATTCAATAATAACAAACTCACAAGCTGGTTAGATTTTTGAGCGGAGCGTAGGATTGTTGAGATTTAATCGGTTCAATGACGTACTTACCTTTAACCCAATAGCATTTCCTTGCCTTTGCGCCGGACTTGAAAAGGTGAATTCTGTACTTGTCATCAACTACCTCCAGCGCCGCATGTTCGTCAAGCGCAAGTCCTGCCATGTGCGGAGTGCGCTTCATCATTTTTTTCAGAGCATCCTGTCTATACGGCTCGCTGTCATAGTGCGGACATATCAGAAGAGGGAGCCAGCCCATCGTAGTCACGCGGAAAGGCTTGTTAGTATAAAATGAATTAGAATTGCCGTAAGCAAACCAGCAGATCGATCCAGCGCTCATTCCTGACATTACTACTCCACGTTCCCAGGCTTTCCGGAGTAGCTTATCAACACCATATCGCTTCCAAGCACGCATTAGCCCAAATGTATTGCCACCACTAACATACACTGCGTCTGCACTAGCTATCTTCTTCTCTATTTCTGCTTGGGATGGTTTTTGAGTAATAAGGTACAAAGTATCCATTTGTGCGCCTAGTTTTTCGAAATGTCTACGAAACCCTCCTTCTAGCATTTCAAGATTGTGTTGGCCATCTTCGGAAGCTGTGAATATGAGCAGTAAACGAGGCTTCGTTTTGCCCGTGGCCTTGAGGATAAGTTTATCGACCGGTGTAGTATTTTCTTCGTATCTCCTCCGTTTAGCATCCGTGAGCAAAGACCACTTCTTATAGGTAGCTACAGGTTCGCCAAAAGTTCCACCGCCTAGTGCAAAAATTGTTTTAGTCATGCCTATAATAATAGCAAAGCTATGCAGCTATATAGGTTATAATCGTGTTAATGAAACAGAAGCTGCTTATTTCCTCCGAATATTATTCTGGTAAATTCAACTGTGAACTTTATTTTAAACCTGAGTGGTATGGGCCAACTCGTGCCCACAAAGATAAATGGGCAAAAGTCGCGATTAAGCTAGCTAAAGCTGCGGGGGCTAATAAAGTGGCAGTAATATCAAGTGGTAATCAAGGTTTAGCTCTGGCGGTTGAAGCGCACAAGCAAAATATTGGTTGCGCTATATGTGTTACGAAGTCAATTAACCCTACCTATCTCGAACTTTTTAATAAGTACGGTGCTCAAGTTTTGATTGGTGAAGATGAAAAGGCAAAATATGAAAACTTCAAACAGCTTGTTGGCAAAGGTTATTTCCCAGTTGGCGTAACCCACGAACAGCGCGCCGAAGGAAAGCAGATGCCAGGTATAGATGCCTACAAAGTTACTGCCCAAGAAATCGTTGATACGCTAGGTGACGCTCCAGATATTATAGTTTTTCCAACTGCTTTCGCTGATCATCCTGAGGGCGTGTTACGTGGATTTATTGAGCAACATGAAACGGGAAAAATTTCTGCAGTACCAAAGTTTATCCTTGTGCGCGCTAACGAACGCGATGGTAGTGAAGCTACCTCAATCTCAACAGACAGAACCACGCCTTATATAAAAGACGTCATTAAACGTTCTAATGGTGAGTATGTATATGTCAATAATGAGGAAATGCATGCTGCCCATGAAAATATAAAGAAAATCCACGGATGGGATGTCGAGCTTGCCTCGGCAGCGAGCGTAGCCGGTTCTAGAAAAAATCCCAAAAGAGCATTTGAATAATAAAAAAGTGGTTGTCATGCTCACTGCTTTGGCTGACAAAAGTGGGATTTAGCCAAAACACGGCACAGCTTTAAGCTCTTGAACTGATTGGCTTTTCAAATAATGCAGCTACGTAAGTGGCATGTGGCGCGTGAACTTCTTTATTCTCAACCCACGTAAAGCCTTGTTTCTCATAATAAGCCCTAAGCCCATTATTTTTCGGTGACAGATCTATGCGCAATGCTTTCTTACCGTTGGCTTTGGCTTTTTCACCCGCCCAATCTAATAACTGCCCACCAAGGTTATGTCCGTGATATTCATCTCTAACTGCCAAAAGGTGAATGTAGCCCGCTGTTGACGGCTGTTTACCCCATACCATTTCATCTTTCCAAAGCAACATTAGTGTGCCCACTATAGTATCGCCCAGTCTTGCGCTGTAGGTATTGCCCTCATTGATATGTTTGCTAATCTCCTCTACTGTGAATGGTGCGGAAATCCAAGCATCGTCACCATGAGCAAGTTTATATTTTGCAGATTGATTAAGTATTTCAGCTAGTTGCGGTGCGTCATCGGGCTTTGCTAACTCCACGCTTATAGTTTCTTTTTCTAATTTAGGCGCTGAATCTATTAGATTATTCATAGATTGATAATAGCAAAAAGACCGCAATAACTTGAAATACTATGGTCACCTGTTATAAATTTTCGTCAATAAATTGTTTTAAAGCTTTTAGGTCTCGTTTCGTGTGGTCGTAAAAATATGTTTTTATTCCAACCGATCTAGCACTTTCAGCTGCATCTTTGTTGTGCTCAAAAAATATTACGTCTTCAGGTTTAAGCTGATATTTATCTAGCATAATTTTAAAATAGCTTGGGTCGGTTTTTTCTGGATTATGCTTCAGTGTAAATATTTCATATGGGCATTTATATAATTGAAACTTCTTAAACTGCTCATCATTAGCCCCAGTAAGCGCAATTTTTGGGTTTGGATATGTTTCAAGTAATTTGTACATATCTTCAAAGATAGTACCGTCTTTAAAAATTAGCCCTTCAATTGCATCTACTAAAATAGTTTTCATAATACTATTTTACCTCAAATTGTAAATTATAGATTTCACGCAATACGGGTCTGCATGCAGGTCACGGACTAATAGGATTACTTGTCCTTTAAAGAAATTACCTGAAAACCGTATTTTTCAATATCTTCTCTAAACCAGACTTCCCAGCCTTTTGTCTTGCCTACATAGCCAACTCGCTTTTCCATACTACGACCTGTATATTTTTTCGTCTCTGGATTCCATTCCTGAAAGACGATTATGTCACCGGTATTTATATTCCAATCCGCCAATCTCAGATCATAAGTCTTCTGCCCAGTGCTAACCAATTCGTAGGATTCAATCCACATCTTTTTCTCTATTCTTGCCATGTACCCATGATAACAAAAAGCCCAAGCAGCATGAATGCTTCCTGGACTTCTTGTCACATATATACTATTGGCTCTCGTTAGTGGACATACTTCGCGACCTAGATTCTAGAGAGTTTACAACCTCTTTAAGTCTTCAAAGTAAAGTCGTAGGTAATTTATCTCAGCTAATTACTGAGTGAAGTACAAATGTTATACACTTCTTGCCCTGAAAGTTTTTTATTATGGTTGTCTTCCCTTATATATGCGTCGCCATTATAAAAGTAAAGGGCGTTATTAATAATCCTACTCGAAGGAACTGTTATTATCATGAGTTTTTTCGAAGACACTTCTTCAAGCTCAAATTCAAGTGAGCTAATATCTAAACTTATTTTTTTACCAATATGCATTGTAAGACGCACTCTATTAGCATCAATATCGCCACCAAGGCCTACCAAAACGTATTTGTTGTTTATTGGTTCATCGCCACCTTTTACTCCAAGCTTATCAACCTCAGCAAGCCCAACAATAATCTTCCCACCTTTGGAGTTTGCGAAAGCACATATAGTTTTACCTATTGCCTCTCGCAAAGAGAGTGATTTCTTCACTTCTAGAAGATACCCCCTCCTCGTTCTTTAGTAGACCAAGTAACCTATTACGAGGGTTTAACTCCTGTCTCTTCCGCACATGAACACTTCTCACTTGCCATAACAAGTTTGTAAGGTGGACTTCAGTTAATACTTCGTCTGTATGAGACAGAAGTTTGTCTTTTAAAAACCTGGGCCTATACTTTTTATTTGAAAAACCGCCATTCGCATCACGCTCAGCCCACCATCGAAATCCTATCTGTTTAACAACTCTAATTATATATGTCCGTCTTTTAGAACGTGCTTTTCTTATAACTTTAACCCCTTGAGAGCCTAGCTTACCAGAATCATCATCCTCCATTTGAATAAGTTTTTTATATTCTCCAACTAATTTATCAAGAAAACTAAAGCTTTCTGTATCGCTTAAAGTATTATTTTTTATATCCTGAAAAGTTCGTTCGATCTCATCGATAGTAGTGTATTTTCTTAGAATATCTTTTTCATCAAGGTAACTCATGTTTTTATCGCAAAGCCTCATACAATGAAGGAAGAATGAATGTGCACCTAACGCTGCCGCTACCGTGAGTAAATAATGAAGCAGTTGGGTCTTTAACACCTGGATCAGTCTTAAATATAAAGCTACTTATACTACTAACCTCATCATAATTACCTACTCCAATTGCAAGTGCTAAGAAAAACTCTTTAGCAGCTCCTGACTGGTGCTCGTCACTACCCATTAGTATTGTGCTGGCTAACATTTTTCTTCCCCCAATTGGTGCAGCTAAAGACACGTATTTGGATAAAATAATTGACAGTGAAATAGTAGGATCAGCTGCAGGGTTTGCTCTCATAAAGTTATTCAGTTCTCTTAGCGCATGCTTGAGTAGCCTAATAGTAATGTAGTTTCTATGTTTACCAATAATTAAACTGGTTGCTTTTATCAATTTATCTTTATATTGATCCGCAACTTTAGCTTCAGTATAAAACTTATTTATGCTTTCATCAGAAATTTGTGCTGAAAAATACATTTTTTCATCATATATCTTTAGTGATCTTTCAAGGCCTTTACTTACTTGCTCTTCAAACCTATCAAAACTTGTGGTAGATTGAGGCGCTATTACAATAAAGGCCTTATCTTGTTTAGAAATATAATTATTCAAAAAATTATTTAGCGTTTCTAAAAAAACGAACCCATCAGGTTCGCTTCTATCAGCATCTTCCACCACTACTACAATAGGTTTCTTGTAGCCTTTTAGTTTTTGTTTTAATAAATTTTCCAGTTCAAATACTCTGCGCAGAGGTCTCTTGTTAGTAAAGTTTAATTCAATAAAACTACCTAAACCCAACAAAGCCAGAACCGTCAGGGTTACAGGAAAAGCATACTTAAGGTAGGCTCTTATGAACTGGGTATTAATCGAACCTGCATCTCTTAGAATAAGCCATGCCAAGAAACTTATACATATGGATAGCCCCATTGCTGCGGTTATAAGCAGTAATATTTTTCTTCCATCATTTTTCCAGGAAGCCACTTCCCCCTCAACTTCATCAGCCATACTAAGCTCATCTTTTTTATCGCTTATTTCAGAAGTAATCTTGATAACAAAGTTATCCCAAAGATCATTTCTGTTAGCATATCTCCACATTTCAAAAGTTACCCACTTAAAGTCTGGAGTAGCTTTCGCAGCTTCTCTCAATATTGTTGATTTACCTACCCCAAAAGCGCCTAGATATGCAATTATAGAATGTTTATTGTTACTTACAAGTCGTTTTACTATATCTACTACATTATTTACTTCTTTTGAGTACTCTAAAGCGTCATAATCACTCGGTTTCTCTTCCAGTATGTCAGGGTTGCCAAATAACTTCACCTCATTACCTCAATAGCTTACTTCTTAGTATCTTTACGTCTTTCTTTTATTTTTTTAACCCAGTCCTTAATCGTTTTTAAGTCTTTCTGTATGTCTGTAGGATCAGGGGTCTTATTCGCTGGATCATGTAAAAACTTCCCGCATATCTCCATATTTTCCCCTATAATCTGCTTGTCCTCCTCAGTAATACTTACTTGCATTACTCTAGCCGGATGAACATCCCGTCTGTATCTTTCTACAGAGCCATTAAATAACAGCTCCTCTATTGCACGCTCCCAAGTTATTCGTAGATCTTTATAAAAATTCCTAGATTCAGTTGCATAGTTTTTATCATTGGTATCATACATAGTTTTTAAAGATCCAACTCTTTTTTCTAAAAAATCTATGCGTTGCCCAGTTTTCATAGTATCAAAGGGTAGTATATCTCGAACAATACCCGGTGTAGATAGTTTTTCTATTGACCTTGCATTATATTCACCCCCAACTCCCTCTACGGCTCGTTCAAGCTCGCTTACAAGCAGTATATTATGAGTAAAGACTATAACCTGTCTTTTAAGCGACTCTTCCGCAATTCGCTTCGCAATTTTTTCTATATTCAAATGATCTAACGAGGTAACCGGATCATCAAGTACTATGGCTGAATTGCTGGGAGTAATAGTAAGCTCAGTAAAGAAGCCAGCTAAAGAGACTCCTTTTTGCTCACCTTCGCTCATTATTTTTTCTAAACTATCACCTTTAAAATCCCCTGACTTTCCACGAAGCACGATTAAACTTGAAGGCACCCCTTTGACCGTTTTGCCTTTTTCTAAATGTGCAGTAATCTTTCCTCGAAACATTTCATTTAGCTCTTCATTAAAAGTTTTAGCTAATTTGCCAATAATTAACTTACCGCTTATATCGCCAATTTTTGAACTAACGGCAAATGTCCCGCTTGATCGCATTGCCTTATTTAAAATACCAATCTTTAAGTGAGTACTGATATTTTCAGATATATTTTTTTGGTGTGCTTTTAAGGCTTTCCTTGATTTTAGATCATTCAACACATCTATATCTTTTTGAAGCTGTATGCGAAACTCTTCATCATCAAGTGGCTTTGATAGTTCTTGTTTTAAACCTTTTACATACTTTTCTAGGTTATCGGCTGCTTGCTTAAAGCCAGTGATATCCTTATATTTGCTAATCTTAGTATTGTCGCCAATCTTACTAAGATAAAACTTATGAGCCACACGAGCTTGAGTAATTTCCTTTGCCAGTTTTCCAATATCTTTATAATCGTCTTTACTAAAGTTAACTAGCAGTTGATCGACATAATCATCAGTTAAGTTGCTTTCAGTAAAGCTATCCGTACGTGTCTTAAGCTCAGTCTCTGCAGCAATAGCCTCTGACTGACTTCTATCCTTAACATAGGATACAAAATCACTGAATTTTTTCTTAGCTGGTTCATCAAGTTTTTGTTGACAAAGCACACACTTGGCATCATTTTCTGTACGAGGAAAAACATGCCCCTTGTATGCTGCATTTTGTGAAAACTCTTTAGCAGCCTCCCATAAAGTTTTCCACAACTCGTTCCCCGTGCCCTTTATAAAGTCATTACTTTCGAAACGCTTCCTACCAGCTTCGTCAGCAATCTTTCGAAGATTTCTAGCATGGTCTCTTTTTTCAATTAATTCATCTATACTTTTAGGTTCAAGGCTATCTCTAAGCTTAACAACTTTTGAAAGTAGCCCACTAAGGCGTATACAGAGCTTTTCTTTTTCATCTCTTATTTTTTGAGGAGATTTTGCTTGCCGTAAAATTATTTCTTCTTTTAAAGTAGTGTGCTGGCTTTCTTCGTTTAATGTAAGTACCTTTAGTTTATCTAAACTAGCCATTGCGTCACTTTTGTGTAAGTTGTTTATAAGAGTATGAGCTTTAGTCCCTTCATATTCACTAAAACTAGGCGTTAAGTCATTTAAAGATTGCTCTGCTGCGCTCAAGCTTCCCTTAAGGTGCTGGCTAATTTTTTCGAGGGCTGAAGAAAGGGCGTCTAACACATCCATTCCTGAAGGCATAAATACTATGTTATTTTCGGAAACTAAATAGTTACGGCCACTTTTACTATCAAAAACATGGACTGTCTTTAAATCAATATTTGGTTCACTAAATTCATCAAGCCGATAATTATCTGCCTTGCCATCAACTTCGTAACTAACATGTGCGATACATTCTTTATCATGCTCTCCATCAACGTTACCTTTCAGAGTTTCACTATGGCGACAATTACAGCAGTTTTTAAGAATACGTGTATACCCAGATTTACCTGATGCATTATCACCATAGATGACATTTAGGCCAGTTTTTTGTAAAGGTAAACTAGAGTTATCGGCTATAGCATTGATGTTTTGGGTAGCTATTACTTCAGTAACCCTTACTCCATCACCTACATTTTTAGAGCTATATTTGTAGTTTTTAAGTGGATCGCCAACTTTCTTTTTATAAGCTTCTGGATCTTGAGCCCATTCTATAGCTTGATCTGCAAATTTTTTAGCCTTTGCATCATCTAAGCTAGCACCAGAAAGCAGGTCGGCAACTAGCAACTGTTGCCATAGCGGCTGGCTTAAAGCCCACTTCACAATTTCGTCTATTACATCCATGCCCACATTTTACCTCTGTATCATGGATTTATCTATCATAAGTATTATGTTTTCTAGTCTTTATTGCCTTTGTAGGCATCGTAGATAAGGGAGGCAAGACGAGTTGCGTCTTTTTTTCTTTTATTTACTGCTTCTTGCAATGAATAAAGGGCTATTACATCAAGATCTTCAATAAGCTGTTGAACTTGCAAGTCTGTCATATCTTTAGCCTCGTCGCCAAGTATCTTACGGGCTTCTTGAATGCTGACTATCAACGACCTAACTCCTGCTTATAGAAAGCGTCAACTTGCTCCTGGCTAAACACAAAGTCATTTGGGCCGGAAATATTATTTAATAGGCTTGTGTACGTACTAAAGTAGTAATCATCAGGCATATTGTCTATTCCACGCATTTTGTCTAATAAAGATCTGTTTGCTTTTGCAATTTCTATAATAGTGATTTTATATACTTTAAATTTTTCTTCGTACTTTCTAACAACTGGGTTACACTCATCTTCAACTTTTTTAATAAGCTTGTTTTCCGCACTATCAATTAGCTCTGCTTGTTTTTCAGTTGTATTAAAAGATACATAGCTTTGTGCATTCTGCCGTATAACACCTTCTCCAAGAGTAAGCGAATTCTTACATCGTCCATAATGGGCTCTATTTTTATCGAGATAGGATTTTGCCGTTGAGTTATACCTAGCTAAATCCTCGCCAATCGGCTGTCTGATGTTATTTAATATGCCAACGACAATAAAAGCTAAGATAGCTAAGCCTATGGTGATTTTTATCACTTTACGTAGAGTGCTGGTTTTCTTTGTTTTATGATATTTTTTCCAATAATTACTAGCTATAAATATAGCCACGACCAATAGCCCTAACCGCGTAAAGGGGAGTGCGTCAGAAAAACTAACAGGATACCAATGTTCTATTAGCTCAATTAATGTTTCAAATAAAAAATTACCTAAAAGATAGGCAAAAAACGTTATTGTTATTACTTTCCAAAGCTTAGGCCCGTTGGGTGCTGACTTCATGGTATCTCCTTTTATGAATTTAGAGGTGTCAACAATAAAAAAGGACACCCACTCTAGGTGTCTAAGCCAGCAGCAGAGATTGTGTCCCAACTGTTTTCGAGTGGAGTGCCCATTTCTGAACACAATCACTCAACGCAAAACAATTATGCATCGCTACAACTGACTTAGACTATTTTATTCTAGCAATAAAGCTCTGTTTTAAACACCTATACCTGTTAAAATTCATATAACTTGCTGTCTCTATACAAAAACACAGCCAATACCCCCTACCCCCCTTTTCTCTTTTTTATCTTCTGTACTTAGCTCTCACGCAAAATTTTTCTTTTTGCTACCCTATGTATATGGATGAAATTAAAAAAGAGATTGCTGGCTTAAGAAAAGAACTGCACGATTTTATGAAAAAATCTCAACTTAACGAGGCGGTACTCCTGAAAATTCATAGCACTATTGTTCCTCCTGGAGACTCCAAATGGCCTGGGTCTTTAAGATTCTACCGTGAGGAAGGAATTCTGCAACTAGGAGAAACTAAAGCTTACTTTGCTTCCTACTCAAATGAGTGTGCTATATTATCTTTGCTTTTTCATAAAAGCGGTAAAGCTAAAAAGCGAAAATGGGCATTTGATGAATTGTCAGAAGAACTAGAGCAAAAAAGGCGTTCACTTAACCCCAAACAAGTAAGACAGGCTCTTAAAAGAATAAGAGATAAAACTAAAGAAGTTTACGAAAGAGATGATATTTTTGTGATTAATTCTGAAAAAGTTTTCATAAAAAATAGTTTTACTATCTTGTAAATTTTACGAAATTTTACGAATATAGCAAATTGTTACGCTGTACTCATGCTAACTAAAGCTGAGTGCAAACAACTCATTGAATACTTCAAAATCCTAATAGAAATAGAGGGTAATGATGAGTAATCCTCAAAAACAAGAAAATCGTCGCTTTGAAGAAAAATGGGGTGGTTCAACACTTAAAGGAGGGTTCACTCAAATGCCTAACGAATTTATAAGAGGCCTTAAAGAGCTTGGGATTACTCCTCACGAAGCTTTAGTGGCTGAATATATATTAAGTGTAGGAAAAGGGTTCGCAGCAGCTAAGTCTATAGCAGAAGCTCAAAATATCTCAGTCAGTACGGTTCGTAAATGCTTTAGGAGACTTGAGAAGCTTGGTTATATACGACGCATACGCGAAGTTGGTGAAGCTAATAGATTTGATGTGAACGGCTTAATTGAATCAGTTAGTAAGCTGTCTTTAGCTAGGCAGAGGTCTAGGCATATGAGAGATAAGGGTATAAGTAATTCTAATAGCTCCCCTATACACAAAAGCTCTAGTAATAAAGATGTTAAGATTCATAAAGATTATAAAGACGAACCAGGTTATAAAAGCTTTTTAAAACAAAAACAAAGGCTAAAGGGCAAAAGGAATGGGTTATAATATATATGCTTTCCCAATTCAATTTATCAGAGACTTTTTTATTTCTGCTCTCAATGGGCGGTTGCTCCAGAAAAACGGTCTCTGGCTTGTTGGACTGGGAAAGCGGCAACCGTCCATTTTTAGTGAGGAGGAATTATGAAAGAAGCATATTTACTAGCAAGAGTATCTACAGAAGACCAAAAAGATGCTTTGCCTGCACAAATATATAGGCTTGAAGAATACGCTAAACGCTATAGCTACAAATACAAACTTTTTGAAATAAAAGAAAGTGCTTATAAGGGAAATAGGGACGTTTTTACCCAAGTAGTTGAAGAGATTGAATCACGCAACAATCAAGTGGTGGTGGTCTTCGACAAGATAGACCGCTATACACGCGATTCAAGCTCTGAACAAGTTAGGACACTTAATAAGCTATACCGTTCAGGTAAAATCGAGCTTCACTTCCCTTCTGACAACCTCTTTATTCATAAAGACTCTCCAGCTTCTGATTTACTTAGACTTGGTATGGGGATAGTGGTTGCGCAATACTATTCAGATGCAATTAGCGATAACGTAAAAAGGCGTATTGAGCAAAAACTGCGTGACGGTGAGTGGATTGGAGCAGCCCCAATCGGCTACAAAAACACAGTTAAAGAAACCGGTAAAAAGTGGGTTGAGATAGACGCCTATAAAGCTGAGGCTGTGAGGAAAGCATTTGAATGGTATGCAAGCGGAAACTATTCTCTAAAAGAAATATGCAAAAAATGGAAAAGTGACTATGAGTTAAAAGCTGGTGTAAGTCAGATGGATTTAATTCTTAAAAATCCTTTCTACTATGGAGAGATGCGTGTAAAAGGCAACCTTTACCCTCACAAGTACGATACAGTTATATCTCACGACCTTTTTATAGGAGCTGAGAAAGTTAGAAACGGTTACAAGACTAACAAACATCGTTGGGGTGGTTTACCCTACCTATATCGTGGCCTTATAAAGTGCGCAGAGTGTGGTTGTCGAATAACTTTTGAAAAAAAGAAAGGCAAGTACATTTACGGCCACTGTACACAATATAATCGCAAGCATGGAGCAAAGTATGTTAACGAACAAGAGTTGACTTCACAGCTTGCAGAAGTCTTTAAGTCTATACAAATACCCGATTATGCCTACGAGCAAGTCAGCGAAGCCTTACGTGCTTCTCATAGTGATAAAAAGCAACTGCGAGACTCTACGTTATCTACTCTTAGTACTGAAATAGAAAAGTATCAAAATCGTATAGAGAAAGTGTATGAAGATTACCTTGATGAAAAGATCCCTGAATCTTTATATAAACGTAAGTATGACGAGTACCGTGCTGCTAAAAAGAAGCTACAAAACAAAGTAGCTAATATCGAACAAGTTGAAGATGATTACTATGGAACAGTTGAACATCTGTTAAAACTATCTAGGAACGCTTCAAAACTTTTCGAGAAGGCAAATCAAGAGCAAGTAAGGTCGTTGGTTAATATTGTACTTTCGAACTTACAACTTGACGGCAAACAACTGAGGTGGAAATTAAAAAAGCCATTTGATACTATGGCTTTTTGTAATAAAAATTCAAATTGGCTCCGGGGACTGGATTCGAACCAGCGACCTAGTGGTTAACAGCCACCCGCTCTACCGCTGAGCTACCCCGGAATATCGTTAGGATACTCGAGTTATTATAAAGTTAGTCTTTGTTCTCGTCAATCTGTTGTTGCAGTTCGCCAAGCCGTGGCTTGAATGCATTGGCAGCGGCTTCTAGCCCTAAAACATGCAAAGCGCCGACTAAAACGAACAGGTTATCTATTTCTTTACGGCTTACACTTTTAGATTTTTCGGCTTCCGAAAAACGTTTGGTTATTAAATCTACCAGCCACTTCTCTTCGCTAGCGGATACATTATGCGAGGAAACTTTGGTCTCGCTAGCCCCCACGACTTCTAGCGAACGGGCTGAACCGTCGCGTTTTATCAGGTGGCCTTTTTTAACCAAGTTATCAATATGCTTCGCCACAGTGGAAACAGACTTATAATCTAGCGACTGCATAACCTCGCGGTAGCTTGGCCCATAGCCATGGCTTTTAATAAAGCTGTCTATAAAACTAAGAAGTTCGCTTTGTTTTTTGCTTGGTCGATTTACGTCCATGATTTACCTTTACTGTGGCTAAGGCTACTGCAGCCAAGCCCCACCATATTAAGCTTACCGTATCATCTGCCCAAACCGGCAGTAATAAACCAATCAAAGCCAGTCCCGTACCACTAGCCAAAACCCCTAGCGCTAGCCAATCGTCTTTTGCCCGCCATAAGCGCCTGAAAACCACAACAAGAATATACAAGAATACCAAAAGCCCAAGCCAGCCGCTTTCGTGCGCTACGAATAAATATTGATTTTCTACCACCGCCGGATTATTACCAAGTAAAGATGCCGAGCCAGTTGAACCCACGCCTGAACCTAACGGGTGGCTTAGAGTTTCTTTAGCGCTGACTTCCAATGAGCTTACATGGGCTTGGTTGGAATCAATCTTGCTGCCGCCTTGCGGGTTATTATGAAAAGCTACTTGTTGCACAAAGGTGGTATTTGACGCTGCCAGCAGCAAGCCGCCCACGGCGACCACCAGCACAGCTGTGGCTACCAGCCATTTGCGCACAGAGCGTTTTTGCCAAACCGTAGCAACAAGCACTAAGACTAAGCTCATGAAAAGCCCCGCCAAAGCACTGCGCGAATAAGTAGCCCAAAGCACGGTAAGCCCGGCCATAATAGCTAAGAACTGCAGTAATAAGCGGCTATATTTAAACTTCCTGCCTTTTCTCATCGCATAAGTTATAGCTAGAGATAGCCAAATCACCACATAAGCCCCGAGCGGATTCGGCCCGCGCAAGGTGCTATTGATGCGAATGTAGTGCGGATTTTTATCTACAGTAAGATAGGGCGAAATAGTAGCTTTGCTATAGCCGATATGCGTTAAAATATCCGCCGGTAAGACAAAAATTTGCAGCAAAGCAAAGCCTATTACTATGATCCCCCCGGCCCTTACTAACTTTAGAAACATTGGCCGATAGTCAGGCTCTAATTTAAGAGCAATATAAACCAGCACAAAAAATAGCAAATAGCGAAGGTCTATCATTAAACCGGCTGCTGCCGCTTTAAAGCCGGGTGGCATCAGTGCTAGTAAAATTAAATGGATTAGAGCAAAAGCCGCAATAGCTAGGAAAAGCTTGTCATGCCACATCTTCTTCGCCAGGCCATTTTTCACAGCCAGCCAAACACCTAACACCAAAGCCACTGCCATCAAAATTTCTTTCCAGGCTTTGAATAGTAAGTCATGATCAGGAATACGCGTACCAAGCCAAACGGTAAGTGGCGCATGTAAAACAATCAGCCCAAAAATCAGCGCCAAAATGCCTAAATAAATTTTGAATACGAAATTATTTTTATTCACCACTTATACAAGTGTACCGCGAGTGATACAATGTCAACAAATGGTTAATCAAGGAAACTCATGAGCCCCCGCGGTAGTAAACGTTACAGCTTGATTTTAATAATAGTCGACGTTTTAGTTTTGCTAGCGGTTTTCACGCTAGCCTACATCATTCGTGTGCAAATCGACCATCGGCCTCTTGTAAATCATATTTACGCTATCGACTTCTTCCTAAGCTTCTTGAGTGTGGTGCCGTTTTGGATAATCAGCTTCGCCATACTAGGCCTTTATAAGGAAGAAATCCGTACCAAGCGCTTAAATGAAATTGGCAAATTATTAGTCGGTTGTATAGTCGGAATCTTAATTATATTAGGCTATTCTTTCGTACTAGATCACGCATTCTTCCCTGCAAGGCTGGTGGCAGTTTACGCATTCGTCGGTTCGTTTGTTGCATTGGTAGTGGTACGAAGTATTGTGCATGCGATCTATGACAGCATGCTAAGAAACGGTCGCGCCAGCCGGGTGTTGGTGATTGGCAATTCGCCCGCAGCGCAAGACATTATAGGGCATTTGAATAAGTCCAAACATTCAGGATATAAGGTCATTGCACTAGCTGGCCCTAAAAAGCTGTTGTCTGAAAACTCTAAAATCACTTGTTATTCATCAGTGGACGAGGCCTTAAAAAACCTCAGCAAACATCGCATCTCAACGATTATCCAAACCAATCTTTATGAGTCGTCTGAAAAAAACCAGCGGGTACTGGAGGCTGCCCAGGCCAACCACATAGATTACAGTTTCATACCTGGTGAGGCTGAATTTTATGCAGGTAAAAACACTGTTGGCATGTTTGCCGGTTATCCAATCATCTTAGTTTCACAAACACCGCTCATCGGCTGGGGTAAAATTGTAAAACGAATTTTTGACGTAATCGCCACCGCCATATTACTAGTAATACTCTCGCCCGTTTATTTAATTCTCATAATTTTGCAGCTTATCTTAAACCCAGCCAGTCATATATAAAAGCAGCCGTCTATCTCGTCACTCCATACCTTTTTCTCTTTATAAATTCCGCAGCATGCGACCGGAGTTTGGCAAAAAAGATGCGGCTGAAGAATTTCGTGAAATGGGCAGAGAAGATTTAGCCAAGGAATACGAAAAGAACCGAAAGGTAAAAAACGATCCGCGAATCACTCCATTTGGCCACTTTTTGCGCAAGACCTCGCTAGATGAGTTGCCTCAGCTAATTAATGCTATCAAAGGCGACTTGAGCCTGGTTGGACCGCGCCCAATCTTGCCACAAGAAATGAAACTGGTAAAACACCGTGGGCCGCTTTTACATAGCGTGCAATCCGGTGTGACCGGCCTTTGGCAAATTTCTGGGCGAAACGAACTAAGCTTTGAGCAACGAATTGACCTTGAGCTTTACTATGCACGCAACTGGAGTTTTTGGCTGGATATAAAAATACTTTTTAGAACTCTTTGGGTAGTAATCAAAAAAAGCGGCGCAAATTAGATTAACTTACTCTTGGGACTGGTCTGGATCCAGCTCTTTCAAATACAAGCCCTTCGTTGTTGGAGAGTTAGTATCTGAAATCAGCATACCTATTTCAATCACCTTACCTTCTGTAAGCGGCGTCTTGCGGCCAAGCACTCTAGCTATATTTGATCGCAGACGCTTCATTTCCTCTTCAGGAGACTTGCCAATACTTTCTATATGATGGTGCCAGGCTGCTATGTAGTGAACGCTTTTAGATCTTTTGATATCTTCCTCCGTCCAACCACCTTGCCCTTCCGTTTTTATAGGTACGAATTGGCACAGCCCAAGCTCATGGCTAGCCACATTACCATCTTCATCTTTTAAATATGCCACTAGATTACTTGCTGCTAATTCTGCGCCAACCGGCGCTACCATAATACCTCCTGGTGCAAGTTGATCTATTAGTGCTTGGGGCATTTCTTTAAGTGCTGCTGTAACTATAATATTGTTAAATTGCTGGCCTTCTAAACCTTTAGTCCCATCACCCAAATGAACAGTGACTTTACCGTCATAGCCCAAACGCTCTAAGTTTTCTCTTGCCTGTTCAGCTAACGCTGTATTAACCTCAATAGTATCGACATGGTCAACAATTTGCGACAACACTGAGGCCTGATATCCAGTGGCTGTCCCTATCTCTAAAGATCTATCACCTGGTTTAGGATTAGATAATGCAATCATTTGGGCAACTAAGCTAGGCTGGCTGATTGAAGATCCTTCACCCAAAGGTATTACTTTATCTATATATGCATATTTACGAGCTGAAGGAGGCGCAAATTCCGCTCTATCCACTACAGCAAAAGCAGTCTTTACTTCATCTGGTATTTCTAAAGATGCAATAAACTCATTGAATAACTCTCTTGGGTCAGCAGAAGTCGGCTCACCTTTCTTTATTGCACCAGGGCTTTGTTCTGTTGCCATAGTAAGTTAAATATATAATTCCTCATACCAAACAGCAAGCATGAGTGCTTTAAGAAATGGCTCAATCATTAGTTGCTTGCTAAACTAGTTTTATGAAACAGCCTAAAATCGCTATCGTTCACGACTGGCTCACTAATATGGGCGGAGCTGAAAGAGTCGTGCTGGCTTTGCATGAAGCTTTTCCGGAGGCGCCGGTTTATACCTCCACCTACAGCCCGGAAAAGTTACCGCTTTTTAAAAATGTGGACGTACGAACCACATGGCTGCAAAAGTTGCCGCGGAGCCTTCGCAAACTGCACAAATTTTTCCCTAGCATGCGCGGAAAAGCTTTTCAAAAGCTAGACTTAAGTGAATATGACATCATCATTTCCAGTTCCAGTGCCGAAGCAAAGCAAGTCAGAAAAACTCGCCCGAATCAGATACATATTTGTTACTGCCACACGCCAATCCGATATTACTGGAGCCATTACAAAGAATATAAAAGCGACCCAGGATTTGGAAAGCTGGATTGGGCAATTAGAATGGCTATGCCATTCTTCGTGCCGACGCTCAAAAAAGCTGATTACAAAGCCGCCCAAAAAGTGGATTTCTTCATCGCCAATTCAAACGCCGTCAAAGAGCGGATTAAAAAATATTACAATAAACCTTCGGTTGTAATTAACCCGCCGGTTGATACTGAGCGTTTCACACCACCGCCAAACAGCCTGGAGCAGCGCAACCACTTCGTGGCCTTAGGCCGACAAGAGCCGTATAAAAAAATCGACTTGGCAGTGGAAGCCTGCACTAGCCTTGGTCTAACTTTGAGCGTGTATGGAAATGGCAGCGAACACGCACGGCTAAGAAAAATTGCCGGACCAAACGTAAAATTCATCGTAGGTGCTAGCGACCAAGCTATTGCCAAAGCTCTGCAAAAAGCCAAGGCATTCATTTTCCCAGCCGAAGAAGATTTTGGTATTGTGCAAGTCGAAGCTTTGGCTGCCGGAGCGCCGGTAGTTGCCTATGGCAAAGGCGGAAGTTTGGATATTATTCAAGACGGCGCAAACGGAATTTTATTCACGCCGCAGACCACCGAAGCGTTGATGGAAGCTATACAAAAACTTGAAGGCTACACTTTCCAGCCATCCAGCCTTCACCGCCAAGCTAAGAGATTTAACAAAACTTTATTTATTTCTAAAATTCGCAAAGTAGTTGCTGACTACGCTACTCGACAGTAACGCTCTTGGCCAAGTTCCGCGGTTGGTCTACATCATTGCCTCTAGCAACTGCCACGTAATAAGCAAAAAGTTGCAACGCCACATTCATAAGCAGCGGAGTCATTAGCTTCAAGTTAGTTTTAAGTCGTACCACGGCATCTGCTTTAATCTTCTCATTGCTATCTGTTACTACAATCACGTTGCTGTTGCGCGCCTGAATTTCGCTTAGGTTACTTTTACTTTTTTCAAAAAGCCAGTTGTTGGCAAGTAAGAAAACTTCAAAGAATCTGTCATCTAAAAGAGCGATTGGCCCGTGTTTTAGCTCGCCAGCTGCATAGCCTTCTGCTTGAATGTAAGAAATTTCTTTCAACTTCAAGGCACCTTCAAGTGCCACAGGGAAAAGCGTGTCTCTACCTAAATAAAGCGCGTGTTGCTTTTTATAATATTTCTTAGCCAGACGCTTCATTTTGCTGTTTTGGCTTTTAAGAACTTTTTCTATTTCACCAGGCAATTTGTCCAGCTCCTTAATATAGTCGCTAAGTAGCTGGGAGCTCACGCCTTTTGCTTGCGCAACAGTCAGACCAAAAAGAAGCATAGCTGCAACCTGAGAAGTAAAAGCTTTGGTTGAAGCAACAGAAATTTCCGGCCAACGTGAACATAAACCCCGCCGTCAACTTCACGGGCAATCGTGGAGCCAACTGCATTTACAATACCTAGAGTTTTAATGCCGCGGCTTTTAAGCTCGCGCATACAGGCTAGCGTATCGGCCGTTTCGCCAGACTGTGAAACAATTAGCGCCGCCGTGCCCGAAGGCATATGAAACGATTTATATCTAAGCTCCGAAGCTACGGCAACTTCTACGCTCACGTCATCTGTTATTTGCTCTATAAAATAAGAAGCTAGCTCTCCGGCATAATAAGCCGTGCCGCAACCTACTATTAAAATATGGTTAATTGCCCGCAGTTCATCCTCTGTCATATTTGGGCCGCCCAAGCGAGCTCTATTCTCACTTCTTACCAAACGGCCGCTAAGAGTTGAGCGCAAAGTTTCAGGCTGTTCCATGATTTCTTTTAGCAAAAAGTGGCTATGGCCCATTCTTTTGGATAGACTGCAAATCCAGCTCTAGTTTTTCAACTTTTTTGTCAATCGGTGTCGCATTCAAGTCGTAAAGCTCAACGCTATCTTTTTTGCACTCCGCCACTTCACCGTCGTTAAGATAAATTACTTGGTCAATTTTGCCCACCAAAGTTGAAGCATCGCTTGAAATATAAGTAGCCTCATCGCTAACACCCAAAATAAGCGGGCTGCCGTGGCGAGCTACCACAATTGTTTCTGGATCATTAGCAGAGATTACTGCTATGCCATAAGTTCCAACTACCGAACTTAAAGCTGACATAACCGCTTCTCTTAGTGACGCGCCTTGGTCTTCGTAGTAAGAAGAAATGAGCGCAGCTAAAACTTCAGTGTCTGTGTCGCTAGCAAATTTATAACCCTTTTTGACCAAAGTTTTTTTAATATCCTGGTAATTTTCGATGATGCCGTTATGCACCACGTAAATACTGCCCGACTTATGTGGATGGGCATTTTTAACCAGCGGCGCGCCGTGAGTTGCCCAGCGCGTATGACCAATACCAATACTATCGTTCGTAGGGTTACTTTTTACTAAGCCCGCTAGTTGCTCGACTTTACCTTTTTCGCGAAGTAGCGTCGCCAAACTATCTTCGGCCAATGTAATAATCCCCGCTGAGTCGTAACCCCGATACTCCAACCTGCGCAAACTACTTAATAAAACAGACTGGGCTTTTTTGTTTCCAACGTAACCGACTATACCGCACATAACCGAACTCCTTTGGCCTCACTAGTCATGCCTAAATAATAGCACGCTACGGCTCTCTAGGCTTTGTATTAATTACTACTCATAAAAGAGAAGTTATAGTGTAAAATATTTATTGTATGAAAAGCGTTTTGGTAACTGGCGGCGCAGGTTTTATTGGGTCTAATTTTGTTCATCATCTTATTAAGAATTACTCTGAATACAAGGTAATCGTAATAGACAAACTGAACCAGCAAGGCAATATCGAAAACTTATCTTCTATTAAAGACAAAATTGATTTTCATAAATTTGACCTGATAGAAGAAAGCCGTTTGGTTCCGATTTTTGAAAACGGCATAGATTATGTAGTACATTTTGCAGCTGAGACCAACGTTGACAGATCAATTGAAGACCCTGACAATTTTGTTAATAGTAACGTTCTAGCAACTAACATATTACTGAGATTAAGTCGGGACTATAACGTTAAAAGATTCCACCACGTCTCAACCGACGAAGTATTTGGCAGCTTAGAGCTAGGCTCAGATAAAAAATTCAGCGAGTCTACGCCTTATGATCCCCGCAGCCCATACTCGGCCACTAAAGCCGGAAGCGACCATCTAGTAAGATCATACTTTCACACTTATGGCTTGGACGTAACGATAAGTAATTGCTCTAACAACTATGGCCCCTACCAAGTTCCTGAAAACATAGTGCCAGTGTTCACTCTTATGGCCTTGAATGATAAGCCGCTTACTATTTACGGTGACGGCAAGAGTATACGAGACTACCTATTTGTAATAGACCACTGCAGAGCAATTGACCTGATACTCCATAAAGGTAAGGCCGGGGAAACCTACTGCATTGGCGGCGGCCAAGAACAAAACAGCATAGAAATTGCAGACATGATTTTATCTGCCTTAAACAAGCCTAGCAGTCTTAAGAAATTTGTTACTGACAGGCCTGGCCACGACCGGCGCTATGCTATAGACTACACAAAGCTAAACAGCGAGCTTGGCTACAAACCAAGTGTAACTTTTGAAGAGGGTCTACAGAAAACCATAGATTGGTACCGCAACAATCCTGATTGGTGGCAGCCATACATGAAGAAATTATATGTGCCTAAATTCATGGAAAAGGATGCCAGCTAACCATGGCTGAAAGCCTGGCTGTTAACAAAACAAGTATACCCGGACTTCTTGAGGTAGACCTGGTTTTACTAGGCGACAACCGTGGCTGGTTTAAAGAAAATTTCCAAAAAGAAAAGTTGGTAAAGCTCGGCTTGCCAGAGGATTTTGAAATCGTCCAAAATAACATTTCTTTCAACAAAGAGGTTGGAGTTACCCGCGGCATTCATGCCGAGCCGTGGGATAAATTCATCTCAATCGCCTTTGGGTCAGTTTTTGCCGCAATCGTAGATTTTCGAAAAGGCGAAAGTTTTGGAAAGGTAGAAACTTTCACACTCGACCCAGGCAAGGCCATCTACGTACCACGAGGCTGTGGCAATTCTTTCCAAACACTTGAGCCAAACACTATTTACACTTACCTAGTTAATGAACATTGGTCGCCAGAAGCTAAGTACACACTGGTAAACTTGGCGGATCCAAAGCTAAACATCCAGTGGCCTATCCCTCTAGAAAAAGCTATTGTCTCTGAAAAAGATTTAAAGCACCCTAACTTGAGTGAGGTGGAAAGTGTCTAAAGTTTTAATAACCGGCGCCAACGGTCAGCTTGGCACCGCGCTCCAAGCTCTTTACCCCGAAGCGATATGCACAGATGTTGATGAACTGGATATTACTAGCCTTTCGTCAGTCGAAAAGTTTGATTGGTCAAAAGTAGATACCGTTATAAACGCAGCAGCTTACACTAATGTGGATGGCGCGGAGGCTCCTGAGAGTAAAAGCTTGGTCTGGAAAATCAATGCCGTAGCAGTGGCAAACTTAGCAAAAGCCGCCTTGAAGCATGACTTAACTGTCGTTCATATTTCAACCGACTATGTATTTGACGGCAAAGAAGAATTACATAGCGAAGGTGAGCCATTTTCGCCTTTGAGTGTTTATGGGCAAAGCAAAGCTGCCGGCGATATTGCTTTGTCGGTAACTCCCAAGCACTACATTTTGCGCACGTCTTGGGTAATTGGCAGCGGCAATAATTTTGTTAAAACCATGGCTGGCCTGGCTGAAAAAAATATTTCGCCTAAAGTCGTGGCTGACCAAATCGGCCGGCTTACTTTCACGGAAGACTTGGCCAAAGGCATAAAACACTTGCTAGATAACAAATGCGAATACGGAACTTACAACCTAACTAACGAAGGCAAGTCGGCTAGTTGGGCGGACATTACGCGGGCGATTTTTGCTGAACTAGGACGAGACGATTTAACCGTCACAGACGTAACTACAGAAGAATATTTCCAGGGCAAAACTGGTGTTGCGCCTCGTCCACTGCAAAGCACGCTAAAACTTGATAAGATAAAGTCTGTCGGGTTTACACCCAGAGACTGGAACGAAGCACTAAAAGATTATTTGAAAAAATAAACTGCGAGGAGATTTCAATGAAAGGTATTATTTTAGCGGGTGGCTCAGGCACACGCCTTTACCCAATTACTTTAGCTGTCAGTAAACAGCTGATTCCGATTTATGACAAGCCAATGATTTATTACCCACTCAGCACATTGATGAGCGCTGGCATTCGCGACATTTTAATCATTTCCACACCAACCGACCTACCAAGATTCGAGCAACTGCTTGGTGACGGTAGCCGCTTAGGCTGCAAGTTTTCATACAAAGTTCAAGAAACCCCGCGCGGCCTAGCTGATGCTTACATAGTCGGTGCTGATTTTATCGGCAACGATAAAGTCGCTATGATTTTAGGCGACAATATTTTCTACGGAACAGGCTTGGAAGAAAAGTTACGCAACTTCACTGATATTGATGGTGCCGTGGGCTTTGCTGCACCCGTCAAAGATCCTGAAAGATACGGCGTTTATGAGTTTGACGAAAACATGAAAGTCCTCTCAATCGAAGAAAAGCCAGAGAAACCAAAGTCTAATTATGCCAACGCCGGCCTTTATTTTTGTGATAACGAAGTAGTAGAAATCGCTAAAAACGTGAAGCCAAGCGCGCGAGACGAGATTGAAATCACTTCTGTATTAGATGCATATTTACAGAAAGGCAAACTCAAGGTCAGCCTGTTTGACCGTGGCACCGCCTGGCTAGATACCGGCACCTTCGGCTCTATGAACGATGCTAGCGAATATATAAGGGTTATAGAAAAACGTACCGGCATTAAAATCGGTTGTATCGAAGAAGTTGCTTATCGACAAGGCTTTATCAACAAAGAGCAGCTGCAAAAAATTGCCGAGCCGCTTAAAAAATCCGGCTACGGCCATTACTTAGCCAAGCTTTCTTAATAGCTAGTACTGTGTGACCAGTTATCTACTTTAGCGATAAAGTATGGGTTTTTAATTTGAGCAGTATCGTAATTAAGCGGCACAGACTTTAAGTCTAAAACCGAACCGCCAGCTGCGCGCACTATGGCATCAGCCGCTGCAGTATCCCACAAGCACGTAGGTACAAACCTCGGATAAATCGTTGCTTTTCCTTCGGCAACCAAGCAAAGCTTAAGCGAGGAGCCCATGTTGACTTCTTTATGCTTACCAATGCTTTTTAGAAAGTTAACAGTTTTTTCAGACTTATGGCTACGGCTAACCACGACAGTTGGAACCTTGCCCTTATAGTGTGACGTTATGGCTGTTCTTTTATTTTTAGTTTCCTTATATGCCCCTTCGCCAACAACCCCAAAATACAGCAAGTCTTTAGCGGGCGTATAAACTACGCCTAAAACAGGCTGGCCGTTTTTAACCAGGCCAATGTTGATGGTGAATTCCCCGTTTCGATTAATAAACTCCCTGGTTCCATCAATCGGGTCAACCAGCCAAAATACTTCACTGCCCTTGCTGTCGTGTTCGGATTCTTCTGAGACAATCGGGTAGTCAGATATTTGCCTTAGGCCATGATGGATGATGTCATCCGCAGCAATATCGGCTTTGGTTAGCGGCGAGTTATTGTCTTTAAGAGTTTCGCCAAAGTCATCGCTTTTATAAATTTCTAAAACCGCCTCGCCGGCTTTTTTAGCTATCGCTATGCAATCTTCAAGCAGTTTATCCATTATGACTGAGCCTTTAAGTAGCCTTCTTTTTCCAGGTAAAGCAAAATCTGATTGGTAAGTTCTTCAACGGAACGGTTAACCGTATCAAGCGTTATTTCTGCGTCACTAGGTTCTTCATAAGGGTCGGAGATACCGGTGAATTCTTTAATCTTCCCTTCTCGGGCTGCAGCATATAATCCTTTCCTATCACGCTTTTCACACTCTTCAATCGGCGTAGCAACGTGTACTAAAACAAACGCGCCGCCATTAGTACGCACCGCATTTCGCACGTCTTTACGCAAAGAGTCATAAGGTGCGATCGGTGCACAAATCGCCAAGCCGCCGTGCTTGGAAATCTCAGAAGCTACAAAACCGATGCGGCGCACATTGATGTCACGATGTTCTTTAGAAAAACCCAGTTCCGATGAAAGATTTTTCCGCACAATGTCGCCGTCCAGCAAGGTTACTGTGTGCTTGCCAAGCTCCATGAGCTTAACCATCAGCGCATTAGCAAGAGTTGATTTACCAGCACCTGAAAGTCCGGTGAAAAATACCGTCAAACCTTGTTCGTGTCGCGGCTTGTAAGTCTTTCTAAGCTCCTGGGCTACTTCCGGATAAGTAAACCAGGCAGGCAGTTCTCGCCCGTCAGCCAAGCGCGCCCGAAGCTCGGTGCCAGAAATACTAGAATGTTTTTTGCCTTCCGGAACGTCATCGATCGGCATGTATTTATCTAAATCGTCTACATAAACCATCATTTGGAAAGGCACTACTTCAATGCCAATTTCATCAGCATATTCTTTAGCATATTTCTGGGCATCATATGGATCATAAAAGTCTTCGCCGTCAGAGCGCCTGCCAGGACCAGCATGATCGCGGCCAACTATAAAATGCGTAGCGCCATAGTTCTTTCGGATAATCATATGCCACAAAGCCTCGCGCGGGCCGCCCATACGCATAGCCAGCGGTAACAAAGAAATCATGGCGGTAGATTGAGGAAACTTCTTGATAACTTCTTGGTAAACACGCACACGCGTATAGTGGTCAACATCACCAGGCTTAGTCATGCCAACGGCTGGGTTAATGAGTAAATTAGCTTGGGTCTGTTTAGCGGCACGCAGGGCAAGCTCTACATGAGCTCGGTGCATCGGGTTACGAGTCTGAAAAGCTACCACCTTATTCCAGCCCATTTTCTTATAGTGATCTCTAAGCTCTTTTGGCGTATAACGATGCTCATTAAAGTCGTAGTGAGTCGGCAATTCTAAACCGATAAGCTTGCCGCCAATGTAATAATCTCCAGCTTGGCTATGAAGATAATCAATAGCAGGGTGAGCTTTGTCATTAACTCCGGCGCCAAAAACTAGCTCAGCTTCTTTTTTCTTATCAGGCTTCCAAGTATCGCCAACTTCCAAAACCGCCAGCACCACGCCCTCTTGGTCGCGCAAAGCTACTTTTTCGCCTTTCTTCAGGCTTTTAGCAAACTTTTCGTCCACGTCCAACGTAACAGGAATCGGCCACAAAGTTCCGTCATCAAGGCGCATTTTTTCGCAAACATTTTCGTAATCTTTTTTATTTAAAAAACCGGTTAGCGGCGAAAAGGCACCATTCAAAAGCATTTCCACATCGCAGATCTGGCGCTTGGTTAAATCCCAACTTTTAATTTCGGCACTTTCTTTTTTGAGTCGTTTCTTTTCTTCTTCGCCAACCAGTAAATCAACTAGCTTCCCGCCATGCGGTTTGTTCAGGTGATTCGTCACTTTCCCTCCTTTTCGGTCTTATTTAAAATATAACATGCCAGCGCTCTATAGCCTGTTGTAATACAAGCTAAACTGGCAATTCTTCTTTGGTAAATAATCTCTTTATTCTTGTGCTTCGGGTGAGTAAAAATAGCAAAGCTAAAAGAAGGAAATTAATACCTCGGTCTATGACCGCAACCTGCAAAATCTGGTCAGTAGAAACAAGCAAAGTCGTGCCCACAATTATCAGCAAAGTTTCGCGTATACCAATCGCGCCTGGCGTCACGCTAATCAGCAATGATATAGCCACAATCGTGGTATAAAGCCCCAGCGCTGCCGGGCTAACACTAACGCCAATCGCTTGGAACTCTAAGAAGGCAATAAAAAACTGCACACTGTAGCTAGCTAGCGCCAAGAAGACCATACGGGCTAGCAGCTTTTTATTTTTTAAAATCGTGTGCCAGCCTTCTTCAATTTCATAGAATATATTAACTATAGTTTTTAGATACTTTTTACTGCTAAACCATTCCAGCCTTTTTTTATTGGGCAACTTAATAAATAGCATAGCAATCAAAACCGCCAGCCAGACTCCAAAGATTACAAATAGCTGGCTAGTTTGGTTGCCACTAGGCAAAAGCGCTAATGCCACTAGAGCTGCCGAGATGTTAACTATAAATAAAATTAAATAGTAGCCCATTAAAGTAGAAGTAAACTTACTATAAGACAAGTTGTGAACTTTCTTCAGGTAAACGGCGCGTATACTCGCCCCGCCAAGCAAAGGCCAAAAAAGTTACCAGCGGCCGATAGAACTATCAAATAAAAGCTCTCGCCCACGGTCATTTTTTTAGTAAATACTTCGGCAGTCCACTTAGTAAACAAACCGTTGAAAACAAATGCCACAAGCCTAGCAATAGCAATTACTATAAGGCTGATTAAAGAAACTTGAGTTAAAGCTCCAAAAATATTTTGATTTTTATAGGCATAAAATAAGAAAGCCAACAAAAATAAGCCGGTAATTATTTTAGATAGATGTTTTTTCACTATGCTCCATTATGTCATAATTGCTGATAATTTATTCAAATAAGCAAATTATTTGCTAATATAGGTCTAATGAAATCTACCAAAAAGCTACCAGGCAGCCGGGCGCCTCTACTGCTAAAGTTAATAACCCCGCTTTTTTCACTTAAATATAAGGAGCTAAAAAAGCCAGGCATGAAGCCGGTTTTCATTCTGTCGACTGGTCGGACTGGTACCACTTTCTTAGCTGATTTTTTAAACCACTACGGCAACATCACTGCAGCCCACGAGCCAAAGCCTTCGCGCGTTTTACGCATGTGGTCCATGGCTTCGCTGGAAGGCCGGGTTTCTAAAGATTACTTGGCGGCTGCCTTTTCTAAAAAACGCCATAAAGCATTAAAAAATGTGCACACGCCAGTTTATATAGAATCAAACCCTTTTGTAGCAGGCTTCACCGACGCTTTAAAAGAACTATTTGACGATCCAATTATCATTCACGTGGTTAGAGATCCTCGCACTTATATTACTTCGTCAATCAACCACGGCAACACAGTTGGGTTAAAATCTTTTTTCAATAAATACGTGCCGTTTTGGGTTTATACCCCCAAAGGC
This sequence comes from uncultured Candidatus Saccharibacteria bacterium, assembly GCA_963717595.1. Taxonomy (GTDB): domain Bacteria; phylum Patescibacteriota; class Saccharimonadia; order Saccharimonadales; family Saccharimonadaceae; genus CAVQWH01. Next base: position 341,891 of record CAVQWH010000001.1, on the reverse strand, counting down.
TATAGACAAAGCCAGCTAGAGCCCGTACTTAGAACTGCCGAGCATTGGCGCGTCATAAATGAAACTCTACAAAAATACGGTAAGTCTAGTAAAAATTACTATTTATTTAAATTTGAAGAAGTCTTCAGCGGAAAACAAGAAAAGCTAGGTGATCTGCTTAAAATAATCGGCGCACCAAAAGGCGCTTTAGAAGAGTTTAAAAACTCTAAAGTTCCTAGGAATAAAGCCCAACACAACCAAATCAAGTCCTGGGAAGAGTGGCCTAAATCCCAAAGAGAACAGGTCGAAAAAATCTGTGGAAAGCTTATGCAAAGCTACGGCTACCTTGAGTAATCTACCACTAAGTAGCTTGACCGTACCCGTCCTTATCTAATCTGCTAACTATTAACTTTGAAGGCGACAACGAAGAAGACGTTGGTGGGTATTTGTGTTGATTGTAATTATTCAAAAAATTATTAATTATTTTAGGATCTAGTTTAGATATAACCGCTGTGGTGCCTATGCCTTCTTGCCGTTCAGTCTCATTACGAAATATTAGAGTAGGTTTGCCCATGTGGAATAGTTCTTCTTGGTTACCGCCGCCATCTGTAATCACAAACTCGCTGTGCTTTACTGCTTTTATAAATGGGAGATACTCCAGCCGAGGAAGTAGCTGTATATTTTTGTTACTTTCCAGCCTGTCCCTAAAATTAAGTTTATCTAACTGCCCAAAGGCTACCGGATGTTGGACAATCAGCACTTTAAAACGCTTAGCAACCTCTTCTATTTCTTCTATTATGTTTTGAAACCTAGCTTTGTTAAATATATTTTCATATCTATGAATACTCACTACTACGTACTTCTTTTTAGGCACTGCAAACTTTGCTTTATCTGCATGCTTTAAGCCAAATCGAATAGTGTCAACTTGTGTGTTCATCTTTGTATTTAATTTAACGCCTTTGTATTTTTTCAAATTATCAACAGCCCACTGGCCAGGACACGCATAATAGTCGGATAGTCGGAATGTTATCAACCTGTTGATTTCTTCCGGAAAGGGCTTCCGTAAATTAAAACTTCTTAGACCAGATTCGACATGCATAACTTTAGTGCGAGTCACTTTTGCATACAAAGCAGCAAGCCAGGTAGTAAGTGTATCGCCATGAGTAAGTACAATATTGTTTTTCCCTGTGTACCCATCGAGAATTTTCTTACTACTTGGAATTGCCAGTAGCATTTTTAAAAACCAAAACCATACTTTGCCCATGGTTTTAGCTTCAGTTTTCCAGTTAACAATAGTGTAACTAGGACCAGGTAAATTAAAGACCTCTAGGGTCTCTTTTATGGTTTCTTGGTGCTGTGCCGTGTACACCCAACGCCAATCAAGTTTGCGCTTTTGACACTCTAGCATTATAGGAGCCATCTTAAACAATTGGGCTCTCGTGCCAATAATGAAGTGTATCATTTTACTTTTTGTCTTTCTGGTATCGTATGCTTTTAAGGTGTTCTATAATTTTTTCTTGGTTACCAAGTGTCCTGTCGAGCATATCGGCCATTAGGCCCACGATCCATATTATAAGGGCAAGGCTATCTAAATATAGCCCGGCAAAACCTACAAACTTATATGGGCTCAGGCTGGATGTGGATATATAGTGGATCAACAAAAACAGCAAACAGCCTGTGCCGATAAGGAAAAAAACCGAGCCAAGAATACCAAAAAACTTTAGTGGTGCATAATCGCGAAATGCCCTTAAAATATTTAGCGCACTACCAAACAAAAACTGCCAGAAACTGCGGACTACACGCGACTGGCGGCCTTCAAAATACTTAACTTCAATAGGAACTGAAGCGATATTTAGCTTCTTAAGCGCCAACACCTGAAAGCTTTCTTGGGTGTAGGTGTAATTACTATTTATATTGATAGCAAAAAGAGCTTTGCGGGTGTAAGCCCGAAAGCCACAAGTCACATCAAAAAATTTCTCGCCGGATAGGTTGCCTACAATCCAAGCACCTAGGCGGTTTGCCCAGTATTTTCCAGCGGGCATATTAGGCGGCATACGACGTTCGCCGGTTTTAGGGTCGGCAAAGCGGTTAGCTGCCACAAAGTCGTAACCGTCTTTCATAATCGGCTCTAGAAGTTTAGGGATATCTTCGGGTGAAAACTGCAAGTCTCCGTCGATGTTCACAGCCACATCTGCGCCCATTTCAAGCGCCAATTCTGTAGCTTGGGAAAACCGATAGGCCAAGCGCTTTTGCTTGAACCCTTCTATTACCCGGGTTGCCCCGGCTTTTTTAGCCAGCTTTACAGTATCGTCTGTGCTGCCGTCGCTAATAACAAGTGTTTCGATTTTATCCACGCCCTTTATCTTCTTGGGCATTCGTTTGATGAGCTCACCGATAGTTTCCGCTTCATCTTTGCAGATAGAAAAAATTACTAGTTTCATTTAATAGGTTTCTCGCTTTCTATAAACTAGGCTCTATTATATGGCGAAAATAGTTTATAATCTAGTATAGTGAAATCAATTAAAAATATCGCCGTTATCGGCCTAGGTTACGTAGGTCTGCCCTTAGCTTTGTTAGCCGAAGAAAAAGGCTTCAACGTTACAGGGGTAGATTTAGATAAATCCAAGCTAGAAAGCTTAGGTAAGAAGCAGCCTATCATTGACGACGTCGACGCTAATAAAAGGTTAAAAACTACCAAAATAAAATTCAGCGACGATTTCAGCCTGTTAAAAGACGTAGACGCTGCTATCATTTGCGTGCCCACGCCAGTTGATGAAAAGAAAAACCCAGACTTAAGGGCAGTAAAAGGCGCCGCCACTAGCGCCGCTAAAAACCTTCGCCCTGGCAGTTTGCTGATAGTTGAGTCTACTATTAACCCAGGTGTTTGCGACGAAGTTATAATTCCTCTGATTGAATCTGAAACTGAACATACCGTCGGCAAAACTTTATACATTGCCCACTGCCCGGAGCGTATCAACCCTGGCGACCCTAAATGGCATGTCGGCAACATCAACCGTGTACTTGGCGCCGACAGCGAAGAAGCCCTAGACTTAGCTTACGATTTTTATAGCCGCTTAATTGATGCTCAAGTAAAAAAGATGGGCAGCCTCAAAGAGGCCGAAGCAGTAAAGATTGTTGAGAATTCATTCCGTGACATCAATATAGCGTTTGTAAACGAGCTAGCCATGTCTTTTGAAAAGCTTGGCATTAATGTAACTAACGTAATAGACGGCGCGGCCACTAAGCCTTTTGCCTTCATGGCGCACTATCCTGGCATTGGCGTCGGCGGCCACTGTATTCCTGTTGATCCGTATTATTTAATTGAATACGCCCGCAACAACGGCTTTGAACACAAATTTATCTCACTAGCTCGCAACATCAACGAATCCATGCCTATTTATGCCATAGATCTTTTAGAGCAAACTCTGATAGGCAAAACCGGCAAACCGCTAAAAGACAGCAGCGTAGCCGTGCTTGGCCTTTCTTACAAGGCGAATGTAGGCGACGACCGCGAAAGCCCAGCTTATACGGTAATCAGCCAGCTTAAAAAGCGTGGAGCTAAAATAGACACTTACGACCCTTACATGCCAGAAAAATCCACTGCCAAGAGCCTAAAAGAAGCAATCGAAGGAAAGCAGGCCATTATTTTAGTGACAGAGCACAAAGAATTTGCCGAAAACCTGCCTAGCTTAGTAGCAGATAGTCTAGAAGTGCTCTTAGATGGCCGTAATATATTAGGCGAATATAAAGACAAGTTCGCCAAACAAAACATTACTTATATAGGTATAGGAATTTAACTATTCGTTCTTAGCCAGAACTAAAGTCCAGGGTAAGGGCGATTCTTTAGCAACTACCGAGCCAAAATGCTCTTCAAGGAACTTGACTAGATCTTTACCAGACCAATGGTTCAGGTGCCCTGGAGTATTACCTAAGTCTTTTAAGTATTTACCGCGAGAAACATTCAGCGTTCGCCATAGCGGTTCGCGCGGTACACCAACTATCAAATGGCCGCCCGGCTTCAAGACTCTTTTAATTTCCTGCAGAGCCCTTTCCGGGTAGTCTAAATGTTCTAAAACTTCCAGTAAGTATACTAGGTGGAATTTATCGTCATGATGCTTTAAGTCGTAAACACTCTCGGCAGTAACCGTCAGGCCAGGATTATTCTTTTTAGCGTGAGGGATCTGGTGCTCCACGAATTCCGAAGCTTCCAGCTCTATGTGCCCGGGCAAGAAGGAGTTTATCCGCCTCGTAGAAAGGCCTTCGCCGCAACCAACTTCAATGGCTTTGGCTTTTTCTTCTGCTATTTCAGCCGCGTGCGTCAGCTTTTTAACCGCCTTAAAATAGCCGTCTAAAAGTTTGTCGCCTATTTTGCCGCTTTCATACTTACCCCGAAAATCTTCTTTTTCCGGCGTAGCTTTAAGCTTCATACTCGCAGCTTGGCTTCTTGATGTCATTTACCCTCCTCACACTCTATGGGTCTATATTAACATCTATTAAGGATTAGCCTAATTACCTCTATGATTTATTATTCTTTAACTATAGGCTGCAAGATTTTCTTAGCAGTTTGATTGAAATTAATGACTATAGGTTTTTGCCAGTACCAGTCATTATCGCTTCGTACTATGTGGGTAATAATTCCTCCACCCTGAGTGAATAGTAATAATAAAACTATAAAGCTAACTAGCTTGATGTGTGGCCTGCGGCGTAACACATAGCCAGTAGCCACAGCTATCATAACTAACAGCACCGGCAGCATACTCAAAAGATATCTAGGCTGATTAGCAAAAGCTGCATGAGTTGCATAGTATCCATGAACATTAAAAATATATACCGACACAAAGAGCGCAACAGTCATAGATATCAAGAAATACCAACTAGCATTTTTGCTTATAGAACGCCAAGAATAGAGCAATATAGCTACGCCAATCAGTGCAACAAAGAATATTAAGTTATACATAATCGGCAAAGGGCTTTTGAATACAGCTTTTGGGCCTACGCTAGCTGGAGAAAAGGTTGAATAAGTAATCATACTAGTAAACCAGTTTTGAGTATACTCAGGAAGCCCTACAACTGGTCGCTGGTTTTTTGTAGCACGAGCCTTTTCATCTCTTGCTACAATTGCCCTGGAAAGGCATCGTTTTAGCGACATTGTTTGTTGACAGGATGGATTAGGGGTATGATAGCGAATAATATTTTGAATATAAGTAGCTGAAAATAAACCAACAAAAACAACCAGGCCAATTGCCGCTAATACAAGCCATTTTTGGTTGGCATTTTTAATTGAAAACTGAAGTCTAGGCCAGAATTTCTTGCCATGTCTTTTCCAGACTAAAACAGCCAAATAAATAAAGCTGATGGCGAAAATAGGCAAAAACGTGAACTTAATTAAAGAGGCAAGACAGCCAACTATCGCCAGATTTGCATAGTCATACCATAAGATTTTATTGCTTTTAATTATTCGCACACTAACCAGCATATATAGCGCCGTTAAAGGAAACAGCATATTATCGTAGTTAATAGTTGCCGCGATCATAGGAACTAGAGGCAGCATTATGAAAGAAAACAAGCCAATATTTATATATGCCCAGTTGATGTTTATCTTGCGGAAAAGCTTGGCAAATATCCACAGCCCAGATGCAGCCATAATAATATTTAAAATTCTTAATATAACTATTTGAGCATGGGTGTTGTCAGTAAATAAACTTATTAGCCTGTAGGGCCAGCTCATTATGTAATGGAACAAAACTGAATTAGTGTGAGCTAGATTACCAAACTGATCATAAGAGCGAGGTTGATTGGTTATAAATGGCGACAAGTGGTGGCTGAATATTTGAATAACCGAGAAGTGAAACCCTTCATCATAGACTATAGGATACCTAATTGAAAACGCCACCCATAAATCTTGGATAGTAAATAGAGCTAATATAAACCAGAAAAACTTCTGGCTGGATACAATTTTCGCAACAAATGAATATGCTTTTCCCACGCTTGAAATTGATTATAGCAAACTTAACCTAACTTTATTGAAATAACATTGACATACCCCTTATGCTCAACTTATAATTAAACTGTTAATTAAGTTAAAATAAAAACATGCTCAAGCTACCCCACCACAAAAGAAAAATAATAATTGCCACTGTCATAGCTCTAGCGCTTGCCGCCGGAGGCGGCTGGTATATATATGCCAAGCAAAACAACTCTTCCACCAACAAAACACCAGGTCAATATAACCCAGGTTACTTTAACCCGGACAAAAACGTACCTAAGCCTGATAAAAAATCGTCTGATCAATCTAGTGACAATAGTACCGCCGCAGAAAAAGGCGACAGCTCTTCAGATTCTACAAACACTAATTCAAGCGTACAACCAAAAAAGCCAGTCGGCACCTTTGTGAGCAATCACTATCCGCCGCCAAACCAAGAATCATCTACCTGTTTGACCACCGCTGGTGTAACCTGCCAGATTCGCTTTACCAAAGGCAGCGTTACTAAAAAGCTACCAGCTAAAACAACTAATAGTAACGGTAATGCCAGCTGGGCCTGGACTATCCAGGGTGTGGGCTTAACTTCAGGAACCTGGAAAGTTAGCGCTGTAGCTACTAATGGCAATAAAACTGCTACCGCTTATGATGCGTTAAATTTAGTAGTAAAATAAGAAGTGATGAAGAAGTTTTTAGTTAAAACCAGTAGCATCGCCGCCATCCTAGTTTTAGGTGTTTTAATGGTACTCCCTGCGCCACGCGCAGAGGCAGCTAGCTTTAACAAGAATAACGTTATGGATGATCGTGTATTTGATGACTACAACACTATGTCCGCTAGCCAGATCCAAAGCTTCTTGAACCAATTTTCTACCAGTTGTCTTAAAAATTATAAAGCTGCCTATCCTCAAAGCTACTTCACTTATGGCAGTAAAGTTTCGGCTGCAACGGTAATCCGTCGAGCTTCACTTCTGTGGCATATTAACCCTAGGGTCATACTAGCCACGCTCGAGAAAGAAGAAGGCCTTGTCACAGGCGGTTCGGGCTGCGCCAGTTGGCGGTATAACTCAGCCATGGGTATGGGTTGCCCAGACAATGGCGCCTGCCCTGCGCCCGAGTATGCAGGATTCAGCAAACAAGTTACCAAAGGATCTTGGCAGCTTAAGTTTAGTAAAGAACGAGCCTACGGCAATCTATCTTGGGATGGGGATGGAAGTGTTCACTACTACGGCTATATGACACAAGGCTACAGAGCCAGGGAGTCAGGAGGAACCAGCTCTTACTACGACGGTCACGCCACAATAGACGGACAAAATGTCTATATGAGCAATGGTGCAACCGCGGCACTATACTCTTACACGCCTCACTTCTCCGGCAATCAACACTTTGTAACCATATTTAGCAACTGGTTCGGATCCACTCAATCCTCTCAACCAATTGGTGCCTCACTATATCGTCAGAGCTCAAATGGTAAAATATACCTAGTTATAGATGGAAACCGCTTCTATATTCCTAGCCCAGCGACCATGGCAAACTATAGCCTTGACCGATACTCTACTATTCCAGCTAATGACAGCACTATTAACAGCTTTACTGATAAAGGATCTTTAACTAACCTCATATATGACGATAGTGGTGTTTACCTGGTTAATAATGGTAAAAAATATCCTGTTCCAAGTACAATGTGTACAGCCTGGGGGCTAGAGTGCTTAGACGGCTCTATTACTAAGCGACTTGGATCTCCTTTTGATAGCGAATACCTAAGTACAGGCAAGAATCTAACTAACTTAATGAACCACGGCTCTACCTACTACAAAATGGAGGATGGAAAACGATTTCCTTTCGCAGACAGTAGCACTATCACAAAGCTAGGCTATTCTAAAAGCGACTCCCTAAATGCTAGCTCTGTAAACCGCACTCAGACGCTAGGACACCTACTATTAACTACTCCGGGGATAGTAAAGTTCAGCCCTCACGCCACTATTTATTACTTTGACGGCACAAATTACTACACTATAGCAGGAATATCAATGTATAACGCCTGGAGTATGGATAATCTACACAAGATTTCTGCACCAAAGTCTTCATATAACAATTCTGAGTCTGTACCTACGGCAGGCACGCTTAGCTACTGGTATCAAGATGCCAATGGAAATAAATATGTAATAGGCGGTGGCTATAAGCTATCTCTTAGTAGCACCCAGCAAAGCCTATGGCCTAGCGCGACCTATCTTCAAGGCTTAGATAAGTTATCGACCAACCTAACCGCCAAACCGCTAGCAGAGTTTGTAAAATCTGGCATAAATTACTACAAACTGCTCCCTGAGGCTGGCGAAAAAAGATATATAGCTGGGCTATCAAATTATAAGGACCTTGGAGTTAGCGCCTCTAATACATCTTACTTAGATAGTACAGTGGTAAATAGTATTAAATCTGGCCCTTATGCCTTTGCTAACGGACACTTGATAAAAGTACAGAACGATTCCACTATTTATGTAGTCAACGATGATAAATTACTACACGTAGCCTCCATGGCAGTTCTTAGTGGCTATCGTTTTAATACCTATAACTTAAAAGTTTACCCACTAAGTGGCGTTAACTCCTATGAAAAATCTGGACAGCTTCAAGTAGGAAAACTTTCTAATGGCACTGTCGTAATACCGTCTGGTGGAAAGTTAATAGTTGTATCATCCAGTTTTGCAACCGAATCTGGGATACAAACACCTGGCCTTACACTAATAGCTAACGATTTGACTAAGCGGGCTGTAAAAATAGCTCCAACAAGATTTTGGAGAGATAATGGTACTGGCAAAATATACTACGCTTCAGGAGGAGCTTTACATTATATAGCCTCGTCAACCAAGCTAGAAGAGCTGGGAGGAAACTCCGTGAGTTTAAACTCAGTTGATTCTTATATTATAAGCTTGTTTAACATAGGATCTCCCGCCTAGACCCCTGGCCTTCTTACCTATACAGTTTTATTTATTAATTAAAGATATTTAGCTTAAGCCTATGTAGTATATTAGATTTTCGATATATTATTCCAGATAGTTTCTGTTTGCTGATTCCATGTGTAGCCAAGTGTGTCGTGACCATTTTTAGCTATTTTCATACGCAACTTTTTATCTTCTACCAACCTGCCAATAGCTTCTGCCATAGCAAGCGGTGAAGGCTCGCTGAGTAAGCAGTTTTTTTCATGCTCTAAAAACCAAAGGTTGTCTTCATTGTTATTTGTCACCGTTGCCATACCCGACGCCATAAACTCAAAGGGTTGGTACGAGGGATGTTTAGACAGCATGTAGACAAAACCTATATCACAGCCCCTATAAAGATCTGCTACGTCTTGTAGGGGCACGGCAGAAGGCCCAGGTTTGTCATCTTACCTTGCAGGCCGTAACCACTCTCGTTCCACTCTGCTCCTGCGGTAATAACTTCAATTTTATCTCCATACTCTTCTATAAGCTTTTGAATAGTAAGAATACCGAGGTTAAAAGCATTGCGTGGATTTAATGGGCGACAATAAAAGAATACTCTAACTTTTTTATTATTCTTACTAAAATCTGGATAATACAGTTTTTGGTCAACCGCAGGCACAAAGCTGATACCTTCCATGCCATGCCGCTGGTTTACTGCAGCAAGTAGGCCTGGGGTGTTTACAAGACTCCGAAAACCAAATCGATAGGTAGACTCTGCAAGCGCAGAAGTTGAGCCGCCCGGGTAAAAGATTGGCTCGTAATCTTGTATAAAATAATACTTGCGCTTTGTTTTATTAAACTTAAGAAGCAGATAGGCCGAAACCCAAAAAGTACAAACCGCAATATCACACTCTGGCAGAGTACTTACATCTTCCTCACCATGGTCAAAGACTATAATTTCATAATTCTTAAAATGAGGGAAAGAGGCTGCTATTTCTTTCTTTAGCTTTTCAACATCAAATGACGGATGGTCGTAAATAATAATCCTGTTTTTTACATTATGCTGAGAAAAAGCTGCCATAAAACGAAAAATAGTGAAGATACCACCGAATGCAAGGTGGCTAAAGTTTGGCACAAACCAGTTTATAGATTTAATTTCTTTAGGCAATTTGCCCGAGGTTGCTTTTTTGCTTTTACTAATATCAGCTTGGGTAATAGAGAAAGCTGGATTAGAAACAAAGTTGTATTCCTCCCATAGCTCACGCTGAGCCTCCGGTGTTTTTAAAAGCGACCGCTTGCTTTCATTAAATTTAGTGTAAGCAAACCTTTTCCCTTTTGTGCCAAGAGTCTTTAGGCCCTGGTTTTTATAAATGTTAATAGCTTTTTTAATGTGTTTCTTCATAGTTGCTCCTTATAGCAATACTTTCGTTCATAAGATCAAGGTTAGCATTGAAGTATGGATCTTTCCACTTTAAGTATGGGCGATAGTATTCTAGTGATTTATTATAGTCACCAATAATACCGTTGTCGTAGGTACCAACTGATATGTTCTCGTAATGATACAGTTTTGCGAAAGGCCAATAGATGTTTTTGTAGCCCTTTTCATAGAGGCTTAAGCAAAGCGCTACATCGCTACCAGCAATAATCATGGTTTCGTCAAACCCTTTTACTTCGTCAAACTTTTTTGCACTTATTGCTAGGCAGGCGCCAGTCACGGCAAGGTAGTTACGAGGCCAGCAGGGCAATCCAAGTTCGGTTAATTCACTCTCTTCTCGGTACCGAAATGGGTGGCCCGCCATTGTTTTCATGCCAAGCACTACGCCGGCGTGTTGGATTTTATTATTTGGATAAAGAAGAAGTGCTCCTACGGCTCCGGTGTCAGGCTGGGCAGCTACTGAAACTAATTCTTCAAGCCAGGCCTCATTAATAACTTCTGTATCGTTGTTAAGAAATACAAGGTAGTTTCCGCTAGCTTTGGTGCGGCCAAAGTTATTAACAGCGGAATAATTAAATGGCTTATCCCAAGTGAGAACTTTTACTTTATTGTTTTTACTTACTTCTTTTAGGTAGGTTTTTGTTGAGCTTTCTTCACTATTGTTTGAAATCAATATAATTTCGTAGTCAGTATTTATAGTTTTTTCTAAAATACTGCCAACACTTCTTTTTAGGTAGTCACTCTTGTCCTTAAAAGGAATTATGATTGAAACTTTTGTTTGCTTTGGAAGGTTATATTTTAGCCGATAGTTAGTTGGCCTTTCTGGAATTCCTACTACCTTGGCATTGGTTTTTGTTCTTCCAACATGGTCCTTGAGGGCTTTTTGACCCGCTTCGTCGGCATAGTTTTTTTCACCAATTGCTCGTGCAGTCGATCCATCGGCCATTCTCCAATGATAAAGAATCTTTGGAATATGATAAATCTTATCAGTTAATTCACTAGCCCTTAGAATGAAATCGTAATCTTGCGCACCGTCAAAGCCTTTTCTCAGCCCATTTAGCTTTTCTATAGTACCCCTACGCACCACCACGAGGTGAGCAAGATAATTAACCCCTTCTACAAGCTGGGGTGACCAGTCTGGCTTGAAGAATGGCAGACTTCGCTCTTTACCGTCGTCAGATAATTTATCTTCGTCACTATATATTAACTCTGCGTCAGGATGTTTGTTTATTGCTACTGCAACTTCACTAAGAGCATAAGGCGAAAGCATATCGTCGTGATCAGTAAACCCTATGTATTCACCTTTGGCCGCCTTAATGCCAATATTGGTGTTGGCGGCAATGCCCTCGTTTTTGGGCGCAGTGAGATAAATTATTCTTTTATCTTTTTCGGTGATTTTTTTAATTGCCCCTATGCGCTCTTTGCTATTAGAGGCGTCAACTAGGCATAGTTCCCAGTCAGGATACTTTTGGTTAATAAACGAGTCAATTAGTGGTTTTAGGTACTTGTCGGGCGTATTAAATGCTGGCACCACGATGCTAATAAGCGGCTTTTTGTTTATCTTTTCTTGAGACCAAAGTCGGGGTTCATTAACGTTTATCCACTGCTGATAAGAGTGCTGTTCGCGAACAAGTAGCTTTTTTACAAATCGTTTTAATCTCATGCTTGCTTCTTGCGCAGTTTATCTATTGCTCGCGCCGGTTTAGTTATTTTCCAAGATTTTGACTGATATATGTCTGTGATTTCTTTTGTTAGTTTTTGGTTGTGACTGTATACTTCAGTTAACTCGTTTTTTATCTTTTTGTTTTCGCGCTCAAGCTCTTTTATCTTTCCTTCGAAAAACTTTTGGTTGCTTGCAATTATTTTTAGAGCCTTTTTATAGGCACCTGGATCGAAAGAAAGCTTATTGTTAACATTGTTCTCTTTCTTTTGAGAAGCTACGTATTTACTGACTAACCTAACTAGCGGCTTGTTGTTGCTTATAAAATAGACTTGCCTGTAATGGACGTTCGAGTTGGCGTCTAGTGAGATGGTGTTTTTATTGAACCACCGATTCAGTTCTTCCATCTGTTCGCCAAGTAGTGGATTTTTCGACGTCATGAAAATTAATGCTTGCATTAGTATCCAGTCTCCAAGATTATTACTTGGAATAGCCGTGAACGAAGCTCCTGTATTTTTGATTAGGCCCTCTATCTCGCCACTGTCTGGAATCTTATAGTCAATATGCTCCTTTAGCCAACGGTGGTCAGAGCCAAATAGATCTTTGTAAAATTCATTTAAACCGCTCTCTGCTGCGGAGGTTTGTTTTTTGTCATCGTCTATAGGTGCAGCAATAAAGATACCTTCCCTGCTTATTCTTAGTGCCTCTGTAATAAATCGAGCACGCTTAGATCGAGGAATGTGCTCAAACACATCAAAACTACAGGCTATGTCAAACGTATTATCCTTAAATTTAGTGTCGGTGGCATCGCCCTTTACATAACCTTTGTATTTCTCGTTAAAAACATCCAGAATAGTAACTTTATCTACTGGATGAAAAAGGCTTGTTTTCCCTGCATGGCCACCAAGATCAATGATACTTAAAGAAGTTTTTTTTGATTTATTTCTAAGACACTTATCAACTACGTTAGCCACTACAAATTGCCTGGAAAACTGATCAAAAGGAAGTGAGTAAAGATCTTCGTTTAGCTTCATCTTAGCTTCTCTCCCAGCTGCCAAAAAGGTTAACTTTTCCATAAACACGTTGCGGGCGATTATCAACAACCTCGAAGGTTAGGGCATTCTCAATGTGATCGTACTCTTCTAACATATCTTCGTCAAAAACCGAAAGGCGCACGCTATATTTACCTGGAGTAAGTGGGTTCTTATTTACTTTATAAGTAACCGTATCGCTACTGTTGATTCTCAACCCTTTGCTATTGGGCCGGAAAGATTTATACCTAACTCATCCTCAACGGCTAAGCCGACTAAAATGGGTTGTTCTTTAAGCTTTGATTTGAAAGACAACTTAATGCTAAAAGAGCCGCCTGTTTCGTATTGGGGATTTTTATTTTCATTACCCAACTTCACTTCGTCAAAAACGACTTTGCCCGACCCCCATCTTTTATCTAGTTTAAGAGATTTTTTTGCACTGTCTTCTTTCCTGTTTAGCTGCTCGTAAGTCTTTTTTGCTTTAGAAGGAGTCATTATCCCTAAGATGTTCCCTTGACTAAGAACAAGGGCTCGATTGCAAAATCGTTCAACGTTTGACATGTCGTGGGTTACCAAAATCACTGTCTGTTTTTCTTTTTTAAGAGAAACAAAGTATTCGATACATTTTTTTTGAAATGCCTCGTCGCCTACCGCCAAAACTTCGTCAAGCACCAGTATGTCTGAGTTAACACGAATGGCAATTGAAAATGCAAGACGCACCTGCATGCCAGAAGAGTAGTTCTTTAAACGTTCTTCCATAAAATCATGAAGCTCGGCAAAGTCTACAATGTCATCATACATAGCTTCCATTTCTTTTTTGCCAAAGCCTAGTAACGCGCCATTTAAGAAAATATTTTCGCGACCAGTAAGTTCTGGGTTGAAACCTACTCCCAACTCAATAAACGGAGTTAGGCTCCCGTTAACGCTAACTAAACCTTCTCCAGGCTCGTATACTCCTGCTAGCGTTTTAAGTAGAGTGCTTTTACCAGATCCATTACGACCGACAATGCCAAAAAATTCACCTTTTTTAACTTCAAAAGAAATATCGTTTAGCGCCTTGAACTCTCGATAGCCCTTACGGCGTTTGTAAAAATTAACTATTAGCTGCTTGATGCCGGAGTTTTTGTTTAGAGGAATCTTAAAGCTCTTGGAGAGGTTTTTAACGATTATTGCCGGTTCTTCACTTTTGCTCATTACACATTCTCCGCAAAGTATTTCGAGCTCTTTCTAAAGTAAATGCTGGCAGCAATGATGATTACGCCAACGATGATGAAAGGAATGTAGGCATACCAATAGCCCTTAAACAATTCGTATGTCGTGGTGGTTTGCGGTGTTATTAAAACGTAGCGGGCATCTTGGATGATTTGCGCCATTGGGTTTAGCATTAAAATCTTGGCAGCAAACTCGTTAATGCCAATCACCACAGAAACGGGGTAAAGAATCGGCGTGGCGTAAAAAGCACCCTGCAAAAGCACCTCCCACAAATAGCCGATGTCGCGGAATTTGACGTATGAGGCAGATAAGAAAAAGGCTAGAGCTAGGGCTAAAATATATAGCTCGATTATCAGTAAAGGCAGTAAAAGCACATTCCAGCTTAAAGCCACGCCGTTGATCCACATAAAAAAGAAAACGACCAAAAGGTTAAAGCCGAGATTGATGAGTGCAGAAACTGTGGCTGAAACGATGATTATATATTTAGGGAAATTGATTTTACGGATTAAGTCGCCTCTGTCGACTATTGCCGAGAGGCCTTGTAAGGTAGCTTCTGTGAAAAATCCCCATAAAACTATTCCTAGTAGCAGATAGACTGGAAAGTGCGGTACATCGCCGCCAATTCGCAGGAACAGGCCAAAAACAGTATATAAAATAGCAAAAAGGAATAGCGGCTTTAAAAGCGACCATAAATAACCAAGGGCCGAGCCCTGGTAGCGAAGCTTAAAATCGGTCACAATCAGTTCACGCAGCAATATGCGGTTACGCCGACTCACAATGTTTGAGATTTTCATAAGTACAGATTAATTATAGAATAGAGCTTAGTATATGAACAGGCTTGCGATAGTAATCCCCAACTGGAACGGAGCAGATTCGTTAATTGCTTGTGTAGACTCGCTTTTAAACCAGACTTATAAAGACTTTCAAATAGTGGTGGTAGATAACGGCTCGGTTGATGAATCTAAAGAGCTTTTAAAGAAGAAGCAGAAGAAAGTTGGCAAAGATAAACTACATGCCATTTACTTGCCCCATAATCTAGGTTTTGCCGGCGGAGTAGATATTGGCATAAGTTATGCCCTGACTAAAAACTTTGACGGAGTGGCGCTGTTTAATAACGACGCTAAGGCAGATAAAAACTGGCTGAAAGAGCTGGCGGGCGTTTTAAAAAAGCAGCCTAAAACCGGCATTGCTACCGGGCTTTTGCTGCACGAAGACGGAAAGACGATTGATAGTACTGGTGATTGGTACTCGGTGTGGGGCTTGCCTTATCCGCGCGGCAGAGATGAAACTGCCGACAAAGCGCCTGAAGCCGGCTATGTATTTGGTGCCAGTGGCGGCGCTACGCTTTATCGCTCTGCCGCTTTGAGAGAAATCGGCGATTTTGACCAAAGGTTTTTTGCCTACTATGAAGATGTGGATGTGAGTTTTGCGCAGCTTTATGGTTGGAAAGTTTACTACAACCCTAAAGCTATCGCCTATCACGAACAAGGCGCGACAAGCAATAAAATATCTGGCTTTGGAGTTTACCAAACTATAAAGAACCTGCCGCTTCTCTACATTAAAAACGTGCCCACGGGGTTGCTTTTTAAAATTGGCGTGAGATTTTGGCTGGCTTACGTAATGTTTATCGGCAACGCTTCTTTAAGACACGGAGCTTTTGTGCCAGCCTTAAAAGGTTGGCTTATGTCTGTAGGACTATTTTTTACCCACGGAATGCTAGAACGCTGGAAAATACAGAGGCGGCGTAAGGTGAGCACAAAATATATTGCTGACATTATTTGGCCTGATTTACCGCCAGTGCAGCCGGGTTTGAGAAAACTGCGCAGCCTTTTTATAGGAGACAAGTAGCGATGAGAATAGTTATAGACGCGAGAATTATTAATTCTTCCACCGGACGATACGTGGAGCGCCTGCTCACCCACTTGCAGGAAATAGATAGAGAAAATGAATATGTGGTTTTGGTGCCGGAAAAAGACAAGGATTATTGGAAACCAAAAGCAAAAAACTTTAGCATTAAATTTAGCAATTATGATAAGTATGGTTTTGGAGAACAGCTGGGCTTTGCTTGGCAGCTATATCGACTAAAAGCTGATCTTGTACACTTTTGTATGTTTCAACAGCCAATACTCTACTTTAAGCGCCACGTAACCACCGTGCACGACATTAGTCTTCTAAAGACCTATAACTCCGATAAAAACTGGTTGATATTTCATCTTAAACAAGTTGCAGCCAAATTAGTTTTCTTCGTTGCTGGGCACAGTTCTATACACGTCATCACGCCAAGTAAATTTACTAAGGATGAATATGTTAAATTTACTAAAATACCCAGAAACAAAGTTACCGTTACTTATGAGGCTTCAGAAATTACTACGTCAAAAACTAAGCCGTTTGAAACTGGCTTTAAGAATTTTTTGCTGTATGTTGGCTGGCAAAGCGACTACAAAAACATTAGGCGCCTTGTTAAAGCACATCAGCTTCTCTTAAAATCTAATCCGAACCTAGGCTTAGTATTGGTCGGTTTAAAAAACAAACCAACCCAAATGACAGAAAAGTGGGTAAAAAAGAACCAATATAAGAATATTAACTTTACTGGTTTTGTTTCGGATGAAGAGCTAGCCTGGCTTTATAAGAACTGCTCCGCCTATGTTTTCCCCTCATTAATGGAAGGGTTCGGTCTGCCAGGGCTAGAGGCTATGGCCCATGGAGCACCGGTTATCAGCTCTAACGCCACCTGCCTGCCAGAGATTTATGAGAATGCCGCAGCCTATTTTGACCCAACTAGCGAGAAAGAGATGGCCGAGGTTATTGAGAAGGTTTTAGGTGATAGTAAATTGCGTCAAGAACTAATTAAAAAAGGATTTAGCCAGGTTAAGAAATATTCTTGGGACAGAATGGCAAAACAAACCCACGATGTCTACCTGAAGGCTTTAAGATCTAAATAAAGTGCTTTAAAAACTGGCGGGTGTTTTGATTGATTTTTATAACTGTTTGGTTGTGCCAATACCAGCTAGGCTTGCTGTAAACGATATATGTCATTACACCGCCGCCTTGGGTTAGCACCAGTAAAGCTAGGACACAAAGGGTGATTTTGATTTTAACGCGATGGACTACCTGGTTAATTGCCAGCGCGACTATAGTAAAAATAGGTATTAGCAAGGGAATCATATACCTACCTTGGGCAGCCACTGGCGTACCTAGTTCTAAATATGAACTGTAGATTTTAATCCAAAGAGCGACAACATAAGTTAGGCCTACCACTAAAAATAAGTAGCGTAGCTGTCTGTATTTAACCCGCCGCCAAGTAGCAACGACTAATATGAAGCTAACGATAAATATTGCCCAGCTAGTAAATCTCAAAAAAGCGTTGCCGCCACTGCCCTCTAGCTTGCCAATCGGCTGATACAAGGCTACTTTGCCGCCAGTATAAGCTGCTGTTACAAAGAAATCGTTAAAGGTATGGGGAATGAAATAACCAACTGTGTAAATTGGCGGGCTTAAAAGCGGATGCGGGTTTTCTTGGAATCGCTTTTTCCATTCGTAGTCACGGTTTATTACAGTATATTGAGCGCATTGTTTTTTGGGGTGAAGCTGGCGACAAGCCGGCTCTAAGCGGTGATAAAGCGCCAGGTTTACACCATAACGTTCAACAAACAAACCAGCTGCCAAAAAGGCAAACGCAAACACAACTGTGCTCAACCATATTGGTGCAGACTTTAGCTGTTTCCATAATTTAGGCACAATTTGCCCGCGATACTGGCGATATAATCCTATGGCTATAAAAACCGCCACAGCCAGCAAAATTGGCAAAACACTAAACTTAACCAGACACGCAAAAGCCCCGGTGGTTAACGCGCCAACCATCCATAAGATTTGCCGCTTGCCTTTTTGCAAGCCTTTCAGCGCCATGTAAAGCATGGTTGGGAAAAGCAAAAACACCAGGCTGTCGTAATTTACGTTAGCAGCGGTAAATGGAACCAAAGGAATCAGGGTGAAAATTAGGATTATTATGTGGCGAATGCTGGCAGAAACTTTAGCTAGGCGCAGAAGTTTGTTAAATACAACTATGCCCCCAGCCCAAAATAAGACGCAAATAATGCGCAAAACGATTATGTGGGCCGTTAGGCTATCTGTGAACAGGCTAGTAAAACGGTATGGAAAGCTCATCAGATACTGGAAGAGATATGAGCTGTTGCGCGTAATATCGCCATATAACCCAGCCTCCGGAGGCTGATGGGCTATAAAAGGCGTTAGCTGGTGGGAATAAATGGCTATGACGTTAACATGGTATTGTTCGTCGAATAGCATTGGGTAATATGCCGAAAGCGCTATCCAAAGTCCCTGTAAAATAAATAAGGCCACTATTCCCCAAAAGAAATACTTGTGAGATATTACTCTTAAAAAAAGCGGTTTTTTGGAAGCTGTGTGCTTTTTGGGCATGGTTTAATTATTCGTCGGCGCCGTCTTCAGTTTTTTTGACCTTAATCACTACGTGTCTGTCGCGGCCTTCACCTTCAGACACTGTCTCTAGCTGGTTGTATTCCGTAATTGCCTTGTGCACAACGCGGCGGTCGGCTGCGTTCATGGAACCAAGAACTTTGTCTTGGCCGTTGTCTATAGCTTCCTGAGCCCATTCTTGCACGCGCTTAGTTAGCCTGTCGGCTCTTTGTTGTTTGTAATTTGCTATGTCGATATTTACACGGCTAATTTCTGCTTCGCGGTTTTTTAGAGTGGTAGAAACCAAAAACTGCAGACTGCGCAATGTTTCGCCGCGCTGGCCGATTAAAAAGCCGTTCATTCTAGTGGAAGGTACATTAAGCTTAATAACCTCTTCATCCTGGCTGGCGCCGACATCAATATTCAAGCCAAAAAATGATAACAGGTCTTCTAAATATTTTTTAGCAAACCTGATTGATTCTTCTTGATTCATAATTACCTCCTTTTGCGTTTTTTACGCTTTGGTTTGGAGGTTTTTGGTTGTGTTACCACCTGGGCTTCTTGCGCGGCCGATTCGCGCTTGCTGGTGCCAGGAGACTTTTTGTCGGCTAAACTTACGAGTTCTTCTGCGTCTTGCGACAAGACGGCGCGCTGCTGGATAACGGCAACTATGCTGGAAACCGCGTAATAAAGTACTAGGGCGCTAGGAAGGTAAACTGCAATGAAAAGCAGCATTACCGGCATAAAGAGCGCCATGCGGTTGCTCATAATCGCGCTAATTTCGCTTTGGTCAACCTGGCCGCTACCGGTGGCAGAAGCCTTAAGTATATCGCGCAGGCGTTTGTTAGAGTCGGGTTTTGGCGCTAGTTGGCGTGATTGAATGAATTGGAAAACTGCCGCAACTAGAGCCAAGATAATCGCTGGTATATAGATGCCCTTAACACCGATGCCCGGCTGAGTAAGATTTATGATACCAAACAGCTTTTCGTTAAAGTTGTGGGGGTTGGCTATTACGTCTTTGATCGGCTGAAGCGAAGCTATGAAACTATAGGTAAAATCGTGAATCTGGCCGCGGTGTTCGGTAATGATGCGGATTACCTGGAACAAGGCGATGAAAATCGGCAGCTGCAAAATAAGTAGACCGATTGAACTGAAAGGTTTTACGCCCTTCTCGCGGTAAAGTTCCATCATCAGCTTGGTTTCAAGCTGTTTATTGCCTTTGGTGCGAGCTTTGATTTTCTTAAGCTCGGGCTGAACCTGGCGCATTAGCTTAGTTTGGTGCAGCTGCTTTTTAACCAGCGGCCACATTGCCAGGCGAACCAAAATCGTAAAGATTATCAGGCTGATTCCAAAATCGTGACCTGGCAAAATTGCATAAATACCGATCAAGATATTAAAAATCGGCTGCATTATTAAAATTTCAAATATATTCATTTAACGCTCGCTTCTCCCTGTATTTATTACTAGCATAACACAGGTCTGGGCCTTTATTTCACCAAGCCGCTTTCTTTGAAAAGTTTTTCTATTTGCTGGGTTAACTCAGCGTGTGGCATTTCTAGCAGGTCTGCGCTAAATACTGATATGGCTATGTCGTAAGCTTGAGGTAAAGAGTCTTGGTGTTTGCGAATAATTTCATAGATTCTGCGGCGCAAACGATTGCGTTTAACGGCTGACTTTAAGACTTTTTTACTGATTATAACGGCGTATCTTGAATGAACCCGGCGGCTATTTTTAACATAGCGCAGAGTTAAGGTTTTGGTTTGGTGCCGTTTGCCATGTTGATACACATAATGCAAGCTACGATGTCCATGAAATCGATAGCGGTGGCTTAACATATAATCCAGTATGCCACAGCTTGAGTGTTTACCACAGAATTAGCTAGTGATTTTTTTGCGTCTTTTTAGGCGTCGACTCTTTAAAACCTGTTGTCCCGACTTAGAAGCCATGCGTGCGCGAAACCCGTGTTTACGGGCACGTCGTCTGGTTTTTGGTTGATAAGTTCTTTTAGGCATAAGTGATAGTATTACAAACTTTTCCACTTTAGACAAGTAGTTCTCCACACTTTTACAGAGGTGCGTGTAAACTGTGGAAATCTTTACCTCTAGTTGCAGGTTTTGTTCGTAAAGTGCTGGTGGTTGTGGAAAACTAATATTTTACGTTATAGTTGGTACAGAGATTTATGTGAAAACAAAAGGGGTAAAGGAGTTATAGTGGACAGTTCGCTATGGAAAACCGTTTTAGGTGAAATTGAGCTATCAGTTTCGCATGCTGCATTCCTGACTTGGTTTACAAAAACTGAACTGGTTGAAAGCTCGCCCGAAGGAAAAGTAGTGATTTCAGTCCCTAATGTTTTTGCAAAACAACAATTTGAAGTTAAGTTTAATAAGCAAATTAAACAGATATTAAAAAAGAATGGCGTTGAGGCCGATTCAATTACCTATGTTATTGGTTCTAACAAAACGGCCGGCAGAAGCCCTAGCTCCCGCAGCATCAGTGACGTAAAAGCCCCTTCTGTAAAAAGCTCCCACAGGCCTTCTATTAAAACCAGCAATGGCCCTAAACACGGGCTCAACCCGCGCTACACCCTAGATTCATTTGTGGTTGGCTCCAGCAACGATTTAGCTTACGCGGCTTGCCAATCGGTCGTACATCAGCCCGGTAAGAAATATAACCCTGTATTTATTTATGGCGGCGTGGGGCTAGGTAAAACCCACTTAATCCAAGCTGTAGGAAATGAGATTATAAAAGCCCGCCCTAATTCCAAAGTTTTATATGTAAATACTGAAGCCTTTGTTAATGACTTTTTAGACCATGTGCTTACTAAAAAGGGCGGTTTTTCTGATCGCTACCGTAATATAGACGTTCTGATAGTAGATGATATTCAGTTCATAGCCGGCAAAGAAAAAACTCAAGATGAGTTTTTCCATACCTTTAACGCCCTTCACCAAGCTAATAAACAGATTATCATTAGCTCTGATAAGCCACCGAAAAGCATCCCTACCCTAACAACCAGGCTAAGAAGCCGGTTTGAATGGGGAATGGCAATCGATATCCAAATGCCAGACTTTGAAACCCGCTGTGCAATTTTAGAAACAAAAGCTATGTTTTCTGGCATTCATCTGCCACGCGAAACAGCAGAATTTTTGGCAAAGAATATAAAAACCAACATTCGCGAGCTAGAGGGTGTTTTAAACCAACTTTTAGCCTTTTGTGAAATGCGTGGGATCAGCCCGGATATTCAAACTGCCGAAAACTTGCTGGGCAACGTGCGAAACACTCGCCCACACCACATAACAGCTAAACAAATCGTTGGCAAAATAGCCAACCACTTCCAAATACCCCAAGAGGAAATTTTAAGTGCTAAACGTGATAAAGACATTGTCGTGCCTCGGCAAATCGCTATGTACCTATTAAGAAGCGAGCTACACCTTAGTTTTCCTAAAATCGCCCGGGAACTAGGCCGCAAAGACCACACAACGGCTATTCACTCAGTGGAGAAAATCGAAAAAGCCATCAAGCTTGATTTTGTAGTTCGTGAACATGTAGCCAATATTCGGGAGGAATTGTATGTTTAAAAAAAGTGGAAAAGCTGTGGCTACAAACCCGTATAAGTTAGTGGAAAGGTTTTCACACTATCCACAGATTAATAAAATGGGTGTTGATTTTTATTCAACAAGTGGAAAAAACAATGAGTTTTCCCTACATCACACCACAACCATAACCACTGACTTATGCACAATAAATTATTTGTTCGACACTACTGTTATAGGCCGAGTTATACACAATATCCACAATGTATATTATTACTATTATAAGTTTTTTAAATATATAAATAACAATAATTGGAAAGGGACGAAATGAAAGTAACCGTCACACAAGAAAATTTGTCTAGGGCTTTGAATGCGGTGGGGCGCGTAGCTACATCTAAGACTCCATTACCAATTTTAAATAACATCTTACTAAAAACAGATAAGAACCGTCTTTTGGTAGCTGCTACAAATTTGGAAGCGGCAATTACAAGGCATATCGGCGCAAAGGTAAATGAAGAAGGCTCCATTACTATCCCAGCTAGACTAGTGATGGAATTTATTAGCAATTTACCGCAAGCAAATGTGGAGCTAAAGGTAGATGGTACCCACCTTCATATAACTTCTGGCGCATACAGCTCTACCATTAACGGCGTTTTAGCAGACGAGTTTCCGGAGTTGCCAACTATCAACGAAAAGAATGCTATTAAAATCAGTCTTCCAACCGGCAAACTAAAACAAGCTGTTTCTCAAACTATTATCACTGCCTCAACCGACACAACCCGCCCTGTTTTAACCGGTGCCTATATTCACACTTTTGAAGGTAAATTATACATAGCAGCAACTGACGGTTACCGCTTAGCCGAAAGAGAGCTTGGCAAACAAACCGGTGAACTGGAGGCTATTGTGCCAACCTCTACTTTACAAGACGTGTTAAGGGTTACCCCTGATGAGTGTGAGAGCGTGGATATTTTATTTGACGAAACCCAAGTTCGCTTTAGGGTGGACGATATTGAGGTAACGAGCAGGTTGATTGAAGGCAAGTTTCCTGATTATCGCCAACTTATACCTAAAAAATCTGACATTAGTGCCAGTCTGGAAAAGAGCGAATTTATTCGCATTACTAAAATCGCCAGTTTGTTTGCCAGGGAGAGTGCCGGTAGTGTAACTCTTAAAACTAACAGTGATCAAAAGACTCTTTCTATCCACTCGATTGCCTCGCAGCTTGGTGAGAACACTTCTGAGGCTAGCGCGGAAGTTAATTCTAGCGGGCAGGTCACCCTTAATTCACGGTATTTGCTCGAAGCTTTAAACAGTATAGATAGTGACGCGGTTAAGTTTAGTTTTAGTGGTAAACTGTCCCCCTGTGTTTTAACTGCTGATAGCAAAACAGTAGATTACCAACACATCATTATGCCCCTTAAAAGCTAAGTAAAGTGGGGTGGAATGATTCACGACATTCGCTTACAGCATTTTAGAAGTTATAGCGATAAAAATTTCGCCTTTAGCAAAGGTGTGAACGTAATTGTGGGTAAAAATGGCAGCGGGAAAACTAATCTTTTAGAGGCTATTTTATTTTTAGCTACCGGCGGCTCTTTTCGCTCTGATGACAAAAACCTTATCCAATTTAATCACCCGTGGGCTAGGCTTGACGGCAACTTCTCTAATGGTTCACGCACCGCGAAACTAGAGATATCGGGAGAGGAAAAGACTAATAAAAGTTTCATTATTGACGGTAAGCAAGTGAAGCGTTTAAGTCGTCAAAGTAGTATGCCGGCGGTGTTATTCGAGCCAGACCATCTGCAGCTTTTAAGCCGAGAGCCTAGTATTAGGCGGCAGGTTTTTAACGATCTTTTATATAAACTTAATCCCGAATATAAAGCTATTTTAACCGACTACAGACGCGCTCTAGCCCAGCGTAATGCGCTTTTAAAATTTATTTCTCCTAACAAACCCGACCAACTATTTGTTTGGAATGTGAGAATGAGTGAGCTTGGCAGTAAAATTGCTTTGATTAGACAGCAACTACTGGAGAGCATAAACGAAAGGCTCAGCGATGTTTACCAAGACATATCTAACCGGCCTACTAGGACTGAAATACATTATGTTACTAAGCTTGATAAGCAAAACTACGCCTCTTCCTTGCTGCGACGGCTTGAGGATACTGTAGAGCTGGATAAAGAGCGAGGCTTTACTTCTAGCGGGCCGCACCGCGATGATTACAACTTTATATTAAACGACAAGCCAGCTTCATCATCTGCTTCACGCGGCGAAGTGAGGTCGCTACTTTTAGCCTTGAAAATAATTGAATTTAAGAAGGTTGAAGAAATTTTTGAGCGAACGCCTATTTTGCTGCTTGATGATGTATTTTCTGAGCTTGATAAAACACGCCAGGCTAAACTGGTGGAATATTTGAGCAACACCCAGGTTATTATTACTTCTACTCACACAGAGTTTCCTATGCTTGGTAAAAACAAGCAAACCATCAAACTTTAATTAGTAAGGATAGGATACGACCTGGTATTTATTGCTAGTGAAGCCGTCTGTACGTAGCTCTTGTTTGATTTCACTGCTTTTATATTGGTACTCGAGCTGACTATATGAAGGGGTGTTTGTTGCCCCCCTAAAGCCAAGCGACAAGAGCTGAGGCGCGAAAGTTATTTTGTTGCCCAAATAATCCATCCACGAAACTAGCGGAGTAGGAGGGTATGGTAAATAGTTCTCCATTCTATCTAGTTGGCTCTTAACTGGCTTATCTGTGAGCATATATGTTAAGTTAATGGGATTTTCTCCACTAGTTAACTGGCCGTTGAAGAGCAGCCTTGGGCCAACTACCCTAAGTGAAGATACCTGAATGTTTGGAGAGTGGAATACTAAACTTTCTGTACCGTTAGGCTTGTACTCGTAAATATCTCCATCAATTAGTAAATACGCATAATGTTTAGCAGAAACCGCTTGATCTACATTAAACAGAGTGTCATATAGCGAAAGCTTACCGTTTTTTAGTTTGAAAACATAGGCATTGGCACCAACAGGCTTGCTAATGAATGTATTAGCACTAAGCGCTGAAAAACCAATGACGTTGTTTATGTAATTGTCTACATTAATCATGTTTTCCAGTTTGCCTGAGGTATTGTAAATATATAAATTACCCTTATCAAACTTTTCTGTATGTGTTTTTTTGGCTGAAGTTGAAACTATATAAATCCTACCGTCCTGTACCTGAAACTGCCTTGGTCTAGTCTGAGAACCTTCATTTTTAAGACTTAAGTTTGCTTTAGAAGGCTTGGAATTAAGGCTATCGAATGTAAAGAGAGTTTTTTTGGCGACATTGAAAAGGTATAGCTTGTTGTTGTCGACCGACAATTTATAATCACCAACATTAGTATCTGGCGTATATTCGCTAAGGTTGATAGTTTTTAGTCCGCTGCTGTTTATATATACAAAACTTAGTCCTTTAATATCACTTCCAACTAACCCAACAACACCATTCTTGAAAGGCTGCACTTCGCTAGCGTCGATATTGTATTCCCCGGTAACCAACTGATTTTTAACAGAGCGTTTAGTGAAAGTGTTAATGAAGGCTGTGCTTAGGTGGCGACAATCGTAAGAGTCATAGGAAATTAGAATTCCTTTTCTCATATCATTAAGGCTTCCGGCCGGGCACTGCTCGGCGCCACTGGCTATTTTAAAGGCTTGTTTTTGAGGGTCTATAGTCACGCCTACTTTTTTAACCTGAAAGATTCCTATATGAAAAGGCTGTTTAGCCATAGAAATGTCTTTTCGGGCGCTTAGTATATAGTCACCCGTTTTAACCAAGTGTAACCCAGGGCTTGTTTGGTTGGCGTTGTCTTCCCCTAGCCTAGATAAATATAATTTTGCGCCAGTTATAGACTGGTTGGTTTTTACAACCACGAAGCTATGGGTAAATATAAAATATATACCTTCTAACACGAGAAGAGCTAAAAACCCTATAATAATGTACTTACGAAGCTTGTCTGCAGGATATTGTGAATCGTTCATAAAAACTCCTTATATTAATAATAAACACTCATAACTAATCAGTACATCCACTGGTTGGCAGGTCTTTATAGGCGGGGATGGCGGTGTGGTTACCGATGGCTTTCATTAGGTCTTGGGGGCAGTGCAAAACTCCATTTACAAGGATTTGGACATGCAAGTGGTCTCCATGTGAGTCGCCAGTATTGTCTACGTCAAATAAATGTTGGCCGGCTTTTACGGTTTCTCCGGCGTGAACTAGGCGGCTACCTGTTACTCCATGGCAATAGCCAATTTCTACATTATTGTAGCCCGTAGGATTAATCGCTACGCTAACCCCACAGCCTGATCCGTCTACCCAGGCGACTTTGCCGTCTGTCATGGAGTATACGGGCGTTCCTCTTGGAACAGGAATATCATCAGCTGGGTGGTCATGATGAGGTGAGGTAAAGTAATCCGGATGTAGTTTCCACCACTTTTCGGCTACTGGCAGTTGAATAGAGGCTGAGCTTCCAGAACCGCCGCTTCCACTGCTATCACCACACCCAGGGGCTGGAGTGGAGGGTGACGAGTCAGAGCCGCTTGGCGCTGAGCTAACCTTATTTAGCCACTTTTCAAAATCAGGCGCACTGGCGTATTTAAGAGGTATTTTATCCCAAGGGCCAGAGCTATTAATTTTTGATACGATAGAATTTGCATATTGCCTAGGCGTAATAACATTTGCCGGAGGCACTACGTCCAGTAGCGATGGATCTGTGTTGGCTGCGGGATAGAAATGGCTTACGGCAAGTTTAAATATGTCACCATTATATTCTTTAAATTTAGTTAGATACTCTAGGTATGCTACCGCATCCTGAACGGCCTCAGGTGCCAAGTTGGCTGTGGCATATTTATTGGCTGGCGGGTAATAAGAGGAGGCAGAGCTTTGCCATGTGGAATCTATATACTGATATTTACCCCTTGCTCCGCCCGCGCTGCCTGGCTGCGTTGGGTCGCCGCCGCTTTCTTGATAAGCTAGGACTTTTAGGAATTTATCTAAATCAGAGGGTGCGCTTGCGCCGCCTCCAGAAGGGCTTCCATCGGCACAGCACATTGTGGAGTCACTACTGCCGCCGCTGCCCCCCACACTTCCTGTTGGTGCGCCTGTGGGGGAATTGTCTTTAAAGTTGTTGTAGGCCCTTTGGGCGTCAGTGGCCCTTTGGCTGCCATCTGCACCTACCTCAAAAATACTGTTAAAATCTAGGGCTGCCTGTTTTGGGTCGGTAGCGTTTTTGAGCTTTGGTACTACAGACTTGTAGCTAGTAGTATTCATTTCTTCCCATATATATTGCAACTGTGTCATTAAGTCCTGGGGGCTTTCTTTAGGAGTTTGTTTATTAGCATAATCTACCAAACTAGACCACCTGCTTGAGCTCCACTGAGCTATGCCATAGTAGCTTGAGTCTGGAGGGCCTATGGTCGGGTCGAAATTAAAGCTATCGCCTCCGGTTTCGCGCATAAGGTTTCCTACGATACCGGCCGCGCCCGGTTTACTTAGTTTGGGGCCGGGTGTGCTAGCGTTAGGATCCTTGCTAATAAAGTAGTTGAAGGCAGTTTCAGCATCAGAAGAACCGCTTGGTGTTGGCGTGGTGGTTGTAGATCCCCCGGAACTTCCGCTTCCGCCAGGACAGCAAGTTGTAGAAGACGAAGGAGGTGTAGTTGTAGGTCCCCCGCCCGATCCTGGTTCTGCGTTTAAGAGCAGCCGTTTCATTGTATGCCCGGGGCCGCTTGGTGCATCGCTCGTAGCTACTGGGGCGTCTGTGCCTGGCCTGGCGAAACCTATCTCTAACCAGCCCGGGTCTGCTCCCGACCCGTTTTCACCATGGAAGGTATTAGCGTGAGCTATAAGCTGTCCGGCGTTAACATGTTTACCATTTAAAGACGAGATAATATGCACGTGCCCGTAGTAAACAGTTTTAGTCGGGCCGCCTATGTCATTATCTAGCTCTTCAGTAGGATAATCGTTGCCAAAGTTTCCAGGGTCAGGGTTATAAAGATGCAAGGTTCCGGGTGCGATAGCATAAACATTAGCCCCCGAGTTGTCTTGAAGCTGCCCAGCCCGCATCTACTCGCCTGTACTGAGAGCTATTTTTGGTTGCAAATGGCCAGACTAAGCCTCCTCCAGGGCTTCCTGTCGTGCCCTTATACTTCTTCAATATCTTTTTGGCTGAAGCCAGACGTACTGCTTGTGCATGAGGCCCGTTGTCCGCAGGCCTTTCAAATCCCCATCCAGGCCCTCCGATCCAAGCTTTAGAAGCCGCGCTAAGTGTTTTTGCCCCTAAAAACCTGCTTATATCACTGTCTTGATATCGACCCGTTTTATTTTCTTTTTGTAGGTATCCCACGATAACTTTTGATTGGGTTTCAGCCGTGTAAGGCTTTTCACTTTTAAGGCCAAGTGTTTTCATGTCATCCAACAAGTTAGTGCCTGGTGTCCAGCCGATTAATCCATAACCGTCTCTAACTGCCGTTGGGTTAGAGGGGTCTTTGCTATCAAAATTATTGGGAACGTAGCCGGTATTTAATGGATTAAAACCACCCTCGTTAGCAATGCTGCCCATTATTGCTGCGGCGTGTATGTCGTCTATTCCACCAGCCGTTAAAACAGCCCAGACAACCTTCTCAACTGCGTCAGGGGGGCCAGTGGTTTCTCCGTTTATCGACGGCAGACCCCCTACTGTGCCAGTTGAAGAACCGCCACCAGTATCAGCACCACATGATTCAAAAAATTGAATTTCAGAGCTGTCATAAAAGTCTGACAAAGCTTGGATAGGAGATGCCAAAACCAAAGAAAAGCCCAACATTAGAAATAGTGCATTTGCGATCTTTTGAACACTTAATTTTTGGCGCAGCTTTTTCATCGGCTAGTTTCCTGTGGGTGACCAATGCCAATATTCATTTACGTACTGCTTGAAGCCAAAGTTGTTCGCATTGTTGTTGAGCCACTCCCACACTTTATCGCCTGGGGCTTCGCAACGTCCATTTACGGTTACGCACGTAGTATGGGAATCATTAAACTTTGCGGAATTTGCCATAGTATAGTCAATCGCCAACCCCATTTGGTGATTTGATGTCCCTGGCGGAGCTACATAAGTTGGGTCAGGATTTGCTGCCCAAAGAGCCTGCTGGTGAGCCATAGTCCTAAAGGAGCTATTGGCGGCCATGGGGATGCCGTCTGATTTTGCGGCTTTCACCAAGGCAAGCACCGCTCCAGATATCCTTGAGTTTACTACTGCATCCCCATTCGCTCCGGTTACTCCATAGCCACCGTTACTTTCTTCACCGGTGCTTGGTAGATTTGGGATTGCGCAAATACGTA
Organism: uncultured Candidatus Saccharibacteria bacterium; assembly: GCA_963717595.1. Taxonomy (GTDB): domain Bacteria; phylum Patescibacteriota; class Saccharimonadia; order Saccharimonadales; family Saccharimonadaceae; genus CAVQWH01. Next base: position 312,364 of record CAVQWH010000001.1, on the reverse strand, counting down.
TCTTAATTTTATTGCCGTTATTATACCCGTCCTGGATTCCTAAGTCTTTAGTTCCGGCAGCACAACTTACGCTAACCGAAGAGTCATACAAATGGGCCATATCAATTGTGAACCCAGCCGGAGGGCCAGGTGAGCCACTACCACTACTGCCGGTGTCGCCATCTTCCATATCACTATTAACGCCACTGTCGATTGTGTAGTAATGGAACATAATGTACTTGGTTTTATCGGGCTCTTTCATGTTATTAGGATCTGCGCAAATACCGTCACCATCAGTAAGGGGGTCGTTGGAACTAGGGCATTTGTCTAGGAAATTTTGGTAATCGCCTGGCCTAGGGTTACCTTTTCCATTTATATAGTGATGGCCAAGCATATAGTTTATGACTTTAGTTGGATCAGTGCTGCTACTTTCTATGGTGTTAGTTGGCATGCCGGCTACAGGATTACAGAATGGGCCAACTGCTATACCAAGGTCTTCATAGGTTGAGTCTTTACACATATCGTATTGGGCGCTATCATCGGCTGCCTGGAGGGACGCATTGTCGCCAAGGGCCCCTAAAGAGCCGAGGGAAAAGCTCGCCAATGTCGTTGGCATGCCTGCAAACGATAGTTGGGAAGTATACGGCAAAGTTGCCATAGCTAGCTTAGTAGCAAAGGAGTTAGGATCGGTAAGGCTGAGTTGATTTACATCACCGATTTTTGCTAAGTGTTTATCATAAGCGCTAGCGCTCTGATCGCTACTTACGGCATCGGTTTTATTGAGAAAGGCAAAGCCATGGGCGCGTCCGCTGGCTGCTCCCGCCGCACCAAAACCTGAAATCGCAGCATTACCGGCATCAAGGCCATGGGTGCCGCCCGTTACGGTAGTTCCGGTAATCGCCCTTGCTATTAATCCAATCATTGGCGGTACGGCATAGTGGAAGAATAATACAGGGCCGGCAATCTTAAGCGTTAGAACTGCAAATTCTTTTAAAAACCTGGATTTGAGTTTGTTTTTTGTGACATCTTCAACGGTCTTTTTAATAGCCACCTTAGCAACGTACTCAATCGCTGATTTCAAACCCTGCTGAGCCGCTTGCTGCCCGGCTTCCTCTTCAAGCGCACTTCCTCCGAATGTAGCTATTGCTGCACCTACTTGAACTATGAGTAGGCCAAGGTTAAGGAAAAAATTATTAGCAATATCGCAGGCTCCCTGGGGTATTATGCCAGTTACAGCACTAACCGTTTTACCAAGAAAGCCTGGTGGCCCGCCGCCAGTTTGATATTTAGTTATATCTTCATTTGGTCCATGGCTGCCGAGCTTTCCATAGGCCGCCCAATTATAACCGAAAGAGTCAAAAGCCGTGAATCCAAAAGCATCTTTGCTTGTTAAGATGCTCGTCATATCGCCTATTTCTTGAGTTGTGTCTGCCCCTGCATTACCCGATTTAATTTGATCAGCTAAACGTGCAAAATTAATGGCATAGCGAATAAGTTGGATGGTAATTAAGGTCTTTCTTAAGTTAAATACGGATTTTGATAAGTCTTTAGTTATGCAGTAAGGATAAATAGCTGCGGCTATAGGATTAGCAATATCCCCAATAATGCCAGGGCTAGCGTGTTCAATTTTGCTTGCAGTGCTGCCATATACTTTTTCTACTTCGGGCGGATTCGTTACATCTGGTTCTGGCGGCACAACCTTAGAGGGATCATTAGCTTCATTTGATAGCTGGTCTGCACGGTCATTGACATATTCCGAAGTGTCTCCTTCTAGGCCGGCCGGGCTTGTGCGTGCATGGCCCTTGCCGTCGGTTTCGACATCGGTGACCTCCTGGTTGGTGCGATATATGCGTTTTTCTTCTTCGGTTTTACCTTTGCCTTCTTCTGGCGCTCTTTTGAAGAGTTTTATCTTGAATTTCTTCCATGTTGACCTGGCTGTGCTATCGGCCCAAAAAGTAACTATGCCTTTGTTGAAGTTTCTAAACGCCTTCTGAAGACTAGGGTCTTTACGTAAAGTAGTTTTTACTTCACTGGCATCAACAACTCGTTCAACTTTTACATTAGCTCCTTCGCCGGAGATCTTTTGCAATTCTACCTGGTTTTTAAAAGGGGGGAGCTTGCTTCTGCCTCTTGATTCGATTCTCCAACCTTCGCTTGCATTTCTGCGGTTAAATTTATCTATCTCTCTAGTAGACATGCCTTTGTAACGGCACTTGATCGGACTTAGTATGCTACAGCCTCTAGTAATTTTTTTGCTAAGTTTTTTAATCATGATGCGATTACCCCGTTTATCTGAGATAGAATTTGTTATCTTAGAAAACTTGTGCACCGCGACTTCTTTTAGGTTAACTATAGTTATAGCTGGTGTTATTATGCCCGCCATTATAATGCCTGCGCTGGTGGTCACTAAAGCAATCAGTGCCCACAAACCGCGTTTTTTTGTAAAAATATTTCTAGTTTGCCCGCTGGTTTCACCTTCTACATCGGTAGTCCAGCCAGCGTCGCCCGTGGATTCTCTAGTGCCCAAATCATCACTAGAGCCAAGTTCTGTTGCGGCTTGTTCGCGTTCAGCTATTTCTTCTTGAGAGCCAGAGCCATAAACAGACTCATGGAGCTCTTTAGCTTGCTTTGGAGTGACGTAAGGGCTGTCTTGATCGCTGCGGTGGCCATCATAGCGAGCTGTCTTTTCTTCCCAGTCTTTATCTCCAGGATCTCGGCCGATATTTGGGTTACCGTCTGGGGTTGTTTTTGTTGCCATAGCTTTTATTCAATTAATGCTCTGTTTGATCTAAATAACCTGCTTGAGGCCTAGCCTCGGATTTGTTTTCAAGGGATACCTCTTGATCCTGGATCTGTTGCTGGGGCGTGGTAGTTATAAGTTCGTGTTCAGTCTGGCTGGCTATGACCTGCAGGTGGACATGGTTTTGGCCGGCGAAAAACAAGCCTTGCCCTACTGGAAAGCTGCTTAATCTTTTACGCTCTTCGTCGGTTAGTTTAAATACATCCGCTAAAACATCTACGGCACTAGTTGATTGTTTGAGAAGTAATTGCATGCTTGAGTTAGCTACGATAGCGCGCCCCATTTTACTGCTCATAAAGTCCTCTACATCCTGGGTGATGGTGGTCAAGCCAAGATAATATTTGCGAGCTCGTTTGGCCAAGCTAAATAGGAAATTAGCTGAGTCCTCGTATTTCATAAGCTGCCACGCCTCATCAACTACAAGTAGTCGCTTTTTTTGATTGCTGCGGGTAATGTTCCAAACATGGCTTAGCACGATATACATAGCCACAGGTCTCAGTTCTTCTTCCAGATCGCGTATGTTAAAGACAACCATAGAGTTGTTGATATCTATATTGGACTGCTGGCTGAATATGCCAGCAAAGGTTCCGCTGGTGTACTTTCTTAAGCGTTGAGCTAGGCTTGGGCCATTATTGCCCATGTGTAGCAAGGTTTCGTAAAGGTCGCTGATGGTTGGTGGAGGTGATTGGTGGGTTAATGGATCGCTAGTTATACCTGCACGGGCGTAAGTATCGATTAATGCCTGGTCTAAATCAGCTTCTTCGTTTGGCGTCAAAGGTTGGGCTTGGTTACTAAGCATTAGTCTTAGTAAGCCATGAAGTGTTACAAGATTGGCACGCAAGGCATCATCAGCTTCTTCAGTATCTATTACTTGGGGTAAATCAAACGGATTTATGCGCACATCGGAGTTTAGGCTCAGTCTTATGTAGCTACCGCCCACGGCTTCAGCGAGCTTTTGGTATTCGTTTTCAGGGTCGATGATTATGATATCTGAACCTGTCATCATGCTGCGCAAGGCCTCTAGTTTTACAGCAAAAGACTTACCTGCACCAGACTTTGCAAAAACCACCATGTTGGCGTTTTCTAGGCTAAACCTATCAAATATCACCAGACCATTGTTATGCATATTGATGCCATAAAGCACGCCTTTTTCTTGAGTAAGATCGGCGCTGGTGAATGGGAAACTAGTTGAAATTGCACCAGTGTTCATATTGTGACGAATCTGCAACTTATCAGTCATTTGTGGGGCTGTGCTGTGAAGACTCTGCTCATGTTGGCTGGAAGCCACTTTGGAGAATACAAGTTGTTGTCCGAGGATGTTTTCAATCTTGTGCTGCACAAAACTAAGCTCATCCAAACTGTCGGCATAAATGGTTATATATAGGCCGTAGCGGAAAAACCTTTCGGCACCAACTTGGAGCTGGTCTCTTAGTTCCTCGGCATCTTGAATGGCTGCATCAAGTTGAGGATCGCGCGTTTTACCCTTTTCCATATTTATAGAGTTGGTTGCTTCAAGCTGGGTTACTTTTTTGCGCAAGTTATTTAACACCACCTGGCTTTCTACAGGATAGATAAACATACTGATATCAAGCACTTCATCAGCATTAATAATGGCGCTTAGCCAGCCGGTGTAAATTTGGCGCGGGTAAGCATAGACATATATGGTTCGGCCGTAGCGTGTACCAAGACGGAAGTAGCTGGCGTGCAGCTCAATACTACTTGGAGCGATGAGATCACGTAGGGTTGTAATACCCTTTAAAAAAGCTTGCTCAACTTCGCTCTGCTCACGAGCGCGCTGCTGAGCAGCTATATTAACCGAGTCAGCTTTCTTTTTGTCGCCGAATAAGGCCATTTACATTACCCCCTCTTGCAGGTGTGGTTGTTTGGCCTCGCCTTCGCCTTTGCGCACAAAGGTGTTGGTCATTTCTTCAAAATTGCCTAATGGTTCGCGCACCGCTGTGTCAGGGTTATAAAAATTGTAATAAAGCTCCCCAAGCTCTTTAGTATTAAGCTGGGCTGCTCGGACGCCCATCTGGAATAAGCCGCTTAATGTAGCGCTTACGCGTGTTTTAATCTCGTCTTTTGCCTTGTCGTAAGCAGCTTGGTCAATCTTAATCGCACCTTGCTTTTGTGGTTTAAATAATGCGCTGAAAAAGCCTTTACTACTTTTTACTAAAGCGTCAACATCGCCGGTTGGATAATACGGAACCACTACAAAGAAGCTTTTGTCCATAATGTTGGCTTCTTCGGACAGAGTATCTATGAAATCTATATAGTTGTCCATCAACACTCCAAGCAGCATATTTTCTTGTGAACGACGAATATTAGCCAGTCTATCAAGATAAGGACCAATATCTATACGCTGCGAACGGATAAGGACTTGTACGGGAAAGTAAAGAGAATTCAAAAAGCTTTGGTAAGCAAATTCAATTGATTCACGCTCGTTAGAACTCATTAGGTCAAAGTTTATGGACTTGCAAACTATAACAGCCCGGAAGCTTCCATCATTTAGAACCACCATATTATCTCGAAGCTCAGAGATTAACAGAGTGTTTTGGGTGCTATTGGGATTTTTTTGGGACGGCTGGGGCTTTTGGCCGGTCTGTTGGGGTGTCACTCCAGGTTTAGCCTGTGGAGCTGGTTGTGGTTGAATCTGAGGTGCTGGCGCTGCTTGGTTTTGAGCAGGCGCACTGCTAGCAGCAGGGCTAGCCGACTCTGCTGGATTTTGTGGTACCTGGTTTTTTTGTTGTTCCGGCTGCATGTTTGGTTTGTCTTTGCCCCCTATAAATTCACAATATAAGCCCTAATGAAGTGATATAACCACCTCTTCGGCTTCTCTTTCTTTAATGCGCTTGGCTTCGTGCGCAATTGTACTAATGGTAAACGGAGTATTTGCCAGGTTAATTATATCAGGTGACGGCTCTTCATCGCTAGGCTTTTTGCTTATGTTTTTTACCTTAGGTTCTTTAGAAGAAGCTTTAGCTTCGTTTTTGTTTTGTTTGCTTAGGGGCTGAACCACTTTTTGATGCATATCGCTGGGATAAGGAGAATAATGAATTTCAGACTCCTCTTTGCTGCCGCTATCTTTTGGCGGGGTGTCTGGGTCCTTCTTGGTGCTCTGGGTGGTGGTTGGCGAAGAAGGTTGAGAGTTTGAAGCTGGACTGGGTTTAGTGGTTGCAGCTTGAGTAGATTTAAGACTAGCGGTAAGTTTTTGGCGTTGTTCGGTGGCCTGTTTGTCTATAAGGCTATCAAAAGATTGAGCTACCGGAGCGCCTTCATCCAAAACATCCTCTGTCTCCTGGTTTTCTTCAGTAAACTGCTGGCTGAGTGAGGTGCCCGATTCGTCTGACACCCCACGAGACGCCCAGCCTTTTGTGTCCATAATTTGGGCAAGATAAGAAAACCGCTGAGAGGCTTCATCACCAGAGATATCTTTAGTGCGCTTAGGCTCAACTGTTTTAGGAGCAGTAATCTCTACGGTAGCCAGTTGGCCGTCCGGCTGCCATAAGCGCAGCTTTGGTTTTAAATAAAACTGGACTAATGCCAGTAAATAAGCCTCCATGGGCTGATCTTTTCTGAGGGGCAACGCCAGGGCGCCAAAAAACAGTACAAAGGGCAGGGGCACTACTACTAAGCCGATAAAAATTCGACTAAGGATATAAGCTATAAAACAGGCTATAGCTACGATTATCAAATATATAAATTGCCGAAAGCTAAACGGGCCGAGTAGCTTGTCGTCGGCTTCTACGTCTTGGGGAACTTTGTAAACCGCCATAATTCTTATGTTACAGCTTATCACACGAGAGGTAAATAACAGAGCACAAATAGTTGACATTTTGTAAAGCTTATGCTATATATAGAGATGTTATGTCAGAGCGTCCACCACAGCTCATAGCGCCTAACGGCGAACCGTTTAATTCTGAAAGCGAGGCAGAGCCTCGTGATCTAATAATTCCTGGGCAAGAAGAGCCTACTGGCGTGGACGTTAGTAAGTTAGTTATTCCCGGCCAAGAGCAATCTCATGACACAGAGCCTAAAACACTTGTCCCCCACGACTATTCGGAGCCTGGGAATCCAAAAGATTTATTAGATCACAATGAGAAACCCTTTTATCCTGAAAGCGATGCAAAACCTAAGAAAATAATAATTCCAGGTAGTCGAGAAATTAACCCTGACGCAGCTGATACACTTATCCTTCCTGGTTCTCCAGAATTTGTTGAAGAAGCGGGTGGTACCAGTTATCACACTTATGAAGATTACGATGAAGCCGCCGGAGGAGAAGACAGACAAAAACGAGAAGCCTTGCAGCAGGAAATAGACCAAGCTGATGCTATGAATCGGCCTACTAAGCGGATGAGAACCTTACAGAAAATAGCCTACGATGCTTTAGACAGTGGCCATTTAGATTTAGCGATAGAAGCTGCTTCACGAATTCGGGTTAGCAAAACCCGTAAAAAACGTAGTTTATCTCAGTTGTGGATATATAATGTTCTCGCCCATGATCAAGTTATGCGAGACATAGCAGACAGAGTTGACCAGCCACATCTAAAACTAGAAGCAGCAGAAAATATACGATTTGGGTATAAGCGCAATCCAGTTATGGGCGCAATTATTGATTCAGCTTATGAAGGGTCTGCCTCGGTTTCTGAAGGAATTGACGAAGAGAGCGCAGCAGCAAGAGAGGATGTTGAAAAAGGCTGGCACTTGATGGAGTCAGCGTATACCGAAGACAGAGCTCGTGAGTTGAAAAAGCAAGCTGAAAAACTCGCCAAAGAGTCTGGTGAAAGATCAAAGAAGCCTACCGGCGACTCTTCTGTTGTATGGGATGAAACGGATACTACTGATGCTGAAGAAAGCAAAGAAGCGCGTCGCGCAAGACTGAAAGAAGCAGCTAAACTGGATGATGAAGCTAGAAAATTACAAAGAGAAGCTAACGAACTGCATAAGAGCTCAGATGATCAACACGAAAGAGCCGAAGGCTGGCGCCTTATGGGTACTGCTAGCCTTGAAGATAAGGCTCGTGATTTAGAGCAAAGAGCTATGGAACTTACTGGTGAAAAGATTCGTGGCTGGGGTGCTTCTAAATACTTTGGTGAAGCAGTTGTCCGCAGGGCTTTGTTTAAAAAAGACCCCGACGTTTTGGCGGCACTTGGTGGTGTGCGACATTTCTTAAGAAAGCGCAGAGCTAAGAAAATTTTTAAAGAAGAGCTACAGGTATAGCTTAGCTCATAATTTCGTCTTTTAATCTTTGCTCCACACGATGAGTGGCTGGGGTTGGTGTTACGTGCCCTCCTGTTCGTATTGTTTTAGAACGAGTTAACACACCCTGGTTGGAAATTTTACCCCTAAGGTTAGGGTTGTTAAGTATCTCAGTTGCCATACCCTGTGTAACCTGATCTATATTTTGCATAATAGCTTGAGGACTCTGACCCGCCATCTGTTCGGCAGATAGCTTGCCAAATGCATTGGCATTAGAGAACTGGCCGTTTTGGTCAAACCCACCCTTTGCTATGTCGCCAACTTTGCTAACAAGAGTATTGTAGTTGTCATTGATAGAGTTTGAAACGGTAGTTTGCATATCGGCGCTTATTCCTGCGCCTGCTCCGCCGTCGGCTTCAGCCGCCGTTAGTACATGAGCTAGGGCGTTTTGGCCACCTGCACCCATGCCTGATAACCTATTCATAGCGGCTCGCACAGTTTCATGGTCACCGTTTCGAAGAGCGTCACGCAAAGCTTTACCTATTTGGCCAATAGAGTGTCCACCAAGCTCCATGTTGGCTTCAATTTGCTTAACTTTCTCGTCGGAAGCTGATTTACGCTGGCTAGCTACATACGAAGCAAAATTTTCTCCGCCAAAAGCTCTTAACGCTCTTCCGCCTAAGCTGTCACTGGCAGCTACGCCATACATCCTCTTAGCTCGATCTGATTCTTTCTGTCGCTTGCGGCCTTCGGCCGCTTCAACAACTGCTCTATCAAAGTCGGCTGCTTTTTTAGCACCTCTGGCTGCAGCTGCAGCTGCACTACCTACCCTTTTAGCTCCTAATACTGCGCCGTGAGCTGCATAGCCAGTTCGGCTTCGCGCTACTCCGCGACCGCCCCATCGACTATCAATAGCACCACCTACTTTCTTAGCTCCAAACTGAGCCGCACCAGCCGCGCCTAGAGCACCAAACTTTCCGTAAGCCCGTCCGCGTGCTTTGACGCCTTGGCCGAACTTGCTGCCTTCAACGAATTTATTAAATTTCTGACCCAAACCACCTACTTGGCCCATTATTGAGTTAGTAGACATAAGAATTTTTGGCAAAGCAAATAATGGGATCGCTAGTATTGCCAGCGAGATAAGGTTAGCTATAGTTGCGTTACCGTCCGGGGCAAGGTCTTGGGTAATTTTTGAAAACATTAGCGAGGCTCCAAAGATTGCCATAATTACTGGGTATATAAATAGTAGTTTAGTGAACAAATCCCACCATTTTTTAAAGTAATTTTCAGTATTGGGTAGCAGCCAGGCAGCAAAAGCTAGAGGTGATACAACAATTAACACACCTAGAATAACCAAACGAGCTATCAACAAGAGTAGTACTAATAGTATTGCTAGTAATACAGGAAGCAAGAAGAAGAATATAATCGCTACAATTGCTACCCCTCCAACCAAAGCTTGGGCAAAGCCGCTGGATTCGGTCATATTAGATTGAAAGGCGGCGCCTATTCCTTGCGGTCCGACTAAGAACCCCATAATACTGCTGCCGATTATGTTGCTTACATCTACCATAAAGGCACATATGTAGAATGAAATATTTATGAGAATAGCGGCAAGAATGAGTCTGGGTAGCATTCGCTTAATGCCATAATTTGAAAGGCCGAGTGACGTCGATTGCGAAAAGATAATTATCAAGAAAGCTAGTACCAAGAAAATATTAGCTATACTAAGTACGCCTTGCCATGCGCTGCGAATAGTTTCGTCGCCACTGGCTGCTTCCTTAGCTAAGACCCTAAACTGCAGTAGGCTATCTACCATGTTAGCCGCAAAAGTGGTGGTTTTAGAAAGTAGATCAATCATTGGACAAAGAACCCAACCTAAGGCTCCGCCCTGGCAAGATGAGTCACTGCTACCTCCTCCGCCTGCTCCCGGAGGTGCGCCCGTGCCTGAACCGCTGGCGCTGCCTGCTGGATAGTCTTTAAGCGCCTGAACCAGCCATGATGGGTCTCCCCAATGCAAAAGTGTGTTGCAGGTGTATTTGCCGTCAGTTTGTTCTAAGTCCATGCCTACGCTAACTTCAGTACTACCGCTTTGACCGTCTTTGTATTGATAGGTTTTGCCACCTATTTTATTGAAAGTTCTTGAGGGGGTTTTGCCAGCCGGAACCTCTTCGTTACAAATCCAAAAGGCTCTGGCGACTCGTCGTTTCTTTTCTTCTCCCGTAACTGGCGGTTTGGCTGCGGCCGGGGTAAGACTTTTAAGCTTATTGATAAGGTTTATATTTTTAAAACCACCTCTCATGTTATAACCCAGAGCATCGGTTCCGGCTATATTGATAGGGTTGCTAAGATCGTATATTTGATTAAAGAACCAATGGGAAGTCTTACCAATTACTCGCGTTGCTCTAGTAAGGCTGACGCCACTACATGCTGCAGTGCCGTCTGTAGAATCTATTTCATAGCCAACTGGCACGTCCCCGCCGCCTGCGCTAATTATGTCGGCCATGTCGTCTTGATTAACGGCACCTCCTGATACCAATGGATACAGAACGCTTTGAGTTAAACATGTTTCTAGCGCTACCAGTATTGTTCGGTCATTCTGGCTGCTGACACTATTGGGTTTGTAGTCTGCGTTTGAAATACTGGGAGTAAAAAGCGACACAATACTAGAACACAAAATAACAACTGCTAAGGCAAGAATAATAATTTTTTGCGGTTTTCGACTTTTTGCCGACATCATAAGTATAAGTGTAATAGATTGTGTTTTAAATTGCACGAATAAGCATAAGCAACTCTTGACTTTGTACAAACTATATGTTATGTTGAAGACAATAAGATATCAAAAACAAAAATTAATAGGAATATCAACATGAATCACAACCAACAACCATCTAGCAACGGGCACGACACTGAAAAAAAGAAAAAGAAGAAACTATCCAGAAAGCAAAGACTTATGGGAACTGGTGCAGTTGTTTCTGTGGCCGCAGCTTTAGGTGGCGGCTACCTTGCTGGCAGCGCGGGCTCAGGCGCAAGTAAAGTTACAAAACCACAGGGAATAGAGATTACCAACGACCAACATGGTAAGAAACAATTTGAGCAAGCATTGGACCCTAACACAGATGAGCGCTTAGTGTCTGAAGGCATAGATGCTCCTACTCCAGAAGAATCACTTCAAGAATTATTCAATGCCATGGGCCACGACTATCGTATTTTAAATACCTATGCTAATTTGACCGGTGCATACGCTTCGCTTCCGGAGGCGCTTAATAGCCCAGATGGTAACGCTAGTATTTTATTAGACAAGGATGGCAAAAGTTTATCAAAGGCCGGCAAGCAAATACTTGGGTTTGTAGAACGAACACTTACAGACTCTCTTAGTCCCGGTTCTTATTCTCCCGGCGGAGCACAGGAGCTCTTAAGCCAAGGGGGTGCAACGGTTAAATTTATTGATCTCAAGGATGCAATTCTTAATCAAAACTGGGGTCCTTTATACATAACCGGCATGGATAAAAATGGCTTTGTACGTGCTGGCAAGTACAATACTTTTGGCAACGACACTAAGGCTTTATGGATTTCCTATCCTGATCCTAATAGCGAAGGTGGTTGGAGTAGCGTTACGGTTGCTTTAAGCGGAGGCCAGCCAGTGTTGGACAATATGGCCCAAATAGATTCTATTCCTAGAGGCCACACTGAAGCAGACGGCCACCAGCAAATTCTTCCTGCTTACGATTGACCAGAATTAAACGCAAAACCCTTGCTTCAGGCAGCTTGTTATAACGAGCTGCCTGATGCATAATTAGCATAAAGCTAGTTATGAAAAAAATTTCTATTATTGCTTTAGGGTTATTTGCGATTCTGACTTTGGTGGTTGGTGGTGGTATAACTAATGCTCCTTCTGCTTTAGCTAAAGCTCCTCACTGTAAAAAAGACGAAAAAGTTATTAAAGGTAAATGCCAACCTAAAAACTGCCCTAACGGCAGGAAGTCTGATGGCTCATGTAAGCCGGAACCTAGCAAAAGCAGCACGCCTGCAACGAATACCTGTGGCGATGCTCAAACATACTTTAATTTCGGGTGCGGCAGCAGCTCCAGTAGTTCAGGTGGCAAAGATAGCCCGATTGTCAAAATTTTAGCATCGATTATAAAAATAGTTACAGGCGGCGTTGGTCTTGTGGCGATTGGCGGAGTGGTTACCGGCGGAATTATTTATAGTACTGCAGCGGGTAATTCAGAAACTGCTAAAAAAGGACTAAGTTTTATATTTAACTCCGTGCTAGGGCTTGCGCTTTATGCTTTCGGGGTGGCAATCCTAAACTTTGCAATACCTGGGGGGTTATTCAATTAAAATGAAAAAAATCTACTTAATTTTTATTTTTTGCATTACTTTGCTTTCCCCTATCCTTGCCAGTTCGCCGGCTTTAGCTAAAGATCCAATAACTGGCAACCCAGACTGCGCTAAGGGATTTCTAACCTTTCCTGTATGGTACCGGGGTCTTGAAAAGTCTGATAGTGACTGTAGCTTAGACCTGCAAAATACGGGCATAGCTAAGATTATTTGGACGGTAGGACTTAATCTTCTGGACATGCTTTTACAAGCTGCTGGCTACATTGCTACGGGGATGATAATTTACGGCGGGTTTGCCTTTATGCTAAGCCAGGGGAATGATCAGAGGGCGGCTCAGGCCAGGCAAACTATTATTGACGCGGCAATAGGTTTAATAATCGTTACCGGCTCAGTTGCAATTGTCAATTTTGTAGCCGGTCATTTATAATAAATGGCATCAACTAACAAGTCATCATGAATATCGTAAAATACAAAAAATTAACAGTGCCCTTAACGGTATTTGGTTTGCTAGCAGGCGTAGCCGTTGGTAGCTTGGGGCTAATTGGTAACGTCAGCGCAAGTACAGCCAGCACACAAGCCTATAAAACACTTGCTACTAAGTGCAAAAAGCAACCTGCCAAAACCTATGGCATATGTAAAAAAATAAGTCCTTCAGCAGATCCTGAAGGAGATTTACTTAAGCTTTGTAAAGAACTGAAAAATAACCATAAGACTAGTTCAGCAGCCTATACGGCTGGTGAAAACTGTAACAAAATAATTAGTGATGCTTCTAGTGGCGGCGGTAGCGGTGGTGGTGGAGGCAAAGGTGGTGGCGGTAGTGATGGTGGCACCACCGGCCCCTTTAGTCTCTCTGCAAGTGACTTAGGTTTAGAGAGTTCGCCGACTGATTTAAAAAGTATTTTGAACGGTGTTTACACCATAGCTGGCGGAGTAGCGGTCTTAATTATAGTGATTAGCGGATTACTGATGGCGGTTAATGGTGATAACCCTCAGAACGTTGCTACGGCTCGGAAATCAATAATCTTTACAGCGGTTGGTTTAGTGGTAATAATTATGGCTTTTGTAATTACTAACGTGGTGCTGGCTGTAGTATAGTGAGGGTATGATGAGAAAAATTAAACTAGCTTTAGCCTCTTTCTTAACAGCTAGCCTACTAGTCCTTGTGCCTGTTTATGGCGTAGCAGCAGCACCGGATTGCACCAACCCGCCCTCTGCAGGTGGCCAGCAAGGTTTGCCCGTTTGTACGGCGCAGGGAGCCGTGAACCAGGCCGGTGGTGCCGGTAGCCCTAACTTAAGCACGTTTATCCAAAACATCATCAACATTCTACTTTTCGTCATCGGTATCATTGGGGTAATAGTCATAGTAATCGCTGGCATACAGTATGCAACTTCAGGAGGCAACGCCGACCAAGCCAGAAAAGCTAAAGACGCTATAATCTACGCCATAGTCGGCATCATTGTAGCCGTCATGGCCTATGCAATAGTAGGGTTTGTAATCGGGAATATATAGGAGTGCGTATGAGGAGATTATTAGCTAGCCTAGGGATTACAGCAGCTCTAATCTTAGGTGGGTTTAGTATTCCGTTATTAACTGGGTTAGCTCCTTCGGCACAGGCTTTAACCATTTATAAAGCTTGTAATAATGGTAGCGCTGATCCTAATTCAGACGTTTGTACTGCTGCTAACAAAGACCAATTGATTGGTGGTGTGTTAAAAAACGTTATTAACACTTTAATATATATAATTGCAATTATTTCTGTAATTGTAATTGTTGTGGGTGGTATTAGATACGTTACTTCTGCCGGTAACCCTCAACATGCTACTGCTGCACGCGAGACAATTATTTATGCTGTGGTAGGTCTGGTGGTATCTATTATGGCCTATGCAATTGTTAACTTCGTATTAAACCATGTGGGGTCTGCTTAATGAAGAGGGTTTTTAGTAGAATAGGGTTTCTAATTTTGCCTTTACTAATGATTTGTGGGATTGGATCTGCTGCACTGTCACCAGTTACTTTTGCAGCTCCTCAAGACTCAGTAAAAAGTGGGTTAACAGCAGCTGGTGCTAGCAGTGCAGATGTAAGCACAGATAGCAATGGGACGTTTAGAAAAACCCTCCAAAACATCATCAACATTCTACTTTTCGTCATCGGTATCATTGGGGTAATAGTCATAGTAATCGCTGGCATACAGTATGCAACTTCAGGAGGCAACGCCGACCAAGCCAGAAAAGCTAAAGACGCTATAATCTACGCCATAGTCGGCATCATTGTAGCCGTCATGGCCTATGCAATAGTAGGGTTTGTAATCGGGAATATATAGGAGTGCGTATGAGGAGATTGAAACTTAGTCTTGTAACACTATTAACAGTCTTTAGTTTGACTGTGGGTGCACTTTTACCTGCTACTCAGGTAGCGGGTACAGTAGGGCTTGGGGATGTTAAAAAAGATGCCTGCACCCATAATGGAGGAACTGTAGTAACAGGTCCGCATGGTGGCTATCAGGATTGTACCAACGTTAAAAACGGTTTTACGCAGACTATTACCAAAATAGTTAGCATTCTACTGTTTATTATTGGCATCATAGCTGTCGTAGCTATGGTTATAGGCGGAGTTATGTATGCTACGTCAGGGGGCAACTCTGAGCAAATTAAAAAAGCCAAAGACACTATACTTTATGCAATTATCGGCATCATTGTAGCCGTCATGGCTTATGCAATAGTAGGGTTTATCACCCAGAATATTTAACAACTTGTAAAAAGCTTTGCATATACGCTTATGTTTGCTATAACTATATTAGGTTAATCCATAAAGGAGAATAGACAAATGATACAAACTATAAAAAAGGCTTTATTAACACTAGCAGCTGTTCCCTTGCTAAGTTTTGGCATGGGCAGTGCGGTTTTGGTAACCAGTGCTTCTGCTGCTTCAGGATCGGATTGTCAAGATAGTGTAACGGTCGACAGCTCCAACCCTGATAAGGTTGGCACAAGTGGCCCTGGTACGGGTGCTTGTAGCGTAAAAACTGGCAGCCAGAACACTAGTTTTGTAGATACCATTAAGCTGGTTATCAACATAATGCTCTTCATCATAGGCTTGATAGCAGTGGTGATGCTGGTGATTGGCGGTATCCGCTATGCTACTTCGGGTGGCAGCCAAGAAGCAGTCAAGAGCGCCAAAGATACTATTTTGTACGCTATTATTGGTATCGTGGTAGCTGTCATGGCTTATGCGGTAGTCGGGTTTGTAACACAGAATATTACCGAAAGCGGCAACGGCACAGCTCTTAGCGGTTCGGCAATAAAAGTGGATTACTAGAGCAAGTTAAATTAAAATAACCTGCCATAAAATGCAGGTTATTTTAATTGTGAATATTTTTATTTTATTGAATTTGAATTTTGCGAGCTTGCTCTTGTTTGACCTTGTTGAAGTTAATGGTAAGAACGCCGTCTTTGAGAACCGCTTCGACTTCTTCTTCTTTAACTGCAACTGGTAATGCTAGAGTACGGCTGAATTCACCCCAGTAGCATTCTTGAATGTGCCATTGGGTAGCTTCAGTTTCGTCACCGCTAGAGAGCGTACCGCTGATGGTTAAAATGCCATCAGAAATACTTACGTCTAAATCTTGCTTGTTTACGCCAGCAGTGCGGGCTTTGATAATTAGCTTGTCTTCTGTTTCGTAAACATCGACCGCTAGCTGACCCGGAAATTCTTCTTCTTGCAAATCGTCCTCGTTTTGAGGTTCCGGCTTTGCACCAGCTGGTTGCGACGCCGTATCGTCGTCGTTTAGAAAGGCTGTTGTGAGCTCTTCTTCAATCAGCAAATCTTCATTATTTTGCTTGTTACCTCGCGCCATAAGTCTCCTCCACTTTTTACTTGGTTCTTGGCAAACAACAAGTGTTCTATTGCCAAGTATAATAGAACGATAGTATAAAATGCAATAAAACCACAAATAAAGTGAGTAAAAAACACAATGATTGAGAAACTTCTTGAGGTGATTGCTCCACACAGGTGTTGTAATTGTGGACAAAACGGCCACATACTATGCCCTGTTTGCTTGAGTAGTATTGCCGATGAGTCTCCCGATATTTGTATTAGATGTAACAAGGTTTCTGATAACGGCCTATGCATTAGCTGTAAGCCAAGAGTCGCCTATAAACGAGCCTGGGTAGTTGGCCGGCGGGAGGCCGCTTTAGAAAAGCTTATAAATGCTTATAAGTTTTCTTACGCTAAAGCTGCCCGTCGTCCTTTGGCTGACTTACTCGATACTTCCCTGCCTATTTTGCCAGCTGAAACTATTGTGGTTCCTATTCCTACAATTTCGCGCCACGTTCGCCAACGCGGTTATGATCACGCTAAGCTAATGGCCAAGTACTTGGCCAAAAAACGTGACTTAAAGCTTAAGCCTATATTAAGCCGCAGAACCGCTACGGTGCAGCGAGAAGCAACTTCGTCTAGCCAGCGACGTAAACAGGCATCAGAAGCCTTTAAGTGCACCCACAAGCTAGGCGAGGGGTCATACCTGATAATAGATGATGTGGTAACTACCGGCGCCACGCTTGAGGCAGCTGCTAATTGCCTGCAAAAAGCTGGAGCTAAAGAAGTGTGGGTGGCAGCCGTGGCTCGCCAAACTCTCGACTCCTAGGCCGACCGCTGATAGAATGAATAGCAATGGAGAGGTGACCGAGTGGTTTAAGGTACCGGTCTTGAAAACCGGCGTGCCTTCACGGGTACCGTGGGTTCGAATCCCACCCTCTCCGCCAAAATAAAAATAGCTGGCCTTTAGGCCAGTCTTTTTAGTTTGTATAATTAATGTTTAAATTTGGGCATTTTTTATCTCGCTGGGTAGCGAAAACAGAAATGCCCAAAACTGTTTAGCATGTAGCACACGGCAAGGTTGTGGCGAGCCAAGCTTAGCTGCTGCCTACCCAGTCTCCAAACGTGACTCCGTAGCCTCCCATACCCAGAAATTCCCTGTAGCCTTTTGCCAGGTGTTTGTACTTAGCTTCTATGGCCTGAGCTTGCGCCCTGGCAGTTACTAGGCCCTCCTCTTCGGCAATGCGAGCCCTAAGAGTCTCGGGTGCTTCTGCCACCTTTGCTGCAAGCTGGGCCTCAGCTGCTCCTTGCATCAACTGCTGTCTCTTGCGCTCAGTTCGCTCGTTAGCAGTGGCTGCATCAAGTTTGACTTTATTCTCACGCTCCTGAAGCTCTACGCGTCGCTCAGCTTCGTCAAGTGCCTGTCTTTTGTGTCTGAGCTCAAGTATTTCCCGTACACGCTTGTTTATTAGGTAGACGGAAATACTAACTACTAGAAGCATTGCTATCCAAACAGCGGTTACCCACATCTTAGCTCACCTCACCATGCTAGTTTTGTCTAGGTGCTACATAAATCGAATGTATCGATTTATTTTTTATAACATGCATAAGATTATCTAACAAGTAGACTAAAAGCGGGGATTATACTTTGACAGTTCAGTAATAATAAGTGATAATAATTAACTAGGAAGGCTTTTGAAGTTTTCTTGCACTCATTAGGACGAAAGGATTGCGATGCTAGAGTTTTTCGCAAACATATTTTTCGTTTTGCCAGTGGCAATAGCAGTTCTGACTGTTGTGAGCCGAGGCTATTCGAAAATGCTTGAGAAAGATCAGTTCTACATGCCAGCAAATGCAAAACGACTGGTGCTTGTTGCCTGGGTAGGCTCTGTGCTCGGATTTCTGGCGGTAGGAGCCATCGGACAGCCAATGTTTCGTGAAGTGACCGCCTACTGGCTCATCGGCACTTTGATCGCAGTAATTAGTGGATTCGTCTCTTTTTGGGCTTTGGAGAAGCCACTAAGAAAACTCCCTATTTAAGCATTTTTGTTCGTCCAACACAGACCGAACCCGGCGCGGATATACTCCGTGAGCTGTGCCAGGACTTTAAGTTCTGGTCCGGGTCAGCTTTTGACATTATAAAAATATAGTATTATAATAAAAATTACTTTTGAATCGGCGGCTATAAACCAAAGGAGTTGCGGTGAAAAAGTTCATCATCATTGCCATGGTGGCGGCGCTGGCTTTGCCTGTGGCTAACGCTTCGGCCGAAACTACCCAGCCTAACGCCTACTCCCTAAACCACTGTCACTTCGGTGACGTTTATGTGGGTAAGTATCACGAATGCTACCCTCGCATTTTTCTCATTCGCTCGGGTGACACGGTCTGGGGGATCGCAGAACGATTTGGTGACGGAACGCAGTGGGGAAAGCTTTGTCTCTATCGGGGGCACGGGCGCAAGGCCAAGATTTACGAACCGCACGAATTCAATGTCCACCTCATTTACGCGGGCGATCGAGTCGGCGGTTGCGTCTAGCCTTCCTCCACCACGCATAACCCTCAGTCGTTTAGAGAGCCTCTGGCCTCACGGCTGGGGGCTTTCTCTTGTCCCGGGCTGGTATAATCAAAGTTATGCAAGACAGTCTTTTTACAAAAATCATTAAAGGGGAAATCCCCAGCCATAAAATTTATGAAGATGCAAAAACTTTTGCATTCTTAGATATTCACCCAATCCAACCTGGCCACATGCTGATTGTGCCCAAAAACCAGGTGAGTGAATTTCAAGATTTACCGGAAGAAGATTACCAGGCTTTGTTTGAAACGGTTAAAAAACTGGCCAAACGCTTAAAGAAAGTTACTAAAGCTGAGCGAATCTGTTCTCGTATCGAAGGCTTTGACGTGCCGCATACGCATGTACATATTTACCCTTGCAATGAGGCCAAAGAATTTTACTGAACTGCTGGATAGAAACCAGCGTGAACCTGACCACGAAGCTTTAGCCGAGATGGCTAAAAAACTACAAATCAGCTAAGAGATTAGCTCTAATTCACGCTGTAGTCTTTTTTCAATCGTCTGATGTTCGCTAAGTTGTTGGCGTGTTTCTTCTATAACCTGCGGAGGAGCATTTTTTGTGTAGCCCTCGTTTTTTAAGCGGCCTTCTAGGGTGTCGATTTGTTGCTGTGTAACTTTAAGCCTTTTTTCTAGGTTTTTGTGATGATGTTTTATGGTGTGGGCTGGTACATCAAACCAGGCTTCTCGATTAGCTACGGCTAATCGCAGGCCTTTAGGCTGGTCAGTCTTTGTGATGGCCTTTAGCTTTGCCAGGTGGGCTATCATGTCTGCTTGGTCGGCTATAAGGCTATCTTTGCCATAAAGCATAGTTTGTTTGCCTGAATCTAGCGCTGCGCTTACGTACCTAGCTTCGCTAACCAGTTTTTGAATTTGCTTGAACTCTTTGGCTGCGATTTCATCATATTTTACTGCGTTGGGCCAAATTGATTTTATAAGCGGTGTTTTCTCCCATTCAAGCGTTTGCCAGATAGTCTCAGTAACGAATGGCGCGAAGGGATGAGCTAATTTTAGGCTAGTAGTAAGCACCCAAGCCAACATGTCAGTGCTGCGCTGTTTTTTGGCAGCCTCAAGGTACCAATCGGCCACATTTTCCCAGATGCTGTGATAAATCACATCTGCTGCTTCGGCAAAACGGTTACTCTCAAGCAACTTAGATATTTCTTCTCCAGCTTTGTTTAACTGGCCGATTATCCAGTGGTCAGCAATGGTTTGAGGCTCTGCTAATGTTGTGGGTTTTACACCTATTCTATCTTCTATATACCTAGCTATATTCCAGAGCTTATTGCAGAAATTACGGCCTGCGATTACTTTGGCTTTAGAAAAAGCCTGGTTTTGCCCGGCGCTACGGGAAGCTACAATTCCCAGCCTTAAAGCATCTGACCCGTATTTGTCTAAAATCTCTTGAGGATTTATAACGTTTCCTTTACTCTTGCTCATTTTCTGGCCACGCTCGTCCACGTAACTATGCCGTGCATGTACACATCTTTAAAAGGCACTTCCCCGGTGATGTAAAGCCCCAGCATAATCATGCGGGCTACCCAGCTGGTCCAATAGGTCTTGGCCGGTCTCCATCATATTGGTAGGGTAAAACTTGCTTAGCTCCCCCCTATTCATATAGTCAGTTACTACAAATGGCCACTGGCCGGAGCTAAACCATGTATCAAAGGTGTCGTTTTCACGGCGATAACGTTGTCCTTTTACATCTATTTGCTCTTCGTCTACCCGAGTATCAAAAATCCAATCTTCATGGTCGTCCACGTTTTGAAAAGCCGGAATAGGAATGCCCCAAGGAATTTGTCGGCTTAGATTCCAGTCTTTTAGATTATTGAGATACTGGATTATCAAACGCTGGCCATTTTTAGGAGTGAAGTTAATCTTCCCTTGTTCAATAGCCTCCTTCGCTTTATCGGCCAGAGGTTTAACATGCAGAAACCATTGATCTTTCAGAAGCGGTTGAATCACCGTTCCACACTTATAACAGTGCCCTACGCTGTGTTCGTGAACCTCTTCTCCGCGCAAGAATTCTCCAGCTTTTAGGGATGCCAGAACTCGTTCTCTAGCTTTCATGACATCAAGGCCTACAAACTGGCTAGGAGCTGCATCTGTCATTTTACCGTCAAAACCGATAACTTGAATCGGTTTTAATTTATGGCGCTGGCCTATTTCAAAGTCTAACGGGTCATGAGCGGGAGTTACTTTAACGGCTCCAGTGCCAAACTTAGGGTCAACGCCTTCATCAGCTACAATAGGGATTTCGCGTTGAACTATTGGCAGAAGAACCCGAGTGCCTACTAAGTCTTTGTAACGTTTATCTTCCGGGTGAACCGCAATCGCCACGTCTCCTAGTATAGTTTCAGGTCGGGTGGTAGCTACGGTTATTTCGCCAATTTTGTCCAGCAACGGATAGGCAATTTGCCACAACTTACCTTTTTCGTTCTTGTGTTCAACTTCAATATCGGCAAAGCTGGTTTGGTGTTTAGTGCAGTAATTAACGATTCTTTCACCCCTATAAATAAGTTTGTCATCCCATAGTTTTTTAAAGGTGTTATATACGGTTTTAATGACTTTTTCATCTAAAGTAAATGTCAGATGAGGCCAGCTTGCACTGGCGCCAAGTGCGCGAAGCTGCAGCTCCATTCCTCCCCTTTGCTCTTCTACAAAGTTCCATACTTGGGCATAAAGCTGCTCGCGGCTAAAGTCAAAGCGACTCTTCCCCTGCTTTTCTAGTTGTTTTTCATAGACTACCCAAGTCTCGAAGCCTGCGTGATCAGCGCCTGGGATATATATGGCATCTCGCCCCTTCATACGGTAGTAACGAGTCAGAATATCTTCTAACCCCACCGTTAAGGCGTGCCCAAGGTGCAGATTTCCGTTGGCGTTAGGCGGAGGCATAACAATGCTGTAAGGCTCCCCCTCTCCACTAGGCAAAAATGCGCCACTGTTTTCCCATAGCGCATAGATGTTTGGTTCATACTGATTTGGTTCGTAGGCTTTTGCCAATTTCATGTTTAGATATCACTCATCTTTAAGCCGGTTTTATATAAAGTCTTGTTAAATTAAAGCATTTCACGTCAAATTTTTCACGTCAAAAAACACCAAACTAGATAGCTCCCACCTCTAGTCAAAAACTAAACTCCTCTACTAGTTTTTGCCTTTTTATTTTCTGCTTATTAGTATAGCACGTTTTTAATTAACACTAGTCTTGGAGTATAATAGTAAATTATATAGGGGTGGCAAAGGAGAAGATATGGCGTCAGAAAATACTTTGACACACGAGCAAGAGAGGTTGAAAGAATTAAGCCCTGAAGATCTAAAGGCTATTTGCGCAGCCCTGGTTGCTTTGGCCGAAGATGAAGAAATACCAAGAGAGAGCGCAGATGAAGAAAACGCAGTTCGGCTGTTTATCAAAGAATGGCTACAAGGTAGAAATCCTTCTCCTCGACTTGAAGGCGTTACGTTTTTGCAAGTACCAAACTTTTATCTTGATGCCGAACAGATAGAGCGTATTGCTCAGATAGAAGATATTGATGACTTCCCTGTTTTAGAGCCAGATGATTTAACATACACAGATGAGAAAACAGGCGTGGAGATGCATAGGAATAAATGGCAAACTTCTTTATTCGCTCTATATATGAGAAACTTGGGCGTACAACAGGCTGTTCATGTTCATTTGCACCCCTCAAGCAGTAAGTGGGTACATACGAGTGCCGAAAAAGTTAGCCTATATACTTCAGCCTGGGATGGCCACGGTCATTTTAGCCCTCCTATGGGCCAAGCAAGCCATAGACTTTATAGATGTGCTTATAAAGTATGGCAAAGAGCTAAGCGAAGAACCTTCTGCTACATAGATAGGCTAGGCGCTACTTCCAACTTCCCTACTTCGGTCTGCCTTTTCAAACTGGGACTGAAAATAAGCCGCTCCGGCTATCATGGCTGCGTTATCTGTGCACAGTTTAAAATCAGGGTAAATTACCTCTTGGGAAAGCCGCGTTTGGGCTTCTCTTCTAAGTTCTTTGTTTGCGGCTACTCCTCCGGCGATGACTATGGAACTAGGAGAGTATTGTTTGACTGCAATCTCTAACTTATCTACTAAAGTTTCAACTGCTATTTTCTGGAAACTGGCAGCAAAGCTATTGCGCGTGGAAGAGTCTAACTTTTTAGCAAGCTCAAAAGAAGGAAAATCATAATCTACCCCACATTCTGCTTGAACACGCCTTAAAACGGCTGTCTTAAGGCCTGAGAAGCTAAAATCTAAAGGGCTCTTAAGTTTTGCCTTAGGGAAACTATAGGCTTTAGGGTCGCCGCTTTCAGCCGCTTTAGCAATACTAGGGCCGCCAGGGTAGGGAAGGCCAATAATTTTTGCTACCTTATCAAAGGCTTCCCCTACAGCATCGTCTTGAGTCTTGCCTAAAATTTGATAATCTTGATGATTTTTAAACAGAACTAATTGGCTATGACCGCCGCTAACTATTAGCGATAACAGAGGAAATTTGGGCGCATTACCACTTAAAAAACTGGCATATACGTGAGCTTTCACGTGATGAACAGGATAGAGCGGCTTGTTTTTAATTAGGCTCAAAGTCCGAGCAGTTAAGCTGCCGATAAGCAGACTTCCCAAAAGACCGGGGCCGTTGGTAACAGCAATGGCGTCTATGTCGTTCCAATCGCTTTTAGACTTATCAAGGGCGGTTTGGATGGTAGCCAGCATTACTTCTAAGTGGCTACGGGCGGCTATTTCAGGCACTACACCTCCGTAGGCTTTGTGGATTTCTATTTGACTATGAACAGCATTACTAAGCATGTTTTGGCCGTTTTCTACCACCGCAGCAGCTGTTTCATCACAACTTGTTTCAATGCCTAGAATTCTCATGTTTATCACTGTATCATAGAAGAAGTATGAAAGAGGGATTAGTAAAAGTAACCAGAAAGATACTGCCCACGCCTGCAGTACATTTAACCGAAGAAGCATATCGTCGAGCTAGAGTGCGCGCCGTAGCTAGACGCTATGGAAACCCCGCAAAAAAACTTAAAGTTTTGGCAGTTACTGGTACCAATGGCAAAACCACTACGGCAAGCTATTTAAATGAGATTTTAAAAGCAGCAGGCTACACTACTGCAATGTTTACTACCGCCGTTATTGAAATGGCAGGTGAGAGTAAAATAAATGATCTGAATGCTACCGTAGCTACTACTCAGCAGATGCAGCAGTTCTTTCGCTCTGCTAAAAAATCTAAGGTGGATTATGTAATTTTAGAAGCTACCAGTCACGCTTTGGACCAGCATAAGCTGACCGGCGTACCTATTGAGTGTGCGATTTTTACTAATCTAACGCAGGATCATCTTGACTACCATAAAACTATGGATAACTACGCAGCCGCTAAGGCTAAGTTATTCAAGAGTAGTCCACGCTATATCGTACTCAACCAAGACGATGAATGGTTTGAATATTTTGATAAATTTGATGCTAGCCAACACAAGATAACTTATGGCACTAATGAAGAAGCAGAGTGCCGCATTAACCAAGTTAGGCTACATAAGAAAGGCAGCGATATCGGGGTAGTTATTGACCATCAGACCAAGCTTAAGCTAACTACGGTGCTCCCTGGCAAGTTTAATGTTTATAACGCAGTAGCGGCTGTGGCTGCAGCTTATGTTCTAGAGATAGATCTAAAGGCTATTGTTAAAGGGGTAGCTAACTTAAAGGAAATCCCTGGGCGATTTGAGTATGTTGAAACTAAAAAATCGTATGAAGTTATTGTTGATTATGCACATACTCCCGATGCGTTGAAACAGCTTTTAGAGGCGGTTAAACATCTGACGAAGAACAGGCTTATTTTAGTGTTTGGAGCGTGTGGCGATCGAGATAAAGCCAAGCGTCCTATTATGGGAGAAATAGCGGCTGAAAATACTGATAGGATCATAGTTACAGACGAAGAAAGCTACAACGAAGACCCTAAGGCTATCCGCAAAATGGTACTTACAGGTATTAAGCAGGCTGGTGGCGATGGTAAGACTGAAGAGATTGCCGACAGGCGAGACGCAATAAAAAAAGCTCTATCGATAGCCAGAGCGGGCGATACGGTGGTGATCACTGGCATGGGTCACGAGCAGTTTCGCATAGTTCGGGGTGAGCGATTGCCTTGGAATGACGGCGAAGTAGTCCGCGAGCTGTTATAATACCAGCGTCATATTGATTTAACTTAAGGAAAAGTATGAACCCAGATATTTTTAGGGCTTACGACATTCGTGGTAAGGCCGGGACAGAGCTTACGAAAGAGGCTTGCTGGCAAGTCGGCCAAGCTTTAGCTGACTGGTTGCCTGGGGACGGCCCAGTTGCCGTAGGCCATGATATGCGAGTTGATTCTGAACAATTTTCCAAAGCATTTATTGAAGGATTAAGGCTGCAGGGTAGGGAAGTTTGGGATATTGGCTTAGTAACAACTGACATGCTTTACTTTAGTGTCGGCAAATTTGGTTTAGCTGGCGGAGCTATGGTAACAGCTAGCCATAGCCCTGGCGAATATAATGGCATTAAACTTTGCCGCGAAGAGGCTAAGCCTATAGGTATTGATACAGGGCTGCTTGAAGTTCGTGATGTGGCCATGGCTGGTAATTTAGTGCCGGCTGAGCAAAAGGGCGAGGTTATTAAAAAAGATGTTCGAGGAGAGTGGGTTGAGCATGCTTTTAAGT
Source organism: uncultured Candidatus Saccharibacteria bacterium (assembly GCA_963717595.1). Lineage (GTDB taxonomy): Bacteria > Patescibacteriota > Saccharimonadia > Saccharimonadales > Saccharimonadaceae > CAVQWH01. The sequence goes on along the minus strand of CAVQWH010000001.1, from coordinate 286,970 downwards.
TCGTGAATCCTGGAAATTGGCCTAGTTATAAGATAGCTATTGACGCCGGTAACGGTATGCTAGGAGTTGTCGCACCACTACTTGAAGATCGGATTCCCCTGCAAATTACGCCTATGTATTACGAGCTTGATGGTACTTACCCGAACCATGTAGCTAACCCAATGGAGCCGGAAAATATCTTGGATTTACAAAATGCTATACACGAAAAGCAGCTTGATTTTGGTATTGCTTTTGATGGCGACGGCGATAGGGCAGTGCTAATTGACGAAACAGGCGAGCCGCTGAGCGGCACTGTAGTTACTGCTTTACTATCAAAATACTTTTTAAGTAAGAATCCTAATTCTACGATTCTTTTCAACGCAATTTGTGGGCGTATTGTACCAGAAACCATTGAGGCTAACGGAGGACGAGGCATTCGTACAAAAGTGGGACATAGCTATGTTAAGGCTGACATGCGAGCTCATGACGCGATATTCGCCGGGGAACACTCCGGGCATTATTTTTTTAAAGATAATTGGTATGCGGACAGTGGGTTAATTGCAGCTTTGATGGTTATTCAAGTTCTTGCCGAAAGCGGCTTAAATCTGAGTGAGTTAGCTAAGCAATATAAGAAATATTATGCTATTAGTGAAACTAACTTTACGGTTGAAGATAAAAAAGGTGTAATTGAGCAGCTTAGAGCTACCTTATCTGATGGAGAGCAGGATGATTTGGACGGCCTTACAGTTAACTATCCTGAGGGCTGGTGTAATATTCGCCCCAGTAGCAATGACCCGTTTTTGCGTCTTAACGCCGAGGCAAAAGACCGACAGTTTTTAGATGATTTAGTAGCTAGGACTACTGCAGTCATTAAGCAATTTGCTACTAATTAGCACTCTGCACTTGCAAGTGCTAATTTACTGAGTTACAATGAAAAAGTTTTAAGACTAAAAAAGATTATAGTTTAAGGAGGTTAGACTACTATGAGTGCACCCATAAAACCGCTAGCCGATCGGGTAGTGGCTGTTCGTGAAGAAGTTGACAGTAAAACTGCTTCCGGCCTTTATTTACCAGATAATGCTAAAGAAAAACCTGTAGTGGCTAAAGTAGAAGCTGTTGGCCCAGAGGTTAAAAATATTAAAAAGGGCGACAGGATTGTTTACAAGGAGTACAGTACGACCGAGCTTAAACTAGATGGCAAAGAATATTTAATTGTTAAAGAAGAAGACGTTCTAGCAACGCTGTAGGTATTAATAAGAATGCCTTTTCAATTATTTTCCTTCGCTAAGACTCGACCTCTGGTCTACGCAAGCGCTCAGGTAAAACAATTGAACGGCTAGAAGATAAAAGCATTTTATAAAGGAGAATATTAATGGCAAAAAAAGTTTTTTATGATGATGATGCTCGCCAGCGAGTATTAGGCGGGGCCAAGGCGCTTTATGATGCTGTAAAAGTAACTATGGGGCCACGTGGTCGTAATGTAGTAATTAGTAAAAGTTACGGCAATCCAACGGTAACTCACGATGGTGTAACAGTTGCTGAAGGCGTAGACTTGCCAGAAGGTGATGATGAAACCTTAGGCTACAAAGTTGGTGCTGAGCTTATCAAAGAAGCTGCTAGCAAGATGAACAAAGCCGCTGGTGACGGCACAACTACTGTGACTGTGCTTACCTATAATATTTTAAATGAAGCTAATCGGCTTATTGCTGCTGGGCACAACCCAATGGAACTACGTAAGGGAGTGGAAGCAGCGGGGGCGGAAGTTTTAGCGAATCTATCAAAATTATCTGAAGACGTAGGTAGCAAGAAAAATCGAATCTCAGAAGTTGCCACAATTGCTGCTGGCGATAGTTCTATTGGCAAATTAATCGCTGAAGTAATTGATAAAGTTGGCAAAGATGGCGTTGTGACTGTAGAAGAAGGCCAGGCTTTAGAGATGGAGTCAGAAGTCGTGGAAGGCTTTACATTTGACCGCGGCTTCGTCAGCCCTTACATGGCTACCGATACTACGCGCATGGAGGCAGTTTACGAGAAGCCTGCAGTTATTATTACCGATAAAAAGATTTCCAGCGTGCAAGAATTCCTACCTGTGCTTGAAAAGCTAGCCCAAGCTGGTAAGAAAGATGTAGTTTTAATTGCTGATGATGTGGAAGGCGAAGCGCTCGGCGTTTTGATTTTAAATAAGCTCAAAGGAAGCTTTAATACAGTTGCAGTGAAGGCTCCAGCGTTTGGCGACCGCCGCAAAGACGTGCTGCAAGATATCGCTGTGCTGACTGGCGCAACAGTCATTAGTGAAGACCAGGGCATGACATTTGAAAATGTCGACCTTGATGTTGCCGGTGCAGCCAGGAAGATTATTGTTGATAAGGATAACACAACAATTATTGAAGGTGCTGGATCAGTAGCTGATGTGAAAAACCGAATTGCACAAATTCAAACTCAAGCTGAAAATGCCAGCAGCGAGTATGATAAAGAACAGCTGGAAAAGCGTGCTGCAGCGCTAGGCGGTAAAGTAGCAGTCATTAAAGTTGGCGGTGCTACTGAAACTGAAATCGAAGAAAAGAAATTCCGCGTTGACGATGCAGTTGCAGCTGTTAAAGCAGCTTTATCCGAAGGAATTGTGCCTGGTGGCGGCGTTACTTTAATCAACTTGGCAAAAACCCTGAAAACTAAAGGTGACGACTCTAAAGCAGCTGGCTATAGCGTGCTTAAAGCCGCTCTTTACGAACCGTTCCGTCAGATTATGCAAAACGCCGGCTTGAACGCCGAGGCATTACTTGCAAAAGTTGAAAGTGCTAAAGCTGGTCATGGGGTTAACGTTAATAAACCTGAGGCCGGTGTGGTTGATGTTAAGGCTGTCGGTGTAGTTGACCCGGTTATGGTTACTAAGGAAGCAATCCAAAATGCAGTTTCAATTGCAGCTACCGCAATGACTATGGGCGCTTTGGTTGTAGAAATTCCTGAAAAAGAATCTCCTACCCCGCCACCTGCTGGCGGAATGCCTGGCGGCATGGGTATGATGTAGGCCTTAAAACCTAACGATAAAACCTCCTGCATAAAGCAGGAGGTTTTATTTAGCGCTGGCTTTTTGATAAGAAGGCTCGACAACTTCCAGCTGATAGCGCAATATTTCTGCAGCCGACCCAAAAGAGGCATTGTCACGATTACTTATATCTCTGTAGACTCGTCTTCCGATACTTGTAGCTAAAGGCGTAGGCAGAGCGTAAGATAAATCGGTAATTCCTTTAAAATGAGAGCTATGGGCAAATAATCCTTCCAAGATAATAACCTGGGCTGGCATATGATGGTCGTCCAGGATAATTGGCTCCTCACTGCCAAAATCAAAGCAACGCTTTTTTATAGGGTTGCCATTAGTTTTAAGTGCTTCAAGATCGCATGCCAAGCTTTCGCAATCATATACTACTGGGTCATCCCAATTGTGCCATTTTGGTACCCCGAACCTTTCGCACAACCATGTCTTGCCACGATTGTAATCATCTGTGGATAAAATCATATTAGTTACAGATTGCGCCTCAAGCAAAGCTACTATTTCACCAGCTAAAGTACTTTTACCAGAGCCGCTTCTACCAATGAGTCCAACCACTAACGGCGCAGGTCTCAGTTGTTGCATAATTTTTTCTATCATAGCTTTAATATCTAAGTCAGCTTGGGGCGGCAGAGCTACCTCACCTTGCTGGGCTCGAAAAACTAAATGAGCCATCATTTCATTTTGGTAAGTAGCTACACTTGTCACATCTTGAAGTTCGTAACCCATTTCATCAAGAAATAACTGAGCGTCTGGGGTCTCAGCTTCTATCACCGGATCCTCGTAGCCTTCAACCCAGTCAATAGTTAAGCCTGGGTATGGTTCTGCCCTTAACTTATGGATTCGGGGAAAGCCTTGATTATCTGCATAAAAACGGTAAGCCTCTTCTGTTATAGGAGTTTCAACTTCATCGCGTATTAATATTTCTTCAGAAGCACTTCGAGATTTAAGAGCGGCACTGTAAGTTTGCCGTTGATTGGTAGTGACTTCTCGCAACCGTAAGCTCCATGGTTCGTTAGGGTGGCTTAAATAAACCTGTTCGATGGGGTAGGCATGTGTTCGGTGCTCTTTAAAAACGCCAGGATGCTTGGGTATGAATTTTCTTTCGATTTCTTTTGGGATTTTTCGCTCAACTACTAAAGACTTACTTTTATGATTGACCATAACTGTTATACATCCTTCGTAATTTAACTGATTACAAACTTAATGTAATACGGTAAAATAGAAATGTATAGAAAGTTTAATTTGACTCAAATCAATTTGATATGCATCATATTCAAAAACACATTCTTTCAGTGTTAACGCACAACAAAACAGCGCGTTTTTCCCAGTTGCGACCACCGCGCACTGACAGCAATTTATTCAGTTATCATCTAAAGTCTTTGTTGAAAGAAAAGTTAGTAGAAAAAATTTCTGAAGGCTATACACTTAGCGCTAAAGGCTTAGCGCTTGTTGATCGACTCAGTATGTCTAGTTTCGAGCCGAGAGTGCAACCAAAAATTATTACCATGGCAGTAATTTTGAATAATAAAGGAGAAGTCCTGATGCAGCAAAGAAAAAAACAGCCTTTTATAAATAAACTGACGCTACCAAGCGGCAAACTTCATCTGGAAGATGATTCAATATTAAAAGCTGCCCAACGTGAAGTTGATGAAAAGACTGGCTTAAAGATATCTAACTTGAAGCATGTGGGAGATTTTTATATAACGGTGAAACGCGATAAAGAAACCATCTCTTCAGTTTTGGCTCATCTATTTTTATCAAAGCTTAAAAATAAGCCTAGTTTACCTTTGGGATCCGAGTGGCGTAAAGTTGATAACCTAAACTCCAAAGATCTTGCTCCAGCTATAGAAAAAATCATTAAGTCAGTTGCTAATGGTGCAACGGATGTTTTTGAAGAGCTAAAAGTAAATTATGAAGCCTGAGTTTCAGAAGGCTCGGGGGCTGGGGCGACTGGGCCTTCTTGCTGCTGAGGAGGGTGAGAGAAGAACTCTATTTCTTTAATGATATCAAGCAAAGCTTGGGCTCGCCGAGTTTCATCGGTGATATTTTTTGCAGTTTCGTGAGCTGGCTCAATGAGAGACTGATCATCTGTTGAGCGAATGATGAGCAGGTAAATATCAAACTTTTCTTCAGGTGGTAAGTTTAGCTTATCTACCAGCGGCCGTAATTCTTCGATAGCTTCTTTTTTAATGGGCTCTAAGTCTACACTTCCGCCTAGTGGTGGAGGGGTAACAGGTGGAGCTTGTAGTTCGGCTGGCTGGGCTGGAGCGTCGCTTGTGTCTGAAGTACTACTGGGTGCTGGAGAATCGTCAGCCGGCTTACTGTCATCACTAGCAACTTTGTCATCTACACCAGCTAAAACTTTAGCGAGTTCGTTGTCATCGCTGACTGGTTGCTGTTGCTGTGTTGGTTGAATGTCCATGCCCACCCCTTTTAGTAATGTTTATACTTCTTATGTAATACTGTAGCATAGTAATATAAATATTGTGAATATACAAGGAAGATTATGCTTGACGACTTAAATGTAATTCAACAGAGAGATAGCAAGGATGCTTTGTCGGTAGCGGCAGCTGAAGCAGAGCAAGTAAGGTTTAGCGCTGAGCTTGAAGGAGAAATTAAAGAAGGTAAAGTAACTAACATACTTGTAGCAGGAATGGGCGGGTCAGCCCTAGCCGCAGGTTTAATTAAAAATTGGCTGGGTTTAAGTGTGCCTTTTGAAGTGGTTCGTGATTATACGTTGCCTAGTTACGTTGATACAGAAAGTCTGGTAATAATTAGCAGCTATTCAGGTAATACCGAAGAAGTTCTATCAGCTTTAGATGATGCTAAAAGTAAAAAAGCCAAAATAGCTATAGTTACTTCCGGTGGAGAGTTGGCTAAAATTGCAAAAGCCAGAGACTATCCGCTAGTAGCCTTACCCGCAGGTTTGCAGCCACGCATGGCACTAATTAATAATATGTGCGGCTTACTTCGTATTTTGGAAGATTATAGGTTAGTGAAAGGCAAGCTTGCCGAGGTGTCCAGCCTAACTGGTTGGCTACAGAATGAAATAAAAGATTGGCTGCCTGAAATTCCTTCTCAAGTTAACTTGGCTAAGCAGCTAGCCTTAAAAGCCGCGGGCAAAACGCCGATTATTTACGCCGGGCCTTTGATGGCACCAGTGGCCTATAAGTGGAAAATTAGTTTTAATGAAAACTCTAAAAATGTGGCGTTTTACAATTACTTTTCTGAATTTAACCACAATGAAATTATGGGATGGGTAAGTCATCCGATTGAAAAACCGTTTGTTATTTTTAATCTAATCTCAGGTTTTGAAAATCAGCGAATTTTAAAGCGGTTTGATATTTCTGACAAGCTTCTGAGCGGGCGTTGGCCTAGCCCAATAACGATTGAGCTAAAAGGTGACACTATAATTAAGCAAATGTTGCTTGGCAGCATTTTAGCTGACTTTGTAAGTATTTACCTAGCTATATTAAATGGCATTGATCCTACGCAGGTCGAAGTTCTTGAAAGGCTGAAGACTGAATTAAAGAAGTAAATTAGTTTTTAATCTCGCTGTCGCAAGGCTTCTATTGGGTCTTTGCGTGCAGCGCTTATAGCAGGGAATAGGCCAAAAATGATACCGATAACTAGCGGCAAACCTATGCTAAGAACAATAATTTGCCAGTTAATTACAGGTACGAAAGGTATTAGACCTCCTAAAGCGAAAATTGCGAAGTAAGCAATGAACAAACCTATAACGCCCCCGCTGAGACTCACTATAACTGCTTCGATTAAAAACTGAAGCCAGATTTGTTTATGGGTAGCCCCTAAAGATTTGCGGATGCCGATTTCGCGTGTACGCTCACTAACGCTAACCAGCATGATATTCATGATTCCTATTCCGCCTACTATTAAGGAAATTGCTGCAACTATAGCTGTTACTACAACTACAAGATTATAGAATTGTTCAGAGATACTACTGGCTTGGTCGCCGCGCATGACCGTGAAATCTTCTTCTCCTTGGTGGTTTTGCAAAATAGTTTTATGGATTTTTGCCACTAGTTCAGGAATTTGCTTAGGATTTTTGGCTGCTACATTAATTTGTTGTACTTGAGCCAAACCTTGGTTAAATGTTTTACCGTCATTAAGGCTGATTACTACGCTGTGATTTAAATCAACTCCATTGATCCCAGTTGGCGTCGCTACGTCACTTAATACCCCGATTATTGTATGCGTGCGTCCGCGTATTTTAAGCTGTTGGCCTAGTGGCTGGTCTGTGCCGTATAAATCAATTGCTAATTGTTGGCCGATAACTGCCGTGCTGTCTTCGGTTGTGCCGTCTAAAAATTGTCCGGCGCCAATATTGAGGTTTAAAATTTTTGCTAAATCTGGAGTAGTAGCTACAACTGGCGTGTCACCCGCAGTGTGATTATGATAGCTAACGCTGCCATTAATTAGCATCAGTGGAGCTACGGCTTTAACTCCAGGTATGTTTTCAATTTGGTTTGCATCGCTTTCAGTTAGGGTTGTAGTGGCATAAGAGTAAAGCGGGCTATAGTTTAAAGTTCGCCTGTCAAAAGTTGAGTGACCTTGGCCTGGGCGGACTAATATAATGTTATCGTCCAATTTTTTAACCTGCTGAGATACTGTGTTCTGAGCACCGCCCCCTATCGCCAGCACAAAAGTAATTGATGCTACTCCAATAATCACGCCTAAGGTAGTTAGCGCTGTGCGGGTGCGGTTACCGTTTAGGGCTGCTAAGGCAAGTTTTATATGGGTTTTTAACATTTAACCTGTCCTTACCTTTTTAGTAGATTTTTTCTTTTTGGGTTTGCCCAAGGGTTTTTTGGCGGCTTTATCAATTTCGGGCTCTACTTCTTTGCTGTCTTTATCGATTTGGCCGTCTGTTATATGAATAATACGATCTGCATAGCTAGTTAATTCAGGATTGTGAGTAACCATAATAATTGTATTGCCGCGCTGGTGTACGTAGCTTAGTTCTTCCATAATAATTTCGCTCGATTTTGAATCCAGATTGCCGGTCGGCTCATCCGCTAGAATGATGGACGGTTGGTTAACCAAGGCGCGAGCAATTGCTACGCGCTGCAACTGTCCACCCGAAAGCTGGTAGGGCATGTAATACTCTCGTTCCTGTAAGTGAAACAGCGCGAGCATTTTACTTGCTTGTTTAAGTCTTTTGGTCTGAGGTAGGCCGTTGTAGGTGAGTGGCAAGGCTACGTTTTCAATGATTGTACTGCGGCCTAGTAGGTTAAAACTTTGGAAGATAAAACCAATCTGCCGGCTACGAATTTTTGCCCTTTCTTGATGGCTTAGGTCGGCGACTGACTTGCCGCTTAGCTGGTAGTTGCCAGCTGAAGGTGAGTCTAACAAGCCTAGAACATTCAGGAGAGTGGTTTTACCACATCCGCTTGGCATAATAGCTACGAATTCACCTTTTTCAATCGTAAGATCCACGTTGTTAAGCGCCATAATGGCGGTGTCGGCATGACCAAATTGTTTGGTCAAATTATTCAATTGTATGACTGGAGTTGTGGCGTTTGACATATTAAAAAGAGCTATTTAAAAGAGTTATTTAATACTATTATAAATAGCTTTCAATATATGGCGCAACCGCATTTTAAGGTGTAAATAACAACTATTTTGTGGTTATAATTGATTTGGGTATGGAGAGGTGGCCGAGTGGTTGAAGGCGCACGCTTGGAAAGCGTGTAAACGGGGCAACTCGTTTCGCGGGTTCGAATCCCGCTCTCTCCGCCAGAAGAGTGAAATTAGACCGCTAAATTAAAAGCCGCCCAGCCAACAGCTGTTTAGCTGCTGACTGGGCGGTAATGCGCTGGGAGGATATTTAGACTGGGTAGGTTACTGACCGAACTGCTAATTACGGCCAATCGGCCTCAGGGTCTTCGCCAAGTACGTCAATCATGGCTTGCCGAAATGCATCACGCCGTAGATTCTGCTCATCCTCGATCAGTGGCTTCAGCAGCCATTTCTCTAACCGGTTGAGCGGCTTTAGTTTACGTTCCTCTGCGATGTTTTCGTCCGGCATAGAAACATGGCCGGAAAAGCCAATCTCGGTGTACTTAGCTCGCTCCCAAAGCGGAGTAAGCCAGCCCGTGATTTTGAGCAGAAACAAAAACGGGTAACTGGCCGCCATAGTCATGGCTACCACCTCCTTGCTAATTGAAATGTGCTATTTTCAAACTACGAAAGCTTGACCATTCAACTCTGTAAATAATAACATATTATTCTTTTAAGTCAATGATGCCATAAGGCGACTATAAAGAAAAATATCCTCTTGTAATTATTGACTTATAGTCAATAATATGCTAATGTTTATGTAATGTCTGAAATAGTAAAAACAAAAATAGAAAAGGTAGAAAAAACTGACATTGAGGCGCCTAATATTGAGCCGGGTGGCACGGCAATTGTTTTTCACCGGCATGAAAGATATGAACGGGATAGACAGGCCGAAAACTCCGGATCTCTTCTGCCCGAAGCAGCTGAAGCTGCACGCGAAAGATATAAAAAGTTTTTCGAAGATGTGCTGAGCCAGGAAGACGGCACAGAAACAATGTTTTTGTTCGTTTCAAGTGATACACAATATAACGGAAGTGGGTATAGAAGCTTAGAAACAGCTCAGTTAGCCCAGGATACCGCTATTGAAGTAATGCAGGCTGCAGAAATTGACCCTAGTGAACGGATTATTAACTTAAACCCTAACTTTAACACTCGGCAGTCAGAAGTTACGGGCCAGACTATTCGCCCGGCTGCAGCAATAAGGGAACCACAAATTTTTGATACACCTGAATACGTCGATCACCTAAAAGAAAAATATGGTGGAGAAGACGGTCCTGGCACTGGTATGAGTCCGGAAGCTTGGGCTGCCCATGAGTCAGACCAAGAGAAAGAAGTTCGCGAGAAGCTTGGCGCTGAGGGTGTCCGCGAAATGCTAGATAGAACTAAAAAGTTCTTGAAGTTGCTAAAACGCTACAGCAAGGCATTTCATTCCAGTAATCCAAATAAACGCTTAGTTATTTGGGGTGCTTCGCATTACGATACCATTAGCCCGCTTGTTAAAGATGCTACAGGCACAGATTTTAGCGAATATGTTCCAGTCGATTATGGCGGCGGCGTAGTAATCGATATTCCTCCAGAGGACGGAGAAGCAGAGTTAAGAGCTCAAAACAAAAAAGTAAAACTTGCTTTGGGTAAAAGCTCAACGCGTGAGTTGACGCCTTCTAACTAGTTAAAGATTTAACTGCTTCTTCGATACTTTGGTACATCGGCACACCATGATCTGTGTGCCATTTTTTAATTACTTCTATATGGCCAAGCACCTGGGAATGGTCTTCGGAGGTTGCGCCGCCATCGTAGTTATTGTTTTCTCGATGAGAAATGTATTTTTTATGCGTTTCCCAATCTGGAATGACGATTGCATCAGGAGGTAGCCAATAGTTTGATGCACCCATAATCCAAAAACCCTTAGCTTTAGCCTCCATTGTCACTACATCACTTCGCTTATCTACCCAATTAATAATTTCGATAGGCTCTTTCCACCACGCTCCGTCTGGGTGAGCGCCTGCTTTTACCCATAATTCATCACCGTCGATCCAGTGAGGTTCAGATTGATGATCGCAAAAATATGTTTTTCCGGTTCCAGAAGGGGCTAGTATAAAAAGCCCTTTATCGTGAGTCATATATTTTTTAGCAAGTTCACTATAGACTTGCTCGCCGTCTGTAAATACCACAGAATTCATTTTCATTATGACGTTATTATATACGATTTATTAGTAGTCGGTGAACCAATCGCTTTATTTGCCCATGCTATAATGACCGTTAATGAAGCAGCTGGCTATTGAAGCGGAGAATATCACCCTTCAAAAAGAAGGTGATCTTATTTTAAATAATCTTAATATTCAAATTGAAAAAGGGATTATCACCGGTTTAATTGGTCCAAGCGGGGCAGGTAAAACAAGCTTGATGCGGGTAATTTTAGGGATTCAGCAGGTGAAGAGTAAAGTTAAGGTTCTGGGTAAAAATGCCGGCTCAAAAAAACTACGCTCTAAAATTGGTTACGTTTCTCAACAACCTAGTGTATATGGTGATCTTTCGGTTGAACAAAATCTTAGTTATTTTGCTAGGCTTTTAAATTCACCAAAGTCTCAGGTTAAAAAAATTATTCAACAAGTCGACCTAGAGCCTCAGTCTAAGCAGCTTGTCTCAACTTTGTCTGGTGGCCAGAGAGCTCGCGTATCGCTAGCTATTGCCTTGCTTGGCAACCCGGAGTTGCTAGTTCTTGATGAGCCGACTGTTGGTTTAGACCCGATTTTACGCAGGGATTTATGGGGACTGTTTTCTGATCTAGCTAAAAGTGGTAAAACTTTGCTGGTTTCTAGTCATGTAATGAATGAAGCAGAACGTTGCCAGCGTTTGCTTTTATTGCGCGATGGCCAGGTTCTGTGGCAAGGCGAAAAAAGCGCTTTGCTAAGTAAGCTAAAAGTTTCTGACGTAGAAGATGCGTTTTTGCAGCTTGCAAGTAAAAAGGAAAAAGCGATTTAATATGTATCATTTTCAAGCCACATTTAGCACTACGAAAAGAATCCTTTTGCAGCTTTTGCACGACAAACGCACGCTGGCACTTATTTTCTTAGTGCCTTGCGTATTACTTAGCTTACTTGCATGGGTTTACTCGGATAATTCAGCAGTATTTAACCAAATCGGCCCGGCACTTTTGGCAATATTCCCACTTATAATTATGTTTTTAGTAACTTCAATAGCTACTTTACGTGAGCGTACGAGCGGTACCCTGGAAAGGGTCTTAACTACTCCAATTGCAAAGTTAGACTTACTACTAGGCTACGCATTTGCCTTCGGTATTTTGGCAATTCTGCAGGCTTTGCTTGCTAATTTTGTAGCTTTAACGTTCCTTGGCTTAGATATCGCCGGGCCAGTGTGGTTTTTAATCGTAGTAGGGGTAGCAGACGCGCTTTTGGGCATGGCGCTGGGCCTGTTCTTTAGCGTGTTTGCGCATAATGAGTTTCAGGCAGTTCAGTTTATGCCAGCAGTTATTTTCCCGCAACTTCTAGTGTGTGGTCTATTAGTGCCTCTAGAACAAAATGCCAGATGTGCTAGATAAAATTGCCCACGCCTTACCGATGACTTATGCCGTGCAGTCTTTGCAAAATGTAGCAGTAAAAACCAGTGTTAGCTCACAAAGTTGGCGGGATTTGTTTATTGTTTTAGGCTGCGTGGTTGTAGCGGTTTTACTCGGCGCCCTTACTTTACGCCGCTCGACAAAGTAATTTCCCCTGACTTTTTTAATTTAACAGGGTATAATAGCCAAGATACGGAGGAGTACCCAAGTGGCTGAAGGGGACGGTTTGCTAAATCGTTAGGTCGGGGAAACCTGGCGCGGGAGTTCGAATCTCCCCTCCTCCGCCAAATAAAAAACTGACCGTTTTGGTCAATTTTTTATTTGATGTGGGTAGGCTTGAACTGCCGCGGCGACAGTTTGCTGGCGCGACGCGGGAGTTCGGCGGAGCGAAAAAGCGCGCAGGAATTTATTCCGAGTACTTTTGAGCGGAGGAGTCCGCCAGTTGGCGGACGATATCTCCCCTCCTCCGCCAAAACAAGGAAGGCCCAGTTTCGGGCCTTTTGTATTTAAAAGGTAAAATGGTTTTATGGGTAAGACTTATATTGATAAACTTGCGTACATATACTTAAAAGATAAGAAGATACTTTCTACACTTAGCAAAGGTAAAGATACCTGGTATATACCTGGCGGCAAAAGAGAAGAAGGTGAAACCGATAAAGAAGCTCTGGTACGTGAAGTGAGAGAAGAGTTAAGTGTGGATTTACGTAAAAGTACAGTTCGTCACTATGGTACTTTTGAAGCCCAAGCCCACGGAAAACCTAAAGGTACTATAGTGCGAATGATATGCTATGAGGCTGACTTTAGCGGAAAGCTATCACCAAGCAGTGAGATTGAAAAAATGGCTTTCGTGGACTATTCATGGAAGTCGAAAAGTTCGCTAGTTGACGGACTTATATTCGACGATTTGAAGGCAAGAAATCTTATTAAATAAAAAAGCATTTTATTAACTTGCTAATGCTATACTAAAACTATGCAACAGGGTAACCAACAAAACTATTGGCAGTCTGAAAATAATCCTGAAGGGCAGGAGGCAAACAATAACACCTCGCCGGCTCAAACTACTACCAGCCAAACTGTTGTGTCGTCTCATGAACAAACTTTCCAACCTTCGTCTGATTCCGATTCCGAAGAAACTTTAGTCAGCTGGGAAGCTTCTGAATATATCCATCATAACCGCACGTTTATGTGGTACGCGGCAGCTGTAGTTTTAGGGCTAGGCTTAGCGGCCTTAGCATTTTTTGTACTAAACTCTTGGACGTTTGCAATTTTAGCAATAGTCATGACCGTTGCCACAGTAGTTTACACTCGCCGCGCTCCAGAAGTTTTGCACTACACGCTTAGCAAAAAAGGTTTACATATTGGGCAAAAGTTTCATGCATTTGGTGAATTTAAGGCGTTTGGAGTACTGCAAACAGGATCGTTTTTTTCTGTCAGGCTAATTCCAGCTAAACGTTTTGCACCTCTGACAGAAGTGTATTTTTCAGAACAAGACGGCGAGAAGATAGTAGACATTCTAGGCCACTATTTGCCTATGAAAAAACTTGAGCCAGACTTTGCTGACAAACTGTCTCACAACATACGTTTGTAACGTAAAGGGTTTTTTGTTACAATAACCCCTGTTCTTTTGAGCGGAAGCTCATTATAAAAGAAAGCACCTTTTACCAAGGCAGCTAAACTTGTTTTAGCTGCGATAAGCACCCGTAGCTCAGCTGGATAGAGCGTTGGCTTGCGGAGCCAGAGGCCACAGGTTCGAATCCTGTCGGGTGTACCAGAAGTAATTTAAGGCCGCCTCGTAAGAGGTGGTTTTAAATTACTGCTCGTGTTCGAGCTAGGATTTGAACCGTCAAGTGAGCGAAGCGAACGTAGGTTCGTACAGGAATGAGCGTGCAGGAGCTTGCTCCGATAAGCGAATTCCGTGCAAGCGAAGCGCATCCTGTCGCCTCATTCCGAGCACTTTTGAGCGGAGGAGCGTAGCGATATCCTGCTGGGTATCACGCTGTTAGCGTGATACAATAACAGATATGAAAATTGACAATTATACCCTTGATGACGGCACACCTTGGAGGCTATTTACTCCCGACAATGCGCACGATGGCTGGGCTATTTTGTGGTTGCAAGGCTTCACTAGCACCATCGAAGGGCACAATGACGGTTGTGAGCGCATGAGTGCCGCTTCAAATGTTCCATTTGCAATTCTTAATTATGCTGGACACGGCAATCATCCAGTTGCGCTAAAGGAAGCAACTCGCAAACAGCAATTTGAGGAAATCTGCGCTGTGTATGACCAACTTGTAAGTCGGGGCTTTAAGAAAATCATTGTCATTGGCGGCAGCTTTGGTGGTTATATGGCGGCACTTCTCGCAGGAGTTCGAGAGCCTAAAGCAGTTGTCTTGCGTGCCGCAGCTAACTATAAAGATGAGGAGTTTGATTATCATTATTCGGAAACGACAGAAAGCAAAGAGGGCGAAGCAAAAGACCTCTATCGAAAATCCATAGATAAAACGTACTCAAATAAAGCCACGGAGGCACTAAAAGCCTTTGACGGAACGAGCTATATCATTGAGCATGAAGCCGACACAACTATTCATAAAAATATACTGCAGTCGTATTATCATGTCGCCAAACATGGTAACTATATTGTCATACGCGGACTAGAGCACTCACCAAAACTCATGCCAAACGCTGCCGATTGGTTTGATATTGTTGAACACTGGATACAGACGATTATTTACGTGACGGTGCATGATCCTAGAGGTGAGTCATGAGAGTGTTGGTTTTTGGAGATAGTATAACGCAAGGTTTTTGGGACACTGATGGCGGCTGGGTGCAACGCATTCGCACAGTGTATGACAAAGAAACTATTAAAACTGGCCGTGATTTACCAACAATCTTTAATTTGGGCATTTCTGGGAATAGTAGCGGGGATATCGTGGATCGTTTTGAGTCAGAAACAAAAGTTCGATATAACGATGAGGGCTTGGGATTTGTTTTTGCGGTAGGGGTAAACGACTCACGCACAAAATCAGGCGTTAATTTTTCTGAACCAGAAGAATACAAGAATAATCTTGAAAAACTATTCGCAATGGCTCGTCAATATTCGGACAAAATTGTTTTTGTCGGACTCACGCCATGCGTAGAAGAACGCTCAAATCCTGTGTCATGGGGTGACACTGGTTACACAAACGATAGAATACGAATGTTTAATCAGGTGTTGGAGGATTTTTGTCATGACAATGCACTGGAGTTTATTGATATTCTCACTCTTTTTACAAAGGCAGAGGCAAAAACCGAACTCTTACCTGATAGCCTACACCCGAATAATGAAGGGCATCAGCTAATAGCAGATATTGTTTTGCCAAGATTACGAAGTATCTTCCGATAAACAGTAAACGAGAGTTGTCTGCTTTGCTATACTTAACTAAATGATAAAAACCAGCCGAAAAACTAAAAAAGAAATATTAGAAATTGCTATGGTGGTGGCGGTAATTCAGCCTTTGATGGTTTTGCCGCAAATAATTCACATTTTTGAAAAACATTCTGCGCAGGATGTTTCGCTCATATCTTGGGCAATGTTATTGTTCTTTAACGCTAGCAACTTTATTTATGGGGTGGTTTTTAACATCAAGCCGATTATTATTAATAATGCCATTTGGGTTTTAGTGGACGGCTTGGTTGTTGCCGGCGTGATGATTTATAGCTAGCAAGTTATAATTAAAATATGCAATCTGCTTCTCATGACAAGTTTTTTAAAGCTGCAGCTGAAGTTGCAAAACAAGCTACATGTTTGCGCGCCCATTGCGGAGCTGTAATTGTAAAGAACAATAAAATTATAGGAGAAGGGTATAATTCTCCACCTGCAAACGATGAAGAAAACCGCATGTGTGAGCAAGAATATGATTATTCAAAGAAGCCAAAGTACGATAAAACTTGCTGCGTTCATGCCGAATGGAGAGCTATGGCAGATGCTTTGAAAAAACATCCTAATGAAATAAAAGATTCTACCTTATACTTCATGCGAATAGATAAAAATGGCGATTTTACAGATGCAGGTGAGCCTTTTTGCACGGAATGTAGCCGGTTAGCTTTAGACGTTGGTATAAAACACTTTGCTCTTTGGAATAAAGCTGGCGAGAAAGTTTATGAAACGAAAGAGTATAACAAGCTTTCATATGATTTTCATAAACATAGCTAATTGCCATGAACATTTCTAGAGCTTATACTTATAACAATATGAAAAGTACACTCTATATTTCTATACGCCGTTACCGTACTTAGGGTACGGTGTAACTTAATATACTAGGCGAAAACCACACTAGCACCGTACCCGAAACGGTGTTTTTCAATTGAGGAGATTAATATGAATAAAATAAATGTAAGTGTGCTGGGGTCTACCGGATTTGCCGGGCAGGAGTTAGTAGCTGTTTTAAAAACTCACCCTTATATAAAAAAGATAAATGCACCCGAGCGTAAGGATAAAATTAGTATAAAAAATGAGACTGTCTTCTTAGCTTTGCCGCACGGTGAATCCGGCAAGGTCGCGCCTGATTTGTTGAACGCTAGCAACCAAATAATAGATTTATCTGGTGATTTTCGATTTTCCAACCCTAAAGATTATGAGAAATGGTACAAGTGGCCGCACCCGGCTCCTAAGTTACTACCCGCGCCTTATGCTTTGCCTGAATATTTTTCAGATGATATCAAAGATAAATCGCTGGTTTCGGTGCCGGGATGCTATCCTACGGCAGCGCTTCTAGCCATAATGCCTTTATTTAAAAAAGGCTTGGTTAGTCCAAAGCCAACTGTAGATATAATAGCGCTTTCCGGAGTTAGCGGGGCGGGGAAGAAACCAAGCTCTATGAATCACTTTGTTAGCATGCACGGCAATGCCATATCTTATTCACCGGGCCATCAGCACAGACACGTAGGGGAGATAGAGCAATTTATAAAAAGCGAAATTACTTTCTCGCCGGTTATCATTCCGGTTGAGCGTGGCATGTTGCTACACGCCACGTTGGAAATTACAAAAACTATTAGCGAAAGTGAGATTGAGGCAATTTTTAAAGAAGCTTACGCATCAAAGCCATTCGTAAAAGTTTTGCCTGCTGGCAAGGTTCCAACACTTAAAGAAACTTCTGGCAAAGATGTTTGCCACATTGGGTTCGTTGCTTTTAAAAATAAGATCGTTGTGGTGAGTAGTCTGGATAATCTGAGAAAAGGCGCAGCTACCCAAGCTACCCAAGCGTTTAATATTGCGAGCGGGTTTCCTGAGACTACTGGACTAATTCCCAAAGTACTATAATAAAAACATGACAAACCAGTTTAGGTGCGTAATACACGGTAGTTTTTCAAAGCACTTTGATGAAATAAAAAGAGCTAGTGAGTTATTTCAAGCTGCTGGTATTGAGGTTTTAGCGCCTAAACAAGGAGAATTAGTCGGTAGCAAGGATGGCTTTGCTATTTTTGAAGATGAGCGTGATAAAGACCCGAGACTTATTGAGCTTTTATACCTACATAATTTGAAAAGGCTAGGACAAAATGGGTTTAGCTACTTTGTGAATCCAGAGGGCTATATTGGCAAAAGTGCTTCCTATGAACTTGCTATAGCCCAGCTTACTAATATCCGCTGTTTTTTTGCGCATAAGTTAGTTGATCACCCTGCTTACACGGGTAGGGGCGCGATTTGGTCTGCTGAGTCTTTGGCTAGCTATATTGCTACTCAGGGTTCTTTGCCATCTCCTCAAATTAAAAAGGATGAAGCAAAAATTCACAAACTGTGGGAAGATTTAATGGTCCCAGGATCTGTTGTGGCAACGGGCGCAATTGTTGAACACCAGTCAACCAAAAGCCAAAAAGAAATTTTACTTGTTAAAACTCATAAATGGGGTAACCGGTATTCAATTGTTGGCGGGAAAGTTCGTCGTAATGAACTCTTGAAAAGTGCACTGCTTCGCGAAGTTAAAGAAGAAACTAATCTGAAAGGCGAAGTAGGAGCGCATATTTGTACTTTCGACCAAATAAAAAACTCAGGTTATTACAGAGGCGGAGTGCAGCATATTTTTGTGGACAACGTAGTTTCTGTAAAAAGTAAAAAAGTGGTTTTAAATGAAGAAGCCCAAGACTACATCTGGGCTTTGCCTTCTGAAGCTTTGAAGCACTTAGATATTGAGCCAAATGCTCGTAAAACACTAAAACTATACCAGTCTTCTTGTATTTAAAGACACAGCTATTGCAAAATTTATATATTATGTAATACTTAATTTATGGAAAAAATTATTGGTATTAAAAAGCCCGTACCTCTGACGGAGCGCGAGCCGGCCTTACTTCTAGATAGGCAGCTCGCAAGATTTGATAGGAAAAGCATACATGCCGTTAGGTTAATGGAATTTGATCCAGCGACTGCTTTAGAAAGACTGAAAGCTAAAGAAGGTCAAAAAGTAATTGGAGCAGATTTTGGCGGCGACAAAGGCGTGACTCAGCTCTTTGTAGTGCGAGACGGGGTCTTGGTAGCAAGTGATGAATTCAAAGACCGTGTAGAAAGCGACGACAGTTCGGGATATATGGAAAGCTTAGAGAGAACTGCTGAATTTGCACGAAGCCATAATATACCCGTTGGGGTGTCGTGGGGAACACCTTTAGATGGCTCAAAACCTTTGACTAGTACACCAAAATCTAAAGTTTTTATAGAAGCGCTTGGTCAAAAATATGGCGGTGATTTTGCGGAACTATTACCTACTTTGGCTGCATGCATGAATGACGGCCCGGCAGGAATCGTTAGCGGAGCTATAGAGGCTAATCGATTAAAACCTACCAGCTCTGTGCTTTTACCTATTAATGGTAGCGGGATAGGTATGGCGGTATTACATGAAGGTACTATTTTTGCCACAGAAGCTGGACACGTTGAAGGCGAACCAGAGTTTAACCAATATAACCAATCAACAGAATGCGGCCTGTTTGGTGCTACTTATGTGTGTTTAGAAAACCTAGGCGCCAATAAATGCGGTATTGAAACACAATGGAAGTTACTAACTGGAGAAGCTATATCTGCTAAAGAAATTGAAGGTTTATATAAAGAAGGTGACGAATTAGCTCGTGAACTATATGAACATTCTGCTGTTGTATTAGCGCACGTGATAGCCGGTACTGCCCAAGCGTTTGATATTAACTTGGCTGATAATCAAACTACAATAGTTGGTCATGGGGGAGCCTTTAAGTTTCCTCATTATGGCGAGCGAGTTCAGCAAATTTTAACTAAGTTTTTACATGCAGAGCCTGCATTTATTATGACTAAAGACTATGGTGACCCTAACTCTAATGCATGTTTAGACGGGGCGGCTTTAGCTGCTGTTACAGCAAGCTAATAGCTTTGGCAGTCACTAGCACTACAATACTTAAGGAAATGATTGACTGGCTGCTCATTAGGAGCTTAGCCCGCCGCGATAAAGGTAGAGTATCGCTAGATGTAAAATTGGTCATGTTAGTCAGCGAAATATACAAGTAATCTATAAAAGTGGCATACCAGCCAGTGGTTGAGTGAAAGTAATGTTGCTGCGGGAAGAGGAAATCGTGGTAGTCTAGTTTGTCATTGCGTCGAAAGCCAGGGCCTCCACTGTCCATTTCCCAATATAAAAGCGCAAAAGTTACTAGGGTGGTTAAGTATACGCGGATTGCATGGCTAAGTAATTCTCCGGCTGAGTTGAAAGAGTGGTTGAAAACTACTTGTAGCAACTGTTGCAATGCAATTATGTTGGCTATTGATATTAGTATGATTAAAATGACCGCCACAACCCGGCGTATTTTAGAAGTGAAAGTCGGGGTCTTTGGGGTGACTATCTGTAAAACTACTAATAGCAAAAACTCTAGGGTCGGAATACCGAACCGAGCTATAGGCGCTTGGTCAACCGCAAGAAATATTTGCAAGATAATAACGCCTATTAAAATTAGCTGCACGTGCCACAGAGGCTCAATATCGTGATGTTTGTTTCTTAAGATATGCATTAGACTTACTATACTACACTGTCTAAATAGGCACATCTCTTCGGACAAAGATTAGGTGACTTACTCTTATTGACAAATAAGCAAGAATTTGCTAATATATAAAAAGTATCAATTACAAAAACAAAAAATTACAGGAGTTTACAATGCTTGAACGAATTAAACCTAAGAAAACACCAGATATCTATCAGGAAGTCCAGCAAATAGGAGAAGACAGCGTGGGCGATATTGGCCCTGCTGGAGGACCTAGAGGCTGTCGGCGCTAGACCATCTCCCTTCGGAGGAACATTTGTATCAAGCGAAGCAAATAGTATGACAATTGTTCCAGAAGACAAAGATGCTGTTAACCAAGGCATGGCAATTCACGCTAATGCTAGAGGGAGCGTGCAAGGTGAAACAAGAGCAGACGCCCGCTATAGTACAACAGTTCAGTCAAAACACGATACGCCTGCGTACAAAAGCGATGCTAAAGTCGGTGAAACCACAGTAACCCGTAAAGTAACAGCAAGAGATGCCGGAACGCGCGCTGAATTTAGGGATCGTTATGGTGGTTATCCTGGTCGATATGAACACACATTTAGTGATCGAGCAAAGCCTAAAGTTGCAAAAGCGATGGCTGGCGTGGTGATGAAACAGGCTAAACGAGATAATCCAAGAGAAGAGCTCGAAAAAGCTGCTTAGTCATTTAATAAGCCTGTAACTATATAGCCCATTAAGTATAATGGGCTATATAAATTATGGAGAGGTGCAGGAGTGGTTGAACTGGCCTGTCTCGAAAACAGGTGTGCCGTTTTGCGGTACCGTGGGTTCGAATCCCACCCTCTCCGCCAAAATAAAATAGCTGGCCTTCAGGCCAGTTTTTTTATTTTGCAGTGGGATAAGAACCCAATTAGTGAGCGTTAGCGAACGAGGGTTCGGCGGAGCGAAAAAGCGCGCAGGAATTTATTCCGAGCACTTTTGAGTGGAGGAGCGTAGCGATATCCCACCCACTGCTACTTAAAAGCCAGACCGTTTGAGTCTGGTTTTTAAGTAGTTTATGCTAATTAGCTTTCGTCGCTGTGGGACTCTTCTAGCTTGCGTAAACCAGGGTACTTGGCGTCAATTTCATCCAACCTTTCTTGAATGACTTTTACGGTTTCTTCCCATAATTTTTGTTGTTTTCTATAAAGCTCTGCTTCTTCGGCTGTAGGTGATTCCTCTTCGCATATATAGCGGTAGAAGTCGATTTTACCGGCTGCTTGGATCATATCTCCTGCTAAGATATGCCTAGTGTTTTGCATTATTTCTCTAGTGGTTCTTTCGCCGTCTTGCCTAGGTTGTTCGTGAGTGCTCATTTTTATCCTTTTTATTTTTAAATAACTTTGTTATTACACTAGCATATGATTTACAAAAAGTCAAGTAAGTGGCTAATTTTAAGTGTCACTAAAATCCTAAGCATGTTATAATGAAACCCCATGAAGAACATGGGTAGAGACCGCAAATACATATTTGTAACAGGCGGTGTACTCTCCGGAGTAGGCAAAGGAATAACAGCGGCGTCAATCGGCGCCATTTTAAAAGCCCGCGGCATTAAAGTCTCTATCCAAAAATGTGACCCTTATCTTAACGTAGATGCTGGAACGCTTAACCCGGCGGAGCATGGCGAGTGTTTTGTAACATGCGATGGCGCTGAGACCGATCTTGATTTAGGTCATTATGAAAGGTTTCTTGATATAGAGCTGCATAAAGACAGCGCAATGCTTGCTGGCCGCTTGCTTTTAGATCTTATTAATGATGAACGGGCTGGAAAATACTTAGGTAAAACAGTACAGGTTATTCCTCACTTAACAGAGGCTATACAGCATACGATTGAGACTTCAAGCCCAGGCAGCGACGTGCATATCGTTGAATTAGGCGGCACGGTAGGCGACTTTGAAAGCGTAGCTTTTACAGAAGCGATGCGCGAATTTATGGTGCGGGCTGGCCGCCAAAACTGCCTTTTTGTGCATGTGGTTTATATTCCATATTTAAGTGCGAGTAAAGAGCTAAAAACTAAACCTGCTCAAAACTCTATACGAGACTTGCGTGCTTACGGCATTATGCCGGATATGATTGTTGCCCGTGCGAACAGCCCTATAAACAACGGCCTTATGGATAAGCTGAGCTTGTTTGGTGGTGTTCCTAAAGAAGCTGTGGTGGCTTTGCCAAATGCAGACACGGTTTATCGCGTGCCTTTGATGTTGGAAGAGGCCGGTGCGGGGAATATGCTAATGAAGCAGCTTGATCTTTCTCCAGCGCAACCACATATGGATTCATGGCAGCAAATTGTAGACAAAGCCACTAAGCCTTATCAAAAAATGGTAAAAATTGGTGTAGTTGCTAAATATTTAGATAACGAAGATACATATTTCTCGGTGATTGAAGCTTTGCGCAGCGCAGCTTGGAACGAAGCAGTAAACTTAGAATATGAGTGGGTGAATGCTGAAGAATTAAGTGAAAAGACTGCAAAGTCTTTAGAAAAGTTTGATGGTTTACTGATACCTGGAGGTTTTGGTACGCGTGGCGTGAAGGGCAAGATTGTAGCAGCGGACTATGCACTGGAACATAAGATTCCATATCTTGGGATCTGCCTGGGCTTGCAAGCTGCGGTTGTGGCTGCTGCTAAGCGTGGTGGAGTTGAAAATGCTACTAGCGCAGAGCTTGATCAAAAATCTAAAAATCAGGTTGTTTATATTATGGATGACCAAATTGGGAAAGAATCTACAGGCGGAACCATGCGGTTAGGAGATTATGAGGCCAAGTTGGCTAAAGGTTCTCAAGTAGCTAAGCTTTATGGTGCAACGGAAGTTACTGAAAGACACAGGCACCGTTATGAAGTTAATCGTGCTTTTGAAAATGCTATTAACAAAGGCGGCTTAGTGGTTTCAGGCCAGTCGGCTGATGGTCGCTTAGTTGAGTTTATTGAAGGAAAAAACCATCCATATTTTGTGGCCACGCAGGCTCATCCTGAATTTCGGTCTCGCCCTAACAGGCCACACCCTTTATTTACGGGGCTGATTAAAGCCGCTAAGCAATAGGCTCTCTGTTATAATAAGATTCATGAAATCAGAGTTGTCTAATTATATTGCCGAGGTCGTCGAAAAAGAATTTGGTAGGAAGCTTAGGGTTGAGCTAACGCGCCCAGAAAAACAGTTTGGCGACTATGCTACAAATGTTGCGCTGCAGCTTGGCAAACAATTAGGCAAACCGCCAAGGGAGATTGCCGAAAAACTGGCTGAGAAAGTTCGTAAAGAATTGGTAGATAAAGTTAGCGATGCATCAGTTGCTGGCCCCGGCTTTATTAACATTGTCCTGACAGATAAAGCTTTAATGTCTTCAGCCTACGAGGGAGCGGCTGAAACTAACAAAGGCCTTCGAGTGTTGCTTGAGTATTCATGCCCAAATGCTTTTAAAGAACTGCACACAGGGCACCTTTACCAGACAATCGTGGGTGACGCTTTGGGAAGAATCTTAGAATCTACTGGCGCAACTGTATTTCGTGCTAATTTTGGCGGTGATGTGGGTTTGCACGTTGCAAAATGTTTATATGGAATAGTAAACAAAATCGGGGAAGATGGGTATACCAAGCTTAAAGATATACCTGAGGCTGATCGACCACAATGGATTAGTCAGACATACGTTTTAGGTGCTAAGGCGTATGAAGAAGATGAGAGTGCTAAATCGCAGATAAAAGATATTAATCTGCAGATTTATGACTTTCATAAAACTAGCGACAAAAGTAGCAACCTAGCTAAAATTTACTGGACGTGCCGTGAGTGGAGTTATGACTATTTCAAAGATTTTTATAAGAAAATAAAGGTTAAGCCTTTTGGTAAATACTATCCCGAAAGCGCCATGACCGATGCCGGGCTTGCCGTGGTGAATAAATATATTGGCACGGTCTTTGAAAAAAGTGATGGCGCCGTAGTATATAAGGGCGAGGACGCTGGATTGCATACGAGAGTTTTCATAACTTCGCAAGGTTTGCCGACGTATGAAACAAAAGACATTGGAGTTATTTTTAGTGAAGTTGATGATTTTGCCTATGATAAGCGCGTGCTTATTACTGGTAACGACCAAACCGATTATATGAAAGTGGTATTTGCTGCTCTCAATGCTATTGATTCTAGTTTGGCTGCAAAACAGACTCACTTAACTAACGGTACGATTCGTTTTGGCAGCGGACAAAAAATGAGTTCGCGTTTAGGCAATGTTACTCGCGCGGTAGACGTTATTCAAGAAATTAGCGGAGTTTTATCTAACAAACGTCCCGATACGGATTATTATTCTACGGCTCTGGCTGCGGTTAAGTATACATTTCTTAAGCATCGCTTAGGCGGCGATATAGCTTTTGATATCGAGGAGTCAGTTAGCTTAGAAGGGAATAGCGGCCCATATCTGCAATATGCTCATGCGCGTGCGCGTAGTATTTTGAAAAAAGCATCTTCCAGACCACAAGAGGGTTCTGTTGATAATTTTGATGCCGAAGAACGTTCTTTAGTGCAAAAGTTTAGCGAATACAGTGAAGTTGTTGAACAAGCCGCCTCAGAGCTTAAGCCGCATTATATTTGCACATATCTTTATGAATTGGCGCAAGATTTTAACCGTTTTTATGAAAAAGCTAAAGTAATCGGCGATCCAAGAGAAGCTGTCAGACTTCAGCTGGTAAAGCATTATGCGAATATACTCAAAGAAGGGTTAGAAGTTTTGGGTATTACTGCGCCAGAACATATGTAATTTTTATATGACTGTTTGGAAAATATATAATGTTGATAAGGAGGACTAACTGATTATGGCACGAAGAGACAAACATACTACCGTTAGAACAGCTGCGACTAGTGGCAATATTAACCTGGAATCTCCAAGAGGCAGGCGAAAACCAGCTGTTAAAAAAATGGCTCCGGTAGTTAAAAAGCCAGTTACCGGCTTTGTGGATTTTCTACGCGAACATGCAATTATCGGCCTTGCTATAGGTTTTATTGTTGGTGCCCAAGCTAGAGAATTAGTAGATCAACTAATGAAAAGTTTTATCGATCCTTTTGTCGGGATTATTATTGGTGCTAATTCTTTGAGCAATAAAACTTTTATTGTTCATCATGGAGCCCATGATACCGTTTTTGCCTGGGGGGCTTTTGTGTACTCTTTGTTAAATTTTGTTGCAGTATTAGCTGTAGTTTACGTATTTATAAAGTTATTTAGTTTGGAAAGACTAGATAAAAAGAAGGACGAATAAGTTTTATGGCTCAAAAAGCAACTCTTCTATGGATGGACTTGGAAATGACCGGGCTTGATCCGACCAAAGATAGAATTATGGAAGTGGCAATTATTGCGACTGATTGGGATTTTAATGAAATAGCTACCTACGAAGCTGTGGTAAAAGTTGACCCCCAACTAGTTGAACAGAGGATGGAAGTTGAGAGAAAGTTTTGGGATGAAAACCCTGAAGCGCGTGATCAATTGCTTCAGCAAAATTTACAAGAAGGTCGCCCTGGGAGTACAGTTGAAAATGAGTTATTAAAATTCGTGGATACTTATTTTGATTCAAACGAGCCAGTGTTGCTTGCAGGTAACTCGATACACAATGACAGGCGCTTTATCAAAAGCGAATGGCGCCATCTAAAAGGCAGGTTACATTATAGAATGTTAGATGTAAGTGCCTGGAAAGTAGTTTTTAATGGCAAGTATAATAAAGTTTTTGCAAAACCAAAGACTCACAGAGCTTTTGATGACATTCGGGGGTCTATTCAGGAATTGGAGTATTACCTTAAAAAAGTCAAAGTATAGCTTATGACGCATAAAGAGCTTGAAGATTTTTTACTTAGTTTTGAAAACACTTGGCTAGACTACCCTTTTGGCGAGAATACTGCAGTTTATAAAGTTGGCCCTAAAAATTCCAAAGACGCAAAAATATTTGCGCTGATTTCCGAAAACGCCAAACCTTTGAGAGTGAGCTTAAAGTGTGATCCCAAGCTTGCGATTAACTTGAGAGAAAAATACGAAACTGCCCTACCGGGCTATCATTTACCTAAAAAGCACTGGAATACGATTATTTGTTCTGGCCAGCTGGGTGACCAAGAGATATACGACTTGGCACGTCATAGCTATCAATTAGTTGCCAAATAAACTGGCGCTAAGAAAGTTTTAGTTTTAGCATTTGTTTTTTGACGAATATCAAGTCTTTATAAGATTTAGTAATATCTTGGCGTAATTTTGTATCTTTACTCTTTGAGTAAATAGTGCTCATAAGTGCAGCAGTATCATCTATTTTTTTGGTTACGGCATCAACGTATTGTTGATCAAAATTACCATTAACTTTTGCCTGATTTAGATTGGAGTAAGTTGACGCATCAGACTCGCTTGCAACCATGTTTTTTGGGTATTTGCCGCTAACTCCTAAAGCGGTTAAATCTGCCTGCAAGCTAGCGTTATCGCTAATTACTAGAGTACTAAGTTGACTATTAAGATTGCCTAGGTCTTCACTACTTATACTTTGCTGGGCGCTAGTTGATAAAGTCTGCAGATTACTCATTCGTATAGCCAAGCGCTGCTCATATGGCTGCAATTTGTTGCCTTGGCTAGTGGTGAATAATAGTATTACGGTAATAAGCAGGGCTATGCCGATTCCTATGCCGATAAATATGGTTTTACGCGAAATACCTGGTTGAGGTTCAGGAACTAGAGTAACGCTATCGTTGTAAGGATCCATAGCAGTTATTAAAGCACAAACATTAACAGATATAAAGAGTGTTACAATAAATATAATCATGCAGGATGCCAAAGAAGAGGTTAGGGACAGGCTAAATATTGAGGATGTTATTGGTCAGTATGTTCCTTTAAAGCGCGCAGGGCGTAGCTTTAAAGGATTAAGCCCTTTTACTAATGAAAAAACTCCGAGTTTTATAGTCACGCCTGAAAAAAATATTTGGTATGATTTTTCAAGTAATCAAGGCGGCGATATATTTAGCTTTATTATGCTTGCTGAAGGGCTGGATTTTCGAGGAGCATTAGAACTGCTTGCCCGGAAGGCTGGAGTAGACTTGTCATTTTATAGCTCTAGTTCGTCTCGAGCTTTTAGTCAACAAAAAGATCGCATGCTGAAGGTTTTAGATCTGGCCGCTACCTATTATCAGCATTCTCTTATTAAAAACCAGCAAGCTCTTAACTATGCGACCAAGCAACGCCACTTCAAGAGAGATACCGTTTTGGATTTTCGTTTAGGTTATGCTCCATCGCAGGGTCGGGCATTGGTTGATTTTTTAACTAAAAAGAAGTTATCAACTCAAGATATTAAAGCGGCAGGCCTAGTGTCACGCGGCGCCGGCGATATGTTTAGGGGGCGTTTTATGGTGCCGCTTTGTGATAGTCAAGGGCAGGTTATCGGCTTTACTGCTCGCTTAATTGGCGAACATACCGATGGCCCAAAGTACATAAATACTCCCCAGACGCTTTTATATGATAAAAGCCGCCATGTTTTTGGCCTACATCAAGCGAAGTCAGCTATTCGTAAAGCTGGCTATTCAGTAATTGTAGAAGGTAATCTAGATGTAATTAGCTCACACCAAGCCGGTATACATCAGGTAGTGGCAACGGCGGGCACTGCATTAACTGAGATGCATTTAAAAACCTTAAAGCGCCTGAGCCCGAAAATTCGACTGGCTTTTGATGCTGATGATGCTGGCCTTGCAGCTACTGAGCGAGCAATTGAGATTGCGCAAAAAATCGGAGTTGATTTAAGCATCATTACCTTACCTGATGACGCTAAGGATCCAGACGAGCTTATCCAAAAAGGTGAGACTAAATGGCAAAAAGCTATCGACGATGCTAAGCCAGTGGTTGACTGGGTGTTGGATGCTCATAAGAATCGCCTTGACCTAAAAACTGCTGAAGGTAAAAGATTATTTAGTGACCAAGCATTGCAAGTTATTAAGTTTTTAAAAGATTCAGTTGAAAGAGAACATTATTTGGAACTGGTAGCTAAAGCAATAGACACTAGCCAGCATGCTTTGCAAATTAAACTTGCTAGCATGGAAGAGCCATCAAATAAGCCAATACTTAAATCAATTAAAAAAAGTGAAGTAGAATTACCGCCAGTTATTAAGGTCTACCAGGATAATTTACTGGCTTTAGCGGTAGTAGATTCTGATGTTAGAGAATTGCTAAAAAAAGTTGAATCTAATTGGCTAATAGACGAAGCCGCACAAAAACTTATGGCTTACATTATTAATCACCCTAATGAAAGCTATTCTGGTGTTCCAGAGTCATTGCGTGAAATTGAAATCTATGTTAAAATTGTTATGATAAAGGCCGAAATGCGGTATGCAGCTTGGAATTCGCAAGATCGTTATTATGAAGCT
This sequence comes from uncultured Candidatus Saccharibacteria bacterium, assembly GCA_963717595.1. Taxonomy (GTDB): domain Bacteria; phylum Patescibacteriota; class Saccharimonadia; order Saccharimonadales; family Saccharimonadaceae; genus CAVQWH01. The sequence continues at coordinate 258,421 of CAVQWH010000001.1, read as the reverse complement.
GCAAAACTTATTAGAAATATACAAAATGAACAAATGAAAAGGCGTAAGGAAGAACTGACTGCTCAATTGCGCCAGGCTGAAAATGAAGCCGATGAAGCTAGAACTAAACAACTACAAAAGAAACTAAATGTAATTATTAAGGAGTTAGGTGGTGCCCAAAAGTAAATCTAAATCTAATAAAGCAAAAGCTAGACAAGAAATATTAGAAGAAATTAAGCTGGCTACGCTAGCTGACAATTCGCAAGTAGATGATATTGAACCGGACGAGGAAGAATTAGAGGCAGAAGAAAAAGAATCTGCTAAAGTAACTGCTGGCCCAATTGATGATATTGCAGACGACTCTGTTCGTTTGCATTTACGAGAGATTGGTAAAATCCCTTTGCTGAGCCCTGAAGAAGAGCTAAAGTTAGCAAAGCGGGTTGTCGCCGGTGACAAAAAAGCTAAAGATCAAATGGCAGAAGCTAACTTACGTTTGGTAGTATCAATCGCTAAGCGTTATTCAGGCCGTGGCTTGGACTTTCTTGATTTGATTCAAGAAGGTAATACCGGCCTGCTTCGTGCAGTAGAAAAATTTGATCCAGATAAAGGGTTTAAGTTTTCCACTTATGCCACCTGGTGGATTCGTCAGGCTATTACGCGTGCGATCGCTGATCAATCACGAACTATTCGTATTCCGGTGCACATGTTTGAAACTATTAACAAACTGCTACGCACCCAGCGTCGTATGACTCAAGAGCTTAATCGTGAACCGACAATCGACGAACTAGCTAAAGAGCTTGATATGGAGCCGGAAAAAGTTGAATACGTCATTAAGATTAAGCAAGATATCAGCAGTCTTGATGCTGGTATTGGCCACGATGGTGATGATGACGAGTCTATATTGTCTGACTTTATAGAAGACGATGAAGCGCCCAGTCCTGTTGATAGCGCCGCGAGTCAGCTGCTTAAAGAACAAGTGCAGTCAATTTTAGGTGCTTTAACTGAGCGTGAACAGAAAATTCTTAAAATGCGGTTTGGTTTAGGCGGGGATAAAAGCCATACACTTGAAGAGGTTGGTCAAGAATTTAGTGTTACCCGCGAGAGAATTCGTCAAATTGAGGCCAAAGCACTGGCAAAACTACGTAAACATAAAAATGCCAAAACACTTCACGACTATATCCAGTAAAGTTCCGCTCATAGGCCTGACGGGCACATTTGCGGGCGGTAAAGATACCCTAGCTAAATACTTATGTAGTGAGCTGGGGTATAACCATATTTCAACCAGTGATATTGTACGTAAGTTTTCTAAAGAAAAGTATGGATCAATTGAACGGCCTTTTCTTAATAAAACGGCTACTGAGCTGCGTCATACTCGGGGAGCTGGGGTTCTAGCCGAGCTTGCCTTGCACCAAGGAGAAAAACCTTTAATCGTAAGCGGTATCCGTAGCCTAGGTGAGGCTAAAGCTATAAAATCTCTTGGCGGGATTATTGTTTTTGTTGATGCGCCTTTAGAAATTCGATATGTCAGGATGCGATCGCGTCATCGTGATAATGAATCACAAGTTTCTTTGGAAGATTTTAAAGCACGTGAGCAAAAAGAATGGCACACAGGCAACACAGAGGCGGACTATAACATTCCTGGCATAAAAGATATGGCTGATTTGGTGATTGAAAATACTGATACTAAAGAAACTTTTATAGAAAAAGCAAATCACAAACTTGCTATACTGGCTGATAATGATAAACCCTACTAAACAAGCTTCTCAACTGAGTTATACTATCCACAAACTTGCTGATTATAAAAAAATCATTGATAGGGATATTGAAAGCTACGGCCATAATGTTCTACATCAATGGCAAGAAAACTACGGCGCGGCTGCACAAATTCATCTTAAACCCTATGTAGATATTTTGTCTCGAGGCGGCAAACGATTGAGAGGGGCGCTTGCTATGTATGCTTATGAAATGGCTGGTGGTGATGATAAGGAGCTGGCAAAAATGGCTGCTCGCTGCATAGAAGCCATACATGCTTATTTATTGGTAGTAGATGATGTAGCAGATAAATCCGCTACGCGCCGAGGCGGTGCCTAGCGCTCACGAACAACTAGCTAATTATCACAAAATACATAAATGGCATGGCGATAGTATGCATTATGGTGAAAGCCAGGCAGTTAACGCAGCCCTGGCGGGTGCACATCTAGCTATTGATGAGATAATTAGCTTAAACGTTAGTGATAGCTATAAGCTAAAAGCCTTGAGAGCACTTAATGCGGGTCTTGCCACTACGGTAGCAGGGCAAATTCGTGATGTGTACGATCAGGCTGTTCAACAGATTTCTGAGTCGGAGGTGAGAAAAGTGTTAACTATGAAAACTGCGTATTATTCATTTTTAAATCCACTCGAATTTGGGCTTGGGCTTGCTGGTAAAACTTTACATGAATATGAATGGTTGAAATTTTACGCTACTCACGTGGGCTTGAGTTTCCAGATAATAGACGACATTTTAGGAACATTTGGTGACTCTAAAAAGAGCGGCAAAGGTAATACAGATGACCTGAGTGAAGGGAAGGTTACTATATTGGTTGCACATGCTTTGGATAATGCCGATTCAAGGCAAAAGCATGAATTCCTGGCTATATTAGGGAAATCGAACATAACGAAAAAAGAGCATGAGGCCGCAAAAAAGATTATTCAAGACACTGGCGCATTAGAATATTCAAAACAGCTTGCTAATTGCCAAGCTAAGCTAGCAATTAAATCTCTAAAGCTGCCCCTAAAGACTTAAATATCGATTTTTTGGCCGGTTTGGCACTTTACATCACTGAACGGAATAACTAAGCTAGCCGCCTTTGCGTCTTTCGCGAGCTTCAAACTCTTCAATAATTTCTGCTAAGTACTTAGCAGAAAAATCGGGCCACAGAACGTTAGGAAAAGCGAATTGGGTTTCGTCGGTAAGCAAGCTTAGAAATCCTGCGCTGTTATGCGGGTCTTGCCATGCTCCGGTGCGAATTACTAAATCAACATCCGGTAAGTGGCCTGTCCAGCTAGACTGCCTTAGTATTTTGTTGGCGGCTAGAATGTCTTTTGGCGATTGGTTGTCGGTAGATTGTAGCAGTTTTTTTACAGCTGCGCCTCTTTCTCGGCTGCCATCATAGCCGGCTAATATAGAAAGCAAACGCTCCTTATAGTGAGCAGTTTTATCAACGGCTAGCTGCATTGCTTCAATAGTATCTGGCGCAAGAAGATCACGCCATTCCCCTTGGATTTCTATACGGACCTGGTTGTTATGAATCAAGGGGTGTTCAGCTAATTCAAGGAAGTTTTTCTTATACATATCTTCCATGGCACTTACAAAATCTTTCGGTCTATCAACTAAGTTGGCGTAAGAACTTGCCCAAAAACTTACGGTTGGCACACCTTGGTTAAAAGCTGCTTCAACGATTTCAAAAACCTTATCGCCACCTTTTTTATATATCTGTTGCTGAGCCTTAATCATATGCTGACGAGCCCAGCGGCGGTTACCGTCAGGAATGATGGCTAGGTGATTTAATTTTGATGTATCTCGCATTAGGTTTGTACTCTTTATTATAATTCAAATTACAGCAAACATACAGGTTGCTCAGCCCACTTTACGCCCTTGTGTCGCCTCTGTCAACTAGCTCAAGAAGTTAGTTTTTTGGCCGTCTAGCTTATACTAGATAATATGGCGAAGAGACTGGTTGTAATTGATGGCAAAAGCGTATTTTACCGTGGCTATTATGCTATGTCATTTCTAAGCACAAAAGATGGCACTCCTACAGGGGGAGTTTACGGCTTTGCAGCCCTTAGCTTAGAGGTGATGAAAAAACTTAAACCTGATTATGTAGTGGTTGCTTGGGATAAAGCTAAAACTAATATTCGTAAACGACGAGAAATTTATCCGGAATATAAGGCTGGCCGTAAGCCAGCGCCTCCAGATTTTTATGAACAAATTCCTATGTTACAGGACTTGCTTAAAGCATTTAACTGGCCACTCTATGAGCTTGATGATTACGAAGCAGATGACATTATGGGGGCAGTTGCTAAACAAGCCGGTGAAAAAGACATTGAAACCTGTCTTATAACCTCTGACCTTGATCTTCTTCAAGTGATTAGCCCGCTTACTCATGTGTATGCCTTAAAAAAGGGGTTTACCAACATAGACCTTTTTCACCCTGAAAGCTTTGAGAAAAAGTATGGCATAGATGTTCACCAATTTCTTGATCTCAAGGCTCTAAAAGGGGATAGCTCCGATAACTTACCAGGTGTGCCAGGAATCGGTGAAAAAACCGCTTTGCAGCTTTTGCAAGACTATAAAACTCTCGACGGAGTATATGAACATCTTGAAGATATTAAACCGGCGCTACGACAAAAACTGGAAAACGGAAAGAAAACAGCTTACTTAACCAAAGAAGTGGCACGACTTTGGGTCGATGCTCCTGTCAAACTAGACTTAAAAGACGCTGATGCCCACGAGCTTGATACTTCAAAACTAAAAGCACTTTTAGAAAAATTTGAATTTCACTCTTTGCTTAAACAACTCCCCAATCATATGCAAGTAGGCCGCGAAGAAAAAATTCCAACTTCCGATGAATTCACAAAACCAGTTGAGTTAACCAAAACTAATGAAAGCCTACTAAAGGAAGCGAAGCACTTAGCGGTGGCAATCGTGAACGGCCAATGGCTACTCTCGCCGGACCCAAAGAGCGTATTTTATATAGATAGTAAAAAAGCAAAAGAAATTATAAGTAAAAAACCTATAATTTCCCATGATACCAAAGCTATACTGAAACTTCTTTTAGAAGACTCGTACGACTTGCCGTTGCCGGAACACGATACAAGAATAGCGGCTTTCATATTAGACTCCTTGATTCGTTATAAAGAGCTAGGTGAGCTATCAGGAATTGACTTAACTGTTGACGACGGGTCAAAAACCATCGGTGCTATATGGAAGCTTTACAAAGAGCAAACTGTGAAATTTAAAAAATTATCTCGGCTTGCAAGCGTAGCCCAAAAGGTAGATTTTCCTCTCATTCCTGTGTTGGCCAGGATGGAACATCATGGTGTTTTACTGGATGTAAAATTTTTGAAAAAAATGAGCCAGGATTTTCAAAAGAAGATTAACGAACTTAGCAATCAAATCTACGACACGGTGGGTTATGAATTTAATATATCTAGCCCAGCCCAGCTTTCGGATGTATTGTTTGGCAAACTAGCTCTGCCAACAGCCGGAATTAAAAAAGGTAAAACCAGCTATTCTACCGGAGCGAAGGAGCTTGAAAAACTTAAAGGCCAACATCCAATCATAGAGTTGATCGAATCATACAGAGAGGTTACCAAGCTGCAGAGTACTTATGTAGACGCTTTACCCCGGTTGGTAGATGAAAATAGCCGCTTACATACAACATTTAAGCAGGATATTGCAGCTACCGGGCGTTTGAGCAGTACCGATCCTAATTTGCAAAACATTCCTGTACGCAGTGAACTGGGACGTAAGATCCGAGATGGCTTTATAGCCGGCAAAGGTAGTGTGCTGGTAAGTGCAGATTATTCTCAGTTTGAGTTGCGTTTAGCTGCGTTTTTTAGCAAAGATGAAGCTATGATCAAAGCTTTTAATGAAGATGCTGATATCCACCAGCTTACCGCTGCGGCTATAGCAGGCATTGACCCAAAGGACGTGACCAAAGAAATGCGCTATAGAGCAAAGGCAGTGAACTTCGGTATTTTATATGGGCAAGGCCATCATGGGTTAGCTGTTGGCACAGGCATGAGTTTTGCCCAGGCTAAAGACTTTATTGAAAAGTATTTTGAAATCAGACCAAATCTAAAAACTTACATGGATAGCTTGCGCAAGAAGGCGCATGAAGAAGGGTACGTTGAAACTATTTTTGGCCGCAGACGGCCTACGCCAGATGTAAAGTCGAGTAATTATATTGTTCGTTCTGCTGCTGAACGCGCAGCAATCAATATGCCACTCCAGGGCACAGCAGCGGATTTAACAAAAATGGCTATGATTAAGCTAGACGAAAAACTAGGCGATTTAGGGCAACAAATTTTGCAAATACATGACAGCATATTAGTAGAATGCCCTGAAAAAAATGCCGATGGAGTCAAGTAAAATCTTAAAAGATACAATGGAAAACATTTACCCTAAGCTAGGCGTTAAATTAAAAGTAGATGTTTCGATTGGCAAGGATTGGGGAGAATTATGATGAATCACACAACTCCTGTTGTTAGCGGGAAAAGAGTTGCAGCGACGAAAGTTGCTGGAAATGTCTGAGACCGTGAGCCATTTTAAAGAAGTTTCTGGTATAAAACTACTGATAAAAGCTAATGTTTACTCTCCGGGCACCGATACTTATTTACTAGCAAATACTATTAAAATAAATCCTGGCGATACCGCGCTAGACCTATGTACAGGTACAGGGGTAATTGCTATTAAAATGGCTCTTTTAGGCGCCGAGTCGATTTTGGGGATAGACTTAAACCCAAAAGCAGTAGAAAACGCCAATGAAAATAAAAAACTTGCGCAGTTAAATAATATTACATTTCGCCAAGGCAATATGTTTGAGGGTGTAGATGGAAAATTTGATGTCATTACTATAAATCCTCCTTACACTGACCAGAAACCTTGTAATGAGATTGAAGTGTGTTTCTTTGATGAAGGTCATAAATATGTAAAAAACTTTTTTAAGAAACTGCGACAGCATTTGAACCCAGGAGGCAAGGCATACATAGCATGGTCTAATATTGGGCCTATGGACTTACTCCCTCAGCTAGCTCAAAAATACAATTTTAAACTAAGAGTTTTAAGCCAAGACACCGGAAGGCGCGGGTATAACTTTTACATCTATAGTCTTAAGGATAAGGAAAATTAAAGTAATAAATCATGACCAAGCCATTAAAAGTTTATATTGCTGGTAAAGTTTCTAAAGATTCTGTATTCGGCACGCACCATTGGAGAGATGAATTTTGTCGAGTTTTAGAAAAGCTATCAAAAATTAAACTTACTAATATTGATCCTACCAAGTCTGGTGTTGATCAAGTAGATCCTGAGTCAGTATTTGGTGCAGACGCCCTGATGATACATAGAGCAGATGTGATAATAGTGTATTTGTCTGACGATATAAGCGTAGGTGGTTCTCAGGAAATGTTAATAGCTAAGTATTTTAAAAAACCGCTTATTGGACTAGCGCCTTTCGGTGGAAAGTTTAACGGTTCTACAAAAGAATATTTCAATAAAAAAGTAGATAACTACAAAGATCCTTTTGTGTTTTCAACTTGTGATGTGGTTTGTAAAGATATTGAAGAAGTTGGTGAGGCTCTAGTGAATATAACTAATATTAAACCCAAGGATATAACGCTAATTGATGATTTAGTAAAACAATTTGAAAATCAAGGTTTGAAAGGGTCGTCTTATATAAGCAAGGAGCTTTGGAATGAAAATTAGAATTACAAAACTACGAGAAACAGCAATTTTACCCAAATACCAAACGACACATTCTGCCGGTATGGATCTTCATGCAGCGATTGAAAAGTCTATAACACTGAAGCCAATGGAAAGAAAAGTAATTCCAACCGGCGTAGCAATTGCTTTGCCTGACGGTTACGAAGCCCAGGTACGCGCTCGCAGCGGGTTAGCCGCCAAGCACGGCATTGCGATGGCTAATGGCGTAGGGACGATTGATGCTGATTATCGCGGTGAGATAGGGGCTATAGTTATTAATCTAGAGAGAGAAAATTTCGAAATCGAACCAGGTATGCGTATTGCTCAACTAGTGATTACTAGGTATGAAAAAATAGACTGGCAGGAAGTAGATTTATTGGAAGAAACTACGCGTAGCTCAGGAGGTTTTGGGAGTACTGGCAAGTGATTAAGGCTATTATTTTTGACTGTTTTGGAGTTTTTTACGTAGATGCGCAAGCATCTTTGCAGGAGCGCTTTCCTAATTGCCAAGCCGAACTGCAAGATCTTAGAAAAAAATCTGACTATGGTTTGATTAATAAAGAAGAATATTTACAGGCAGTGTCACAGTTAACTGGGCTTAATGCTAACGAGGTAGAGGGTATTGTTACTAGTGAACACATTACAAACAAACCGCTGTTAGACTTTATAAAAAGCGATTTAAAAAATCACTATAAGATAGGTATTTTGAGTAATGTGGGCCGTGGTTGGCTAGAAAGCTTATTCGAAGAACCGCAACGTGAAGGTGTGTTTGATATGATTATAGCTTCGGGTGATGAAGGAATTGCAAAACCGGATCCACGATTTTTTCAGTTAGCCGCCAAACGACTGGGAGTAAAGCCTGAGCAGTGTGTTATGGTCGATGACGTTGAAAGAAACTGTGCCGAGGCACGTGCAGTTGGTATGCAGTCAGTTCATTATGAAGGCATAGAAGATATAAAAAAGCAGTTAAAAGATATACTCACGGTAAAATAAAATTATGCCAGAACTTCCTGAAGTAGAAACAGTACGCCGTGGGCTTAAGCTTTTAATAGTTGGTAAAACTATTAAAGATATTGAAAGCGATTCGCCAAAAAGCTTCCCTAATACCCCTGCTGATGTATCAGAATTTGTTAAAGGAGCTACAGTTATTCTTGTTAAGCGTCGTGCTAAAGTCTTGTTGATTGAGCTAGGCTCAAAGTATTCTTTGGTAGTTCACCTAAAAATGACTGGACAGCTGGTTTTTCGGGGTAAAGAAAGCTTTGGGCAGGCCATCCAAGCGATAGCTTAGTAGGTAAGTTACCAGATAAAAGCACCAGGGTTACTATTACTTTTACAGATAAGTCTAAGCTCTTTTTTAATGACCAACGTAAATTTGGTTGGATGAAACTTATACCTACGGCTGAAGTGCCAAATATTGATTTTATGAAAAAAGTAGGCCAGGAGCCTTTGAGCAGTAAGACTACTGCTAGTGATTTTATAGCTCGTATTCGCAGAAGAAACGGCACGACTGTAAAAGCCGCAATTTTAGACCAAGCGGTGATTGCAGGAGTGGGGAATATTTACGCTGACGAGAGTTTGTGGGCTACCCAAATTCATCCTGCCACGCGGGTAAAGAATTTGTCCGATAAACAGCTGGCCACTTTGTTTGAACAAATAAAAAATGTGTTAGCTTTAGCTATTGATAAGGGCGGGTTCACAGACAGAAACTATGTAGATGCCAAGGGGGAAAAGGGCAGCTATCTTACTTTTGCGAAGGTCTTTCGTCGTGAAGGTATGCCTTGTGAACGCTGTGGTATAACTATCCAAAAAATCAAAGTCGCCGGCCGAGGCACTCACATATGCCCTAGCTGTCAAAAGGAGCCTAAAGAGTGATTGTTCTACTGACCGGCGAGAATAACTTTGCAATTCGCGAGTACATTGAACGCTTGGCGGATAAATATGATGAACATGCAATAAGCAGACGTGAAGGCTTGGAAATAAGTGTTGAAGATTTGCCAGAACTTTTAGAGGGGACTAACTTATTTGCTAGCGAAAGGCTGGTGGTTTTTAAAGAGACTGGCGCTAATAAACAGGTTTGGGAAGCACTTAATAGTTATATTGAGCGTCTTCCAGAAGAAGTGGAATTGGTTTTGGTTGAAAGCGCCCCTGATAAACGTACAAAAACTTACAAAACCTTATCTAAGGTCGCTAAGGTGCGTGACTTTCCTGAACTTAACGAGCAGCAAGCTAGGGAGTGGATTATCGAAAAAGTTAAATCCGCCGGGCAAATTATTCTACCAAGTGATGCTGATCATTTAGTAGAAATGGTAGGCGTTGACCAGTGGCGGCTTTACCATGAAATTGATAAACTCCTGCTTTTAAAAGACACAACTTCAGAGCGTATGAATGAAGTGGTTGAAGCTACGCCGCATGCCAATGTGTTTGCTTTGATTGATGCAGCTTTAAATGGACAGCCCGAGAAATTAGCGAAACAACTAAGGGGCTTGCGGACAGGATCCGATCCTTATAGGCTATTTGGCTTGCTGGCAAGCCAAGTTTTTCAACTTGCGCTCCTGGCAAGCGACAAAAATCAGCCTTCCGATAAAATTGCAAAAGAAATCGGCACCCATCCTTATCCTTTGAAAAAAATGCGGCCTTTAGCAAACAAGCTTACAGCTACGGAAGTTCGCCATATCGTTGATGTGGTGTCAGATTTAGATGCTAAGCTAAAGAGCTCATCAGGTGAACCTTGGCTCTTAATTGAGCAAGCTCTAATGAAGATATCTAACTTGAGAAAATCCTAGCTTTTAGAAGACTTCTTTGCGGTAGGTTTTTTAGTCGCAGGTTTTTTAGCGGGTGATTTTTTAGTTGTTTTAGTAGCCGTCTTTGGCTTAGCGGCAGGCTTCTTGGGTGCGGCTTTAGTTAGTTTAACGTTACTTTGCTTAGCGATTTTAGATAGCTGAGCTTTACGTCGGGCGGCCGTGTTTTTCTTTAATAAATTTTTCTTGACAGCGGTGTCTAGCTTGCTTTGTGCTTTACTTAGCGCTTGGGCGCTGGGTTTGCTTAAAAATGATTTTACTGCATCTTTGATTTCGCGCTTTAAAACTACATTGCGAGCATGGCGCTTGCTGGTTTGTCTCATGCGTTTTGCAGCTGATTTTATAATAGGCATCTATTTTCCTCTGGATTAACTAGTTTACTTTGTTAGTCAGCACTCAACTATAACGGAGTAGGGGAAATTTGTAAAGATGTAAACTCCTTAAACATAACCATTGACTAGAGTTGCAAAAGTGTGCTATCTTTTATTTTAAGAGTAACCATAAAAAACAAAAAGCAAGGCACCTAGCTCATGCAGGAATCTAACTCTAAACAGCAAATTGTTGATCGCATCAAGGGCGTGAGCAATATTTTAGTGACTGTTAGTGCTAATCCTTCGGTGGATGAGCTTTCAGCGGCACTCGGCTTGACGCTGATGCTTAATAAACTGGATAAGCATACTACTGCCGTGTTTAGTGGTGCTGTACCTCCGGCAATTAATTTTTTAGAGCCGGATAAGACTTTTGAAAATAATGTTGATAGCCTGCGTGATTTTATTATTGCGCTAGATAAAGATAAAGCTGACAGATTGCGCTATAAGGTTGAGGACGATGTAGTTCGAATTTTCATCACACCTTATAAAACTAAACTTAGCGAAGAAGATTTTCAGTTTAGCCATGGTGACTTTAATGTAGAGTTAGTTGTTGCTCTTGGTGTAGAAAAGCGAGAAGATCTAGATAAGGCAATAATTGCGCATGGCAAAATACTGCATGATGCCACTATCGTTACAATTAATGCCAATGATACAAAGAGTCAGCTAGGCTCTATTGATTGGCAAGACGTTGAAGCAAGCAGCCTATGTGAGATGTTGATGAGCCTTAGCGAAGCTTTGCAAACAGGTTTGCTTGATGAACAAATTGCCACAGCTTTGTTAGCTGGCATAGTTTCAGCTACGGAACGTTTTCGTAACAGCCACACTAGCCCTCGCGTTATGACTATGGCCGCTCAATTAATGGCCGCTGGTGCGAATCAGCAGTTAATTGCCACGAAGTTGGAAGAGGCAAATGACATTCCGCCTAGTCAACCTGCTCAAGATTCTAGTGATTTAACAAAGCTTAAAGAAGGTAAGTCAGAAAAACTCCGCTCTCCTGAAAGCAAGAAGGCTGCTGATGGGGAAATGCAAATTAGCCATCAAGACAATACAAATAATAGCGCAAGTAATGATGCAGCTTCTAAAACAGATGAAGATATAAAAAAGACAGCTTCGGATGAAAGCGAAGCTCTTGCTACTGCGTTAGCCGAAAAAACTGGCGTTGAAGAAGGTTCTCCCGCTCCAGCTATGCCTGAAGATTTGAAAAAAGACCTAGAAGCTGCCACGGAAGCTACTAAGCAGCCGGATGGTAAAAAGAGTCAACAACCTAAAAAACAAAAAATAAGTAACGTAAAAAGTCTTCCAAGCTGGCGCGATGAGTCCTCGGATAAACCTAGCCTAGGAGGCACTTTAAATGCTACTACTCATGAGGCTGAGATTGAGAAACAGCAAGCTGCTGACATTGATAGTAATAAAGTCTTACTTGATCACGGCGGTTCTAAAAACGGTGCTTTAAATGCAAACCAGCCTGATTATACGGAAGGTGAGGAGCCGCAATTTATTGATCCTATGGAAGATGAAAACTCTCTCACCACCCCAGTCTCTAGTAAATCTGAAGAAAGCGCCGACAGCAAACCTTCAGGGCCTACATTAGCCGACTTAGAGGCTCAGGTACAGGCACATGCTAATGATCAAAACCAGCCAGGTGGGCCTGAAGAAGCACGCAAAGCAGTTGAGAATGTAATTAACGATATGCCATTTGATCCGGCCAACCACCCTGATGCAGCTATTGGGCCAAAGATCTACCTTTGCCACCACCACCACCTTTTCCTGACTTTTCTCAACTGCCTCCACCCCCAGAGCTAAATCCTCAAAGTTCTACGCAATCTTCACCCCAAACTCCGCCACCTTCGAACGATAATAGTACGCCCCCTTCACCATCGGCTTCTAGTAGCGGGACCTTCAACAGTTCCGCATACCGGGCCAATAAGAGACTAATGAAAATGGCAGCAGAAATTCCAAATTCAGCCTTACAAAAAGTTGAGCAAGCGGTTCGTGTAATTATAGAAAAGGGAGGGTTGGATTCATTGATAGTTGATCGGCTTAGGCACGAAGACCTAAAGCATATTGCTTGGGCGGGCGGTCATTTTCATTCGTTTTCTGTTGAAGAAGCGTTGGAACGATCTAATAAGGGTGAAGTTGATTATTTAGCAGTTCGCTCTCCTGACGGTCTCCCAGTGTCAATCGGCGGAATTGACTATGCTCGTTACGAAGACGCTGGTTATATGTGGCAACTGGCTACTATGCCTGGCTTAAGAAGCCTTGGTATAGGCACTAAACTTATTAAACAGATGGAAGAATATATAATGAAAAGAGGCTTGTTAGTAGCTATGCTAGGAGTCGAAGATGATAACCAACAGGCACAAGCGCTCTACGAGCGACTTGGCTACACGGTCTGCGGACATGAACGACAATCCTGGGAAGAGTTAGATGATAGTCTTAATCCTTATACCCATCAAGCTAAAGTTACTTTGATGAGAAAAAACATAAAATAAGTACCTGTGTCAACTACAACCAAAAGCATGAATGAGAACGGCACTATTTTGGTAGACAAGCCTGTGGGCATAACGAGTTTTGGCGTGGTTGCTCGTGTACGCAGGCAGTTGAGCGAACAAGCTGGCAAGAAGGTAAAAGTAGGTCATACCGGCACCTTAGATCCTTTTGCTACCGGGTTGATGATTTTAGTGGTTGGAAAAGAGTGCAAGAACGCTAGTAAGTATTCAAAATTAGACAAAGTCTATGAAGCAACGCTTCTGTTAGGAAAGACTAGCTCCACTGGAGACCCAGAAGGGGAAATAAGCACTATTGGTACCAAAAAACCTGACTTACAAGAAGTAAAAAATATCCTTGCAAGTTTTATTGGAACTATTGAGCAAATCCCGCCTGCATTTTCTGCTGTAAAAGTAGATGGGCAGCGAGCTTACAAGTTGGCAAGGGCAGGTAAAAAATTTGAAGTTCCAAAAAGAAAAATACAGGTCTATAGCTTAGAGATTATGAGCTACGAATATCCGAAGCTAAGTATACGTGTACATGTAAGTAGTGGAACCTACATACGAAGCTTGGCTGAAGATATCGGGAAAGCGCTGGGTGTGGGAGCCTATTGCTTGGAGTTGAGGCGTACTATTATAGACAAATGGAACGTTAAAGATGCCATGTCGGTTGCTCCTTAAATATTAAACTCCTTCTTGCCTTGTAGGGCGCGAGGTGCTATAGTGGTAACCCAGATATGATTACTGGCGAGGACAAAACCAAGGCGATTGCTAAAACGCAGCGCCACAAAAAAGATGTCGGTTCACCCGAGGTGCAAGCGTCTGTTTTAACGCAGCGCATTAAGGAAATTACTGAGCATCTGAAACTGCATAAGCACGACCACAAAGCACGTCGTGGGTTGTTGCAAATGGTTGGGCAAAGAAAGCGTTTGCTTAAATATCTCGAAAAGACCGATTTTGAGAGTTATAGCAAACTAGTTTCAAAGCTTGGCTTGCGTAAGTAATTTATATCTAATAAAGATTTAAGTTAGCTTAAAGAACTAGGTGGTGGATGTGGTTCTCATTGAAGCGAGAATAACACCCGTTACCTAGCAAAGCTAGAAAGGATACTAGTATGCCAACTATTAATCCGTTTGGCAAAGAAAAACTTGTCGTTGAAACTGAACTTTGCGGCAAAACTTTAAAATTGGAAGTAAACAGGATAGGTTTTCGTACCAGCGCTTCTGTGTTGGTTAGCTATGGCGAAACAGTCGTGATGGGCACTGCAATGGTGGGGAATAAGCCTATCAGCGGCATGGACTACTTTCCTTTAAGTATTGATTACGAAGAAAAGTTTTATGCTGCCGGCAAAATTTCTGGTAGTCGCTTTATAAAGCGCGAAGGAAGGCCTAGTGATGAAGCTATTTTAATTGGTCGAATTATTGACCGACCGATTCGGCCTCTGTTCCCCAAAGGTTATAGGCAGGAAGTTCAAGGTGTAGCAACTGTTCTCTCGATGGATCCGAGTTTTCGCCCTGACATGATTGCAATGATTGCTATGAGTACAGCCTTGAGCTTAACCGGCGCACCCTTCGACGGCCCGATTGCCGGTTTAAGAGTAGCCCAGGTAAATGGAGAATTCAAAGCTTTTGCTAACCCGCAAGAAATAGAAGATAGCCCTCTTGATTTGGTTGTAGCAGGCAAGGATAAGGCGATCACTATGGTAGAAGCTGGTGCTAACGAAGTAGACGAAGACACAGTCATCAATGCTTTAGCTTGGGCACATAAAGCTATGCAACCTGCTATTAAGCTTCAAAAAGAACTAGTTAAAAAGGTTGCGCCTGAAAAACTTGAATATGAACTGGTTTTGCCAGATGAGGAAATTCAAAAAATAGTAGACAAATGGGTAGAGGGAAAACTAGGTAAAAATCTTCATGCCCCTTATCCTGAGCGTAATGAAATGGTAGCTAACTTACGGCAAGCATTTCATGATGACATGGAAAAGGAACATGGAGAAGATTACGAAGGAATGCATCGAGAATATGACGAAGCATTTACTACAGCCCTACACAAAGATGTACGCGACCATATAGTTAAAAGTGGCACTCGGCCAGACGGTCGTAAACTAGATGAAATTCGCCCGCTGAGTAGTGAAGTAGGCATTTTACCTCGAGTTCATGGCTCAAGTTTATTTACGCGCGGCGTTACTCAAGCTATGAATATCGTGACCCTGGCTCCATTAAGTTACTCGCAAATGGTAGATACTATGGAGCAAAACGATTTTGAGCGCCGCTATATGCACCACTACAATGCGCCAGGTTATACTGTTGGCGAAGTTAAGCGTCTTGGTTCGCCGGGTCGTCGCGAGATTGGGCACGGCTACCTAGCAGAAAGAGCTGTTAGTACAATGCTACCTAGCATAGAAGAATTCCCATATGCTATTCGTAGTGTTACTGAAATTATGAGTCAAAACGGCTCCACTTCAATGGCAGCAACGTGCTCTAGCTGTTTAGCACTTATGGATGCAGGCGTGCCAATAAAGAAACCAGTAAGCGGTATTGCTATGGGTTTGATGATGGACGGTGACAACCCATACGTTTTGACTGATATCGCTGATGCTGAGGATTTTGCTGGCGATATGGACTTTAAAGTGGCTGGTACTGAAAAAGGTATCACTGCCCTGCAGATGGACATGAAAGTTCATGGCCTGCCAGTAGAAGTGTTAGGCGAGGCTTTACAGAAAGGCAAAGTAGGCCGGGCAGAAATTTTGAAACATATGCTTACTGTTATTGCGAAACCGCGGCCTAAGCTTAGCTCATATGCTCCACAAATTGAAAAAGTTAAAATTAATCCTGAAAAAATCGGCTCTATTATTGGCAAAGGCGGAGAAACTATTAATAAGATTACTTCTGAAACCGGTGCTGAAGTCGATATTAAAGATGACGGCCTTATTACAGTGGCAGCTGCTAATGGGGAAGCAATTGAAAAAGCTCTTGCCTGGATTAAGTCTTTAACCGAAGAACCTGAGGTAGGAAAAGTTTATGACGGCACAGTTGTGACGGTGAAAGACTTTGGTGCTTTTGTGAATATCCTTCCCGGTATAGATGGGATGCTACACATTTCCCAGCTGTCAGATAAGCGAGTTGAGAAAGTTACAGATGTAGTCAACGAAGGTGACAAAGTTAAAGTCAAGCTAATTGCAATTGATGACAGGGGCCGTCTTAGTCTTACTATGAAAGGTGTTAATTAGGTCTGCTTAAAGACCTGTGCTATAATGGATTCAACTTAAAGAATCTCTTATTGCATGACAAAATCCAAAAAAGATCGTCTTGAGCAAATTGCGGCAGATATAAAGAAAAATAATATCTGCCCAGATTTGGCCAAGACAGCCAAGAACCTTGTAATGGGTGATGGCAATATTAACGCCCAAGTAGTATTCATCGGCGAAGCGCCAGGTAAGAATGAAGACGAACAAGGGCTGCCTTTTGTGGGTGCAGCAGGTAAATTCTTAAACGAAATGCTAGAGAATATTGGCATGAAGCGTGAAGATGTTTATATTACCAACATAGTTAAGTATCGCCCGCCTAATAATCGAGACCCTCTAACAAATGAGAAACAGGCTTTTTGGCCTTATCTTGCTAAGCAAATTCAGATTATTGAACCGTTGATCATAGCTACTTTAGGGCGCCATAGTATGGAGTACTTTTTACCGGACTTTAGAATTAGCGTGTGTCACGGCCGGCCAAAGAGAGTGGTTTTTGGTGATAAAAAAATTGTGATTTTACCCCTTTATCATCCCGCAGCTGCACTTTACAATGGTGCAATGCGCGAAACTTTAATAGAAGATTTTCAAAAAATTCCAAAAATAATAGAACAACTAACGAAAGGAAAAAAATAATATGGGAGGAAGAAAACTATCCAATCCCCAACAAGATGACGTTTCAAAACGTTCGTCCCAGCTTAAAAAACAACGCGAGCAAAATAGTGTGCTCGCTAAAACCCAAACTAGACGTGGCGAGGTGCAACGTGCGCAGCGTCGCAATAGTGAAAATGTAAAGCTAAAAGCTTCGCAACACATGATAGATGTACCTGTTAATAAGTCAATATATAACGGCTACGAAGGCCGTCAATTCAGTTTAAGTGATCAAAAAAATCGACGTCCTGATGGAAATAAAAAGCTGAAAATTATGCCTATTGGTGGATTAGGCGAAATGGGTATTGGTAAAAACATGATGGCTTTGGAGTACGACAACGACATCATAGTAATTGATATGGGATTTTTATTTCCGGGTGCTGACTATCCTGGTATTAATTACATTGTTCCAGATATTACTTATTTAGAAGAACGCAAACATAAAATTCGCGGTCACATCTTTACGCATGGCCACCTAGACCACATCGGGGCTTTTCGTCACTTGATACACAAGATTCCTGCACCGGTTTACTCGGGCGAATTAACTATTGGTATGTTGAAAAAAAATATGGAAGAAGCTTCATCCGGCTTCCAGCCTCAGTTTAATGTACTTAACCCGGAAGCTCATGAGCGTGTACAGTTAGGTGATAATTTTAGTATTGAGTTGGTTCGCGTTAACCACTCTATACCTGATTCTACAGCTGTCGTTATAAGAACGCCCTTGGGGGTAATAGTTGATAGTGGTGACTGGCGCTTTGAGGAGAACCCTGTGGATGGGAAAAAGTTTGATCTCGAACGGTTAACGGAAATTTCTGCTAAAGAGGGAATATTGATGCTCATGAACGAAAGTACTAACTGCGAATCAGCTGGTACCCACACTCATGGTGAACACGATATTCAGCAAAGTTTTGGCCAAGTGATGGACAAATATCCTAACGGCCGCATTATAATTAGCTGTTTTTCATCACAGCTTCACCGGATGCAACTAATATTAGAAGAAGCTAAGAAGCACGGCCGCAAGGTAGCTTTTGCGGGTTATAGTATGATTCAGAACTTGGAAGTTGCTTTGCGCGCTAACGCTATCAAAATTCCTAAAGATGTAATAGTGAAAATGGAAGACATGGTTCGTATGCCCGACGGCAAAGTTACCATCGTTTGTACCGGCTCCCAGGGAGAATTCAACGCTGTCCTAAATCGAATGGCATCAGGTGCTCATAAACACATCAAAATCAAGCACAGTGACGTAATAGTATTTAGCTCAAACGCTATTCCTGGCAATGAGAAGTATGTTGTGCGCACAGTTGACGGCTTAATGAGAGAGGGGAGTGATGTAATACAAAATGGTAAAAGCCATTTAACTGGCGTGGGGCCGCTACACTTAAGTGGCCACGGTTATTACGACGACCATATTAAATTTGTTAACGCCCTGAACCCTACCTATTATTTACCAATTCACGGTGAATTCCACCATTTAGTCCACAATGCTGAACTTGCTGAGAAAGAATGCGCTATTCCTCGTAAAAATATTTTTGTATGCGACGCTGGCGATGTTATTGAGATTTCTTCGAATGGTCAAGCGCAGAAAACTGGGCGAATACCGGTCGGAGGGATTATGTATGATGACAGCGGGGCTGAGGTAAGCGAAGTAGTTTTGAAAGATAGGCTACATATGGCTAATGAGGGAATGTTTGTAGTCGTTTTAACGGTTAGCCGTCAAACTGGCCGCTTGCTTACGAGCCCAGACATTATTTCCCGAGGGTTTATCTATCTTAGAGATAGCGAAGAATTAATGAACACGATCCGCCAATACTTGAAGCAAAAATCTGCACGCAGTTTTGGTAGCCGTAAGCCTGACATTGATAGTCTTAAAAAAGAAATAAAAGAAGAAGTTACTCATATACTTTATGACAATACTCGGCGAACACCGATTGTTATACCAGTTATAAATGAAGTTTCTGGCGATCAGAAAAGTCAATCTTCTCCGCAGGTTCGCAAGAATCAGCCCAGGCCTCAGACTAAGCCACAAGGATCTGCTGTAGCAAATGAGCATTTGCGCGAACGTTAGTTGCAATTTGATGTAATTTTTGCTATAGTATAGGCTATAAGAAACTCTAATAGCGAGTATAATAGTCAGTAGCTATGGTCAAAAAGAAAAAATCTACAGGTCGCAGGAAATCAACGAAAAAACAAACTCCTCAGCATGTTCTTCCTAGTGGTTTTTGGCTTCAAATTACCGCTATTGTTTTAGCGGTCCTTGCTTTGCTTTTTGTAATAGCAATGTTTAACGCAGGGGGCCCAGTATTGGCATGGCTCTACCATCTTATTCAGCAAATTATAGGATGGAGTGTCTATGCGCTACCGCTTTTATTTATTTTTATAGCGGTAGAAATATTTCGTTCCGAAGAAAACCGTATGTCAAAGGTAGTTCCGATTGCTACAGTTTTGTTTATAGTTTTTCTTTCTAGTTTTCTGCAACTTTTCTCTAAATCAATTAATGATGCTAACTTAGCATTAAGCGGTCATGGGGGTGGCGTTACTGGTTGGCTAGTAGACCAGGCTTTGCTAAGTCTACTTACTAAAACTGTTGCTGAGGTAATCCTAGTTGTTTTACTAGTTGTAACTGTTCTATTTTTGCTTCGTCTAACACCTAGTAATCTATTTTCCCTGCTCAAAAGTTTACTTAGTCGCGACATTAACCAAGCGGATACTCAGAATGAAGCTACTATGCGTGCCGCAGAGGCTCAGCCTGCAAACAGCAACGTAGGAGAACTGAAACTAAATGAAGGTGTCCCAACCCTTGCATCTCAAGATGATGAAAAGTCGTCTCGTCGTTCTAGCTTACGTTCTAGTCTGCAGCGGGACTCAGAAGCCGAAGATCAGGCGGCCTTAACGACTACTAGCGACCCAAGTTGGAAAGCTCCAAGCCTTGACCTACTAGAGAAAAAACAAAGTCCGGCTGACGCAGGTGACGTCAAACACAATGCACAAACAATTCACGATACCCTAGCTGAGTTTAGTATTAATGTAGAGATGGAGGGTGCTAACATTGGGCCTAAAGTTACTCAATATACCTTACGACCTCCAAGTGGAGTTAAATTAACTCGTATAACAGCCCTAGAGACTAACATAGCTCTTAACTTAGCGGCTCAAAGTTTGCGTATTGAAGCCCCTATACCAGGGCAGCGTGCAGTGGGTATTGAAGTGCCTAATCGTAAGGCTGCCGACGTGCGTCTTTATGGAATACTGGATTCTAAACAATGGAAATCTTCACATGAGGCGTTAAACTTTGCTATTGGAAAAGACATTGCCGGGGAAGCTGTGGTAGGCGAACTTAATCATATGCCTCATCTTTTGATTGCAGGTCAAACCGGTTCTGGTAAATCTGTAATGATTAACACTCTCTTAACAAGCTTGCTTTATCGTAATAGTCCTTCCGACATGAAGGTTATACTAGTTGATCCTAAGCAAGTTGAAATGGCTCCATATCAAGATATTCCACACCTTTTAGCTCCTGTTATTACTAAGCCGGAAGAATGCATCAGTGCTCTTAAGTGGGCGGTAAATGAAATGGAACGACGTTACAATTTGCTGGCAGAAGAAAAGCTACGTGATATAAAAACCTATAACCGGCGCAAAAAAGATGAGGGAATGCCTTATATAGTAGTAGTTATAGACGAGCTGGCAGATTTGATGATGATTGCCGCACGCGATGTCGAAGCTTTAATAGTTCGGCTGGCGCAAAAGGCTCGTGCTGTTGGTATTCACCTAGTTTTGGCTACCCAGCGTCCAAGCGTAGATATAATTACTGGCCTGATTAAAGCTAATATTCCGGCTAGAATTGCCTTTACCGTAGCTAGCCAAGTAGATAGCCGTACAATTTTAGACCAAGCTGGGGCAGAAAAGTTGCTTGGCCAGGGCGATATGTTGATTCTTACGCCGCAAATGAGTAAACCTAAGCGTCTTCAGGGTGCGTTGGTTATGGATGAAGAAGTAGCTAAAGTGACCGATTATCTTCGTATGCAACGAGCTCCAGAGTATGATGAGGAAATTACTAAACAGCCGGTTCAGCTTAACGGCCGTGGCGGTGTAGTAATGGATTTTGATGGGGATAGCGATGATGACATGTATAAAGATGCAGTGCATGTAGTAGTAGATAGCGGTAAAGCCAGCGCCAGCTTGTTGCAACGTCGTTTGAGAATCGGCTATGCACGTGCTGCGCGTTTAATCGAAACTATGGAAGAGCAGGGTATTATTGGCCCAGCTGATGGCGCCCGACCTCGTGAAGTACTAATATCCAGTGTTGAAGAAACTATGGATGGCGAAGCATAAGTAACAACATAAGCACATTGACTTTAATGCTAATGTATGTTAATTTGAAACATGAAAGGTTAATTAAACAAAGACAAAAATGCCAAAAACTTTAGAACGACCCACTATCACCTCTCCCGATGGAGATAAAAAAGGTAGTCGCCATATATTATCTGATGATGGGATTCGCGAAGCTTACGAAGAAGTTAGAAATTTTCGTCTAAAAGGTGCGGCTAGTGCCGCAGGTGTTATACGTCCCGGGGAAGCTCGAGAAGCACGGGAGCAAGCATTAAAAGACGCTCAAGCTTTAGCTGAGCCAGGTAAATACCACATTCCGCAGCCGGAAGACCCTGAAGCCCGACACTAACCCTCTGTTGCAGATTGGAGCTCACTACGCTATAATAAGTTTATTATTAACTCAGCTTGTCGCTTATAGGTAGGCAAGCATTCTAGTAAAACTAGAATTCCAAAGGAGAAGAGGTGAAACAGTACGAACTAACAATTTTATTAAAGCCCGAACTTGAGGCTAATTTAGAAGGCTCTCTTAAAAAGGTACGAGACATCGTATCTAGCAATAAAGGGAAAATAACCAGTGAAGATAACTGGGGCAAAAAGCGCCTGGCCTATCCTATTAATCGTGAAGACTTCGCTATTTATATTTGCTTCGAAGTTGAACTACCTAGCGAGGCTATAGCTAAGATTTCTCAGACACTAAATATTACTGATATAGTTTTGCGCTATCTTTTGGTGTCGGTTGACGATAAAATAAAGGCAAAGCTTGCTGAAGCAAAGAAGACTGCTGAAAAAGCAAGTAAGGAGTAAGGGCTATGGCGAAAAGTATTAATCAAGTTATCTTAATGGGTCGGTTGACCCGCGATCCAGAACTGCGCACTACACCAGGCGGCAAAAGTGTGTGCAGCTTTTCACTGGCAGTAGATAAACCGTTTGGGCAAGACGATTCAGCTGACTTTTTTGACATTACCGCGTGGGAAAAACTAGGCGAATTAGTAAGCCAATATTTACAAAAAGGGCGCCGTTGCTTGGTGCAAGGCCGTTTAAGCTACCGCTCATGGGAACAAGATGGCCAGAAGCGCAGTAAAGTTGAAGTTATAGCAAATGACGTTACGTTTCTTGATGGCCGTAGTGGGGAAAGTTCTTCAAGCAGCGCAGCGGATACTTCGTCTGCCAAAAAATCAGCAGGTAAAAGATCTGATAAAAAAGACGAAGATGTAGTGATCGAAGATATTGATGATAAACCAATTGATTTAAGCGAGATTCCGTTTTAAGGAGTAATATTTTATGGCACGACGATTTAAAAAAGATTTACCAAGCTATTTTGATTATAAAGACGTTAAAACCTTGCAGCGTTTTGTGAATCAATATGGTCAGATTGACTCTAGCGCTAAGACTGGTTTGAGCGCTAAGCAGCAGCGCCAGCTTACAGTTGCAATTAAGCGTGCTCGTCATTTGGCACTTTTGCCATTTGTTACTAGTGCATAAAGGTTGACCGTGTACTCTGTCACGGACTTAAAAAAGGGCGTGGTTATTCAGCTGGACGGCAAACCGTTCAGGGTTATTGAATATTCTCAGAAAGTTATGGGACGCGGTGGTAGCATAGTTAATGTTCGCTTAAAAAATTTGATAGATGGCAGCGTAATTCCAAAGACTTTTAAGGGTGCAGAAAAGATTGAGCCGGCCGATGTTAATTCTCAAACTGTGCAGTATTTGTACAATGATGGCAATGAATTTCATTTCATGAACCCCGCTAGTTTTGAACAGTTTCAACTCGGTAAAGATTTAGTAGAAGATGCAGCCCCTTACCTAAAAGAAGGTGGTGAAGTAGAGCTACAATCTTTTAACAATAATATTATCAATGTAGCATTACCAAATAACTTATACCTAAAAGTAACTTACACGGAAAATGTGGTTAAAGGCGATACTACAAGTAGTGTATTAAAAGATGCCAAGCTTGAAACTGACCTTACTATAAAAGTACCGGCATTTATAAAAACTGGGGATATCATTAAAGTCGATACGCGTAACGGTGAATACTTAGAGCGGAAGAAGTAAATATCTAAAGCCAGCAGTTTAACTATGGGTAAGTATGTAAGTCGAGCGGGGTTAAAGTTAGAGAGTGTAGTTTCTGAGTTAGGGTTAGATTTTAAAGATAAAACTGTGCTAGATGTGGGGTCAAGTACAGGTGGTTTTACTGACTATGCCTTGCAGCATGGTGCTAAAAAGGTAATAGCCGTTGACTTGGGTACTGATCAGCTGCATTCTAGCTTGCGCGCTAATTCCAAAGTTGAGCTTCATGAAAAAACTGATATTAGAGAATTTTCCACTGATGAAACTATAGAACTCATATTAATTGACGTTTCATTTATAAGTTTGAAAGATGTTTTACCACGTATTATTAGTTTATCTAGTAAAAGCACACAAATTGTAGCTATGGTAAAACCTCAGTTTGAAGCTAAGCCTAGCCAGCTTAATAAAGGGGTATTAAAAAACGAAACTATTCGCCGTAAGATTTTGAAAGATTTTGAAAGTTGGATAAGAAAATATTTTATTGTTGAAGCAAAACAAGACAGCAAAATAGCAGGCAGCAAAGGTAATCGAGAAAGGTTTTATTTACTTCTCAAGCTTCAATAGAAGTTTCTAATTCTATGGTGCTGGATGGCGCTAGTCGTAACTCGTCGTTTCGTATTGTACCGTCTGGGTTTTTCCAGAATCCCACTACAGGTTCGAAACATATAGAGTCACTACCAGGCAGGTGCCATATAATCATACTAATCATTTGAGAAGGTGCCCCATCTGGGCCTATTGAAAGCCTAGAGCGCAATTGTACATATTTATTATTACCAAAATTGATTTCAGTATATCCGCTAAAATCTGGCCAAAAAAAGGCCTCACCTTGCATTAATTTTTGAACCATCTCTTTACCAAATGCTTCCTCGAGCGTAAGTAGTTTATCTTCTCGGTCGCTTTCGCCGCTTATATACATCGCTATGTTCGGTATATCTCTTTCAGAGCACGGAAAGTACAAATGTTCACCTAGGCTTACTTTTGTGTCTCTTTCAGAATTACTTTGAAGAGTAGATCGTATTTTTAGATTGTGTTTGTCTAAGCTAAGTGCACGTAAAATAGTCTCTTCTTCGTCGTCTCTTTTGGCTTGCATAACAATAGTAGGCCAGCCTTGCAAAATATCTTTGGTCGGCTCAAACACATGCCAGTCAACCCATCGCGGCAGGCCGTGCTGACCGCCAATTTCCTCAGAGGGCCCTACAGGGCTCATTAGGTGAGAGGCGGGTAGCTTGGCAGTTGAGGTATCTTGGCCACAATAAAGCACATCAATTAGCTGCGGGTCTGTGGTGAAAGTTTCTAATTTACATTCTGTAATAAATGCTCCACGCTTGCGTACTTCAATGCTTGAATTACCATTTTCCAGCCGAACAAAATCAGTTGGTACAGGTTGACCTTCTTTAGCTCTGCCAACTCGCTTATTAATCTTTTCTTTAAAAGCCGGTGAACTCATATTAATATTATATAATATTAATAAATATTAGTACAACATTCTATACATTAAATCGAAATTCAACCACATCATTGGGTTGCATCACGTAATCTTTGCCTTCAGTGCGCACTTTCCCAGCAGCTTTGGCTGCATTTTCAGAGCCTGAGTCTACCAAGTCTTTATAGTTAATGACTTGGGCAGCTATGAATCCCCGCTCGAAATCTCCATGTATTATGCCAGCAGCTTGCGGGGCAGTCGACCCTTTTTTTATTGTCCAGGCTCGTACTTCTTTTGGTCCAGCGGTTAAGTAGCTTTGCAAATCCAACGTGTCGTAAGCGGCATATATAAGTTGACGTAATCCCGTTTCCTGCACACCATAACTTTGCAGCAATTCTTTAGACTCTTTTTCGTCCAAGCCTTTTAATTCTTCTTCAAGTTTTGCACAAACAAACGTAGATTTAGCTGGTGCTACTAGCTTTTGCAAAGCTTTGCGTTTGGTAGAATCTGCCAAAGTTTTTTCGTCTACATTAAATAAATAAATTACGGGCTTCGCGGTTAATAAATGAAGCTCTTTTATGTGCCCAAGCTCTAAGTTTTCTAAATGTGACAGAGGTAAACCTGCTTCAAGGTGAGTAAATAATTTGTTCAGATACTCCACTTGAGCCTTTAGTCTAGGGTTAGATTTTGCTTCCTTTTCTAGCTTAGGTATGCGGGATTCTAGCGTCTGAAGATCGGCTAAAATTAGCTCGGTGTTTATTGTTTCTATGTCATTTTTTGGCTCTACTTTATTACTCACATGAACCACGTCATTATTTTCAAACGCACGAATTACGTGAACGACTGCGTCGCATTCACGAATATTTGCTAAGAATTTATTTCCCAAACCTTCACCCTTTGAAGCGCCGGCGACCAAACCCGCAATGTCTACAAACTTTACACTCGCCGGAACCACTTTCTGAGAATCATAGATTTTCTGTAGAGTTTCTAAACGTTCGTCAGGTACTGAAACAATACCTGTGTTTGGCTCTATGGTAGCAAAAGGGTAGTTGGCAGCTAAAATGTTATTTTCAGTTAGCGCGTTAAAAAGCGTTGACTTGCCAACGTTAGGTAAGCCTATTATTCCAATATTTAGAGACATATTGTAATTATTTTACCAGTTGACTTCTTATAATAGTAGCTTTAACTAGGGTTCTATCAATTTAATCATGCTTATGCTTGTTGTAATTAATACTTCATGTTATGATATGTTTATTCGGTTGGCGTCAAGTTAACTGAGGTACATAGTACGGCGAGATAAATCCACAACCCAGCCGCGAGCGGCTGGAAAAGGAAGGACGGTGATTCAAGTGATCACCACCAGTAAGCCGCTTACGCGGCTAGCCAAGCTGGTTCTTGCAATGATAATCATTGCAGCACTTGGTGCGGGCAGTGTTCAAATCGCGGCAGCCCAATCGCAAAACCCTAAAAAGCATCACAAGCTCAAGGTGCGGATGATCAATCCGTTCTACCAGGGTATCGCGGTGAAGCCTTCCGTGATAACTTACTTCGTTAATAACAACGCAGTTCAGGCAACGGTTAACGAACTGCAGTGGAATAGCTGGGGCGGCCATCGGGCTGAAGCTGTAGGAAAAAACGATCAAGGTAGTGAAGTTCCGGTAACTTTGTCCTCACTTCGACGTTGTGGCCTGGCTAGTATGCGCTTTTACACGCGTATTACGGTAGGGTCTTCTACCTACCCCCTGCAGTGTAGGGCTCAAGCTATCAGCGGAGTAGACATAGGCAAGATTACGGAGAGCGTATCCGCCTTCATCCCGTCAGAAAAGCGTGAACTCTACCTTCCTTATCGAGACGCAAGTCTGATGCGAGGAAAGTGGTGGCATGTAGGAAAGCCAGTTGCAGTGGGGCGTGGAGTCACTACTTCATGGTGGACGTTCCCTGAATTTCGATGGGTACCTTCAAAGGTGGTGCTGAGTAAGTTGGGCTACTGCCCGCAGTTTGGCACCATTGTCTACCTAAAAGTTAGACTCGTTACTTACGGTAACGGCATTGAAGCGGGAGAAATCCCAATCAACCGTGCTGCTCGCATGTTGCGCAAGCGAGTTGGGAAGGATAGCCCTGAGCACAAAGTCCAATATAACTACCGAAAGTGGTGTAAGCGCAAAAAGTACCCTGAAGAAAACTGGCGAGGCTGGGAATAAAAAGGGTGCGACTCGTTGTAGTAACCGGTTGTTCGGTGGCTGAGCGTAAGCTTGGCCACCAGCAGCCGGTATTAATTTTCAAGTAAGTTCTAACCCATAAAGCGCTTGAGCTATTATTGTCTGTGACATACAATACTAAACATAAACATCATCCATAAAAAGGAGCGCGAGCAGCAAGGTCATGGCAAAGGTAAAGCGACAGCGGAAGATAGTTGCAATCGTCGGGCTTTTAGCGTTACTGATTTTAGCTGCTGTTGTTGTAGTAACTGTGTTGCGTTCACAGGTTAAGGCTAACGCAGTATTTACCATTGATGGTCGTGCATATAGTGATAAAGAAGTTAAAGAAATTATAAATTTTGCAACTGAAAATGGTGAGCCTGCTAACCAAGCTGCACGGGAAGCTTTTGGTTATTTAAAACGACAGCATGTTGCACAAGATTTAAGTATTAAAGTCAGTCAAAAAGATATTAATGCAAAAAGAAATGAAATTTTTGGCAGTAGTAAAAAAATTAAAAATAGCCAATGGACTAACTTAGTTGCCTACAATGATGCTTTGATCGGATCTTTAGATAAGCTTGCAGAGAACGCCAATATTAACGGCTATGTTTATGTGTTCTTTTTCGGTCAGCAAATTGAGCGCGGACCAGCTTATACGCCGCCTCACTATGGTGACAAAAATATCATTAATCGTGACCGGGCATACGCTAATAAGCAAGCTAATATTTATCATCGTCAGCTAGCTAACGGCAACCTTTCACCTAAAGAAGCCTTTAAAAAGATTGAAGCTGATGCCAAAATAGGTTGGTTTAATAAAACTAACTCCAACCCTAGTGGATATTTTATGGGGAGTAATTTAGTTGGTAAGCCAGATTCTTTGCCTGCTGATGTAGTGGACTATTTAAATTCTAGCGATATTAAAAAGGGCTTAAGTAACATAAAGATTGGTCGTACCCCAGTTAACTCTACTATCCAAAAACCGGACACTAACTCGACCCAAGAAACTTACTATTATTTTGTACTAGTACAAAACCTTAATAAATCCCAAAGTAAGAGTAATTTTAATAATAAACTTCAAAACCTGCCAGTGCACTTTAATGGGTTTAAAAAGGGTAATAAGTAGCAATGGTAATTAAACGGGAATTTAACTTGCGTTTTATAGGATTGGCTTTGGCTAATATGCTAATCATGCTTTTAATAGTTATTATTTTGCCCCACCAGGTACAGGCTCAAACACCCGATCAGCGCGCAAGTCAACTACAGAATGATGGTGCCTGTGGTACTGTGCAAACCGATAGCCCCCATGATTATGCTGGTCTCATAGTCGTTTTAGGAGCTAAACCTTATGGTGGTGGTACTGTGGCGATCAACGAAGGCCAACGAGGCGATGGTGCCCGTGTCAACGTTTCTACATATGGCAATACTTTGAGCCCACCAGGCAATGTAGTTAAACTTGGCGCTGGTCCGGAAGGCGTAGCTGAACGCTATCATGACTACACGTTTAGCTCTAGAGATATCCAAGGCCAGAACGCGAGTTGTACTGGTCAGCTTATTTTACCGGGCTACGGTAACGGAAATTGGGCAATTGACTGCGATGTTAGCAAACGCGGATATGGTAATGAGCAAAAAATTCAGGCTCAAGGGGAAGGAGTGCCATACTTGAATGGAAGAAAATTACGCGCTGGAGGTACTTGGTCAAAAAGCGAGATTGTGCAGCCTAAAAATGGTAAACATGCTGTAGCTATAACTATATACAGTGAGCCGGCTCCCAATCCCAATAACGAAGGCTATAATATTAAACCCGTTAGCACAGTTAATCACCCGACAGTCAGTTTTAATTATGAGTACCCAGCCCATGTTGATGTGCCGACAGTTAGTAAGCCTCCTGGCTATTATCAGGGTATGCCTTGCAGCGACTATAATGGTCACCCTGGTAATAAAAGCCATTGCCAAACATGGAATAAATACTGGAATGACGTGGCTGCGGCCGACCAGGCTGCGGCAGATGATAATAAGCAAGCGGCTAGAGCAGCCTTAAATACGGTGCAGTTTCACCATAAGGTAGGTAATGTTGGTAGTAATGGAAAAGTTGACTGGATCCAGGCTACAGGAGTCACTTCGTCTATTTATAAGAAAGTTATACCTAATAATAGCAACCCAAATCCTGCTAGGCCGCACGTGGATGGTGAAGATTGGACAGTTCGTTTTGGGGATTGGGCCACCAACTTAAATCCTGGCGTATGGAAAGACCACATAGACAGTCCGGATGGTGTTCCTAATAATGATAGTTACCTTAATAATATGATTGATAACCCTAGGCAAGGTGATAAATACTGCGAACAAATTAGAGTTCGTCCTAACTCTTCAACTGATAGTAGTGTTGAGTCTAGTACTCCAGCTTGTGTTACACTAGCGCCGACCACTACTAATGAATGTGATGCTTGGCAAGTTCAAGGAAGTGCTTACTTAGACGGCCCGCGTGACCCTAATGGGGCATGGGTTAACGATATATTTACAGGACATTATAGTTACTGGAAGACTG
Organism: uncultured Candidatus Saccharibacteria bacterium; assembly: GCA_963717595.1. Taxonomy (GTDB): domain Bacteria; phylum Patescibacteriota; class Saccharimonadia; order Saccharimonadales; family Saccharimonadaceae; genus CAVQWH01. Next base: position 228,874 of record CAVQWH010000001.1, on the reverse strand, counting down.
GGCCAGCGGGTAGTACGCCTCCAATAAACTTTTACCATAATGGCGGTTATGTTGGCTCAACGTCACTTGGCACCTGGAATCCATCGTATAATATTGGGCCATTTACGGCACAAGATGGCGGTAAGACGTTCAATGATTTAATGACTTATACTCCAACACATTCTTCTGGGCCATATAATTGTGATTCTGCGGGTAGTGGCCAGCAAGGGCCACTAACGGTTTATGTTCCATGGTTTTATCAATTGCATCCAGATGTTGAACTTAATGGAGATTCACCTCAGATTATTCAGCAGGGTACGCCACTAACTGTTGATCCGTACGTATTACTCAATGCCAAAGATCCAGCTCGAAGTCTTGATAGGTGGAATACTTGTGCGGATACTTTCCACTGGCATCTAAATGTTACGAAACAACTTCCTGATACGCCAACAGTTAGACAAACGGTTACCAGCACAGGAGACCAAGTTAAGGGTGCGCGCGAGATTTGTCCCAACTCTGCTAAGCAGCTGCTTAAGAGTGGCGCGCTTCCATCTATTGATACTAGTGTTTTCCCTGCCGGTACAACTTTGTGTGGTAAGCTAACCATTGATCAGTCAACAGAAACCACCGGTACCCCCGCTAGTACTGAGAAATGTACAGTCGTTGTTAAAGCCCCTAAGGTTCAATTTTGGAATAGCGACGTGAACACAGGTCGTCATTTTCAGCAATCAGACAATAACCCAACGTGTGGCGAACCGCTGGACTCTGCCTCTAGTGCTGACATAACTACGGTTGGCCCGCCTACTAGTGTGGCTAGCGATAATCTCTATGGCGCATGGGTAGAATATGGGGCTTTTGCCTCAGGCGGGGTTTCTAGTTTTGGGTCAGCAGCTGAAAACAAGAATGGCGGATATGATGTTAGCCCTGTGGGCCAGCATTTGACTTTTGGGAATAATGGCCAGCTTGGTAGATTCGCCTACAGTAACTGGTGTATACCAGATTACGAAAAGCTTTATGAACAGCAGAATGGCCAATCTACTGTAGCTTTGACAGGTTCGACTATTGACATGGGCGTCCTGAATGCTAATCACTACTACACTGCTACTGCGCCTAGCAACATTGAGCTTAAAAATATTGGCAATATTAGTGCTGGAAAGCAAACTATTACAATTGAAGCGCCTAATGCTAACGTTATACTTAAGGGCGGTACTATTAAGCCAGGAGTACGATTAGTAATTCATGCGGCAGGCACAGTGAAGATTGATGGTAATATTAAATATTCTAATGCTGGCTATGCAAACATAGATGACATACCGCGCATAGTAGTTATAGCTGACGGACAAGTTATTTCTGGCGGTGGAGATCAGCAAGGCATTGTAGTGAATGACAATGTAACTCAAATAGACGCATGGCTGGTTACTCGTCAAGGTCTTTACACCTGTGTTACTAAACCATCTGCTTTAACTTATAGTGGTTCTAAGTGTGGGGACCAGCTGGTTATGAACGGTCCGTGTAGCAGTTGGCACTATTCACTTGCGTCGTACTTTTGGGGCTGACTTAACTAAGCCGCTTAACGAACGCGGACCCGCTGAAGTATTTGACCTTAATCCGGATACTTTCTTAAGCAGCTACTCTGCATCTCAGCGTGATTACTTCACTGATGTCTATCAGCGCGATGTGCCTCCTCGCTACTAATCTCGCCTACTCTAATAATTGACTTGTCAGAACTCTTAATGCTTATGTATAATGGCGAGTAGTATGAAGTTGTTAAAATCAGTGGGCGATTACTTCACGCTTGACATCGGTAGTACGGCTGTCAGGATAGTGCAACTCGCTCGTCAGGGTGAAGATATGTGGTCACTGGTGAAATATGGCTATGCACCAATAGACATCAAGCTTAGTGCTAGCGATTCGCCAGAAGCTCAAAGAAAGTTGGGTGAGATCATTATGACTGCTTTAGGTCAAAGTGGCATTCGCACACGTGATGTTATTGTTGGTGTCCCAGCTAATAAAACTTTTGCAACTGTGGTTGATATTCCTAAAATGTCACCCCAAGAACTTAAAGGAAATATTAAATATCAAGCTGAGCAATATATCCCAACTCCGATTGACGAGGTAAAAGTAGACTATGCTTTACTAGGGCAGTCTCTGCATGATCCAGAAAAACTGGAAGTTTTACTTACTAGCGTGGCTAATAGCTACAATGAAGCAAGGCTAAACATGCTTGAGAGTCTTGGGATGAACGTTATAGCCGTTGAGCCAGATTCAATTGCACTAGTGAGATCGCTTTTACCCGCTAATACCACGGACGCTCATATGATTTTAGATATAGGGGATATGGCGACTGATTTAGTTATGACATATGGCTCATCACCGCGCTTAGTGCGGTCTATCCCTGTTGGCTTGCAAACTTTGGTCAAGTCAGCAGCTCAAAACCTAGACGTTGAAGATAACCAAGCTCATCAGTTCATTCTAAAATTTGGCCTGTCTCCAGATAGGCTAGAGGGCCAGGTAGTAAGAGCGGTTGAAGGTGCTTTAGACCAATTTGTGACTGAAGTTAATAAATCAGTTAAATTTTTCCAGACCCGTTATCCTAGCTTAACAGTAAACGATATGGTTCTCAGTGGCTATGGTGCGGCTATTCCATTACTTGCAGAGTATTTATCTTCTAAAACTAATTTGCGAAGCGTAGTAGCTAATCCATGGCAGAAAGTTAGAGTTAACCCGGCTGATCAGGAGAAACTTCAGTCTGTGGCTACGCAGTTTGGTGTAGTTTTAGGTTTAGCTCAAAGAAGTAGGTATCCATGATTGAGCTTAACTTACTGCCAGATGTAAAACAGGAGTTTGTGCATGCCCAGCGTCTTAGGCGCAAAATTATTTCTGCGATGATTTTGCTTATAATCATCTCAGTTGGCATAGTGGCGCTTATTGCTTTCAACCTTTATGTAGTGCAAAATGTGCACGAACGAATTGTGGATGGAGATATTAGTAATCATACTAAACAGTTGAAGCAGCAGAGTAATTTAACTCGAGACTTAACTGTACAAAATCAACTATCGGCTTTGTCTGATCTTCATAAAAACAAGGAAATTTACTCAAGACTATTTGATTACTTGAAGGTATTAAATCCTAGAGCCCCAAATAATATAAAAATTTCTCAATTAAAAGTAGATAATGAAACGAAGACTATTACTATAGACGGTTCAGCCGTAGATTATAAAGCCGTAGGAGTATTTAAAGATACGCTAGAGAATGCTACATTAAACTCTAGCCAGGGTAACTCGCCAGTATTCACTGATGTTCAGTTATCTGGAGTAGGGTTGGGGCAAGATAGTGCTGGCGTTACTGTAACTACCTTTAAGTTTACTTTAACCTATAGCGATGAAGCATTTGCCCGTGACATTCAAAATCCTATCATTACAGTTCCTAACAAAAACACTACGCCATCTAGCCAGGACCCATCCGTATTTGGTCAAACTAACACGAAAGGGAGCGGAGGTTAATCGTGCCAGAAGACCCCAAAGCGGTAAATACTCAGGCATCGCATCCAGTTGCTGATAATACGGGAGCATCTAGCGGTAGTTCTTCAAAAAAACCCGCAGAGACACTACACAAACGTCAACTTATTGACCGCACTAACCGAAGTATGTTTTTGTGGATCGCTGGAGCTTCAGTAATTGTTATGTTTGCTATTGTTGCTTCTGTTTTCCTAGGCAAACAAGTTATTTTTAAAAATAAGATTATCGCGGAAAAATCTAAAACAAGCGCTATTTTAAACGATAATATAGACAAAGCTAAAGCGCTTAATAAGTCAGTTAATGACCTTGAGGCTAACCCTGATTTGGCTTCAGTAAAAACTCAGCCCAACGAAGATAATTTGCAAGTAATATTTGATGCCTTGCCATGGCGGTTTGATGGCACTGCTCTTGGTGCGTCACTGCAAACTAAATTGTTAGATAATTTAGGAAGTATAGAAAGTCTCAATATTACTGCTCTTTCAGGTGACACCTCCTCGCTAAATGGAAGTGTGCCTTCAAGTACTGGTAGCACAGACAGTACCCAAGCAAGCATCACAGGCCAAGGCCCGCAAGAGACAGATTTTAACTTTACATTAATTGGCAGCGATGCTGATGTTCAAAAAGCTTTAGAAAGAATGGAGAAATCAATCTTGCCGATCCAAGTTACATCTATTTCTTTACAGGCAAGCGACCAAAGCGGGAAAACTATTACAGCCATTGTTAATGCTAGGACATTTTACCAACCGGTTAAGAAATTTATGTTAACTAACAAGGTGGTGCACCCATGAAAAAAGCTGATATAGCCATGATTATTTTAATAGCTTCAATAAGTGCTTTAGTTGCTTATTTTGTAGCTGAGGCAGTAATTGGCTCGCCTAAACAGAGTGATGTTACTGTGAAAACTACTGAGCCAATTAGTTCTGAAGTTAGCGATCCGGACAGTACTATTTTTAACGATAATGCTATTAATCCGACAGTTGAAAGAAGGACTGGGGCATCATCTGATAGTTTGCCATTTTAACTGGTGTTAGGAGGAAAAAGTTTTGGCGCTTCTGACAAATGACTTGCAAGAGAGATTAAAGGAGCTACTGGTTAGCGAAGGATTAGTTGCGGCTGATTCTATACGTCAGTATGAAGATTCATCTGCTAAAGACGGCACACCTTTTATTGCAGCCCTACTTAACTATGGGGCTATTGATGACGAAACTCTTACACACTGCATAGCCCATCTCTCAAACGTACCTTATGTAAACTTATCTGATACTTCTATTGATCAGCATATTTTATCTTTATTGCCAGTCGAAATTGCTGAGCGTTTTATGGCAGTGCCTCTAGGGGAAGTGCAAAATCGCCTAGCAGTAGCAATGATAGACGCTAATAACGTACAGGCGGTAGATTATCTATCTAATTTAATTGGGCGGCCTATTAAAGTTTATATGGCCTCGGAAAGAGGTATCCGTAGTGTTATTGAGCAGTACAAGACTGATTTTTCTAGCGTAGATGCTGCTGTTAATGCCGTCCAGAGCGAAAGCGAGCAAGCTTCTCAAACTGCGGGTAATGTTAAGACTATTGTTCAAGACTCGCCGATTAGTCGAGCTTTAAGCACAATTTTAGATTATGCGGTACGCAGTCGTGCTTCTGACGTTCATATTGAGCCGCAGGAGACTCAATTAAAGATAAGATGCCGCATTGATGGCGTGCTACGCGAGATTATGAAATTACCTAAGACTATTGAACCGGCCCTTATTAGTCGTATTAAGATTTTATCTAACCTCAAAATTGACGAACACCGAATTCCTCAAGATGGTCAGTTTGATATACATGTTGGGGGTAAAGACGTAGATCTTCGTATTGCAATCAGCCCGGTGGTCTGGGGGGAACAAGCCATAATTCGCTTACTTGATAAATCAGGTGCTAGCTTTAAGCTTGAGGAAATGGGTTATGCAGGGCGGGCTTTACGCACAGTTAGAAGGGGTATTAAAAGGCCTAATGGCATGGTGCTAACCTCAGGTCCTACTGGCTCTGGTAAATCAACTTCTTTATATGCTTTGATACAGGAGATTAAGGACGACACAGTTAACATTGTTACTTTAGAAGATCCAGTTGAATATAAGATTTCCGGCGTTAACCAGATCCAGGTTAATCCTGAAGTTGGGCTAACTTTTGCCACTGGTTTACGGTCTATTCTTCGCCAAGACCCGGATATCGTTATGGTGGGGGAAATTAGGGACAAAGAAACTGCAGAGCTAGCTGTACAAGCAGCTTTAACTGGGCACTTAGTTTTCTCAACTTTACACACTAACTCGGCAGCTGGTGTTTTACCGCGTTTGCTTGATATGGGCATTGAACCATTTTTGATAGCATCAACAGTTAATACAATTATTGGCCAGCGTTTGGTAAGAAGAGTTGCCCCAGACAAGGATATTTACCAGTCTTCTGCCCTAGAAACTCAGAGTATCAGAGACAATATAGGCACGCTATTGCCAAAAACAAAAACTGACCTTCCTAAAGTAGCCGAAGATTTAGGCTTTAAAGACTTGCCCCTAGCTAACCAAAACGCTTATACTTTAGCTAAGGGTAAAGACAACCCTAAGTATCCTGGTGGTTATTCAGGAAGAATTGGCTTGTACGAGGCGCTAGATGTAAATGAGACCATACAAGATCTCATCACCAAGCGGGCTACAACCAATGAAATTAAGCGTGCAGCTGCAGAGCAGGGTATGCTAACGATGCGCCAAGATGGATATTTAAAGGTTTTAGGTGGTTATACAACCATTGATGAAGTTAATCGTGTGACGGCCGATATATCATAAGGGAAAGGGCAAAATATGGCTAACCAAGACTTAAAAATAGAAATTTTGCTAGAAGAAGTGGTTCGTAAACGAGCCTCAGATTTGCATCTGCAGGTAAGTTTGCCGCCTATGTTACGTATTGATGGATCTCTTGTGCCTGTTTCTGGGTATGACAAGCTAACTGAAGAAGAAGTTGAAGGTTTAGTATTTGCAATTTTAGACCAAGACCAACAACAAATATTATTAAAAGATAAAGAGTTTGATTTTAGTTTTGCTTTCGGCGACTTAGGGCGCTTTCGTGTCAACGCTTTTCATGAGCGTGGTAATTTGGCTGCAGCTCTGCGCTTAATACCTAATGAGATTAAGACCGTTACAGAGCTGGGTGTGCCAGCAGTTGTTAATAATTTCGCAGACTATCCGCGCGGTTTGGTATTAGTAACTGGGCCAACTGGCTCTGGAAAATCCACTACCCTCGCCGCCTTATTGGATAGAATTAATTCTGAAAGAGCTGAGCATATTATTACAATCGAAGATCCGATCGAATTTACTCATAAATCCAAGAAGTCTGCAGTTGCTCAAAGGGAAGTTCATTACGACACTTATAGTTTTTCTGCAGCTCTGCGCTCTAGCTTGCGTGAAGACCCTGATGTTGTATTGATTGGCGAGATGCGTGATTTAGAGACTATTTCAGCTGCTATCACTATTGCAGAGACCGGTCACTTGGTGTTTGCAACGCTGCATACCAATAGTGCTGCACAGTCTATAGATCGTATGATTGATGTTTTCCCGCCCCACCAACAACCGCAGATTCGTGCTCAACTTAGCAATATTTTAATGGCTATTTGTTCTCAGCGTCTTGTGCCAGCGATTGGCGGTGGGCGAGTAGTAGCAGCCGAAATTTTAGTGGCATCGGCAGCTGTGCGTAATATTATTCGAGAAGGCAAGAGCCACCAGCTAGATGCAGTTATACAGACAGGAGCAGATCAGGGAATGCAATCAATGGATAAGACTCTCGCAGGCCTTGTAAAAGCTGGAACTATTACATACGACGAGGCGCGTAATTTTGCTGTAGATCTAGGTGAGTTTGACAGAATGATGAGAGGATAAATAGCCCAAGTGTTAAAGTTTGACTACGAAGCTAGGGACTCTGCTACCAAAAAGCATGTTAAAGCCACTGTAGAGGCTGAATCGGAACGTGCGGCAGCTAAGCTGTTAATTAGCCAGGGATACGTGCCCATAAAGATTACCGAACAAGGTAAAAACAGCATTTTTAATAGCATATCTAACAGAATAACCTCTAAAGATAAGGTAGTTTTCTCTAGGCAACTCTCTACCTTGATTGGGGCAGGATTACCTTTAACTCAAAGCCTTAGTACTATTGTTGACCAAACTGATAACCCGCGCCTAAAGTCTATAGCTCAAGATGTCTTGACTTCGGTAGAGGCCGGCAACACCTTAGCTGATTCATTCGCCAAACATCCTACAGTTTTTGACAATGTTTTTGTTTCGCTTGTGGCGGCTGGCGAGACCTCCGGTACATTAGATAAAGCTTTGGAGCGGCTTGCAACTCAGCAGGAAAAAGACGCCGAAATGATGAGCAAGATTCGCGGAGCGCTGATTTATCCTGCTATTGTATTAGTAGTCATTTTGTTGGTTTTAGGATTCATGCTTTTTACAATAGTTCCCCAGGTCCAAAAGCTATATCATGATCTAAAACAGACCTTACCTCTTATCACTAGCATAATGGTTGGTTTGGCTAACTTCATAATACATTTTTGGTGGTTAATTATAATTTTACTTGGAGTAGTAATCTACTTTTCTATTCAATACTTTAGAACAGATAGCGGTATTCATAGTAAAGATGTACTTAAGCTCAACATACCGCTATTTGGTAGTTTATTCCGCAAACTTTATATGGCACGCTTTATGCGGACTGGTCAGACCCTTATGGCTACAGGTGTCCCGATGCTTGATGCCCTTAAAATATGTTCTCAGGCTGTAAATAACACTTTGGTTGCTAAGTCTATTACTCATGCCGCCGAAAAAGTTAAAGGCGGCAAAGGTTTGGCTGAATCTTTAGAGCATGAAGACTACATAGTGGAACTTGTGCCCCAGATGATACAGATTGGTGAAAAGTCTGGGCGGGTAGATGAAATGATGGGCCGCACGGCTAATGTGTTTGAAAAAGAATTAGATGATGCTATAAAAGCCATATCTACTTCTATCGAACCAATTTTAATGGTAGTGCTGGCTTTAGTGGCGGGCGGCATGGTGGCAGCCATTTTATTACCAATTTACCAACTAGTGAACACAGTGAGCGTATAAAGCACTTGTCTAATTGAAGTTGCTAGATTATTATTAAACATAAGCGTATTACTACGCAGATAGTTATCAAGCGAAAGGGTGGCATCATAACTATGAACCAACAAAAAGCAACAAAAAGCGGCTTCACTATTATTGAGGTTGTGTTAGTTTTAGCAATTGCTGGACTTATTTTCCTCATGGTGTTTATTGCCTTACCAGCATTACAACGTAGCCAGCGTGATACACAGCGCAAGGATGATGTAGGTAAGTTCTTAAGTCAGGTTAATTCTTACCAATCTAATAATCGCGGTAGCGTTCCTCCTTCGGACACTACTAGTGCAGCTGATTCATTTGTTACTCAGTATCTAAGGGCTGGCGGTGATCAATTTGCCGATCCAAGCGGTGATAACTATACAGTGATTGCACACACTGGTACAGCTCCTGATGCCAGTAGTATAACTAGTAATAATCTAGGAACCATTTACTATAACACTAGTGTTGTGTGTGGGGATGGCGGTAATCTAACTGCTTCTACTTCCCGTAAAGTTGCGGTACGTACTTACCTAGAAGGTGGCGGTATATACTGCTCCAACAATTAACTAAACTTGTAAGTATTCAGCCATAAATCCTTCCTATTTAAGTTAGGAAGGATTTTGTTTTTATATAAAGTCTGCTACCATAATGCTAATGGAAAAAATATATCTAGTGGTTTTAATGGCTGTACTGGGTTTATGTTTTGGCAGCTTTGTTAACGCGGCAGTATGGAGAATTAAGCATAAAAAAGATTTAATAAGAGCGCGATCCCAATGCACTCACTGTCATCATACCCTAGCTTGGTATGACCTTGTGCCTGTTCTAAGTTGGGTAGCGTTGCGTGGGAAGTGTCGAAATTGCAAAAAACCCATTAGCATTCAGTACCCCCTAGTAGAATTAGCGGTAGGCTTATTTTTCGTAGGCTCTTATCTTTTCTGGCCAGTTGCCCTTCAAGGTCTAACAGCGTGGGTGATGTTTGGTTTATGGTTAGTGGCAGGTGTTATTCTAGCAATTTTATTTTTGTACGACCTTAAATGGTTGATTTTACCAAATAAACTAACCTACCCTCTTATTGGTGTAGGCATTATTTCTGCCATGCTACATCTTATTACTGCAGAGAATGTTTCTACTGTGGCTTTTAATATCGGATTTTCAGTTTTAGTACTCTCAGGCTTGTATTTATTAATTTTCATTTGGTCAAAAGGTAAGTGGATTGGATTGGGCGATGTTAAGTTAAGTTTAGCTTTAGGATTATTGCTAGCTGACTGGAGATTAGCGCTAATATGTTTATTTTTAGCTAACTTACTAGGTTGCGTTGTGGTGATACCTGGCATGCTAGTACATAAACTAACTCGTACTTCACACATACCTTTTGGACCATTTTTAATAATAGGATTTATCGTTGCTGGCTTATGGGGACAGCAACTAATTGACTGGTATTTATCATTTACTTTGATAGGGGTTACAACCAACCAAATTATATAGTGCTTATGCTATAATGCCTAACATAATGAAGGCGCAAAACCAACACGGCTTTACTATAATTGAACTGTCACTTTTCTTGGGTGTTTCAACGCTTTTATTGGTTGGTTTACTTTCTGGAATTACTGCGTCCGTTAATCGCCAGCGTTTTACTGATAGCATGCAGTCTACTCAAGCATTTTTGCAGCAACAGTTTAGCGAAACCATTAACGTAGTTAATAACCGGCCTAGTTCTCAAGCGGGTGCTGACTGTGGGGCTACTGGTACTAACGAAATAGGCGCTAGTTCTTGTATAGTTATCGGTAAAGCTTTATATTTTCAGCCTAATGACGATAAGGTAATTTCTTATCCGATAATTAGCCAAGATCCTAACGTTGACAGCATGGGTGGCGTAACAGATGAGTGGGCAAGTATTAAACAGCTTTCTCCTAGGATTGAAAATAATGTTAACGCCGAAACTTATAATGTACCTTGGGCTGCTAAAACCACGTCTATAACACGAGTTTCAGGTATTAGTATTTCACATTCTGACACATTAAATAGCGGTGAAGTGACTGGAGGCACCAAAGGCAATGATGTAAATTATATTATCTTACTGCGCTCGCCTTATAGCGGGAGAACCTTTATTTATGGCTATAGCGGCGGTAGTGGCGACATTGGCGATGCGTCAAATAAGTTGAAAAACGAAACTAAAGCAATCAATCAATCAGACTTTTTGTTGTGTGTGCATTCTCAAGATATTAGTAATGCATATGGCGGGATTTACTTTACTGGTGCCGGTAGCCAGGATTCTGTGGTGACAAGGTTTAAGTTCAATCATTCTAATTGTGTTAATTAAGGGTAATCGATGTTTAGACTAGGTAAAAAAATCGGCGCCAAAGGGGATACGATTATCGAGGTTATGTTCGCAGTAGCCGTTGCAGGATTAGCTATAGTTTTAGCACTTTCTGTCATGAACCGTGGCGTAGCGGTAGCTCAGATGACAGCGGAAAATACTTTCGTACGCCAATACATTGACGGGCAGGCTGAAGCTTTGCGATATATTCATGATGCAGCTCAAGATGGCATCTGCCTTAGCTCTTATTCTCAAGCTACAAAGAACAAGACCCCGGCTTGTGCATGGCAGGAGATTATTAATAATAAAGTACACACTGGCTCTGCAGTAGATTTTGGAGAAAACGGCTGTACACAGGTTCAGCAGGATGGCGCAGGAGGCGGTAGATTATTCTATCTTCAATTGCCGACTTCTGATTCACCTAACGTAGGCTCAAGTAGTGTAAAGGATTTTTCCTCGGCTCCCCAGATGAATGATTCAGATCCATTTGCTCACCCTGGGAATAATGGCTTTTGGATAGAGGCGGTTTGGCCGACTGACAAAAGCTTTATCGATTTTCACATCAACGCTTGTTGGGAACCTCCTTATAGCGGGCCAAATGCTACTTTAGGTACTCTTGTGAGGTTGAATAATGTTTCAAGTTAAAAAAAATGACAATTTAGGATTTACGATTATTGAATTGATGTTTGCAATGACGTTCGTTGCTATCTTATTAGTCATTTTACTAGTTAGCGTTATTCAAATCACGCACACTTATAATAAGGGAGTTACTTTGAAGCGCGTTAATCAAAGCGGGCGCGATATAGGCCAAGAAGTACAACAGGCCATACAACAGTCGGGCAACACCTCGGTTTATTTAGCAGGGCAAGGTAGGCTGTGCTTAGGAGACTATAGTTTTGTATGGAGCCAGCCTACTATTTCTGGCGCACACTCTGTGCCTGGATTTAGTAACTACTATGACGATGCTAACCATACTAAGGTGGGGTTTGCCAAAGTTAAAGACAGCAAGTTATGTGATTCGCCCGGAAGTTTAGTACCCAAGGATGAGTCTACGGAGCTACTGGGCGATGGTCTAGTTATGAGGCAGCCTACTGATTTTGTAGCCGACCAGGCTAGCAATAGATTGCTTACCTTTAAATACACTATTTCAACACCCGATGATGGAAGTGGTATTTTTGGGTTTCTTACTCCTACTGGCGACGCAATACATTGTACAGGAAGTAGTGGCGACGAATTTTGCGCACTCAGTACCTTTGAGGTAACTGCTTATGCAAAAGGGCTTTAAGGTGTATAATAATGGCAATACTATGAAGCAGTTAGTAAAACAACAACGTGGTGCCGCTTCAATCTTTATCGTTATATTCTTTGCTTTGCTTGTTAGCGTTATTACCCTTAGTTTTATGCGTATAGTAAGCGTTGGCCAGGAAGAGTCCAGAAATAGCGACTTATCAAAAAGCGCTTACGACTCGGCTAGTGCTGGCGTAGAGGATGCCAAAAGAGCTCTTAATCTTTACTATCAGAAAGATTGCCCCCAGAACCCTGCCGCCGATCCGGCTTGTGGAGTTATAGCAGCCCAGTTTGATAAAAAAGACTGTAGCGCTCTGAGTAATTTGAAGAACTACCTTGGTCTAACGGTAAATAACCCACCAGAGGTTAAGGTTGAGCAAAACAGCAATGATCAAAAGTATAACCAAGCCTATACGTGCGCTAATATTGATTTCAAGACCGATGACTATATACGTCAGCTACCAGCTGATGGCAGCGACCTTATACCCCTGAAAGGTACTAGCACATTTAATTTGGTTCAGTTGCAATGGTTTAGAGCGGAAGACGCATCCTCGCCAAACAGTGACTTTACTTTGCGTAATGACAGTACTTTACCTGTAAGTGATTCCATATGGGGAGGTAACACCCCCGCTTTAATGAGGCTAGAGCTTATTCCATTCAACCCAGGAGACAAAGCTAGTGATATTAACAACAATTCTCGCTCGTTATTCCTGATACCGGCTCAAAGCGGGGTTGATCCTAGCTCAGACAATATTACTTTTGAAGAAAATGACGCTGGCCGCAAATCTCCCAAGCCTCTACAGCCTGTTTTAGTAAAATGTAACACTAATACAGAGTATGCTTGTACGGCTAATCTAAAACTAGCTGTACCTAGTAGCAGCCAAGGCTATTATCTAAGAGTAACACCCATTTATAATCAAGCGACTTTTAGGCTATCACTTTATTACAACAGTGTTGATTCACCAGTGGTCCAATTTAATGGAGTGGAGCCTAGTGTAGATATTACTGGTCGGGCTAACGATGTATTTCGCAGGGTTATTGATAGGTTAGCGCCTAATGACATTACTAAGAATGGCTTGGCTGACTTGAGTTTTGATTCAGAAACGGGTATCTGTAAAACTTTCTACTTTGGTCTTGAGTATAGCGATAATCCAAGCTTACCTTGTACTAATAAATAACCTATCCTTTAAGTAGCTTTGTGAAAACGGCTATGAATTTCTTTGAGGTGGCGATCTGTAACGTGAGTATAGATTTGAGTAGTTGCAATATTGCTATGCCCCAGCAAACTCTGCACACTTCTCAAGTCAGCGCCATTTATTAATAAGTCGGTGGCAAAACTATGGCGCATGGTGTGAGGGGAAACATGCTTTGTAATACCTGCCAGTTTTGCGTAATGGCTAACTATTCGTTGCACACTGCGGGAAGTAAGGCGACGAAAATCTCCACTATTATTGGAACTTTCGCTTGTATTTTTACTGTAGCTTATAAATAGGGCAGGCAAGCTATCTTTACGAGCGTTAAGATAATCACCAACATCCTTGGCCGCTTGTTCGCTAACGAAGACCGGACGATCTTTTTGGCCTTTGCCTCTTACGGTAAATTCTCTTCGCCTTGTGTTTATGTGGTCGCGATTTAAAGATACGAGCTCTGAAACACGTAACCCGCTGGAAAGTAATAACTCTACAATTGCTTTATCGCGTAACCCTACTTCTTTAGAAGTATCTATGATGCTTATTAAACGCTCTATTTCTTCTGGCTGTAAAAAAGTAACTTGTTTGCGGCTTGTTTTGGGTAACTCAATATGCTCTGGGCAAGGTTTCAATACCCCGTTTAGAGCAATAAGAAAGGAAGCTTCTCAAAGCTATTAAGTGATAGCCCTGAGTGATGGTGGATAGGTTATCACCATTGTCATTTTTATAACGATTGAGCCAAAGCCGCCATTTCCTAATAAGTTCGTTGTCAATTTTGCTAACTTTTATATCATCTGAAAATTCTACCAAGCGCATGAGATAGAGGTGATAATTTTCAGAGGTTTTTTGCGAGCGTCCGCGTTCTACTTCTAGGTATTCTAAAAAATCGACTAGTAATTCTGAAAGATACATAGCTTTATGATAACGCTTTTGCTAATATTTTGCGACATTAAAATAATTTAACTAAAAGATACTAATAAACGGTGGTTTTTGTTACAATATATGTTAATAATAATTACCAATCAACAAAACTAATAGGAGCTTGTATGGAGCAAACATTAATCGTGCTGAAGCCCGATGCAGTGAAGCGTGGCATAATCGGGGAAATCATTACTAGATTTGAGCGTGCCGGGCTAAAGCTGGTAGCTATGAAAATGGTGGCTCCTGATGAAGAGCACTTCCATGAACACTATGAAGGTATAAGCAAGCTAATTAGCCGCTGGGGAGAAGATATTTACAAAATTACACTTAGCCACATGACTGAAAGCCCGGTTGTAGCCATTGTCTTAGAAGGCGTAGACGCTGTAGCGCATGTTCGTAAGATGGTTGGGACGACTGACCCTAAAGACTCTTTACCAGGTACTATTAGGGGTGATTATACTCACGTTACTAGAGCATACACTAACCCTATTGGTGCTACTTTGCCTAATATCTTGCATGCCTCTGGAGATAAGAAAGAGGCGGCTCAAGAAATTAAACTTTGGTTTAATGAGAATGAAGTTTACCAGTATGATACTGCTCATAGCTCTGTAGTTAAGGGTCGCATACCAGGTAAAGATAAATAGTCTGATATTGTTATAATATCGGTACGCCTCGGTAGCTCAATTGGATAGAGCAGTTCCGTCCTAAGGAAAAGGTTGTAGGTTCGAGTCCTACCCGGGGTACCATAGGTACCTTAGTATATACTAGTGAATGATAAGCGCCCGTAGCTCAGCGGATTAGAGTACTTGGCTTCGAACCAAGTGGTCGCAGGTTCGAATCCTGCCGGGCGTACCAAAAGGGTATAAATTATGAACAAAGAATTTGATGGTCAACGGGAAGACGAAGAAGTAGCTTTTGTGTTTAGGCGTCATATTATAGCTATGCGCAAAGGTTTTTATGCGCTTTTAATACCTTTTGTAATAGGATCGATACCTTATTTAATTTGGCCAAATAACTTCAATTTGTTTTGGCTATCTTTGGCGGGCCTATTAATAGGGCTGCTTTTATTCTTTTATCATTGGGTCTGCTGGTATTTTACAGTTTTTATTGTTACTAACAAGCGTTTGCGCCAATCTACCCAACAGGGATTTTTTGGTAAAAGTGTAATTGATTTAGGAATACCCAAAATACAAAACGTAAGCTATAATATACCTGGTTTTACAGGCGAGATATTTGGCTTTGGCACAGTGGTGATCCAAACTTACGTGGGCGATCTTGTGCTGGATAAAGTTCATAATCCTGATAAAATACATAATCATTTACAAACCATAATTCAAGATTTACCGGGTAGTTCCCAGGGGCTAGATGAAGAGATTGAAGCGCAAAATTAGTGGCAGCAAAAATTCAGCATCGTCTAATATGCACAAAAGACGCATTACTAACGAAGATATTGCCGCACATCGTGAAGACGTAATTGCACGTGGCCGTAGGTTTAAGTATCCTGTTCAATATGCCAAGCATAAGCTAATCATCAATACGATTATCATTAGTTTATCAGTGCTAGCGCTGCTAGTGGCGTTTGCTTGGTGGCAACTATATTATGCTCAAAATACCGGGCAGTTTTTTTATCGGTTAACCCAAATCGTTCCGGTGCCTGTGGCTAAAATAGATGGTGAACAAGTGAGATATAGCAACTATCTACTGCGATACAATGGTTCTGTCTACTGGCTAAGAAGTAACCAGTGCCCAATCGGTGTTCCTGCGAAGGGTTTCAAAAACAGCAATGATAATCGTCAGGCTAGGTATTTTAAGCGCCAATCACTAAATTGGGCCGAGGAATCAGCTTATGTCGACAAGTTAGCTAGAAAATATCATATAACCGTCTCTGACCTTGCGGTTCAAAAAGCGATTGAATTTAAGAATCCTCCTCTTTCACTAAAAGCTGAAAAAATACTTTTGAGTAATTGTTACGGGTGGTCTTTAGATGAGTATAAGCAAGTTACAAAAGAAGATTTACTTCGCAACGAAGTTGCTTTTGCTGTAGACTCGCAGGCTTTGAACAAAGCAAAACTTATAGAGAAAAAACTTCATGCTAAAAAAGCTGACTTTTCCAAAATAGCTGCTCAGTATTCAGATGATCAAGCAGCTCAGTCTAGTGGCGGTGATGTAGGCTTTGTGAGCAAGCAGTCTACAGATCCAGACGGTCTGTTAAGCACAGCTCTTAAGCTTAAAAAGGGTCAAATTTCTGGGATCATTAAGGGGATAGATGCCTATTATATAGTTAAGGTTCTAGACGTTACCAAAGACCAAGTTCATTACGCGCGAATTAAGATAGCTCTTAAGGAATTTGATAAAGACTTTGCTAAGGCTCAATCTAGCAAAAGCACAAAAGAGTACATAAAAATCCCTAAGTACAATTAAGATTATTCTTCTAGGCTATCAGGAGATTTTGATAAAAACAAATAGTAACTTCCCGGTTCTGGCGCCACATTTGCCGGCTCGGCTTTATAAACCTTTTCTAGCATTTGCCACCGTTCAATATCATCAGGCTCTACGGCTTCTTCGATCTGCAAACCCATTTCTCTAATTAACTCTTCTGTTAGGTAGCTGGAATTTTGAGGCGTGATTGTCTCTCTAATTATAATTACGCCGCCTTTTTCTATAATTCTAGCTGCTTCTTTCAAAAGGGCAGCAGTTCTTTCTTTTGAATAACCAATATGCTTATCGCCTGCAACATTACTAATAAAGACTTCTTTAACAGACTCATCTGGCAATATACTTTGGGCGTCGTATTTGCCGACGTACCAAGAATCACCGCCTTCTTCAGCGTAGCCGTCTCTTTCTATGGTGCCACCTGGGTTATGGTCTAGGTAAAAAACGTTTTGGCCATTTTCTACCGTTTCTCGCAGCTTTTTTATTCGTTTGTGCTTGGCGCCAACTGGATCTCTTAGCCATATTTCTATGCCAAAATATACGCGCTGGCCTCTAAACTCAAAGGGTTGTTGATAGGCTACGGGCAGGGAGTCGTGGCCGATTTCTGCCATCGTAAACGTAGAATCTTTAGCACGCTCCGCTAAGTAAGCTTCTATAGAAAAAGTGGGGACGCCTTTTTCTCGGTCTCCCGCCGAAGTAAAACTACCAATTTCCATAAATAAAATAATACCATAATACTTAATATATGTAAATACATTGCTTATTATTTTGAAAGCGGTAAGTAATTTTCAGCTAAATCTTCTGGCATTTCTTCAGCGATATATTCAAATCGGGGTGTAGATTTCCCATTGTGGTTAACTTTTTCAAAGAAAGCTCTGTAAGGCCGCACTGTTATGCGTGAGCCTTTTTTAACTCCAAGCGGAATATAGGTAACGAATTTTTCATCTGTATCAGAGTGGCGAGCGACTCCGATTACTAAAACCATTAATCCTGAATAGTGTTTATAGATTCCTAACTTCATATAACTAAATAATAACAAAAAATAACCCCTACTCATGCAGGGTTACTGCATTTTCAGGGGGTTTGGCTCCAGGAGAGGCGAGGCCTGCTTCGCTGAGGCTTTCTCAGCTTATCAATCCTGGAGTTGTTATGGATTTTATCCTACTCCCGTACAGGAGGAGGCTACAACACTTCCGTTATCAAGCCGTAAACCATATAGCAGCCAGCCATCCTTTGAAGGACTGGCTGCATAGCCAAGCTTGGCTAGCCGAACATCAAGAGCTTTTTTGCGACTTTCGTAACGATTCCACAGTTTAGTCGTGGGCTTGTCACTTTCGTCGGCTGCACAGATGGCGCTTGCTAGCTCCAGCTGATTAATGTAAGCCCGCTTGAATCCTGGAGGTGGTATGTACGGACTGTGATGTCCAATCTTACCATAGAGGTCCACTTTGTATTCGTACTGCGCGCCACTGTTGCTGAAGCCTAGTACTACAACTGCAGAAAATGCTATCAGCATAGTGCCACATATGGCAAGGAATACCCAGTTACGTTTGGTGCTCATCGTTATCCTTTCGCTTGAAATGAAAACCGACGATTTCTATATAATATCATTATAATTATAAAATTGCAAATGATAGAGTATGCTGAATTAGCAAAAAGCCCTGCGTTTGCCGCAAGAGCTTATTGCTAATGTGGATAATGCAGGGCTAGCCCAGAAGAGCGTGTAACGGCGTAAGCTTGTGTTTTGTTCTTCTGATCTATTCTCGCGCTTTGCTCCATTTTTGGAAAATCAGGTCTGGATTTGAGTCGGCTTCGATCCTGACCAGAACTTCATTGAACTCCAGAGCTACTGCGCAGTCTTGGGACTTTGCTAGTTTAATAGCTTCGTCTATAGCTTCGGATACATGGCCGAAACCACCGGTAACGAATATGCCAACCTCTTCTAGTAGCATGCATTCCTTTCCCTAAAATTCGTGTCCTAAGGTAAGAATTAATTAAACTATACAATATTAACTTCTATAAAGTCAAATGGCGGCCGACCGGATATCGCGCTCAGCTAGCACTTCGCACTCCTTCCTGTGGTGCTCGGCAAGAAACCAAGCCAGCTTGGCTCTTGGCCTGCGCTCCTCGTCCGCCGAACCTCCGGTTCTCATCCGGCCAGAAACTCTAATATGAAAAATGAGCCACCAATAAGGTGACTCACTTTTCATGGCGGGCCGACCGGATTCGAACCGGCGATCTCCTCCGTGACAGGGAGGCGTGATAGGCCAACTTCACTACGAGCCCATGACCTATAAGACTAGATTATGGTAACAGTTTTTTAATCAGCGCGCAACAGGGGTAAATATTTTCCTAAAAAACCTGATAACTGCTATAATAATCTGGTGTTTAGTGCCGCTGTAGCTCAGCTGGCAGAGCGGCGCTTTCGTAAAGCGTAGGTCACCGGTTCAAATCCGGTCAGCGGCTCCACAATTATGCGCGGGTATCGTATAGTGGCTAATATGCGACCTTCCCAAGGTCGAGAGCAGAGTTCAATTCTCTGTGCCCGCACCAAATAACTATGAAGATAAAAGACACTCTTATCGCAGCAGCAAAGCACAGGACCATAGTAGCAACATGGGCCGTTATGTTCTTTTTATCTGTTTTTCTTGTTGTATTAACGGCTTTTCAGGTACATTACAGCGAGCTTCAAACACTTACGCGCTATACCGCTTTTGGGGATACAAAGCTATATTCTAGCCCTTGGTACTATTTATTTAACTTTGTAGCGTTTGGGCTAATAGTGTTGATTCTTCATACGCTAATAGGCCTGAAGCTTTACGAGCGCAAGGGCAGTCGCTTAACCTTGGTATTTCTTGGTCTTAGTGTTGGCGTGCTGGTAATTGCTTACTTTATAATATTTGCCATCCTCAATATGGTATCGTTGCCATAATGACAGATATAGATATCCCATTAGGAAAACGAACTAAAGCTTATCGCTTCTTTGAAATACTACCCGGCTTGCTAAGCTATGGGTCGATTATTGTGCTGGTAATACTGAGCTTAATCAATCCTTTGTGGGCTAGCATTTATTTACTGTTTTTCATTTTAACTATGTTTATTAAGGCTATAGGCATCGCTTTTCGTACATTTCAGGGAAGACAAGTACTAGAAAAGGCTCAGAAAGTTAACTGGAGACAAAGGCTAGACGACCTAGAGAACCCTTCCAAAGCTCTGAAAAACTACCAAAAGTCTGAACCTTTAAAAGCCCATAAGTGGGGGTTTAATAATCACTTAAAAACTCTAGAAACAATTAAAAAGGCCAAGAAGGGTGAGTATCCACTGCCTTCCAGTTTATATAATGCTGTTATTATTGCAACGTATAATGAAAGTTTGGATGTTTTACGCCCAACTGTTCAGGCGGTAAAAGATACTGATTATCCTAACGACCAGATCATACTTACGATTGCTTATGAGGAACGTGGTGGCAAAGATACTAAGCAAATTGTTAAAAAGCTAAAACAAGAATTTGGTGAAGACTTTTTTGTATTCCACACCGTAAAACACCCCAAAGACTTGCCAGGTGAGGTTGTAGGTAAGGGCGGAAATATCACACATGCTGGCCGCTTTTTACAAAAGTGGCTTAAAAATAAAAAAATCTCTTCTAATCGTGTAATAGTTACGACTTTAGATAGTGATAACCAGCCACATAAAGGGTATTTTTCGTACGTTACCTATGCCTACATAGCCCACTTAGACCGGCTACATTTAGCATTTCAGCCAATTTCGCTATTCTTGAATAACATATGGGATGCACCGGCGCCTATGCGCGTGGTTGCTACCGGTAATTCATTTTGGAATATTATTAGCTCAATGAGGCCGTATTCTCTGCGTAACTTTGCTTCCCATTCTCAGGGTATGGAAGCTTTGGAGAAAATGGACTTTTGGAGTGTACGAACTATCGTAGAAGACGGCCATCAATATTGGCGTAGCTACTTCTACTTTGACGGAAACTACGGAGTGGTACCGATTTATGTACCGATTTATCAAGATGCAGTGTTAACTGAAAAATATACCAAAACTCTAAAAGCGCAGTTTATTCAGCTTCGGCGCTGGGCTTATGGGGCTTCGGATATAGCCTATGTAGCTACTCGTATCTTTACCAAGAAACGCTCCGCTCCATTTTGGCCGGCTACTGCACGTTTATTAAGGTTGATAGACGGTCACGTAACTCTAGCTGCTTTACCGGTGATAGTAGCTTTTGGCGCTTGGGTGCCATTATTTTTAAACAACGAAGCTGCGCGCAGTATAGTTGCTCATGAATTACCAATCATTGTAAGCCGTATACAGCAAGTAGCACTGATTGGATTATTCATAACGGTATTTCTATCATTTAAGATGCTTCCGCCGCGCCCAGAGCGTTACAAGCGCCACAGGACGGCTTTTATGTTGCTTCAGTGGATCCTTATGCCCGTTACAGCTATTGTATATACGGCAAGCTCTGCTTTTAACTCTCAAACACATCTGCTACTAGGTAAGTATTTAGATAAATTTGATGTTACAGAGAAAGCAGTAGTTGACTCTAGTAAGAAAAATAAAAATTCCTAAATAGATTTGTTATGCCGTGCGGCAAACTGTATAGCTGCAAAGTTATCAAAGGGCTTCATTGTTTTATGTACGATTTGCGCTACTTCTTTAGTAGAGATAGTAGTGTGTCCTGTTAGTAAAATGTTATCTTCAACAGTTTTAGCTAACCAGTAGGCCTTCTCAGCTCTTTTATCAGGGGCATGATCAAAGCAAGCTGCAATATCCAATATTAGGTGGCCAAAGTTATATTTAACTTTTTTACCATTTAATTTCTGGCACTGTATTTCATCGATAGCAGAGACTCTTTCGTAAGTAGTGAAGGTTTTCTTGCATTTATTACACTGCCTTCGCCGCCATACTTGAGGCGTTTTAAGGTGAGTTCGGGAGTTTGTCACAGATGTTTTAGGATGCAGACAATGTATACATAACATGCCTATATATTGACATGTAGCTGTTTAAAAAGCTAGTGGAAAAAGCTCTAAAAATTGTGGTAAACAACTAAATTAAGAAGAACGCTGTTTGATATTTGCACGCACTTCATCAGTAGTAGTGTCGTACTCGTAAAACAGCTTAAACTTTGCAAGCTTAGATTCGGCGGAATGATTTTTATGTGTATCACTCATGCTTATTACATTAGCATAAGTGCTATAATAAGTCAATAGTTGTGGGTGCCGCGTAATATATCACAAGAAGTATATTAATGAAATTAATGGTGGGCTCTAAAGGACTCGAACCTCTGACCTCATCCACGTCAAGGATGCGCTCTAGCCAACTGAGCTAAGAGCCCGTTACCAATAAAGAGTAACAAAAACAGAGGCCAGGCGCAATCTATGTGTTACAATGCTAGAAGTTATGACAAGTAAAAATGATCATTTATATGCAATGAGGCACAGTTTAGCCCACATTACTGCAGCTGCAGTTCAAAGACTGTGGCCGGAAGCCAAGTTTGGCGTAGGGCCAGTAGTAGACAACGGCTTTTACTATGACATTGATATACCCAAAGTTACTATATCTACTGACGATTTTAAAAAGATTGAATCTGAGATGCGCAAAATTGTTAAAGAATCGCAAGATTTTGTGCAGTCAGACAAAAACATTAACGATGCAATCGCCTGGGCGCAAAAAAACAACCAGCCTTATAAAGAGGAGTTGCTAAACGACCTTAAAAGATATGGGACTACTGTTGCTAAAGATTTAGATAGTGAAGAACTAGGACTACCTTCTGGTGATAAAGCTGCGGTAGAGGAAGTGTCATTTTATCAAAATGGCGATTTTACAGATCTTTGTCGTGGTCCTCATGTTAAAAACACCAGCGAAGTTGGAGCTTTTAAGCTTTTGCGAGTAGCAGGGGCGTATTGGCGCGGCAAAGAAACCAATCCCCAGATGCAGAGACTGTATGGCGTGGCTTTTGAGTCTAAGGCAGAGCTAGGTGAGTATATAAATAATTTAGAAGAAGCAAAGAAACGCGATCATCGTAAGTTGGGGCAAGAGTTGGATTTGTTCTTCTTCCATAAGACTGCTCCAGGGATGCCATATTGGTTGCCAAAAGGAGTGGCACTTTATAACGAATTAGTGGGATTTTGGCGCGAAGAACATGATAAGCGGGATTATCAAGAAATTGTATCACCTCTTATTAACAAAAAAGAACTTTACGAAACTTCTGGCCATTTTGATCACTATTGGGAAGAGATGTTTACTACTGAAGAAACAGAAGAGGGCGAGGTGTATGGTTTGAAGGCTATGAACTGCCCTAACGCTATGCTAGTGTTTGATAGTAGGCAGCACTCTTATCGTGATTTACCACTTCGCCTAAGTGACACGGATCCATTACATCGCTATGAACGATCAGGAACTCTTAATGGCTTACTACGGGTTAGGGAGTTTCGTCAAGATGACGCTCATATTTTTGTAAGCGAAGACCAAATCAAAGAAGAATATAAGCGTATCTTCGAGATAACTGATCGTTTCTATTCAATATTTAATATGTCATATGCTTTCAGACTTGGAACGCGCCCCGATAAATTTATGGGCGATGCAAAGCTATGGGATAAAGCTGAAGCGACTTTGAAAGAAATATTAGAAGAAAGTGGCCAAGAATATTTTGTTGAGGAAGGCGATGGTGCGTTCTACGGGCCGAAAATTGATATTTTAATGAAAGATGTCTTAGGGCGACCGTGGCAAATGGGAACTATTCAACTTGATTTTCAGCAGCCACTACGCTTTAACCTTAAATATACTGATAGGGATGGCAAAGAAAAAACACCAATAGTTATTCATAGAGTAATATATGGATCATTAGAGCGGTTTATAGGTATTTTAATTGAGCATACCGCAGGTAAGTTTCCGGTTTGGCTAGCGCCAGAACAAATCAGAGTTATTACAGTTAATCAGGAAGGTTGATTATTTACAGAATTTGCGAATAAGCTGTCTAAACAGGCGCGTGATTTAGGGCTTCGTGTAAAAGTAGATAACTCTAATGAATCAGTGGGCAAGAAGATTCGCAACGCCGAGTTAATGAAAATTCCATATACCGTGGTAGTAGGCGAGAAAGAGCTAAAAACTAACCAAGTTTCTCCAAGGGTAAGATCTGATTTGGCAGTCAAAGAACGCAAAGACGAGGCTTATTCTTACGAAAGCTTCATTAAATCGGTTTCTAATGAAGTCCGTAGCCGTGCACAAAACTCTTCATTATGAGCAATGCTGCCCCAGACAAACTTTTTAAAGAAGAAGTGTATTCGTTAGTTGCTAAAATTCCTGAAGGCAGGGTAATGACTTACGGTGATATTGCCGTGCTTTGTGGGCACGCCTACGCTGCAAGGATCGTGGGCGGACTAGCGCATTTTGGGCCTCCAGAACTACCTTGGCAGAGGGTTGTTAATAGGTACGGTGGGCTAGCTAGTGGATATTATGGCGGCAAAGAAGGCCACCGGAAAGATCTGGAAGCAGAGGGGGTAGCTGTTTCTGATGATTTTATAGTTATAGACTTTGAGAAAAAAAGATGGCATCCTCCAGTAAGCCACTAATTGTTATTGCTGGCCCTACCGCGAGCGGCAAAAGCTCTTTGGCACTAAAATTAGCTAAGAAGTATGGCGGTGAAATTATTTGTGCGGATTCACGCACTGTCTATAAAGGTATGGATATAGGAACCGCAAAGCCTACTGCCAGTCAACAAAAAGAAGTAAAACACCATTTACTTGATGTGGTAGAGCCGGGACAACATTTTACTGCTGCTGATTTTAAGGAACTGGCTTTAAAAGTAATTAGCGATATACGAAGCCGTAGTAAAGTCCCTTTTTTAGTAGGAGGTACAGGTCTGTACGTTGATAGCATAGTTTTTGATTACCAATTTGGACCTAAAGCAGAGCCTGAGTTTAGGAGCCACCTCGAATCACTGGACAGTTAAGCGACTATGGGATAGGTGTGAAGAAAACAACATTCCTCTTCCTGATAATAAATACAACAAACGCTATGTTATTAGAGCCATTGAGCAACAAGGTATTAACTATAAAAAAAGCAAAAAACCTATAAGCAATTGTTTTATTGTAGGAATTTCAACAGAAAGGACAACACTGCGGCAAAGGATCTCTAACAGGGCACAAGAGATGTTTAATTCTGGAGTTATTGAAGAATCGGTTCAGCTTGCTCAAAAATATGGTTGGGAATCTGAAGCCATGACCGCTAATATTTATAGACTGGCGAGGAAAGTAAACGAAGGTAGCCTTAATAAGGTACAGGCTGAAGAAAAATTTACTACTTTAGACTGGAGGCTGGCTAAACGCCAATTGACTTGGCTAAAGCGTAATCCTTATATAAGGTGGCTTAGCCTTGAGGATGCTGAACAATATATTTCTCAACTTTTAGAATCTCGCCACATAGGTTAGAACATGCTAACATAGTGAAGTATGGTTGAGCATCTATTTGGTTCAAAAACGAGGGTAAAATTATTAAATCTCTTTTTAAGCAATCCAGAAAGAGCATTTTATGTACGCGAAATTACCCGTAAAATAGATGAACAAATAAATTCTGTTCGCCGTGAACTAGCTAATCTTCTGGAATTAGGAATTATTAAAAATGATAGCGATAGTGCGGATAACAAGCTTTACTATAAAGTGAACAAAGATTATGAGTACTATGTTCCTTTGAAGCAAATGTTTAGTGATGAGCAGCCCTCTACTAGTGCTAGCCAAACTAAGAGTGATGCTTCGCAACCACAGCCACATTCCCACCCATGGAAAAAGCATGTTGAACAGGTAGGTAATGTGCGCGTAGCTTTACTGAGCGGCGGGTTGATAGGCAACCCATCTACTCAAGTTGATGTTCTTTTAGTTGGCTCACCTACTACTTACCAGGTTAGGAAGTTGATAAAAAAATTTGAAACGGAAGAAGGCAGGCCTCTTAATTATGCTACTATGGACTATGATAATTTTTACTATCGTTTAAGTATAAAAGATAAATTTATTAGTGACATTATAGGTCGAGACCCTACTGTTTTAGTAGACACCGATAATCTTTTACAGACCAACTAAGAAAGGGAGTAGTATGGAAATTGAGTACAAAGGAGCGAACTGTTTAGTAATAAGTGCAGGAAAGTCTAAAATAATTGTTGACCCTAAGCTATCTTTGGTAGATCAGAAAGATTATAATGTAAAGGATGCGATTCAACTTGCAACCTCTAGGGACAATGTGGTTGATGATAGCCAAAAACTTATTATTGATGGACCTGGAGAATATGAAGTTGCAGAAATATCTATCAAGGGCATATCTACTAGTGCTCATGATACACAGGACGAAACTTCTATGGACTCAACTATATATACTGTGCACACTGGAGCTATGCGGTTATGCATAGTTGGTAATATTAAAGGAGAATTAAAGGATAACCAACTAGAAGAAATAGGAGTAGTAGATGTATTAACTATTCCGGTAGGAGGGAGGGGCTATACCTTAGATGCTCATGAGGCAGTTGCTGTATCTAGGCAAATTAATCCTAAGATTATCATTCCTACTCATTATGCGGATAAGGCTCTTAAGTATCCTGTGCCTCAAGCAGAGCTTGCCGAATTCTTAAAAGAATTCGGAGCTTCAGAACATGAAAAAACCGCTAAACTTAAAATTAAAAACAGTTCTTCATTGCCCGAAGTATCTTCAATTATAGAAGTAACAAGAACTTCTTAGTTTTTCTATAAAACACCTTTTTTCTTTAAAGTACGAATAGCTTGTGTGCTAAGGTTCATGGTGACCTTTTTGCCGTCCATGACAAAAGTTTTCTTTTGTAAGTTAGGCTTAAAAACCCTTTTTGTACGTCTTAAAGAAAAGCTAACATTATGTCCATGCTGCTTGCCTTTTCCGGTGAGTTCACATTTAGAAGCCATTTATTTATTCTCTCTTAATTAAATCTACAATGTTCAATACTACTGTTTTTAGCGTGATGAGTCAAGACTTTGTTATACTAAATTGATATGCTCGATATAAACGTAGTCTATATCTTTGTTGTCATAATAGTGGTATTTGTGTCTATGGTACTTCATGAAGTAATGCACGCATTTACTAGTGATTGGCTAGGAGATGATACGGCTAGAGTTAGTGGCAGGCTTACTTTTAACCCTATAGCTCATATTGATCCTATTTTTACTTTGCTGTTGCCAGTTATATTAGCGATTATCGGGGCTCCTATATTCGGTGGTGCTAAGCCTGTGCCGTTTAATCCAAATCGTGTGCGGTTTGGTGACTTTGGTGCTGCAATAGTAGCAATTGCAGGCACTTTAACTAATCTAACGTTAGCATTTCTAGCTTTTGGCTTTTATGTTTTAATTGGCATGCCTGAAACTACAAGCTTATTAGGCATGATCTTTAGCGTAGCGGTTTTGGTAAATATAGGCTTCTTTATTTTTAATATCCTGCCCATACCACCGTTAGATGGTTCTAGATTACTTTATGCACTAGCCCCAGAGGGCGCGCGACGTGTTATGGAGAGTATTGAACGTTATGGAATATTATTTGTGTTTGTACTAGTTATGCTATTTAGTCAGCAAATTAGTATTTTTATGCAAGCAGCTATACAACTAGTAATAGCAATATTTAGTGCTATTTTTGGGGTGAAAGTGCTATAATAAAAAGTGTCCCGAGCCAACCAAGGGTGCATATGATTTTCCTGAATGGTCATATGATAGGGAGTTTAACATCCTATATCTCCGTGGAGCTATAGTGCAAACACCCACCTTGCAATTACGCGAGGAAATATCTCTCGCTCTAGGCCATACTCGGGGCTTTTTGTATACCGGGGTGTAGCGCAGCCTGGTAGCGCGTACGGCTGGGGGCCGTGAGGTCGCAGGTTCAAATCCTGTCACCCCGACCAGCTATACCTTATTTAAGATAATGATTTATAAAAGGTTTAATAGAAGTTACCATTATGAAACAAAAAATTTCAGTTAGAGTAATTGTAAGAGATAAAAATAAAGTTTTATTATTCCGTCGTGCCGTAGGGCGTGAGTCTATTTTAGGAAAATACGAGCTGCCTGGTGGTAGGGTGGATTTTCGAGAACAGCCAGAAGATGCTTTATCCAGGCATCTTTTAGTACAAGCTAAAATATCCTTAGAAGATGTTAAGCTTGATGATGTTTTGAGTTTTATAGATCCTGATGACACTACAGTGCAATATATATTTATAGTTTATACAGCTCGTTTGAAACCAGATGGAAGCTCCATTAATTTGGCTGGTATGTATGATAAGTTTAATTGGGAAAATGCTTCAGATATAGATGCAAACAAACTCACTAACTCTACAAGGATGTTACTTAGCTCTCACGAAGATAGCTCATTGAGTCAAATAGACAATATTGAAGATAAAAAAACAACAAAAAGTGCTGCTATTATTCATTCAGATGGAGGATCTCGTGGTAATCCAGGCCCTTCTGCCGCAGGATTTATTATTATGGATAAAAAAGAACATATTATAGCTGAAGGCGGTGCCTATCTAGGGGTCACGACCAATAATCAAGCGGAATATCAGGCCGTTTACCTAGCTCTTCAAAAAGCTGCAGAGATGGAGATAAGAGTAATAGACTTTAGACTTGATAGCGATCTAGTGGTTAAGCAAATTAATGGATTATATAAGATAAAAAATAGAGATCTTCGCCCATCCATGAACGTATAAAAGACTTAATAAAAGAGTTTGATAAAGTGGCTTTTTCTCATGTGCCTAGAGAAATGAATAGATTGGCAGATAGTATGGTGAATAAAATTTTAGACGAGCACACCACTAAAAATATCCATCATTAGGGTATAATATAAGATGAGCAGGTCGCTAAGCGATCGCTGGCATTATTTTGCGAGAGGAAAGTCCGGGCAGCGTAGGGTATGACAGTTGTTAACGACAACCGGGAGTAATCCCAGGGACAGTGCCACAGAAACGATACCGCCCTGAGCTTGTCAAAGGGTAAGGGTGAAATGAGTGGGGTAAGAGCCCACAGTTAGGTATGGTGACATACCTAAAAGGTAAACCCTGTCAGCTGCAAGGGGGTCTGTATCCGCTAGTTAGCGGTTGGTGCCCGCCAAACAGGCCGCTATATCCGCTAGAATACACAGGTGACTGTGTAGCTAGATAGATGATCGCTCTAGACAGAACCCGGCTTACAGGTGGCCTGCTCTAAAAACCCCTCTGTAGAAGAGGGGTTTTTAGATGTAAAGTTGTATTTTTACAATTTTAAGACAAGTCTTTTGTAATATCACTAAAAACTTTAGGTTCATTAGCTGCAAGATCAGCTAAAACTTTCCGATTGAGTGATACATTATTCTTTTTAAGCCTATTAATTAACTGACCATACGTTATGCCATTGGCGCGAGCGGCTGCGTTGATACGAGATATCCATAGGCTTCGTAGGTCTCGCTTTTTGTTGCGCCTGTCACGGTATGCATACTGCAAAGCACGTATAATAGCTTGTTTCGCTAAGCGGTAAGACTTACGTTCTAGAAGCCTGCATACCTTTAGCTGCTTTGATAGTTTTTTTATGCTTTCGACTAGCGGTTACACCACGTTTAACTCTCATTTTTATATCCCCAAAGCGCGTTTAATATTTTTATTAATTGAACCTTTAACAGAAGCAGGGGTTTTAATCTTTCGCTTACGACTTCCACCTTTTTTAGCTAGTAAATGTCCGCCAAAAGCTCTCTCGCGCAAGAGCTTACCTGTAGAAGAGCGCTTTATACGCTTAGCTGTTCCTTTGTGCGTTTTAAGTTTTGGCACTTTATTTACTCCTTACTATTATATTCATATTACGACCCGCTACTTGAGCTGGCTGTTCCAAAACGGCTATTTCATCTAGGTTTGCCATAATCTTATCAATTAAAGCATTCCCTAGTTCTTTATGAGCCATTTCACGCCCTCGGAAGACAACGGATATTTTCACTTTGTCTCCGTTTTCGAGAAAACTACGAATTTTACGCAACTTTATTTCAAGATCGTGTTCTCCGATCTTGAGTCCCAAACGCATTTGCTTGAGGTCAGCTCCTTTGGAGCGCTTTTTGTTTTTCTGCTGCTCTTTTATCTTTTGGTACTGATATTTACCCCAATCGATAATTTTTGCAACCGGTGGATCGGCGTGGGGGGATATTTCTACAAGATCCAATCCCGCCTCTTCTGCTTGAGCAAGAGCTTCTTTTAAGCTCATTAACCCAAGCTGACTTCCATCTGAATTAATAACTCGCAGCTTCTGGGCATTAATAGCCTCGTTGATGCGAACTGATTTATTAATTATTAATTACTCCTCTTGCTTATATAACTCGTTAGTCTTACTCGGTAGCTATTCTATCAGACTGAAGATAAGGTTTCAACTAGAGAATTATTTACTTCTATATTGGAGAGCTTCAGTTACATGAGAATGAGTTACTTCTTCTTCCTCTTCAATGTCTGCGATGGTTCGCGCTATCTTAAGAATCTTATAATAAGCTCTGGCTGATAAACTTAACTTTTCTGAGGCACGATCTAAAAGCTGTTTGACTCGATGATCAACTTTAATGTAAGTGTCTATTTGGCGTGTGTTCAGCTCAGCATTTGTAGTAGAATTTTTAAATCTTCTTGACTGCAGGCTGCGAGCTTTCTTAACTACCTCATAAGTTTTCAGGGTATCAGACTCTTTTGGTGTTGATTTTTGCTTGGAAACTAATTTATGAGTCTTAACTCTATTAACCGGCACCACCATATCTATGCGATCTAATAATGGCCCCGAGATTCTTTTTTGGTAGTTTATTATTTGGGACGAGGTGCAGCTACATTCTTTTATAGAATCCCCATAATAACCACAAGGGCAAGGGTTTTTAGTAGCTACTAACATAAAATTAGCCGGAAAACTAACGCGCTGGTTTGCTCTTGCAACGTGTACAACCCCATCTTCAAGTGGTTGGCGCATAGCCTCTAGGCTTGCACGAGGGTATTCTGGTAACTCATCTAAAAAGAGCACACCCATATGAGCTAGGCTGACTTCTCCCGGGACAGGATTATGACCTCCGCCTATCAAGGAAATATGACTAGACGTGTGGTGGGGGGTTCGAAACGGTCTATGCAACAGTGTTTCCGTGTCTGTTTCTCCAGCTAGACTATGTAGTTTAGTAACTGCTATACGCTCTTCCGTAGATAGAGGGGGTAGGATTCCAAGTAGTGCTTTGGCTAGCATGGTTTTTCCTGTACCTGGCGGGCCGGTAAAAAGTATATTATGACCTCCAGCGGCAGCGATAGCTAAAGCTCTTTTTGCCTGTTCTTGCCCATAAATATCATCCAGGGTTATAGCAGATTTTATAGCATGAGTAGATGATGGAGAATCGGAAAGCTTGCTAATAGGTAATGTTTTTTCCTGTTTGAGATGTAGATAGAGATCACTTAGCGAAGATACTCCTATGATATCAATATTATGTATAAGTGTAGCTTGGCCTACATTAGCCTCGGGTATAAAAACCTTAGATATATTGGCTTGTTTTGCTACTTCTGCAAAGTTAATAGCCCCTCTTATGGGTTTTATTTTACCCCCTAAAGAAAGTTCACCTACGAATAGCGAATCATTTACCTCTTCTTTTCGCAATTGTCCGCTTGCCGTAAGTATAGACACCGCTATAGGTAAGTCGAAGTGAGATCCATCTTTAGGAAGGCTAGCGGGTGCTAAGTTGATAATAAATCTTTTAGCAGGAAAGTCCAGATGACTATTACGTATTGCACTACGAACTCTTTCTTTTGCTTCTTCAATGGCTTTATTGCCTAAACCTACAATTTGCAGGCTCGGCAAACCTTTAGAGGAGTCACACTCTACAGTAATTAATTGACCATTAAAACCAACTGCCGCAGCAGAATAAATATGCGCCGTCATAACTATAAACCAGTAAAGCACTAATGGTAAAAACTTCCAACCTATGCTATAATTACATGCGTGCTTGGGGCTGATTTTTAAGCTTCGACGAGAGGACATTAACAGATTATTTTGCAAGTCGCATTACACCGTAAGTGTAGTATTTTAATTGCAAACATTGTTGCAAAAGCAAAGTCAGCAGTAGCTACGATTGCTAGCGCTTTCAAAGCTCCTGTCTTTGCACCAGCTTTAGTTTAATTACTTTAGCCATCATTACGCCCAGGCGGCATAAGGCGTACATGATGCCATATTGATGTCGCTAGTTGCACTATTTGGGCAGCAACAGTAGTGTAATAAATTTTTTTGCGCGACGATTCTAATATTTTGTCACTTTTATAGTTAGAGTGGTCGTAAAATTTTAAAAGTGACTATGCTTGTAGACGAATAATCCGTTACCGCTCGGACCGGGGTGCGATTCCCCGCAGCTCCACCATATTTTTTAGTATAAATAGGCCTTTTATGGGGCCTATATTATAATTTAAAATAATGAGCAACATTCTTATTATTGGAGGCGGCGGAAGAGAGCATGCTATTGCTTGGAAATTAAGCCAATCACCAAAAGTTAGTAAAATATATGTTGCACCTGGTAATGGTGGAACTCAGCAGATTGCCAAAAATATTCCAATAAATTCTACAGATATTGATTCACTTGTGAAGTTTGCTAAGTCAAAAGATATTAGAACAACGATAGTAGGTCCAGATGATCCACTGGCTCTTGGGATTGTGGATGTTTTTCGAAAAAACAAACTTCGTATATTTGGCCCTACGCAATCTGCTGCTAAGATTGAGTCATCAAAGTCTTTCTCTAAAGAGTTGATGGTTAAGTCTGGAATTCCTACTGCAGATTTTACTGTTTTTGGTAAATACGAAGAAGCACTGGAATATGTGCACAGCAAAAAGCCCCCTATTGTAATCAAGGCTAGCGGTCTAGCTTTAGGAAAGGGCGTATATGTCTGCAATACAACTAAAGAGGCAGAAGATGCGTTGAAACAGCTTATGTTAGAACGAGTCCATAGAGAAGCAGGGGATGAAGTTATAGTAGAAGAATTTTTAGATGGCCAAGAGGTGTCTCTTCATGCATTTTGTGATGGTGAGACTTTTTCCTTATTCCCTTCTGCTCAAGATCATAAGCCTGTATACGATGGGGATAGGGGTAGCAATACCGGTGGCATGGGGACTATTGCACCTGTTCCATCGTTGAATTCTAAGTGTATGAATAACCTAGGAGGTAAGTTTATACAAAATACTCTCGACGCCCTGAGCAAAGAAGGCAGAAAATTTACAGACGTACTTTACCCAGGCTTGAAGCTAGCTTCTGGTGGGCCAAAGGCTCTTGAATTTAATGCCAGATTTGGGGATCCGGAAACTCAAGTATACATGAGGCTACTTAAAACTGATTTGTTCGATATTATAGAAGCTTGTATTGATGGCAGATTATCTAATATTGATATAAAATGGCATGCTAGCTTTGCTGTTTGTGTAATCTTAGCTTCGGAAGGATACCCTGGTCAATATAAAAAAGGAGCAACTATTAATGGGATTGCTAATGCTGAAAAAATTCCTGGCGTTGTTGTCTTTCATGCAGGCACACAAACAAAAGACAGACTTGTAACTGCCGGGGGCAGGGTAATGGGTGTATCGGCTATAGGTGACACACTAAACCAAGCCATCCAAAACGCCTACAAAGCTATACGATATATTTACTTTGACGGCATGCATTATAGGTGCGATATTGGCTCTAAAGTTATTAATAAAATCTGATACCTAAAGCAAAACAACCGCCTGCGAGTAGCGGTTGTTTCGTGTGTTGGAGACTTTTTGTTTTTGAACTCCTGAGTAAGTTTTTTATTCAAGAGCTACCCCTATAATATTCTTTTAAAATGCTTGTGTCAACACTATTTTTTAATAAAGTTTTTTCTGTGGAAAACTTATAAAAAGCGTTATAATTGAAGTTAAACTATGAGTACTGATGAAGTTTTAGACAAAGTCACTAAACAAGCTGCTAAAACTATATGGTCTTACATGAAAATGAATCAAAAGTTGAAGGCAGTAGATTTAATTTTTGTTTTAGGGAGTCGCGATGAACGGGTAGCTAGCTATGCTGCAGATCTTTATAAACAGGGTTATGGCAAAAACATTTTAATTTCCGGCGGCATAGGCCACAAAAATGATTTACTAGCGACAAGTTGGAATGGAGATACTGAAGCAGAGTATTTTGCTAATATAATTCAAAACTGCGGGGTTTCTCTTGATGATGTTATTTTAGAAAATAAATCACAAAACACAGGCGAAAATATAAGATTTGGATATAAAGTCCTAGAATTAAACCACTATTTGCCAAAATCTATAATTCTAGTCCAAAAACCCTATATGGAACGTAGGACGTATGCTACTTTTATGAAGCAATGGCCAGGAAAAAGTAGGGTAGATATTAGTGTTACCTCTCCACCAATAAAATTTGAGAATTACTTTAATGAAAAGCAACCAATGAATACAGTTATTAACATAATGGTTGGAGACTTGCAAAGAATCATAAAATATCCCAGTCGTGGATTCCAGGTTTATCAAAAAGTTCCTAAAAATGTAATAAATGCCTATGACAAATTAGTAAATTTAGGCTATAATAAATATTTATTACAACAGTAATTAATACAATAAAATGTTGTAATAAATATATATTAACAGATTAAGATTAATTTTATAGTTATAATAACAATAAAATTTTTTAACAAGTCATTGACATAGCTTACTCGAGCATGATATAAAGTGCATAAGCTTATTTTTAAAACAAAAAGCTGAATTTTAACAAAAACTAAATAGACTGAAACCTGGCGACACAATGCTGTTTTAAGCATAGCGTCGTCATGCTCCGCCTATTAGCGTTGAGCAGTTTGTTGCTCGGAATATTATAAACTGAGCGGCACGTACATTTATGCTCCGTAGCTTCTTTCGTGAAGAGCGGAGCGGTCAGTCGCCTCGGCGGCAAGCGCCCTAATAATCTTTTAATCAGTGGCGGATTTGTCGCCAGGCTTTCTTCTTTATATCAATTATTGGTGGCAGGGAGTGGTAATATTAAAGCATGTCTTTTTGGTCAAAGTTAATTTATATGCTACCTGTTTTGACTATTATTGCGCTGCTTTATATATGGAATTCCGTAAGTCCTAGTGATGCTACTCCGGGAGAGATACTATTGGTATTCGTATTACTGTATGCTTTTTTCTTAAGCATATTTTTTTTGTTTGCCAAGCTAGTCTTTAAACTGTACTTACGCATTAGAAAAAGGACCGGTGGTACTGATGAGAGTATTTCTAAAAATAAATTTAAGTCTCATAAAGTATATTACGTGGCCAGTGTAGTAGCCTTTTTCCCAGTTCTTTTATTAGCTGTGCAGTCGATTGGGCAGCTAAAAATTAATGATGTTATATTGGTTGGAGTTCTAATAGTACTAGCTGTATTTTATGTAGTAAAACGTTCGTAGGCACTGATAAATTTCTTATGCTCAATGTGCTATACTAAATTGTAATTATGGAACCTAAATTACCGCGTCCTAACTTATCTCCAGAAATACGCTCGCCTGAAACTAATATTCAGCCCGAGATTCCTTCTAAGTCTATTGAACGCTCTCCAGAAATGCCTAGCATTTCTCCTGAGAAAGGAAATGTGGTGAGTGACGACAGTGCCTTACAGGCCGCCACACAGGCTGCTACGACAATTTCTATACCTTCTCCTCCCAAGCCACAACCCAGCGTGGCTACTAATGCTACTGATGACGATAATCCAACAGTAGCCAATGACGATGATCGCATAGAGAAGGAGTGGGTAGATAAGGCAAAAAAGGTTGTAGCAGAAACTAGAGAAGATCCCCATAAGCAAAGTCACGAAGTTAGTAAAATGCAGGCTGACTACCTTAATAAGCGCTTTGGTAAGCAAATGAATTTACCAAATGACTCTTAATCGTTACGTATGTGATGTAAACTAGTTAATATGACAGCGGGCATACTTATAGGAGTTTTTATAGTTGTATGTCTAGGGGTTGGGTTTGGCCTACTAGGCTACTGGTTGTACTCTCGTGCAATGCGTGAGTCTAAAAACTATGAACGTGGTTTAAAGATGGTGCCTATGCTCATTCATATTCCTCCAGAAAGTGACGATATTGAAGGTGGCGGGAGAGATGAGCGAGACATTACTGAAGAAAGCATATCTCAGGCCCAAGTTATATATAACATTATAGCTAGCACTGTCACCAAGGGCTTTAAGAGTAAGGTTTTTGGACAGCGCCATATAGCATTTGAGATTGTAGCCAGCAAGGGTATTATTTATTATTACGCGGTAGCCCCTGTTGTACTAGTAGACGTAGTGCGCCAAGCCGTAGCAGCCGCCTATCCTTCTGCTCGACTAGAAGAAGTAGAGGAGCACAATGTTTTTAGCAAGACGGGTAAGATAAGTGGTACTATCGGCGGAGAACTTACTCTAAAAAAGAGCTATGTGTATCCTATTGCCACTTTTCAAGAATCTAAGCGTGATGCTATGAGAGCGATGTTAAATGCACTGTCTTCTGCTGGGAAGGAAGACGGAGCTGCGGTTCAAATTTTACTACGCCCTGCCAGAGAAAGCTGGGCAAAAGATGCACTTACTTCTGCGGGTAAGATTAAGAAAGAGAAAGAAAGCAAGGGTGGTGGATCTTCTAGTTTAGTTTCACCTAAAATGCTAGAAGTATTATGGAAGCCGCCAGAATCGTCAGATAAGCCAGAAGAAAAACGCCAGCTATCTTCTTTGGAGTCTTCTATTATCGATTCAATTGAAGAGAAAACTCAGTATCCAGGATATGAAGTTTTAATTAGGGTGCTGGTATCTTCTAATACTTCCGCAAAAGCGCAGTCCTTATTGAAGAACCTGGTCGCAGTTTTCTATCTATTCGACTCTCCTAACAGAAATGGATTTAAATTTGTAGTGGCTAAAAATATTGAAGAGTTTGTAACTTCGTTTATTTTTCGCTTCTTTCCCCAAGCTTCTAATAAAAGCATTCTTAACAGCCTGGAGCTGGCCACTATATTTCACTTACCAGATCAAAAGAACATTCCGACGTCACAATTACAACGCCAAGCCTCCAAGCAAGTTGATCGGCCAAACCAGACACTAACCGAAGGGCTGCTTTTAGGCTATAACGTTTACAGGGGGGTGAAGAAACAGATAAGACTAAATGATACAGATAGACGTCGTCACGTATATATAATTGGCCAAACTGGTACAGGAAAATCTAAGTTATTAGAGAACCTAGCCTTACAGGACATGCTTGAAGGTAGAGGTTTTGCTTTCGTGGACCCTCACGGTGACTCTGCCGAGGCTCTTTTAGGCATGGTACCAAAGGAGCGCGTTGAAGATGTAATTTACTTTAACCCAGGAGATATGGAAAACCCTGTGGGGCTTAATATGTTTGAGTTTGATCACCCGGATCAGAAAGACTTTTTAGTACAAGAAGCTATTAATATGCTCTATAGTTTATACGACCCTGGTCACACAGGTATTGTAGGGCCGCGGCTGGAGCATATATTTCGTCAAAGCGCCTTACTTTTAATGGCAGATCCTGCTGGAGGTACGTTTGTTGATATCCCTAAGGTGTTAGTTGATCAGGAGTTTAGAAATAGCAAGCTCAAATATGTTAAAGATCAAACAGTGCTTGATTTTTGGACTAAGGAATTCCCAGCTTCTCAGCGCTCTAACGAAGCGGGAGAAATTATTAGTTGGGTAGTTAGTAAGTTTGGACCATTTATATCTAACGATGCAATGCGCAATATTATTGGGCAAACTAAAAGTGGTTTTAAGATACGGGAGATTATGGATAATAAAAAAATACTGCTTGTTAACCTTAGTAAAGGGAAAATGGGAGAGCTTAACTCTAACTTGCTAGGCATTATATTTGTTATGAAGTTCCAGGTTGCTGCTATGAGTCGTGCAGATATAGAAGATGAAGAAAAGCGTGTAGACTTCAGTTTATATGTGGACGAGTTTCAGAATTTTGCTACGGATAGTTTTGAGTCAATTTTATCTGAGGCGAGAAAATATCGACTTAGCTTAATACTGGGGAATCAGTTCATGACTCAGCTAACTGATAAAGTGCGTGAAGCAATAATTGGTAATGTGGGAACCGTTATTAGCGGTCGTATTGGCACCACAGATGCAGAGTTATTAGAAAAAAGGTTTGAGCCTATATTTAACGCAAGTGATCTTGCTAAACTACCAAACTTTGAAACTATCACTACAGTATTAATTAATAACACCCCTTCAGCGCCGTTTAGCATGTCTCTAATCCCTCCTTTAGGCAAACCTAATCTTAAGCTAGCCACTGCGCTTAAGCGGTTGTCTGCGGCTAAATATGGCCATCCGAGAAAAGAAGTGGAAGAAGCTATATCTAAGCGTCTTCAGCCTGCAGGCAAACCTACTAAGCCATCTTTGTCAGGAGCGGTGCCCAAAGGTTCACCTTACTCTGCTAAAGATTCAGATTCAAAAAGCTCCCAACCTTCCTTCCTTGATGAGTGGTTAGCTAAGCGTAAACAACTAGCCAATAAGCCAGATCAAGTACTGGGTCAATCTTCAAAGCCTGCTAATACCTCGGACTCTTTTACTACCATCAAACAGCCCCCTACACCTAAGCCCTTTGGTAGTCAAAGTAAGTCTATCCAACCTCAAAAGCCTTCTGAAAACTCCAGCGGACCTACTAACTCAGATTTTGAAGGTCAAATTAAACTTAGATAACTTTAATTTTGGTAGCAGGCCGCGGCTATAAGCTAAGTATAATAATTATGTTCAGGACAATTTAGTTGCACCGAGTACAATTTACCAGGTATAATAGAGTAGTTGTAAATAGCTATACTATCTGGAAGATGGGGGAATATGAACAAACAAACATCAACTGCTAGTTATGATGCTAGCCAAATTCAAGTTTTAGAAGGACTTGAACCAGTTCGTAAAAGACCTGGTATGTACATAGGTAGTACGGGTTATGAAGGCCTGCACCACTTGATAAAAGAAATTGCTGATAATTCCATTGATGAGGCGATTGCAGGATACGCTACCAGAATCAAAGTAACTTTGCTAAAAGATGGCGGAGTGAGTGTAGAAGATAATGGACGTGGTATTCCTGTTGATAAGCATGCAAAAACGGGTAAAAGTACGCTTGAGACCGTATTAACCGTTCTGCACGCTGGTGGTAAATTTGGGGGTGGTGGCTACAAAGTATCATCTGGTCTTCATGGAGTCGGTTCAAGTGTTGTCAATGCCCTATCAACCAAATTAATCGCTGAGGTTCGTAAAGATGGGAAAGTCTATCGTCAAGAATATGCAACTGGAGTACCCCAAGCTGAGATTAAGACCGTCGGCAAAACTGATAAAACTGGTACATTGACTACATTTTACCCTGATGTGACTATTTTCAAGGAGACAGTAGAGTTTGACTATAAATGGGTTGTTAATTATCTTCGTCATCAGGCGTATCTCACAAAAGGCGTTTATGTAGCAGTTGAGGATGAGCGTACTAATGATCGTGCTGCTTTTTACTTTGAAGGTGGTATTCGTAGTTACGTCAAACACCTTAATATTGGTAAAGATGTTTTGAGCGATGAAGTGTTCTATGTTGAGAAGCAAGTTGAGGATTCTATGGTTGAAGTAGCAATTCAATACAACGATACTTTTATTGAGACAGTAAAACCTTTCGCTAACAATGTTCTGACTCCAGACGGCGGTACACACCTGGTGGGTTTTCGTTCAGCGCTAACACGTGTTATCAATGACTACGCTCGTAAAAACAGTTTGCTCAAGGAAAAGGAAGATAACCTTACCGGCGATGATATACGAGAGGGTTTAACAGCTATTATTCTAGTCAAGCTTCCCGACCCGCAGTTTGAAGGTCAGACTAAGAATAAATTGGGTAATCCTGAAGTACGCCGCTACGTTGAACAGGTAATGAACGAGTATTTTAGCTACTATCTTGAGGAAAATCCGGATGTGGCAAAAAAGATTGTTGGAAAGGCAGTGCTTGCTGCTCGAGCAAGAAAAGCTGCTCGAGCAGCTCGTGACAACGTGCTTCGCAAAGGGGCGCTAGACGGCATGGGTCTGCCTGGAAAGTTGTGGGATTGTTCAAGCAAAAGTCCAACTGATAGTGAAATTTACATCGTTGAGGGAAACTCAGCAGCGGGTTCTGCTAAAGAGGGTAGAAACAGTATAACCCAGGCGATTTTACCCCTTCGTGGTAAAGTTCTCAACACCGAGCGGGCTCGCTTGGACAAAATGTTTGCCAATAAGGAAATCGTCGCTATGATTCAAGCCTTTGGAGCGGGGATTGGTGAGCAGTTTGATGTCAACGGCTTGCGTTACCATAAGATAATTATAATGACAGATGCTGATGTTGATGGAAGCCATATTTCCACGTTGTTGCTGACATTCCTCTTCCGCTATATGAAAGAAATAGTAGAAGGGGGATATGTTTATTTGGCAAAACCGCCACTTTATAGTGTTAATAGAGGGCAGAAGAAGCAATACGCTTATAATGAAGAAGAGCGGGATAAAATTCTTGACGAAATTATAGCTGACAAAGCTGCCCGCGGCACAGTAAAAAGTAATGAAGAAGATAAAATTAAGCAAGCTGGCGTTACAATTTCGCGCTTCAAAGGTCTAGGAGAGATGGACGCTGAACAACTTTGGGAAACTACGATGAATCCTGAGAACCGTGTTTTAGTACAGGTGCGCCTAGAAGATGCTGAAGAGGCTGATGCCATATTTACGAAGCTCATGGGCGATGAGGTGTTGCCACGCAAGACATTTATTCAGAGCCGTGCACGCGAAGTTGAATTAGAAGAATTGGATGTATAAAAATGAATGATGATAACAATGAAACAACCATGAATAAGGACAAAGCAAGCGAAAGCGTGCAGCTACAGCCACAAGTGCCGGGCCTTGAATACCGTACTCTTGAGAATGTCATGGAAGACAGTTATCTTCGCTATTCAATGAGCGTGATTATCGACCGTGCTTTACCGGATGTCCGAGACGGCTTAAAACCTGTCCATCGTCGTATTTTATATTCGATGAACCAGAACGGGAATCG
Source organism: uncultured Candidatus Saccharibacteria bacterium (assembly GCA_963717595.1). Taxonomy (GTDB): domain Bacteria; phylum Patescibacteriota; class Saccharimonadia; order Saccharimonadales; family Saccharimonadaceae; genus CAVQWH01. The sequence goes on along the minus strand of CAVQWH010000001.1, from coordinate 188,043 downwards.
ATCCGGTGCGAAATTTGTCAAAAGCGCCTTGATAGTCGGTGACGTAATGGGTAAGTACCATCCTCACGGTGACAGTGCTATATATGATTCGATGGTTCGTCTGGCGCAGCCATGGTCGCTTCGCTATCCGATGGTGGACGGTCAGGGTAACTTTGGTTCAATGGATGGTGATCCAGCTGCTGCAATGCGTTATACCGAGGCTCGGATGCAGCGCATGGCTGATGAAATGTTGGCCGACATAGACAAAGAAACGGTTGATTTCCGTGATAACTATGATGGGTCTCGTCAGGAGCCGATTGTGCTTCCGGCAAAGGTGCCAAATCTTCTTCTGAATGGTCAAATCGGTATCGCAGTCGGTATGGCAACTAATATTCCGCCACATAATCTCGGGGAACTAATTGACGCATCAATCGAGCTCATTGATAATCCAGAAGCGACTATTGATGATCTTCTGAAGCACGTTAAAGGACCGGACTTTCCGACAAGCGCAACTATTTATGGTGGTGCGCCTATGAAGCAAGCCTATCAAACTGGTCGTGGCAGCGTTATGGTCCGTGCAGTGGCTGACATTGAGGAGACTAAGAAAGGGCCGTCATCAAATTGTTGTTACGGAAATTCCTTACGGTGTTAACAAGGCTACCTTAATCGAAAAGATTGCGGAGTTAGTTAAAGATAAAAAGATTACTGGTATCAGTGACTTGCGTGACGAAACCGCTCGCGGTAAGGTACGTGTGGTAATTGAGCTTAAAAAAGATTCATACCCGAAGAAGCTATTAAACCAACTTTATAAGCTCACTGCTCTTCAGACTAGCTTCAATTTCAATATGCTCTCCCTTATTGACGGAATTCAGCCAAGAATATTGGGCTTGCAGGAAATGTTGCAAGAGTTTATCAAGCATCGCCAAAGCGTTGTTCGCCGTCGTACTGAATTTGAACTTCGCAAAGCAAAAGAACGAGCACATATACTTGAAGGCTATAAGATAGCTCTTGATCATATTGATGAGGTTATTAAGACGATTCGCGCTAGCAAGACGCAAGAAGAAGCGGAAAAGAACTTGATAGCTAAATTCAAGTTGAGTGAAATCCAAGCCAAGGCCATATTGGCGATGCAGCTTCGTCGTCTTACTGGGCTTGAACGTCAGTCTATAGAAGATGAGTTGAATGAGCTACTTAAAATGATTAAGCGATTTGAAGAAATTTTGGCAGATGAAAAAAAGATACTAGGGATTATCAAGGCTGAACTCTTAGAGATGAAGGAAAAGTACGGCGATGAACGTCGAAGTAAAATCATCAACCACGAGCTGGGCAAGTTTAGCGATGAAGAACTTATACCAGAAGAAGATAGTGTTATCCTGCTTACGACTGAAAACTACATTAAGCGTACGCTCTTGAGTGATTACCGTAAGCAGCACCGTGGCGGTAAGGGCAAGAGAGGTATGACCACGAAAGAAGAAGATGTTATAGACCAACTCGTGTCGGCTAGTACGCATGATTGGCTACTCTTCTTTACGAACCGGGGTCGAGTCTTTAGGTTAAAGGCCTACGAAGTTCCAGCTGCTTCTTTGTCGGCTAAAGGTGTAGCAGCAGTAAATCTTCTGCAGCTGCAACCGGAAGAACGTATAAGCTCAATTATTAAAATTGATAAAGATTATAAACCAGAAGATGACGGCTACTTAATAATGGCTACAGCTAAGGGTACAGTGAAGAAAACTCCTCTCAAGGCATATGCTAATATTCGCACTAGCGGGCTTATTGCTATACGCCTAGATAAGGGCGATGAGCTTTGTTGGATTCAAAAGAGTAGCGGGAACGATGAAGTGATTATCAGTACTATGTTTGGCCAAGCTATTCGATTTAAAGAGACAGATGCTCGGGCCATGGGCAGGACTGCTAGGGGTGTGCGGGGTATTAGATTACGACCAGGAGATAAAGTTGTAGGTATGGATTTAGCTTATGAAGATCCAAAACTACTTGTGGTTAGCTCAAAGGGTTATGGTAAGCTAACTAAAGCCTCTAATTTCCCTACTCACAAGCGTGGAGGAGTAGGTATAAAAGCTGCAGTAGTTAATGATAAGACTGGGAATATTATTACCGTTAAAGCATTATCACCTAAGGCGTATGAGATATTGTTAATCTCTCATAAGGGCCAGGCTATAAGAGTTGGCCTAAATGATATACCGCTCTTGGGGCGAACTACTCAAGGTGTGCGTATTATGCGCTTAGCCGAACAAGATAAAGTGGCCTCTTTAGGGATAATCCCTGAACAAGAAGCGCCTGGCGCAGAGGCGGATAGCTAAATGAAGGAGACCGGTACTTCGGTCTATATTCTATCCGTAGCTTTAGGTTGGTTTTTGGCGCAGATAATTAAGTACTTGGTTAAAGTTAATAAAGTAAAAAGTTGGCGCAATATATCTTCCCTCTATAAATCTGGGAGTATGCCTAGCGTACATACAGCTACAGTTAGCGCTCTAGCAACTGCGGTAGGACTGCAAGAAGGGCTTACCTCTGCCATATTTGCAGTGGCATTTGTTTTAGCTATCATTGTAGCCTACGATTCTATGCAGGTTAGGAGAAGCGTAGGGGAGCAAGGCTTAACTATAACTAAACTACTAAAGGATAAAAGTAAATCTATCAAACCCCCTTACTACTCTTCTGGACATATGCCTATAGAAGTTCTAGTGGGAGCTATTTTAGGTATTCTGGCTGGAATTGTTGTAATTTACATTACATATTTTTCTTCTTAAATGTTGACACTATATCTGTTAGTAGGCTATTATGGTCTTTAGCTCAACTATAAATTCTTTTAATGAACAGATGGAGAAAGGAGAGCGAACGTTCACAATTTGGTAGTGCAAATCATCGTCAGTTATTTATGTTAATGTGATAACACATTTTTTATGGAGAGTTTGATCCTGGCTCAGGATGAACGCTGGCGGCGTGCCTAACACATGCAAGTCGAGCGGTAACGACTTCGGGTGCCGCGAGCGGCGGACGGCTGAGTAACGCGTGGGAACGTACCCCAAAGTGAGGGATAAGCACCGGAAACGGTGTCTAATACCGCATATGATCTTCGGATTAAAGCTTCATGCGCTTTGGGAACGGCCTGCGTACGATTAGCTTGTTGGTGAGGTAAAGGCTCACCAAGGCGACGATCGTTAGCTGGTCTGAGAGGATGATCAGCCAGACTGGAACTGAGACACGGCCCAGACTCCTACGGGAGGCAGCAGTGAGGAATCTTCCACAATGGGCGAAAGCCTGATGGAGCAACGCCGCGTGCAGGATGAAAGCCTTCGGGTTGTAAACTGCTTTTATATGTGACGAATATGACGGTAGCTTATGAATAAGGATCGGCTAACTCCGTGCCAGCAGCCGCGGTCATACGGAGGATCCAAGCGTTATCCGGAATGACTGGGCGTAAAGAGTTGCGTAGGTGGTATTGTTAAGTCGTGTAGTGAAAGCTCGTGGCTCAACCATACAGACTATTACTCGAAACTGCAGAGCTCGAGAATGAGAGAGGTAACTGGAATTTCTAGTGTAGGAGTGAAATCCGTAGATATTAGGAGGAACACCAATGGCGTAGGCAGGCTACTGGCTCATTCCTGACACTAAGGCACGAAAGCGTGGGGAGCGAACGGGATTAGATACCCCGGTAGTCCACGCCGTAAACGATGGATGCTAGCTGTTGGAGGTATCGACCCCTGCTAGTAGCGAAGCTAACGCGTTAAGCATCCCGCCTGTGGAGTACGGTCGCAAGACTAAAACATAAAGGAATTGACGGGGACCCGCACAAGCGGTGGAGCGTGTTGTTTAATTCGATGATAAACGAAGAACCTTACCAGGGCTTGACATCCTTGGAATTTCTTCGAAAGAAGAGAGTGCTTTATTGAGCCAAGTGACAGGTGATGCATGGCCGTCGTCAGCTCGTGTCGTGAGATGTTTGGTTAAGTCCATCAACGAGCGCAACCCTTGTGATTAGTTGAATTTTTCTATTCAGACTGCCCCGGTAACGGGGAGGAAGGAGGGGATGATGTCAGGTCAGTATTTCCCTTACGTCCTGGGCTAGAAACACGCTACAATGGCCGGTACAATGCGCAGCGAAGTCGCGAGACGGAGCAAATCGCATCAAAGCCGGTCCCAGTTCGGATTGCAGGCTGAAACTCGCCTGCATGAAGTCGGAATCGCTAGTAATCGCAGGTCAGCAAACTGCGGTGAATACGTTCCCGGGTCTTGTACACACCGCCCGTCAAACCATGAAAGTCGACCAACACCCGAAGTCCTATCTTGCATAGGCCTAAGGTGGGGGGCATGATTGGGGTTAAGTCGTAACAAGGTATCCGTAGCGGAAGCTGCGGATGGATTACCTCCTTTCTAGGGAGAAACTATGCCTAACTTACGAGCAATCTAAGTTAGAGCTAGGTCGGTCTTATTGTTATGCTGAGCTTACATAACAACTTTAGTTCTTTTTAAGAACAAGGCTAAGTTCACCTTTGACTTGATGATGAGATGCACTACTAAGTTGTGAATATTTTAAAAACCCCTGCAGGGGTTTTTAAAGGTGGGTGAATGGGGAAACTATAAATTCAATTATTGGCTTATATAAGCCAAACATAATAATTAGCCCCACAAGAATAGCTATAATGCTGTAAAACTTAAAGACATCATATTTACTACCAGGACCGATTTTATTGGCTATTGCAGAAGACCCAAAACTATCGGCAATTTGTTGGTTGTATTTTACTGACAAGGCTCCAGCAATAATAATGATAAGTCCTATAAAAAATGATCCAATACTCATAAATGCTTCCTTATAGATTATTATGACAAAGGTCGCTCTTGCTAGCAAGGGGCGGTTAAGCTAAAATACTGATTGTTTACTTTAAGTTTATGGGGCGTTAGCTCAGTTGGCTAGAGCACCTGCTTTGCAAGCAGGGGGTCCGGGGTTCGAGTCCCCGACGCTCCACCATTTTAGCTATGGGGCTGTAGCTCAGCTGGTTAGAGCGCGTCACTGATAATGACGAGGTCCCAGGTTCAAGTCCTGGCAGCCCCACCATTTTATTTATCATATGTCGGATCATTTAAAACCAGACTTCATTGCTTCCTCAGTGAAATCTATCACTCCAGAGGCTCTATTCGGGATTGGCGTTAAGACTCTTTCTCTTGATGTGGATGGATCGATTATGGCTCACCACGATAGAGAAATTCCTCCGGAAATTTTGGAGCATTTGAAGATGATAGGCGGTTCGGGGATAAGAATTGCATTCTCTAGCAATGCCTATAATGGCCGAGTAGACGAACTACTAACCATCGCCGCCACTATAAGAGAAGACGTGAAAGTTGTGACACCTGCGTCAGTCAGCCCTAGTGCTGATGAAAAAATTATTAAGAAATATAGAAAACCTAATCCGGCTATGATTACAGAAGTCGCAAGACAAACAGGTGTGGAAGTTAGTGAGGTTCTTCACTGTGGCGATCAGGCTTTCAAAGATGTTTTGGCAGCTAATAGAGCGGGTGCTTGTAGTCTTCTTGTAGCTCGTTATGGAGAAGGTGGTGACTGGAGAGTAGAGTTTATTCAGAGGCCTATAGAAGGAGCTGTCCTACCTTTATTTGGGGTGCGATCGCTACGTCGACAATTGGTTATGAAGCCCCCGACTGATTATGAGATCCCTATGATTACTTAGATAGTTGCTTTAGTAACATAATTTTGTTACAATAAATCTTACCTAGCGAATGTTTCTTAGAAACCTCTGGCGATTGAGCGAGCAATCCTAGAAGGTATTTATTGCAAAAAATACAGCATTTTGTTCTTTACAAGGGGTGGTGTAACTTGATAAGCTAATCTAGCTTGAGTTCAAATATTTATGTTTTGCTAAAGGCGAAAAATAAATATGTGCACTCAAGAAGAGGTAGAGTGACAAGTAATTTAACAATTTGATGTAAAAGGATTGACGGAAAGTATGTTGGTAGTTGCCAACTACTAGTTAAGTCAATGCATAAAAAGGTACTCAAGGGCACACAACGGATGCCTTGACGTATATATACCGATGAAGGACGTGGAAGACTGCGAAAAGTCTCGGGGAGCTGTCAACAAGCTTTGATCCGGGAGATGTCCGAATGGGGAAACCCACCATGAGTCATGTCGTGTGTATCTGTACTGAATATATAGGCGTATTGAAAGGGTAAGCTGCCGAACTGAAACATCTTAGTAGCCTGAGGAAAAGAAAATAAATAATGATTCCGGAGTAGTGGCGAGCGAAACGGGAACAGCCCAAACCTTTTATGACTTTTGCCTGATTAACTTCGGGCAAATAAGCTATCAGACGAATGTTTAATAAGGGGTTGTGAGGAATACAAGACCATGTCAGATGAGTTTGATTTAGTCGAACACTCTGACTTGCGATCACGAAGCTATCACTAGTGAGTAAGGTAAGAAATCGGCGTTGCTAGCAGAATAGTTTGGAAAGACTAGCCAAAGACGTGATAGCCGGGTATGCGAAAGTGGCGCTGACCTTATATCTGATTTTCTCGAGTAGGTCGGGACACGAGAAACCCTGTCTGAATCCGGCAGGACCACCTGCCAAGGCTAAATATATATATACGATCGATAGTGAACAAGTACCGTGAGGGAAAGGTGAAAAGAACCCCGGGAGGGGAGTGAAATAGATCCTGAAATTGTGTGCGTACAAGGAGTCGGAGCCGACTTGTTCGGTGACGGCGTGCTTTTTGTAGAACGATCCAGCGAGTTAATTTCATGCGCAAGGTTAAGTCATTTGACGGAGCCACAGTGAAAGCGAGCCTGAATAGGGCGATTAAGTGTATGGAATTAGACCCGAAACCGGGTGACCTAACCATGGGCAGGCTGAAGCGCAGGTAACACGTGCGTGGAGGGCCGAACCGCTAACGGTCTGCAATCAGTGCTCGGATGACCTGTGGTTAGCGGTGAAATGCCAATCGAACTCGGAGATAGCTGGTTCTCCTCGAAATAGCTTTAGGGCTAGCGTCATGTACGGTAGCATGATGGGGTAGAGCTCTGTTAAGGACTGGGGTCCGCAAGGATACCCACCCTTAACAAACTACGAATACGATATGTGGAACCACGGCAGTTAGAACGGCGGGGCTAAGCTCGTCGCTCGAAAGGGAAACAGCCCAGACCATCATCTAAGGTCCCTAAATTTACACTAAGTGGGAAACAAGGTGAGATTTCTTAAACAACTAGGATGTTGGCTTAGAAGCAGCCATTCATTTAAAGAGTGCGTAACAGCTCACTAGTCAAGAGATCTTGCGCGGAAAATGTAACGGGGCTCAAGTGTAGTACCGAAGTACATGGATGTCGTATTTGTACGGCATGCGTGGTAGAGGAGCGTTCCTATCTGCGTTGAAGTCGGACTGGAAAGTTCGGTGGAGCGTTAGGAAGTGAGAATGCTGGAATGAGTAACCATAAGACAGGTGAGAATCCTGTCGACCGAAAGAGCAAGGTTTCCTGGGCCACGGTAATCGTCCCAGGGTTAGTCGGGCCTAAGCCGAGGCGCATAGCGTAGGCGATGGACATCAGGTTAATATTCCTGAACCGGTGTATATTTTGTACACTGTTCACGGTGGAGTAGTCGAAGCGGATTCATGGTATATATCCGTCTAACGCTAGGGGGAACGCCTGGAGGAGTGAAAGACGTTCTTTTGAGCGACGATTTCGGTCGAAGACGCTGGCTAGAAAAGCAGGTGTGACGCGTGGTTATAGCCGCCCGTACCGCAAACCAACACAGGTGCTCGGGTCGAGTAGACCAAGGTGTACGAGAGAATCTTCGTCTAAGGAACTCGGCAATACAGCGACCGTAACTTCGGGATAAGGTCTGCCCCGCGCTTTTTGAGCGTGATTGCTACAAGAGTTTGCTTGATAGCGAAGTACTGAGTATCTTTTAAAGATCACCAATTTATGTAACTAACGAGATGAACTATTTTGTAGCTGAGCTATTGTGCTTACGATGTGAGCGGGCCGCAGCAAAGAACCCACGGAACTGTTTACCAAAAACACAGGTCTCTGCTAACACGAAAGTGGATGTATAGGGGCTGACTCCTGCCCAGTGCCGGAAGGTTAAGGGGAGCTGCTTCACGTGCGAACTGAAGCCCCGGTGAACGGCGGCGGTAACTATAACCGTCCTAAGGTAGCGAAATTCCTTGTCAGGTAAGTTCTGACCCGCACGAATGGAGTAATGATGTGGGCACTGTCTCAGACGAAGAGCTCGGTGAAAGTGCATTGGCGGTAAAGATGCCGTCTGTCCGCAGCAGGACGAAAAGACCCCGTGGAGCTTTACTACAGCTTGGCATTGAATCAGGTTATATCATGTGTAGCATAGGTGGGAGACTTTGAAGCCGATGCGCTAGCGATGGTGGAGGCACCAGTGAAATACCACCCTTGTTGTGATCTTGTTCTTACCAAAACCGTTATCCGGTTTTGGGACCGTGTATGGTGGGTAGTTTGACTGGGGCGGTTGCCTCCTAAAGAGTAGCGGAGGCGTTCAAAGGTTGGCTAGCTTCGGATGGAAATCGAAGTGATAGTGTATACGCATAAGCCAGCTTGACTGTGAGGAGTACATTCCAAGCAGGTACGAAAGTAGGAGTAAGTGTTCCGCTGTACGTACATTTATGTACATGAATGTGGGATCGACAGCGCATACGGATAAAAGTTACCCCGGGGATAACAGGCTTATAGCGCCCAATAGTTCACATAGACGGCGCTGTTTGGCACCTCGATGTCGGCTCATCACATCCTGGAGGGGGAGCACCTTCCAAGGGTTCGGCTGTTCGCCGATTAAAGTGGTACGCGAGCTGGGTTCAGAACGTCGTGAGACAGTTCGGTTTATATCCGGTATGGACGATAGGAAATTTGAGGAGAGCTATCCCTAGTACGAGAGGACCGGGATGGACGTACCTCTGGTGTATCGATTGTGGCCACCTGCCGCATTGTCGAGTAGCTATGTACGGAACGGATAAGCGCTGAAAGCATATTAAGCGCGAAGCCAACTTCAAGATTAGATTTCCCTATGAGCTCCCTGAAAGATTATCAGGTTGATAGGCGCAAGGTGGAAGTGCGGTAACGCATTGAGCCGAAGCGTACTAATAGAGCCATTGCCTTTTTATGTTCTCGTTTATGAAGCTGATATTTATATTGGCTGCAATAAATGGGATAAGACTTGACTAGTAGTTAGTGAATATCATTCACTACGATCCTTTACATTAAACTATTACACCGTATGGACATCGATCGGGTGATTTTTAAGAATCACTAAATCGGTGCCCATGGCGCCGGGGAAACACCTGTTCCCATCTCGAACACAGAAGTTAAGCCTGGCAGCGGCGATTATACTGCAATCGCGGGAAACTAGCACGGTGCCGAATTATAAAAAGACTATCCTAATAGGATAGTCTTTTTCTTTGAATCACAAAGTACAAAGCGTGTAGTCGTACATGATATCTAGTTTCTTAGTTCTTGCTATATATGGCGTTAGTGCTGCGATAAGAAACGTAGAAGAGTAGAAAAGCTAGGGTTTAAGTTGGTCAACTTAGAGTTAGGTATAAATTGTCTATATTTAGAATCTAGCTAAGCTTACACTAGCGTTATGGAATCTACATATCATGATTTACGCTCACTTGACTGAACTTGAAAATTGTCTTATTATCCTAAATTGAAGGAGAATATCGTGACGGATTTAGACCCTAGCTCAGCCATCTTACTAGCATTAGTTATGGGTACGATTTCGATTGCTTTACATGCTCTGCTTATCCGTAACTTGTGGAAGCAAAACACACATTTTGCAACAATGAAAATGATACGCTGGTGTTTATCGCTAGTAGTTACGACCGGTATGTTGGTGTTATTCCCGCTAGCGCTTGGTGGAATAATTAACTAGTTGCTTAACATAATATGCTAGAACTAATACGCAAGTCAGTTTAGTGTAGCTTGAGACTTGCTGGCATCAACAAATTAACAACATAAAACATACCAACACGCAAAACGACTCGTCTCGCAGATCGGGTCGTTTTTTTGTTCGAAACTAATTTGGTTTCAAACAGGTGCTTATTTAATAATACTGCACCAGGCGGATATATACTGTAATACATATAAAATAAAATAATGTTTATGTAAATATTGACAAAATGGTTATAGTTTGTTAATATAACAAGGTCAAACATATCAAGTGTGAGATTAAAGGAGAAATTATATGTCTGGTACTAAAAAAGGCGGCATAGCTGCTGCTAAAACTAATAAAATGCGTCATGGTAAAGATTTTTATGCGCGCATTGGCCGCAAGGGCGGAGAAAATGGTACGACTGGCGGCTTTGCTGCTAACCGTGATTTAGCACGTAAAGCTGGGGCTATAGGCGGTAAGAAAAGCCGTCGTAAAGCCGCTAAAGCAAAAGCTATTGCTTAAGACTAGTTTAATTTATAGCGCCTTAATTGGCACAACCGCGCATCATTTGCGCGCCACTGGCACCCGCAAATAAGACATTTGTAGGGGCCAGTTTTGGTTTGGGGCGCATTACTATTGCAGTTAGGGCATTTACTACGCTCACTGAGCCAGTCTCTATAGCTGTCTAATGCTGCGTCTGCGTCTTCATCATTAATACTTACCCCATAGTGCTTTGATAAGGTTTTTTGGGCAAATTCCCAGGCTGATATTTCATGGTGGAGCAAACTTATATCTTGGTCAAAGTCTTCATGTCCTAGTAATGCGTGAGATAACTCATGGAGTAGTAAAGCTTTTTGGTATTCTGACTTTAAGTTAGCGTAGTAGATAGTTTTTTTACTAGGCGACCAACAGAAAGTATTACTAGGCTGAAAAGCTATCTTTGGATGGTCTTTTTTTAGCTTTTCAAGAAGATAACTGGTCGACACCATAATAGTAGCATCCATATAATACAGCTTTCTCTGGGTGAGAAGCCTGTTTAATTTGAGGTTTGCGAAAATGCGGGTTGAGCTGGTTATTTAAAATTTTCTGCAGCAGGCTTTCGTAGCTAGGAAAATATGACCCCACGCTTCCACCTATAATAATCACATCTGGGTGAAGCATTGGTATTAAAACTAATAATCCCCGGCTAATTTTGTCAGCAATTTCTTGCCAGATAACTTGGTCTTTAATGTCTTTAGCGAGACGATTATATGTGCGTTTAATAGCGCTTCCGGAAGCAAATTTTTCCCAAGTACGGATTGCCCCATCGTACTCTATAAGCATCTGTCCACCCTCTATAGCACTAAGCGCTGGTGTGATTTGGCCGTCAATTATAACGCCGGTTCCTATTCCGGTGCTAACAGTTATGTAAAGGCTTAGCTGAGGCAAGGGCGAAAGGATTTTAGCTTCTGCTAGTCCTGCTAAATTAGCATCGTTTTCTAGCCAAATAGGGCAAGAAACTGTGGGTTGCAAAGCCTTGACTATATCAAACCCAAATCCTTGCCATTTAAGATTAGCCCACCATACAAGCAGATTATCCCTTACTATCCCCGGGACTGCTATCACCATTCCATCGATAGAGGTGTGGTCGTAGTCTTCTTTAATAATTTTTTTGAGTTGATCAATGTAGTCTACCTTATTTTTTGGAGTAAGAAAGCGGTGTTCTTTATGAACTTTTCCACTAGAGTCAAAACTAGCTACTAGAGTTTTAGTTGCCCCCGTATCAACTGTAATTAGCATAGTATTAGTTTAACACGACACTTTAGCGATTTGTTCTAATTAGAGTTTTGATTATATAATAGAAATATTAGGTGGAGTAAGGAGTGTCATGGAAGAGTCTAATTGGGTAAAGTCAGCTGCTAGGTTTGTTGTGGTTGCAATAATTTTAGGGGTTGTTTTGTTTGGTGGCATATACTTTTTAAAAAATCGTAACAGTAATTCTAATTCTAGCCATAAATCTGGGCAAGTTTCAAAATCTAACACTAGTAAAACTAAAACTAACGGCAATAGTAAATCAAAGACTTCCAAAAAAAGCACACAAAATTCAAAGACAAATGGTAACGGCTCTGCATCCAGCCAATCACCACGAAAAGTGGCACCGGCTGGAGTTTCTGACTACTGGTATATACCGGTACTTGGGGCTGCCGCTCTAGGGTTTATGGGTTATGAATATTATTTATCAAAACAGGCTCTAAGACGTATTGATTCAAATAGATAGTGTTACTTTGACTTACGGTGGTGGACAAAGTATAATTTATAGTAAATCCAAGGGTGTGTTTTAAATAACGCGCTGTTAGGAAATATTGTGTAGAAAGGAGTCTTATAAAAAGACTATTATGGCTAAAGCCGCAATTACAATGGATGACCTCTTAAAAGAGGAGAGTAACCCACAAGTTACTCAAGGAGAGTTAGTGGAAGGTAAAATACTTTCACTTAAAAAACACGAAGCGTTGATTGACTTAGGCGCTCTTGGCGTAGGCTTAGTTCCTCGACGGGAAGTCGCTCTAGCCCACAACCTTAAAGAAGGTGAAAAAATCACAGCTAGCGTGGTAGATCAGGAGCTAGACAGCGGCTATGTATTGCTTAGTTTACGTAAAGCTGCTCGCGATCGTGGATGGGATGTACTGTCTAAAGTTGCTGAATCTGGAGAAACTATAGAAGTGACACCTTACGATGCAAATCGTGGTGGTTTACTGGTCGAATATGAAGGCGTTCGTGGCTTTTTACCGGTTAGCCAACTTAGCGCTGAGCATTATCCTAGGGTTGGTGGTTCTGGGAAAGATGAGATCTTGCAAAGGCTTAACTCGCTAACCAGCAAGAAAATGCAGGTGCAAGTTATTGATGTTGATCGTAAAGCTAATAAATTGATTTTTAGTGAGAAAGAGGCCGTTAAAGGTGGTCTTTCGCAGCGCTTAGAGAAACTAAAGGTCGAAGATGTGGTTAAGGGCGTTGTAACTGGAGTAGTAGATTACGGTGTGTTTGTGAATGTAGACGGGATCGAAGGCCTGGTGCACATTAGTGAAATTTCCTGGGAGCGAGTAAGTGATCCTAGCAACTATGTAAAAGTTGGCGATACAATTGAAGCTAAGATTATTGCTATCGATAAAGATAGATTAAGTTTAAGTATGAAGCAGCTAACTGATGATCCTTGGCTTAAAGAAGTAGAAAAATTCAAAAAAGGAACAAAAGTTGAAGGCACTATTACTCGCATAACGCCTTTTGGCGCTTTTGTACAGATTAGCCCTGCAGTAGAAGCTTTGATTCACGTAAGTGAGTTAGGCGACAATAACGACGCCGATCCTGAAAAAGCTTTCAAACTTAATGAGCGTAAAGCATTTAAAATTCTAGAAGTTGATAAAGATAATCGTAAGATTGCCCTAAGTCTAGCCAGTAAAAAATAAACTTTAATAGCTGCTGGTAAGCAGCGGAAAGGAGGGCACAGGTAGATGGCCGAAAAAGTGCTAACTATTTCTAATGCAATCACTGTAGGCGAACTGGCGGAAAAGTTAAATCTACCAGCTGCTCGCCTAGTTGGAGAATTGTTTAAAAATGGTATTGCTGCCACTATTAACCAAAAGATTGATTTTGATACAGCGCAGATAATCATTGAAGAGCTTGGGCTTGATGTCGAGCTAGAAGAAACTTCTTCTAGTGAAAATGCTACCAATACCCAATCCAATAAAAAAGAACGTACTTTATCGGACAAAGCTAAGCCGAGACCGCCCATAGTAGCGGTCATGGGGCATGTAGACCATGGCAAGACTACTTTGTTAGATGCCATTTTGGGTGCAAAAGTAGCACACGAAGAAGCTGGTGGTATTACTCAACACATTAGTGCTTACCAAGCTGAACGTAATAATCGAAAAATTACCCTTCTTGATACCCCGGGGCATGAAGCCTTTGCAGCGTTGAGGCAGCACGGAGCCACATTAACTGATGTAGTTATTATAGTGGTAGCTGCTGATGATGGAGTTAAGCCGCAGACCGTTGAGGCCATTAAGTTTGCCCAAGCAGCTAATGCAAAGATAGTTGTTGCTATAAACAAAATTGATAAATCTACAGCCGATCCTAACTTAGTGAAAACTCAGCTTGCAAGCGAACATCGGTTGAATCCAGAAGAGTGGGGTGGCGACACTATTATGGTGGAAGTAAGTGCTAAAACTGGTCAGAACATAGATAAACTGCTTGATATGGTTTTGCTTGTAGCTGACCTTGAAGACCTAAGGGCTGAGGTTGGTATTCCTGCTGAAGGGTTAGTAATTGAATCTCATATAGAACAAGGAAAAGGTACTGTAGCAAGGTTATTGGTTGAGCACGGCAATTTAACTAAGGGCCAGTATGTTGTGGCCGGGGATGTTTACGGTAAAGTTCGAACCCTTACCGACTTTGCAGGTAAGCCAATAACCCAGGCTAGTCCAGCCACCCCTGCGGTAATTACAGGTCTTAAATCAACCCCTCAATTTGGAGATACTTTTAAAGTTGTAGCTAGTGAAAAAATAGCCCGTCAAGCTTCTTCTAAAAATAAGGCTGCTAGTAAAGAGGACGCAACTGCCACTAATATTACAGGTACGGATTTGCTGCGTCTTATGAATAAAAAACGAGACGTACAAGAAATGAATGTTGTAATTAAAGTAGACGTTCAAGGGTCTTTAACTTCAGTTAAGGACAGTTTACGGCTACTGGAAAATGACGAGGTCGCAGTGCGAATAGTTGGGTCAGGTGTGGGAAACGTTACTGAAAGAGATGTAGATTTAGCGGCCAGCAGCGGAGCTATAATATATGGCTTTAATGTACAGATGTCAGCTTCTGTTAAGAGATTAGCGAATCGGGATAAGGTACCAGTTAAAATATTTAACGTTATTTACGAGTTACTTGATGATGCTCGTTCAACTTTGGAGTCCTTACTACAGCCAGAGGTTGTAGAAGAAGAAATTGGTAAACTTGAAGTTAAAGGAGTATTTCGTAGTACCCGCAACTTAGTCATATGCGGCGGAGAGGTTCTAAGTGGAAAAATAACTCCAAGTACTCTTGCGAGGGTGAAGCGCAAAGATGAAGTACTTGATGAAGTAGAGGTAGTAACAGTTCAGCGTCAGCAACAAGAAGTTAAAGAAGTTTTTGAAGGGGAAATGTGTGGCCTAAGTTTAAAAACTACCAAAAAACTGCAAATTCTTGAAGGGGATATCCTGGAGATATTTAAACGAGAGCTGAAGCAACGCAAGCTGTCATCGTAGCTTTATAGACATGATAAAATAAGGGTAAGTGCTATAATAAACGAAGTAAAAAAAGGGGAGAGGTAACCACAATGTTTCAACTAGATGACAAGTTTCTTCAAGATGTAGGCTTAGGGGATTTGCCGGAAGAGCAGAAAAAAGCTTTCTTGCAACATATCTATGATGAACTGGAGCTCAGGGTAGGTGCTAAGCTGTCTGAGGGATTAACCGAAGAACAATTAACAGAGTTTGAAAGTTTTGTTAATCAAGATAATGAAAAAGTAAATGCATGGTTGAATGCAAATGCACCTAATTATGCTAATTCAGAAGAGTATCAAAAGTTTATCTCTAGCGCACCTTCAGGAACAAATCAGATCACTTTAGCCTCCGAGTACGCTTCTCTAAAATGGCTTGAGCGCAATCGTCCTGACTATAAGCAAGTTGTATCCGCTGAACTTAGCGCTTTGCGGCAAGAGGTTATACAAAATAAAGACAAGATACTTCAACAAACTCAAGCTCCTAGCGACGGAACTAACGCTACTACTTAGCGTAACCACGTAAAAAGTCTTGAGCACTGAGTGTTTTCCCGCTTGGTGCTATTAGCTTATCTACAGATAGAAAAGTACCATCTTTACACTTTAAGTCGAGTAAAGTTTTTGGAGTATGGGTAACATGTGATTCAGTAACAATAATAGGCATTCCTTTTATTGTTACTTTACTTTTTGGAAAGCCGAGGTGAGCCCTTACAAGACGTTCAGCTTTCTTGGATGACGATAAATCTAGCTCACTATCTTTTTTTGTAAACAATGCACAGTAAGTAGCATTTTTACTGTCTTGTGGCAAAGGTTTCAGAGACTCATTTAAAATATCTGGTAATGTACTCAAAAGTAAGTGTGTACTCTTTTTTATAATAGTATTGTATAAGTCAAATTTTGTCTCATTACCTTTTAAGCTAATGGAAGCTTGCTTGTATATTGGCCCTTTATCCATACTGGTGACTAACTTCATTATTGACACACCTGCTTTTTTGTCGCCATTTGCAATTGTTGCTTCTATAGGAGTAGGCCCTCGGTATTTTGGTAAGAGTGATGGATGTATATTAATAATACCTTTGGGAAAAATATCAATTATGTTTTGGGGAATAATTTGACCATATGCTACTAAAACTCCAGCTTCAGCGTTGAGACTTATTAGTTTGTCATAGATTTCTGGTAAGTGGCTAGGAGTTAGCAGGGCAATGTTATACTTTTTTGCTATACTAGCTACTTCAAGAGGACGATTAGTTCGTGATTTACTGTCTCTATGGTGTGCAACGATAGCAGATATGTTGTAGCCTTCATTGATTAAGCTATGTAAAATTGGCGCGTTAGTTACCTTTAAGCCGCTAACAAGGCGCTCATTACCAAAGAATACTAGAGTTTTTGATTTCTTTGTCATAATCGAGTTGAATAAGTTCACCTTTTTCGTTTAGCGTAAAGAACGCTTGGGGGCTATCTTTAATGTGATCTATAAAAACAATACCATTAGTGTGATCAATTTCATGTTGTAACACTCTTGCTAAAAATCCACCTGCTTTTATACGAATGACATTGCCTTGTAGGTCTTGAGCCTCAACTTTTACGTTGCTATAGCGAGGGACATAGCCATAAATATCCCTGACACTTAAGCAACCTTCATGATCGTAAACTACTTCGCCGTTCTTTTGGACTATTTTTGGATTTACAAGCGTAGTAAACTCTCTAGACTCTTTGTTATCAAAGTCGCTACGCACGATCACTATTCTTTTTAGTTTATCTAACTGTACTGCGGCTAAAGCAGCTCCTACTTCATAAGGACGCGACTCCTCCCAGTCTAGAGTAGCGTCTACCATGTCGTCTACTAGGTTTTTGATGGGCTGTGAAAATTCAGTAACACGTTGAGATGGCTGTCGTAGGTGTGGATTTGGCAAATAAATAATATCGTCTTTGGTCATTACTGCTAAAAGTATAGCTGAAGACTGTCAAAAATAATAGGCTATAACAGATTAATGGGGTCTAGCTCTGCTTGCCACTTGCTATCAGGAACTTCGTTTAGTAAATCCAAAAGGTCTTTTCTTGTGTGGCTTTTAACTACTAACTGCCACCTGTATGTATCACCAATCCTTTCATAAAATGCAGGCGTAGGGCCAAGTATACTCACTCCTTCACTAGATTTACTACGCAAATGCTGAGCAAGCTTTTTTGCTGCCTTAATTGAGCCATTTTCTGATTTATAAATGCATGTTAGTTTCAGCAAGTGTACAAATGGCGGGAATGCGCCTTGTTTTAGTATCTCTAAGTTTCTTTTGTAAAAATCATCGTAGTTGCTAGATATAGCTAGCTTGATACTAGGATGATTAGGCTGGTAGGTTTGGACAATTACAGCCGAGGGCCGGTTAGCCCGGCCGGCACGACCGCAAGCTTGCATAACTAGTTGAAATACACGCTCGCTTGCTTGAAAGTCTGGGAGTGCAAGACCGCTGTCTGCTTGCACTATACCTACAGTTGAAAGTTTTGGTAAATCTAAGCCCTTTGCAACTATTTGTGTGCCTACTATGATATCTATTTTACCTTCGTATAAATCTTTATACTGTCGCTCAAGAGCTTCGTCTGTTTTAGAATCACCATCAAATCGCCCGACAATAGCTTCGGGAAATTTTTTAGACAGTTCCTCGGCAACTAATTTTGTACCAATTCCTTTGTGAATAACGTCTGAATTATTGCACTCTGGACATTTAGTGGGTACAGGTTCATGGTGTCCGCATATATGACATGTCAATTTGAATTTATCGGCATGTAAAACTAACGGCACGAAACAGCTAGGACACTGAGCTGTCCACCCGCAGCGATTACATAAAGTTATAGGCGCAGTCCCTCTCCGATTATGAAAAATAAGAACCTGTTCTTTTTTAGATAGAGATTTAACAATGCTACTCAGTAACTCATTGGATAGGAAGCGGTGTTTTGTAAAGTTCCGGGGCTTTGTCATATCCACTAAAGTAGTTTTGGCTGGAATAGCTTTAGGCGTAGCTAGATCTGTAAGTTTTAAAATAGGCCTACTAGTTTGTTTAGCCAGATAATAATCACTTATATTTGGGGTAGCGCTACCTAAAACTAACTTTGCTTTATGATAACTAGCTAGCTTTGCGGCTGCCCGCAGGGCAGAATAACGAGGACTTTTATTTTGTTTAAAACTAGGTTCATGACACTCGTCTATGACGATTAAACCTATATTTTTAAGAGGGCTAAATAGTGCCGAACGTGGTCCGATGACTAAAATTGGATTATCGCTATTCAAACAAGTTTGCCAAGCTAGGTGCCGTTGAGCCTCGCTCATGCGTGAGTGGGTGACAATTATATTTTTAAAATCTCTACTAAATTCAGCAATGGTTTGGGTAGTTAAAGCTATTTCTGGAATTAATATAATTACCGAACGACCCTTTTCATTGATAGTTTTTTTGGCTAGCTCGATGTAAACCTGAGTTTTTCCTGAGCCAGTTATGCCCTGGAGCAAGGCTGTTCCTGGGCTCATTTTTTCTAATTTTCTAATTACCTCTTTTTGTTGTTTATTGAGTACAATTTTTGTTCGATTTCTGTAGGGTAATTGAGGTAAGGGGGCGGCTTTACGGCGGGATTTTTCTATTCCTCTTGGAAGCAAATTTTGCCACACTATTGAAGTATGTGTGTGGTAGTACTGACTTAGCCACTTAGCTAAGCTAAGTAATTCGCTAGGTAAAAACCGATTTTCAATTTTGCGCTCTATGGGCTTGGTAGCAAAATCTGGTTTGCTAGCTTTATTTATCACCACGCCAACAGTTTGTTTTTTACCGATTTCAATTAAAACTACAGATCCTATTTCTAAAGCAGCTTCACTACTATATGTGAGGGTAGCGTTAGTTTGATGTATTTTAATAGTTGGTATGACTAAGTAATAGTACATAAGATTATTATAACTGCTAGACTAGGTATATGTATTTTAAGGATCGTGCTGAAGCGGGTAAAAAACTTTTTAAGGAACTACAGCAGTATCGTTATGAAGATTGCATAGTTATTTCCTTAAGCCAAGGAGGCGTTCAGGTTGGTGAACAGATCGCCGTAGGTCTTCACTGTTTACTAACTATGCTTCTTATAGAAGATATCAATCTACCTGGTACTTCAGAAAACGTAGGTACAATTAGCCAAAGCGGTTCATTTGTTTATAACGATATGTTATCGGCTGGAGAAATAGAGGGTTATTATAGCGAGTTCCATGGCTACATAGAACAAGAGAAGCGTGAGAAAATGTCACACATTAACAGCCTACTGGGCGATGGTGGAATTGTTAGCAATGATATGGTGCGAGACCGGGTAGTTATTTTAGTCTCGGATGGAATGAGTAACGGAGCATCCCTAACGGCTGCAGTGGACTTTTTAAAACCCATTAGAGTTCAAAAAATTGTAGCTGCAGTGCCTGTGGTTTCAGTTCCTGCAGTCGATAAACTACACTTGCTAACAGATGAAATCCATGTACTTAGCGTGATAGAAAACTTTTTTGACACGAATCATTACTACGAAGATAACCGCAAACTAGACTATGCTGCGACTATTAAAAGAATTAACAATACGATTTTAAATTGGCGTTAAATGGCTTGCCAAACTTGCTGGGCAGAGTGTAGAATAAATAGCAACGACCATAAAAGTTAAGGTGTGAAAAGGATATATGTTAGACGTATTGATTACTTCTCGGGTGCGGCGAAAAATTGTGGTAGTATATGCAAAATATCCTGATTTTCGAACGCATGTTCGCGGTTTAGCAAAACTAATTAAAGAAGATCCCGGTAATATACAGCGTGAACTAAAGCGCTTGGAAAAAGCTGGGTTTCTAACAAGCGAAAAGCAAGGTAATACAAAAATTTACTCTACAAACAAACAGTTTGCTATATTTAAAGAATTGCAAAGTATTGTCATTAAATCCCAGCAAGCTCAAGCTCATTCACCGCGTATCAAACGACCTACCGCTGAGGTATGAGCCATCCGATTTTTGCTGCGATATTAAAGTCTCGCGGCCTAGATACGCCCGAAAAGCTACGGGCGTTTATTAATCCTAAATATAGCTCATTGCATGATCCGTTTTTACTTCCCGACATGGAGCCTGCTGTTAAGCGTATAGCTAAGGCTAAGCAGCAAAAGAATCAGGTGGTGATATATGGCGACTATGATATTGATGGTCTATCTGCCACTAGTGTTCTCTTAAGTGCACTAGTGGCTTTTGGTATTAATCACCATGCTTTTATTCCGAGCCGATTTGATGATGGTTATGGGTTAAGTGTTGAGGCTATTGAGCGGTTAGCTAATGACGGTGCGAAGTTGGTCATAACAGTGGACTGTGGGACGACCTCGCATGATGTAATAGCTAGAGCAAATGAACTAGGCGTGGATATTATTGTCACCGATCATCACGAACCAGGTGATAAGCTACCGCATGCAGTAGCGGTCATTAACCCCAAAAGAGCAGATAACAAATATCCGTTTACTGATTTATCAGGTGCTGGTGTAGCTTTTAAATTGGTTCAAGCTCTACAGACTAAGTTACCAGGGCTGCCTGACGGCCAAGAAAAATGGTTGCTAGATTTGGTGGCATTAGGCACAGTATGTGACATAGTTGAGCTAACGGACGAAAATAGAACCTTTGCCTATTGGGGATTAGAAGTTTTAAAGAAAATGCGTCGTCCTGGCTTGAAAGCTTTGATGGCAGTAGCTAACATAACCCCAGATAAGCTTAATGCCAGAGCTTTGGGTTTCGTGCTAGGCCTTCGTTTAAATGCTAGTGGGCGGCTTGAAACTGCTCGTTTAAGCTTAGATTTGTTAACGTCTGAAGATAACCTTCAGGCTTTGGATTTAGCGCAGAAGCTAGACTCTATGAATACTCAGCGGCGGCTTGAGCAAAAACAAATTGTGCAAGCTGCAAAAGAACAAGCTAAGGCTTTTGTTAACGATCCGGTTTTGGTTTTGAGTCACGCGGACTGGTCTCACGGTATCGTAGGTATCGTGGCATCAAAACTACTTGAAACTTATAAAAAACCAGCTTTTATCCTGCAAGAATTAGGCGATGAAACTAAGGGGTCAGCTCGTAGTTTTGGCGACTTTAGTGCCGTAGAAGGTATTCATGCTAGCGAAAAGCTTGTTATTAAAGGAGGCGGTCATAAATTAGCTGCCGGATTAACTTTAAAAACTAAACATATTGAAGCTTTTCGGGTGAGTATAAATAAATTTTATACTTCCTTAAACCTCAAGGATCAACTTAGTTATTTAGCACCAAAAGCCGACGTAACTCTCACTAGCTTTGGGAATATTAATGAGGAGCTATGTCGCAGCCTTGAGCAGCTGGAGCCGTTTGGCAATGGTAATCCGGAACCAGTTTTTTGCTTTGAAGGCATGACAGTTGTTGGCGAGAGATTAATGGGTGACAATAAGCAACATATTAAGCTGCAGCTTGAGGATAATGAGAATAATAAGCTCCAAGCCTTAGCTTTTTCGGCACCAAGCCATTATTTTAATTTAGTAGGGCAAAAGGTGAGAATATGGTGCACGCTTTCTATTAATGAATGGCGCGGTAGTGTAAGGGTTGAAGGAAGAATATTAGAAATACAACTAACGTAGTTGCGTATCCCCCTCTGTTGTGATATTCTGTTTACCTATGGTACAAGTTACACGAAAAGATTCAAATGAAGCGAATGAAAATATCATTCGCCGTTTTAACCGCAAAGTTTTACAGAGCGGTGTATTAGCGGTGGCAAAAAATAACCAACGCTTTTCTAAGCCGATAAGTAAAACTGAGCGTCGCAAGAAAGCTATTATCCGCAAGCAGCGTAAAGCTGAAAAACTAATGAAAACTCGCCTCGGCATTCGTTAAATGAAGGATAAAATAAATCAAGACTTGAAAGCGGCCATGTTAGCACGCGATAGTTTTTTGACAGATACTTTAAAAGGCCTAAAGTCGGCAATCTTAAATCAAGAAATATCCAGTGGCAAAAGAGACGAAGGTTTAAGTGACGAAGAAGTAGAAACGTTGCTGGCTAAGGAAGCGAAAAAGCGCGAAGAAGCTGCTGAGCTTTATGAAAAAGGCGGTAATCAGGAAGCAGCAGATAATGAACGTCGTGAAAAAGAGATAATTCAAAAATACTTACCCGAACAGTTGGGTGAGGAAGAAGTAGGCGAATTGGTTGACGAAGCTATTTCCCAGACTGGAGCTACGTCCGTAAAAGAAATGGGTAAAGTCATTGGCATCGTTCGCTCAAAAGCTGGTAATAAAGCTGATGGCAGTGTAATTGCCAAACTTACTAAAGCCAAGCTACAATAAATTCGATGATTATATTTTTTGCTGCAGCAGGAGCTGGAAAAAGTGTGCAGGGTCAGATTTTAGCAGCTCGTCATGGTTGGCGCTGGCTTAGCGCTGGACAGCTGTTACGTGATACCAACGATGCAGAACTAATTAAAGAAATGCAGAGCGGTGACTTGGTTGATGTAGAAAAAGTCAACCAAGTTATTGGCGAAGCTTTGGGACGGTCTAAAGACATTGAGCATCTTATTTTAGACGGCTTTCCCAGGCAATTAACTCAAGCTAAATGGTTAGTAGAATCACAGCCACAACATCAACGTTCAATTGCTCTAGCTATAGTTTTAGAAGTTCCTAGAGAAGAGCTCTTAAAGAGACTGAAATTGCGTGGTCGCAAAGATGACGAACCAGCAATAATCGAAGAACGTTTAAAGATTTACCGACAAGAAATTTACCCAATCCTTAATTATCTTACTGAGCAAAACGTACGAATAGCACACATTGATGGAACTGGTAGCGTAGGCCAGGTTCATGACCGAGTTGAAACGGAGTTAAAATCGTGTTCACTCGTGTAAAAACCACCATTGAGCTGGCCAACTTGCGTGTAAGTGGCCAAAAAACTGCAGAAATTCTACATAAAATACGCAGCTTTGTGGAACCTGGTGTTAGTGGGCATGACGTTTCAAGTATGGTGACTAATGAATTAAAAAACTTAGGAGTTTCATCAGCGTTTAAGGGCTATAATGGTTTTCCGGATGTTATATGTATATCTATAAATGACGGGGTGGTTCACGGAATTCCTAATGATAAGCCGTTTAAAAAAGGCGACGTGGTGAGCTTTGACTTTGGAGTAATCTATAATGGCATGATTAGTGACAGTGCCTTTACGATGGTAGTGGGCGAAAAGCCAAGTGGTGATAAAAAGCGCTTACTAGAAGCTACGGAAGCTAGTCTGTATGCTGGGCTAGAAGTACTTCATGATGGCGTTACTGTAGGCGACATAGGATCAGCCGTGGAAAAAGTTTTAAAAGATGCAAAACTCGGCATCTTTCAAGAGCTTGTAGGACATGGTGTGGGGCATGAGGTACATGAATCTCCTAACATACCTAATTATGGCCGTACTAATAAAGGGCCTTCTCTTGCAGCTGGTATGACAATAGCTATTGAGCCCATGGCTACTTTAGGGAAGCCAGCTATAAAAACTGATGATGATGGCTGGACTATCAAAACTCAGGACGGTAGTCTAGCGGCTCATTTTGAGCACACTGTTTTGATTAACGAAAATAGTTACGAGATTCTTACAAATTTAGCTAGCTAATAAAAGTTGCCACCAAGTAGCTACTAGCGCTATACTAGCTTTAATATGCAAGAACAAGCTAGATATGCAGTTGGTCTTGATATAGGCACTACCACTGTGCGATGTGTCATTGGCCACGTTGAAGACGGCGCTCAAGTACCGACTATTATTGGCTTGGGCCACTCTAAAAATAACGGAATGCGTAAGGGTACAGTAGTAGATTTAGTCCATGTAGCCCAAGCAGTTGATAAAGCCTTAGAGGACGCTGAAAGAATGTCTGGTCATCATGTTAATGCAGCCACCGTAAGTGTTAATGGCACGCATATTATAGGCATGAGCTCGAAAGGCGTAATAGCAGTAGGGACCCAAGGCCATGAAATTAACGAAGAGGATCTAGCGCGTGTTGAAGAAGCTGCAACCGTTCTTCAGCTACCAGCTAACCGTGAAATTTTAGAAGTAGCTCCACGCAATTATCAACTCGACGGCCAAGATAATATTAAAGATCCGGTAGGCATGACTGGCGTTCGCTTGGAAGTAGACGCATATGTAATTACTGCTTTAACTCCTCACATTAAAAACGTACTTAAAGTCTTAGAAATGACACAAACAGCAGCTAACAATACCGTACTCAACAGTTTAGCCGCGGGTCGTGCCGTCTTGACTGAGCAACAAATTGAAAATGGAGTTGCTCTAATAGATATTGGCGGCGCCACTACCAATATTGCTATATATGAAGAAGGTGATTTACAGCACATAGCTGTTTTGCCGATGGGCGGTATTAATATTACAAATGATTTAGCGATTGGCCTGAAAACAGACTTAGATGTGGCTGAGAAAGTAAAATTAAGCTCAGCTGTAGCTGACTCAGATTCAAGAAGTAAAACTGACAAGCAGGCAAGTGTTAAGGTAGATAAATCAACGTATGAATTTGATATCAAAGAAGTTGACGAAATCGTGGAAGCACGCTTGGAAGAGATATTCGAACAGATTAATAAAGAGCTTAAATCAATCGGCCGAGCAGCTAAACTGCCAGGCGGCGTAGTTTTAACTGGTGGTACTGCGGAGATGAAAGGTATAGACGATTATGCCAAAAAGGCGCTGCAGTTAGCGGCTAGAGTAGGCAAACCAAGCGGTTTTAGCGGAGTAGCTGAAAATGTTAATCATCCAGCCTTTGCTTCTGCTCTTGGCTTAATGCTGCTAGATGTAGAAGATACCGCCAGAGCTAAGCATAAACCAAGCAAGTCAGGCCAAAGCTCCAAAGCAGTTAGGGATGTGGCTGGCAAAGTCGGTAAGTTAATAGGAAAATTTCGCTCATAAGCTTGGTGTGAGCGATAATAAGGTGTATACTGACAATTGAATAAAACAGAGGGGGACACGAACAATGCCTGAAGTTAAACCAGCTGAAATAGAAACTTTCGCCAATATTAAAGTTGTTGGAATCGGCGGTGCTGGCGGAGCAGCTATCAACAGGATGAAAGACGTTGGTTTGCACGGTGTACAGTTTGTGGCTATTAATGCAGACGCACAGGCTCTTCACAACTCTAAAGCTGACGTTAAGATTCATATTGGTCGCGACACAACCCGCGGCTTAGGTGCTGGGGCAGACCCAAAAGTTGGTGAAGCGGCAGCTCAGGAATCTAAAGAAGAAATAAAGAAAGCCCTAGAAGGTGCTGATATGGCATTTATTACTATTGGTGCTGGCGGTGGCACAGGTTCTGGTGCTGGCCATGTGGTTGCTGAGATTGCCCGAGAACTTGGGGTTTTAGTGGTGGGTGTAGCAACTAAGCCATTTAGTTTTGAGGGCGAAAAACGCCGTCAAAATGCCGAATGGGCAATTACTAACCTAGGTCGGCAAGTTGATACTTTAATTACTATTCCTAACGATCGTTTGCTGCAGACTATTGATCGTCGCACGCCACTACTTGAGACTTTTAAAATTGCAGATGACGTTTTGCGCCAGGGTGTTCAAGGTATCTCTGAATTAATTACCGAACACGGCCTTATTAACCTAGACTTCGCAGACGTCAAAGCTATTATGAGCAATGCCGGAAGCGCTCTTATGGGAATTGGGCGTGCTAGTGGTGAAGATAGAGCACAAAAAGCTGCACAACAAGCGATTGAATCTCCTCTTATTGAAGTTTCAATTGATGGTGCCAAGGGAGTTCTATTCAATGTAGCTGGTGGTTACGACATGAGTATGAGTGAAATTCAGGAAGCGGCTGAAATTATTACTAGTGCTGTAGCACCTGACGCTAATATTATTTTTGGAGCTACTTTGAAACCCGAAATGGAAGATGAGCTGGTAGTTACAGTGATAGCTACGGGTTTTGACTCAGCTTACTTTAGGTCACAATCTCCGACGCCTCTGGGGGAAGAGGCTAAAACAGCTGAGACTACTCCAGGCAGCCAAGAAGCCAATGAGCCATCAGTTGATGAAGCAGATATTAATAATATAGATATGAATTTGGATCAGCCTAAAGCCACTGGCTCATTAGCTGAAGATAGTGAGCAGAAAAATATTTGGCAATATGACGATAATGAGGATGAGGAGTCTGACACTCCTGCGTTTTTACGTCGTCGCAAAAAGGCTAAATCTAAGAAAGATAAAAAAGACAAATCTGAAGACGACAGTAAAGACTCGTAAATTGTTGTAAAACACTACATGTTGTGTCAAAAACTATTGCAAGTTGGCATATGTAGGGTTAAACTACAATATAGCTACATCGTAAAAATAAAAATAGGGTGTAGAGCAGCTGTTAACACGTCAAGAGCAAGGAGAGCTTTGATTATATGAAGTGTCCACATTGTCACGGAGTCCGTTCTAAAGTTATTGAATCACGCGAAGCGTCTGATGGTGAAGCAATTCGTCGTCGTCGTGAGTGTTTAGACTGCAAGCATCGATTTACTACTTATGAGCGGGTGGAAAGGCCTAATTTGATAGTAGTAAAAAAAGATGGTGTCAAAGAGTTGTTCGATCGTCATAAATTGTTTGCTGCTATTCATCGTTCAGTTGGTAAGTTTTTATCTTCTGAAGTGGAAGTAGAGAAAGTGGTAGCACGGGTAGAAAATGCGCTATATGAGTGTGGTGAAAGCGAAATACCTTCGCGCCAAATTGGTGATTTGGTGCTAGAAGAGTTAGCTAAGTTAAACCAAGTAGCGTATGTGCGCTTTGCGAGTGTCTATCGAGAGTTTAAAGACGTTAATGAGTTTGAAAAAGTTTTACGTCAGTTTAAAAAGAGCTAAATTGCAAAAGATGATGTTATAAGAGCTTGCTAAATTTACTAAAGAGGACATAAGGGGAGGATCCTCATAGTAAAAATACAAAAAGGTGCAACAAAAATAATAAAAAGGAGGGATAAAATGGCACAAACAATATCATCATTGGCGATAGCACGCCACTTTACGGATGAAGGGGTTGATCCGTACGACATGCTTACTTGGTTAGAACGTGATGCGAAAATCGTTAACCCAGGTAACGGAAAAGTAGTATTTGAACAAAACGGGATGGAGTTTCCTGACTTTTGGAGCCAAAATGCTATTAATATTGTGGCACAAAAATATTTTTACGGTACTCCAGGTACTGAGCAGCGTGAAAGTAGCCTACGCCAACTTGTAAACCGTGTAGCTGATACTGTCACTAAGCACGGTTACGACAACGGATATTTTATTGATGAGGCTGAAGCGGATACTTTCAATGCAGAATTAAAATACATTCTTGCCACTCAGCGAGCAGCTTTTAATAGTCCGGTTTGGTTTAATATTGGTACTCCGGACGCGCCCAGCAGGCGAGCGCTTGCTTTATCTTAAAGGTTGAAGACACTATGCCTTCAATTTTAAATTGGTACCGTGAAGAAGGTATGATTTTCAAAGGCGGCTCAGGAGCTGGCTTAAATCTTAGTTCCATCCGTTCTTCATATGAGTCTTTAAGCTCAAGCGGCGGCAAAGCTTCAGGCCCACTAAGTTTTATGCGCGGTGCTGACAGCTCGGCTGGAGCAATTAAAAGTGGTGGTAAAACTCGCCGTGCTGCTAAGATGGTGATTCTTAATATTGATCATCCGGATGTAGAGGAATTCATCTGGTGTAAGGCTCGTGAGGAACGTAAAGCACATGCCCTGAAAGATGCTGGCTTTGATATGGGCCTTAACGGTCACGATTCAATTTCTATTCAGTATCAAAATGCAAATAATTCAGTGCGTGTAACTGATAAATTTATGAAAGCATTAGAGAATGATGAAAATTGGAATTTGCTCGGCGTAAAAGATAAAAAATCTCATAAAACTGTTTCAGCTCGCAAACTCTGGCGTGAGATCGCTGAGGCTGCGTGGGAAAGCGCTGACCCAGGTTTACAGTTTGATACAACTATTAACGACTGGCACACCACGCCTAAAGCTGGCCGAATTAATGGCTCAAATCCTTGCTCTGAATACATGCATCTTGATAATTCAGCATGTAACTTAGCAAGTTTGAATTTGTTGAAATTCTTAGACAAAGATGACACGTTTGATGTAGAAGCATTTCGCCATACGGTTGAGATCATGTTCCTAGCTCAGGAAATACTGGTGGGTTACTCGGCTTATCCAACTGAAAGCATTGATAAAAATGCGCGGGCTTATCGAGAGCTTGGAATGGGTTATGCTAACCTTGGTGCTATGTTAATGGCAAAGGGTTTGCCATATGACAGCGAAGAAGGTCGCGCTGTTGCAGCTACCGTTACATCGCTAATGACAGGCTATGCTTATGCTACTAGCGCAAAAATCGCTAAACGAGTTGGCCCATTTGCTGGCTATGGCAAAGATAAAGTTGGCATGAATAGGGTGTTAAAGAAGCATCGTGATGCAGTGCGTGATATTGACGCTAGTTTAGTTTCAGAAGAGTTACTTAGTGCTGCTGCTAGTTCTTGGGATGAGGCAGTTGAGCTTGGCGCTAAATACGGAGTGCGCAACTCCCAGGCTACAGTATTAGCTCCAACGGGAACCATTGGCTTTATGATGGACTGTGATACTACAGGCATTGAGCCAGACTTTAGCTTGACTAAGTTTAAGACATTGGTTGGCGGCGGTTCTATGGTTATAGTTAATCAAACTATCCCACGTGCGTTAAAAACATTGGGATATAGCAAGAAAGAAGCTGAGGCAATTGTTCAATATATTCATGACAATAAAGGCTCAGTCATTGGTGCGCCTCACCTTAAAAAAGAGCATTATGGTGTCTTTGCCACGGCAGTAGGTGAAAACTCCATTCATTATATGGGCCATGTGAAGATGATGGGTGCTGTCCAGACATTCCTTTCAGGAGCGATTTCTAAAACTGTTAATATGCCAGAAAGTGCCACAGTCGAAGACGTAGAGCAACTTCACTTGGATGCATGGAAGCTTGGTATTAAAGCAATTGCAATTTATCGTGATAACTCAAAGGCATGGCAACCTCTTAGCGATAAAGAGGAAAAGGAAAGTAAAAAAGCTGACGCTAATGCTCCAGCAGCCGAACCAAAGGTCATTCGTGCCGTTATTCGCCGTAACATGCCAAGAGTACGCCAATCAAAGACTTTCTCTTTCAAAGTAGGTGATTTGCACGGCTACTTTACCGTAGGTGAATATGAAGATGGAGCTCCAGGCGAGCTGTTCCTACAGGTAGCTAAGATGGGGTCTACGCTAGCGGGTGTGATGGAATCGTTTGGCCGTTCAATTAGTTATGGTCTGCAGTATGGCGTGCCACTAAAAGCCTTTGTTAGGGGTTTGAGTAACACTAGTTTTGCTCCATTCGGTGCTACCGATGATCCGGATGTTAAAACTGCTAGTTCAATTATTGACTATGTTTTCCGCCGCTTAGCCCTAGAATACTTAAGTATTGATGATCGGTTAGAGCTTGGGCTTGCAACCATGGAAGATTTAGAAGCTGAGATGAAAGCTCAACAAACAAGCTTGCTTGAGAAGGAGGCTAAGCCTCAGGATAGGGCAGAGGTTATAAAAGAGTCTGTTGTTGAAGAAAAGCCTGAGCCTAAGCCGGAACCATTAGCTACAGCAAGCAATAAAGCTCAGAGTATCGCTACTAAGTCTACTAATAACGATAGCAATGCTCCGCTGTGTAGTAATTGTGGCAATATTACTCAGCGTTCTGGAAGCTGTTATGTTTGTACTACTTGCGGTACTACTAGCGGCTGCAGCTAATTTCTAAAGGTAGCATAAGCTAGCTTATGAGCTGCTTATGCTACAATAACGCTAGAGAAGTAACACTATGAATACCTACGTTATTTATAAAGATAGCAGCGACCACGCACGAGCAGTCCTTGATTATTTAGCGGACTTTAAGCGCGAGACGGGTAAAGAGCTAGCAACAATTGATCCTGATTCGCCAGAAGGATCTGATTTATGTCGCAATTATGATGTGGTGGAATATCCAACTATTTTAACCACGGATAATAACGGAGTTATGCAGCAAATGTGGCGTGGGCTACCTCTACCTACAATCAGCGAGGTAAGTTACTATGTTGGCTAAACTATTCCACAAGAAACTAGAATACAAGGGCAGCAAAATAACTCTTGTGATATTTTCAGCCCTGGCTTTGTCGGCATCCTTTGTGTTGAGTGTTGAAAAAATACATCTGCTAAAAGACCCAAACGCATCTTTAAGCTGTAACTTTAACGTAATATTAAACTGTGCTAGCGTTATGAAAACCCCTGAGTCTTCTTTGTTTTGGGGCATACCTAATCCCTTTTTGGGGATGATTGGTTTTACGGCCGCTTTGACTCTAAGTATTTTGCTGTTAGCCGGCATCAAGTTTCCTAAATGGATTTCAAGGATTATCCAAGCAGGATACTTGCTAGCTTGGATCTTTGCTTTAGGATTATTTTTCACCAGTGTCTATGTTATCCAAGTTTTATGTCCTTGGTGTCTGCTGGTTACGGCTTCGACAACTTTGATATTCTTCGCTTTTCTTCATTATAGTTTGCGACAAAATATTTTTAATTTTCCTAAATCAAACAATCACAAAGTACAGCGGTTACTAGATAAAGATTATGATAAATTATTAGCAGCTGTTATTATGGTAGTGCTTATAATTTTAGTATTCGCTAAATTTGGCAATAGTTTATTTTAAAGAGGAGTAAAACAACTATGGCAAAAAGCAGTGCAGTATCTCAATCAACCTGGTATGCGCTAGCGGGCGGGCGTATCTTACTGGGCTTAATCTTTTTATGGGCCTTTTTTGATAAGTGGATTGGACTGGGTTATGCTACCTCGTCCAGTAAAGCCTGGATGAACGGAGGATCTCCGACTAACGGTTTCTTACACGGAGTAGAAGGTCCTTTCTCGAGCTTTTTCCATAGTCTAGCTGGCAATGTTTGGGTAGACTGGTTGTTCATGATAGGTTTACTCGGTATAGGCTTAGCCTTAACTTTTGGTATAGTTGTTCGTTTAGCAGCTGTAACTGGCAGTATATTATTGTTTCTAATGTGGATGGCTTCTTTGCCAATTCAAACCAACCCTATCATTGACGATCATCTAGTCTACATTACTTTACTACTGGCAATTGCTTATGGTTTACCACAGCAGAAGTGGAGCCTAGCTAAGTGGTGGCGCAGTCAGCCGCTGATTAAGCGTAACGCTTGGCTTCAATAACACTTGAGACAAACCGGGCTTAGTAGTACAATAAGCGAGTAAAGACATTCCGCCAACTGGCGGATGAGCGGCTATCAACCGCGAATGTTTTTGGAAGAACGGCCTTAAGGCTTAGTAGAACCAAGCGGAATCGACTCGTTAGATCGAATAATTAAGCGCTAAAAGAATCATTTCTTTTGGAAGTCAGATGGCACCTCCCTATAAAGGGATCTGACATTCAAGAGAAATGGTTTTTTTGTTTTACGGATAGGAGAAATACAGGTGAAATTTAAATCAGGCACTAGGCGCAAAGCAATTGAGTACGAAAAAGCCCTAGTTCAACAATGGAAGAAAGATAAAACCTTCGAAAAATCGGTTGAGATGCGGCCAGTTGAGAATTCGTATGTGTTTTATGACGGCCCTCCATTTATAACTGGCGTACCTCACCACGGCACGCTACTTAGTTCTATCGTTAAAGACGCTATTCCGCGTTATCAAACCATGAAAGGCAAACGGGTAGAGCGTGTCTGGGGCTGGGACTGCCATGGCTTACCAGCAGAAGTTTTTACTGAAAAGAAGCTTGGCATTCATGACCGGCGAGATATTGGGACAAAAATCAGTTTAGAAAAATATATTACAACTTGTCGCGATAATATGGTGCAAACAGGCAATCTATGGGAAGACACTATCGATAGAATCGGCCGCTGGGTTGATTTTAAAGGCGCCTATAAAACCATGGATAAAGAATACATGGAGAGCGTTTGGTGGGCTTTTAAGACGCTGCATGCCAAAGGCAAGATTTACGAAGGCGAACGAGTTTTAATGTACTGTACTCGCGACGCTACACCGCTATCAAAAGCCGAAGTTACCATGGATTCCGGGT
Source organism: uncultured Candidatus Saccharibacteria bacterium (assembly GCA_963717595.1). Taxonomy (GTDB): domain Bacteria; phylum Patescibacteriota; class Saccharimonadia; order Saccharimonadales; family Saccharimonadaceae; genus CAVQWH01. The sequence goes on along the minus strand of CAVQWH010000001.1, from coordinate 155,784 downwards.
CATATCAGGATGTGACTGATCCGTCGGTGTTTGTAAAGTTTAAAGTAAAAGGCGATTTTCATATTGATAATTTTGCTGAATATAACACAGGAAGTAATCCTATAACGGGTAGTACTAGACTTGCTGAAAAAGACGTTTATATACTAGCCTGGACGACTACGCCCTGGACTCTACTTGCCAATACTGCACTAGCAGTTGACCCAGCGCTTATGTATGTAGTTGTTGAGAGCGGTGGTGCGTATTATATAGTTGAAGAAAATCTTGTTGAAAAAATATTTGTAGATGAAAAAAAGCAGCCAATTGAGCACAATGTTGTTTCTCATCATATCGAAGGCACACACCTTGTGGAAAGAGTAAAAGAATATGAACCACTCTTTAAACATAGAGGTAAGGGGGCGCATAGGCTTCTGCTGGCTGATTACGTAACAAGTGATACCGGAACCGGTATTGTTCATTTAGCTCCGGCTTATGGTGAAGAAGACTTTGAATTGGCGCAGGAAAATAAAGTGCCGATTGTGCATGTAATTGATGAAAACGGCTTTTATACAGAGGGTGACTGGAAGGATAAAAACGTTTGGGAAGTAAATAAGGCTATTGCTAAAGACCTTAAAGACAGGGGTGTGGTTTGGAAAATTGACTACATTCGCCACTCCTACCCGCATTGTTATCGCTGCGGTACGCGCTTAATGTACCGTGCTCATCCAAGTTGGTTTATGGATATTGATGGCCAGCGTAAGCAGATGTTGGTGGAAAATACAGAGCATATTACGTGGTTTCCTGACCATATCAAACACGGTAGATTTGAAAATACCGTTGAAACAGCACCTGACTGGAACTTAAGTCGCGATCGCTTCTGGGCGACTGCTATGCCAGTTTGGGAAGGGGTAGACAAGACTGGCAAAAAACACCAAAAAGTTATTGGAAGTTATGCTGAGCTAAAAGAACTTAGTGGCAAAGAATTGAATGACTACCACAGACCATGGGTAGACGATATTGAGTTTGACATTGATGGAGCTCACTACAAACGTATCGATAAAGTAATGGATTGCTGGTTTGAGTCTGGTAGCATGCCTTTTGCACAATTTCATTATCCATTTGAAAATGTAGAAAAGTTTGAACAAAATTACCCTGGCGATTTTATTACTGAGTATGTTGGCCAAGTTCGTGCCTGGTTTTATTATGTGCACGCAGTGAATGTTGGTCTTTTTGGTCACAATGCTTTTAAGAATGTTATTGTGACAGGCAACTTGGCTGGTAATGACGGCCGTAAAATGAGCAAAAGTTATGGAAACTACACCGATCCTAACGAACTTATGGATGAATACTCGGCCGATTCACTTAGGTTTTTGCTGCTTTCCAGTCCACTACTTAATGCCGAAGATTTTAGCCTGAAAGACAAAGATGTAGCGGATATTAATCGCAAGCTAGCTATGGTTGGCAACATGTATGACTTCTTTACCATGTATGCCGAAGTGGATGGTTGGGAGTGGAGCGGTAAGCTTGAGGATCCGTTAAAGGAATGTCAAAACCCGCTTGACCAGTGGATAGTTTCTAGACTTCATCAACTTGTTAATGAGGTCGAGAAGCATATGGATGCCTACGATGTACCAAATGCCGTAAAACCGATTTTGCCATTTTAGAAGATGCTTCTAATTGGTATGTGCGGCGTAGTCGTCGGCGTTTTTGGAAGAGTGGTGACGATAAAGATAAAAGTGACGCATATAAGACTTTGCATTACGTTTTAGTACGGTTGATGTATGTCATGGCACCATTCACTCCATTTTTAGCCGAAGAGTACTATCAAAAACTTACTGGCAATGAAAGTATTCATTTAGAAGACTGGTTGCCTGGTGGCCACACGGATGAACTGGCTTTGCAGACCATGGAGTTCGTCAAGCAGGCAGTTAACGAAGGCTTGTCGCTGCGTGCTAAAAATCAGCTTAAAGTCCGCCAGCCCTTAGCCTCGGTAAAAGTATCAGGTGCTCCTAGCGGAATAGAGAACTTGCAAGAATACAGCCAAATGATTGTAGATGAGTTAAATGTCAAAAAAGTTGACTGCCAGGCTGGCGGTGAGTTTGTAGTAGAGCTTGATACCACGCTAACTCTCGAGCTAAAAAGGGAAGGACTAATGCGCGAGGTTATTCGCCACATACAAAGCACTCGTAAAAATGCTGGCCTTAACGTTGATAATAGAATTCACTTAAAGCTTGAGACCAATGATAGCCAATTAAAAAAGGCTATAGATGAACATCTGGGCACGATTAAAACAGAAACGCTTACGACTAGTATGCATAGCATCGAAGATGGTTTTTCGCAGGAAGTAAAAATTGAAAATTCTGCACTAAAAATTACTCTTAAAAAATCTTAAACGTTGTAGAATGCATTTTATTGGCTTTTAACTATTGTCAGGCTTTTAGGATAGTAGTTAAATAATATTGATTATGGGGAGGTTATACACGCCTGGCGACATTGAGGGTGGTCGTGTACCAAATAGAGATGGTAGCGATCATTATGAAGCAGCTGCGGTGCTGCTTGATGGTGTAAGGGCGGTTGATACTCCTGACCAACCTATGAGCGGAATGGCTTTTGGGTCTTTGGTAACTGGGAATGCTGGTCGCCGCAGTGACTTAGATTTTTTGCTGCGTTATTCTTCCTTAGAGCAGTTACAAGATTTACAGGCGATTACCAGGTCTGTACAGGAACGTTTTCATGTTGTTGTAGAAGCTCAGACATTTCAAGATGGAGCATTCAGAACCCCGGCTAGCCATGATGTAAGCCCGCTGTTTGCTTCTCATTTGCTGCACGTGCAAGATGAGTACTCGCAGTGGGTTCATGGTCTTCCCGTGGAAGAGCTTAGGCAATTTGCTATTGATACACGTGATCGTGGTGACGTAAGTGACGATGAAGCAAAAGAGGTACTAATAGATGTAATTTCTTATCTGCACTATAAGCTGAGGCAGTTTGCAAAAACTGCCTTGATGGCTCATCAGCGAAAAGTTAACTACTATACTACTCAACGCGCATTAGAACTTCCTAAGGCGTTGGGTCGTAAAGCTCTAGCTGTGCATCGCCTTTTAGGCACAGAAGTGCCCTTCGCAGGATGTCACAAATCGCGCTGCTATGCGCGATAGTTTTTATGGGCTTGTTGAAATTCTTGAGGATGACAGGGTAGTTGAGCACTACCATTTTTTAGATAAGTTAGATGGTGAGTACGATGAAGAACTAGAGCTAGCTATTTCTCGAGGCGGCGATACTGAGCAGTATAGGCGTTGGCTTGGAACTAATTGGCTTAAAGCCTGTCACTCAGCCCATCTTTTATGCGAAGGGTTTGGCGCAGCCATGGAAGAGGTGGCAGACAATACGAATGTAGACTTGAACGGTTCAACTCCTCAAGGTTCTCGAGCTTAAAACGTTACTCTAATCATTGACATTACATAATTTTTGTGCTTATATATTATTAGATTCAAAAAATTTAAAACAAAAAACATGCTTCATTTCCACCACTCTCATCACAAACTAGATTTCCCTCATGTAATTGAAGGGCTCAAGCCTCATCATCAGCTACAATTTGCACCTGTAGATGAAGATGATGATGAGCTGGGGCAGGCTATTACTAATGATCCGCATACTCACGGTGACGACTGGCAACTTACGCGCTATCCTGACACAGACCAATTAGGCAATTTTTGGGAAATGGTAGAAAAAGATTTAGGCCAAAGCTCAGAAGACGCTGACTTTACAGACTAAATTACATCTGTTACAATCAATCACTGATTAATAGTAATTAAGAGGAAAAGACATGAAAGCAGTCGTTAGTATTGGCGGCAAACAGTATATTGTTGCCGAAAAAGAGACCCTCTTGGCTGATCCGCCTCCAAGATGGCACGAAAGAGCTCACACTTGACGCGCTGCTCACCTTTGACGATAAAACGACAAAAGTGGGTAAACCAATTGTAAAAGGTGTAAAAGTTCTTGCAAAAGTAGTTGAACCTGAAGTAAAAGGCGAGAAGCTACGCATTATTCGTTATAAGTCTAAAAAGCGTGTACACAAAGAAGCTGGCCACCGCCAAAAGTATAGCAAAATTCAAATTACTTCCATTAAATAAAGCCTCTAAAAACTTTTCACGCTCGTGCTACAATAGGAGAGTTAAAGAGGGGAAACTATAAGTTTGGCAACAACCAAAATAATTGCAGTAACTAACCAAAAAGGGGGCGTGGGTAAGACAACCACGGCCATTAATTTAGCTTACTATTTAGCTAAATTAAAGAGCAATGTTTTATTAGTAGATTTTGATCCGCAAGGAAACACAACTAGTGGCCTAGGCGTGGATAAGCAGCGTTTAAAAAAAAGCGTGTTAAATGTAATTCAAGATGGAACTCCTGTTAGTAAATCAGTTTTAAAAACTAAACACAAAAAACTAACTTTACTACCGGCGATTCCACACTTAGCTAATACTGAAGTAGAGCTAGCTAAAGCTGAACGGCGCTTTACTCGTCTTAAAGATGCTTTGAGCGCAACTAACGATGAATACGATTACATTATTATTGATAGTCCGCCTAGCTTAAGTCTACTAACTGTTAATGCCCTTATAGCTGCTCAATATGTAATTTTACCTGTTCAAGCCGAGTTTTACGCGCTGGAAGGCTTAGGCCAGCTGCTAGAAACTATGCAGTTAGTTAGGAAAGGTATGAACCCCAACCTAGCTTTGGCGGGTGTTTTGGTGACTATGTTTGATGGACGAACTACTCTTAGCAGTCAAGTACACGAAGAGGTTAAAAAGCATTTTCCTGACAAAGTGTTTAAAACGATTATTCCGCGCAATATACGTCTGGCTGAAGCACCAAGCCACGGATTACCAGTGGGCGCATATGAGCGTTGGAGTAAAGGCGCACGTGCTTATAAGTCGCTAGCAAAGGAGGTAGTAGAACGTGTCAGCTAAACTAAAAAAAGGCCTTGGACGTGGTTTTGATTCGCTTGTGCCTACAGAAGTTTTAAATGAAGAGTTTGACCCTACGGCTTCTCAGGATGAGAAAATATCAGAACTTCGCTATATAAAAATAAGCGAAATATTCCCCGACCCAGACCAGCCTAGACGGCATTTTGATGAGGTTGCTTTAAATGAGTTAAGCCAATCTATTGCTGAGCATGGGGTGGTACAGCCCCTAGTTGTAGTGCGTGAAGAAGACGGTTTTCAAATTGTAGCAGGCGAGCGTCGATGGCGCGCGGCAAAATTAGCAAAATTGCCCAAAGTTCCTGTTCTAATTAGAACTTTAAGTAATCAGCATAAACTTGAACTTTCTCTCATTGAAAACTTACAGCGACGCGACTTAAACCCCCTGGAAACAGCTACCGCGTATTTAAAATTGCGGGATCAATTTAACTTGAAACTAGACGAGATTGGTAAACGTATCGGAGGAAAATCGGCCAGCTTGGTTAGTAACTCGCTACGTTTACTAAGGTTACCTGAAAATGCCAAACAAGCTTTAGTGAGTGGTGATATCAGCGAAGGTCATGCTAGGCAAATTTTAGCTTTGGGCGACAAAAAAGCCCAGAATGATTTACTTAAAAGAATAATAGCTGGGCGATGGAGCGTACGCCGTGCTGAACAGTATGTAATAGGTTATAAAAAGGGCACTACTTCGTATCAGGAAAAGCGCAAACAAGCTACTAAACATACTCAAACTCAAAATAATGTTACCCGTTCGTTGTCTAAAAAGCTACAAACTAACGTAAGATTAAAAACTACGGCTAAAGGCGGCCAGCTAATTATCCAGTATAAAAATAGTGAAGATTTAGATAGAATTTCTAAGCTTTTTAGCTAAAAAGATCTTATTTTATCAAAGGGATAAATTCTAAGAGCTACCGGTCCTATTATATCCTTAAGTGGAATTGTCCCTAAGCCATTACGGGAGTCTAGGGAGTAGTCACCGGTTCTATGGTCTCCCATGACAAATATTCTTCCTTTTGGAACTACTTGATCAACTTGACCACTGGTAGGGTGACCAGGCCCTTTAAGTGTAGCATCAGGGTTAAAGCCTTTAGGGTGCTGCTTGTTATATACAGTGACTTTGCCATTCTTTACCACTACACGTTCGCCAGGCAGTCCGATTACACGTTTGACTATGAACTCATCAATGCCGTCATTATTGTATTGAGGATTTTTAAAGACAATAACTTGTCCTCTTGGCGGAATGTAGGTCTTGTGAATTAAATCATCCCAGGTTAATGGTGTTTTATTTACAATAAGACGATCGCCTGTATATAAGGTAGTTTGCATACTAGGGCCATTAACGTTGAAACTTCTAAATATAAAAGTATTGATAAAAAGAGTGCCAATTATCACTAAGATAACAAAGCCGACTATGCCTAGTATATCTTTAAAAACAGTACCAGTACGGTCATGGTTAGTTACTTTCATGCTTATATAGCATACACGTTAATAGGTATTTTGGGCAAAAATTCGTGCTATAAAGCATGTGTTTAATCGTTTGCGCTCAAGCTGTCAGTCGGGTATAGTAAAAATCGACATTTATGCCTAAAAAAGAAAATTCTATTGATGGTTTTATCTTGCGTCGCAGGTATCCTCACTCGCCTAGACGCTCGTCGCGCCAATTAGGTGCGAATGATTTAAAAGTGCCTGAAAAGTTTTTAAATTCTAGCCCGAGTAATAATCACGAAAAAGCGCAAGATGCCAGGCCTATAGTAGGTGGTATCCAGAAAGATATAGACGCTTCTTTGAAAGAAATTGACGCTAACAAGCCTAAACCAAGACGCAAATTATTCAAAAAGCCCCGGGCAATAACAGCAAAAAGAGCTGCAACTACCCTAGGAATTATACTTCTGTTAATAGGCGGATACTTGGGAATTCGAGCCTTAATCGCCGGCAGTAATATTTTTGGCGGTAATATACTAGATCTGTTTGGTAATGGCACGCCTTTAAAAACTGACCAATATGGCCGTAGTAATATTGTGCTTTTTGGCACGTCTGAAGATGATCCGGGGCACCAAGGCTCTAGCTTAACGGACTCAATTTTAGTAATTAGCGTTGACCAAAAGAAGAAAAATGCTTTCATGTTTAGTGTCCCTAGAGACTTGTATGTAAAATATGACCGTGCTTGCCCGGCTGGCTACGAAGGCAAAATTAATGCTTTATATAGTTGTGCAACTAATGGCTCTAAAACAAAAGCCGCTGAACAGCAGGGCCAACTTGCTCTTCGCAAAAAGGTTGGCGAGGTTTACGGCATGGATGTACAGTATGCGGTACATGTTAACTATACTGTGCTACGTGATTCTGTAGATGCTATCGGTGGCATAGATATAACTATAAATAGTCGCGATCCACGAGGGGTTTTGGATCGTAACTTTGACTGGCGATGTAACTATAGATGCTATCTAGTGAAATACACTAATGGCAAACATCATTTAGATGGTACTCATGCGCTTTTCTTGGCGCAAGCTCGCGGTGATACCGCACCAACTTACGGATTTGAAGAATCTAACTTTGATCGTGAGCGAAACCAGCGCAAGATTATTATCGCCATGGTGAAAAAGGCTAAAAGTGTAGGAGTACTTGCCAACCCAGTAACTATTAATAAGCTCATTGACACTCTGGGGCATAACCTAAGGACCAACTTTACGGCTGGTGAGGTAAAAACTGTCATTAAGTTAGCGGGTGAAATAAATCCTAATAAAGTACCAAACGTTGATTTTTACAAAGGCAGCAATGAACTGTTTACTACTGGCAATATGGGGGGAGCTAGTGTGGTAATGCCTGCAGCTGGTTTGTATGACTACAACAATATCCGCGATTTAGTACACGCATATCAGCTAGGCACTAAAGCTGCTATTGAAAGAGCTAGCATAGTGGTGCTAAATGGTTCGGGTATTGAAGGAGCGGCTCAAAGTAAGGCTGATGTGCTTAAAAATAACGGACTTGATGTAGTAAATGTTGGCAATGCACCCGGTAGTTATGCAACTACTAAAATTTATGAAGCGTCCAATGCGAAGAAGCCTGCTACCAAACGGGCGCTGGAGAAGTTGCTAGGAGTCAAAGCCACAAAAGGATTTCCTAGTAGCATTGTTAGCAGCTCAGACTTTGTTGTAGTTATTGGTAGCCGTAGTTGATTGTAGATTAATGGTATACTTAGATTCATATGGAGTTACTTAAAGCAGCTTCGCTAAACCGTTCTTGGCTCAGCGAAACGATTTATATAATATTAAATTTAGCTTTAGCGGTTGCGGTTTTATTATTGGTTCGTAACTTTAGTGATCTGCCGCTACTAGCTTATTTGTTAGTGCTAGTAAGTAAGTGGCGGGTTTTAGCTGTAAGGCCACGCTTTTGGTTTGCTAACTTGCAGGCAAATACAGTGGACTTACTGGTGGGCTTAAGTGTAGTTACGCTTATTTGGCAAGCTACTGGTTCTTTAATATTACAAATTGGCTTGACCGCTGCATTTGCTGCCTGGTTGTTGTTGTTAAAACCACGCTCAGGGCGTAGTTGGGTGATGTGGCAAGCAGCTGTTACTCAATTTATATCAGTAACAGCTCTGTTTAGTATCGGCTATAAATGGCCTGCGTGGCTAGTAGTGCTTTTAACATGGGTTATTGGCTATAGTGTAGCGCGGCACTTTCTTGCCAGCTATGAAGAAGAAGAGCTGACTCTACTAAGTTTGATTTGGGGTCTAATAGCAGCCGAGCTGGGCTGGTTAGCATATCACTGGACAATTGCTTATGCTTTGCCTGGCTCTACGCTTACTAACCTGCAAATTCCTCAAATGGCTGTTATTTTAGCCGCCTTAGGGTATATTATAGGAAAGAGCTATAGCTTATATAGTAATAAATCTAAGCCGCGTTTTAAAAATATATGGCTGCAAGTGAGTATTTCAGGGCTGATTATACTAATACTATTAGTATTCTTTAATCGATTTACTCAGTAACACTTTTGAAGGAGGGCAGTATGAAGCGAGAACCAGATAAAGTTTTTTCTGAAGATACACCACCTACTGTATCGGGTGCCCACAAGTCATCAGTAGGGCGGGCGGCTACTTTAATTTTCCTTTGTTTTGTAGCTAGTTTTTTGGGTAGTTGGGTATTTTTGCGAACTGGCTTAGTTCAACAAGATGCTACTCAAACAATTAAACACAACCGCCAAAGTATTGTAGTGCAAGAGGCGCGCTAGCTGATGCTGCGCGTAAAGCTTCGCCGAGCGTAGTTTCTATCATTACTGGTTCTATTTCTAGTCCAAGTTCGTTGCTGGGCGCTTCAGTTGAGCAAGGAGCGGGTACGGGAATAATCATTAGTAAAAACGGTTATATTATGACTAATAAGCATGTAGTAGCTGATGGCACTCAAACTATAAGTGTTATTACGGCCGATGGTACGCAGTATAAAAATGTTAAGCTGGTTGGTCGCGATCCTCTTAATGATTTAGCATTTCTGAAAGTCCAAGGAGCTAAAAACCTAACCCCTGCAAGACTAGCGGATTCTAATCAAGTAAATATCGGTCAAAAAGTTATTGCTATCGGTAATGCGCTTGGCCAGTATCAAAATAGTGTTACAGCAGGGATTATATCCGCGATAGGTCGTCCGGTTGTAGCTCAAGAAGGAAGCACGAGCGAGCAACTAGAAGGCCTTTTCCAGACGGATGCTGCTATCAACCCAGGAAATTCCGGTGGTCCGCTAGTGAACTTAGAAGGGCAGGTTATTGGTATTAACACTGCTATAGCTCCTGATGCTCAGGGAATCGGTTTTTCGATCCCAGTTAACTCAGCCAAAGGTGATATCAAAAGTGTAATTAGTAGCGGCCAGCTAAAGCGTTCTTATTTGGGCGTTCACTATATCAGCATTACTCCTGAAATAGCCAGTACGTTAAATTTGGACGTTAAACAAGGCGCTTACATTTATGATAATAGCGGCAATAGCCCAATAGTAAGCGATAGTCCAGCCGCTAAAGCAGGCCTGCACAGTAAAGATATAGTCACTAAAGTAAACAATGAAACAGTAGATGCGCGCCATGGCCTTGCGGGGCTGCTTGCCCAATACGCGCCAGGAACAAAAGTCACACTAACTATTATTCGCGATGGGCAAAACAGACAAGTAGACGTAACCCTAGGTCAATATAACGGCAATACTAACGGCTAAGGCTAAATAACTGAACTAAGCCTTGTGTCTTTTTCAGCTTATAGCCGGCGAGCCCAGCTAATTTTTCAAGGTCTAGATGCTGGCTAAGCAAAGACTCAGTAAGTATGTATATAGGTTTTTGATTTAGATTTTTAATTTCGCTCCAAAACTTTTTGTAGACATCTATGCCATCTTTTCCAGCAAATAAAGCTAAAGATGGTTCAGTCTTAATTTCAGGGCTAGTTATTAAACCTTCAGGAACGTAGGGAAGATTAGCCAGAACTACTTCGTATTTAAAACCTTGGAGCGGCTTAAGCAAGGAGCCGTTTAAGAAATTTACGTCCACTTTATAGATGTCTGCATTTTGTTTGGCAACCATTAGAGCATTATTACTAATATCCGTAGCCGTTACTCGGCAGCTAGGCAATTCTAATTTTGCACTGACAGCCAAACAGCCGCTGCCTGTGCCTATATCTGCAAGCGACTTTGGTTTAATATTTTTTAAAATATCTATAAAATCCTCAGACTCAGGTCGGGGAATTAATACATCTGGTGTAACTTCAAAAGTTCTGCCATAAAACCACGCTTTGCCAAGAATATAAGCAAGCGGCTCACGGTTTATTCTGCGCTTAATCATGCTGTTTAGTTTTTTTACGACGTCTGGTAGCAGCCGGTCTTCACAGTGAGCTAGAATCCAAGCTTTTTCTTTGCCAGTGGTATTTTCAAGCATGGCAAATGCATCGCTTCGCGGCGAATCAACCCCTGCTGTTTTTAGCTGGGCTAATGATTTATTTAACCAATTACCAATAGTCATAAATAATATTTTACCCTATTATTTATTTCCCGACATTGACAAAAACGCTTAAGTTTGCTATGGTAGTGTTTAAGTTCATAAAAAACAAAAAGTTAGGATTAAGTAACATGAAAAAAGTTGAAGCAGCATACGATTTTCTTACCCCACCTCCAGCAAACATTGAGGACATGACTCAGCCTATGGGTCCGCTAGAAGAAGGCGACCAACGTATAGTAGATGCGGTGCACAGACTTCCTGAAGGCGAGCATGTAGTAGAGCAAGATGACGGGACTCGCATACGCATAATAAAAGATAAAAGTTATGGTCGAGAGCAAGCAATTGCTCAAACAACAAAACCAGATGGCTCCATCGAGCAGGCTGGCACTTTAATTAATAAGCCCGTAAGCATTGGTGAAGCTCCAGGAGTTAATGACATAAGCGCAGATATGAGTGAATGGCCGGCAGATCATCGGCGTGGAGGCAGAACTACACATAATGTTATGGGTAATAGGGTTGGTAATGTAATGCACCTCGAGCGAGATCGCCCAGCAGCTCAAGCTATAAAACGAGAAGTAGCTCGTAAAATAGATGTAGCTCGTGAAGGCCTTGGCAAAGCTGGCGTAACCGCTGCCAGTAAATCAGCTGAACAAGAATAATTTTAGCTCGCCAGTTCGCGCTCAGCAGCCTGTAGTCTTTCTACCAAATCATCAATATTCCCGTCCATAGCGGCGGGAATATTGCTGCGAGAATAGTTTATCCTGTGATCAGTAATTCTATCTTGCGGGAAGTTGTAAGTTCTAATTTTTTCGCTGCGGTCGCCGGTACCAATCAGGCTCTTACGATGGGCTGATTCTTTGGCATTTTCTTCTTCAATTTTCATCTGTAGAAGTTTAGAGCGTAGCACACTCATGGCTTTAGCTTTATTTTTAATTTGTGATTTTTCGTCTTGGTTGGCAACCACTAGACCAGTAGGCAAATGGGTTATACGCACTGCCGAATCTGTAGTATTAACGCTTTGGCCACCATGTCCGCTGGCGCGGTAGACATCAACTCTGAGGTCTGCAGGGTTAATCTCTATATCTTTTTCTTCAGCCTCAGGTAAAACTGCAACAGTTACGGTGCTGGTGTGCACCCGTCCTTGGCTTTCGGTGGCCGGTATGCGCTGTACTCTATGTACGCCACTCTCGAATTTAAGATTTGCGTAAGGAGAATCACCTTTTACGCTAAAAATAACTTCTTTATAACCGCCGACTTCCGAAGGGCTTTCATTTAAGATTTCGGTTTTTAAACCTTTGTTTTCGCAGTAGCGCAGGTACATTCTAAGAAGCTCACCAGCAAATAAGCTAGCTTCATCTCCGCCTGCACCAGCACGAATTTCCACAATGACATTTTTCTCGTCATTAGGATCTTTAGGGATTAACCTTTCATTTAGTCTGGATTCAAGTTTTTCTAACTTTTCTTCCAACTCGGGGATTTCTTGTTTAGCCAACTCTGCTAATTCATCGTCGCCACTAGCTAGCTGCGTAGCTTCGGTAAGTTGTTTTTCAATACCTTCTTTTTTAGAAATCTCGGCTAGTATTTCAGAAACTTCGCTTAAGCGTTTACTTTTAGACTGAAAATCTTCTTTTGCATAAGCGTTAGGATCAGCTAAAAATTCTTCTAGCTCTCTTTTTTCTTCTTTTAGCTCATCAGCGTTAAATGTAGGTGACGTCATTTTTTACGCCTCCGGAGTGGGCGAGACCGCCCGTAGTTATTTGTCTTCTTCAGATTCAGCTGCTTTTTTAGCAGCTTGCTTGGCAGTTTTTTTAGCTTTGTTAGCTAGTGCTTCTTTGCGCTTAGCAGCTGCAGCCGACCGAGCCTTGAAGCGATCAACGCGACCTTCAGTGTCAATAATTTTTTCATCGCCAGTATAGTACGGATGCGAAGCACTTGAAATAGGTACGTTAACTAGAGGATATTCGTTACCGTCTTCCCACTTGATAGTCTCTTTGGTTTGAACGGTGGATTTTGTTAAAAACGCAAAACCAGCAGCTTCGTCCTTAAAGACGACAAGTCGATAGTCTGTTGGGTGTAGTCCTTTTTTCATAAGCTTGAAATATTGTATCTGTTTTTACTCTTAAAGTCAAAATAAAATAGCTGGAGCGAATAAATCGCTTCCAGCCTTGTGAATGAACCATTCCTCTAGATCCCTCGATCGTCGGTGCCAAGGGATGTGCTTTGAGTAACCATGTCACTCAGTAGATTCTATGATCTTGATAGCTCGGCCTATCAGGATAACGCCGCTTAGGACAGTTATCAGGAGGATGGCGAAAGCTATTGCTACCAACAACGCTACACCTAAGACGAACCATGACTGCAAATGAAAGCCCATAGAGCACATTGTGAGCAGCTACACTGAGCGAGTCCATCCCCTTATAAAGAGTCTGTGCTCGGCTACTATGGCTGTCGATATGTACACCTACTGCAACCAGTAGAAAGACAGTGAATCCAAAAGCCGAACTAAGCTTCTCGGTCATTTGACCAACCCTTTCAAGGTCTGAGTTTGTGGCTGCAATGCAAAGAACGATTCTAATTATACTTATATCATTAAACTTAATACATTACAAATTATAACTGTTAGCAAACAGACAATAATTGACAAAACAGTAAATCTATGCTAATATTAATTACAAATTATGTATGAAACACAAACACCAGTTAGAGAAAAAGAACGAGCTGGAAGTCAGCCGCCTCAGACCGTAACCATGGGCGACATGGTTAATATGACTGATTACTATATTGACTTGCAAAGGCAACGCCAAGCTAAGCCTGGTGTTTCACCCCAAGAGTTTGAGTCGGCGGCCACTACCATACGTGAAATGGGGGAGACATCTCAAATATTACAGTCTTTAGATGTATCTGGAGTACCTACAGAAAGTGCTCAGCAGGCCATTTTAGAACGTCTGAAGAGATTGCCCGAAGAGATAAGTGATCCGAAAGCTAGAGTTGGCGAAGAATCCAAGTTGCAGAAAGCCTTGGACTTTGTGGGTAATAATGTAAGTAACACCGGCCTACTAGAGAATCCTAGATTTAAGGAGCTCGTAGCTCAAAAAAAAGATCGCCAGGCAAACCTTCATGAAGCTGCTAGAGCTAAAAAAGAGAAACGCCAAGCTACTCAGCGCACACGGGTAGAGGCACAGGCTAGAGAAAATGTTGCCGAAGCCATGGAGGCTAAGGTAGTAGATGACGCCTTGAAACAAGGCGGCGTTAAAATAATGACAGCATTGCCAGCTGAGTACTCAGACAGCGGCCGCAGCGGATTTGCCTTTAGGGGCGAAGGCCGACGTACTGGCAGCGAAAAATACAGTGCATTTTCTTTAAGGGATACGGCTGGGGTTTTTGACGTTGATGGGTACACTAGCAGCTTTGACAAACAGCGGTTTTTTGGTGGTCAAGGCATACACGAAGGTGTTGTATTCAGGCCCTTTAAAAAACCGGTAATGCGTGATGAACCTGTAAAAAAGCAGAAAAAGCTTTTTGGCCATAGTCAGCCCGCATATGAACGAAGACAGGTTGGCGAAGAACCAGTCAAGGCTTCAGAGATAGTAGAGGGCTCAAGTGATGAGCCAGCAGTAGAATGTTCTATACTACTTTTGGCGATCCCGAACATAGGGAAGAGACTCGCTATAGATGCGACGATGGTAGAGATGGCAATCACTTGGATGTGTCTTTAATATTACCTGAATCAGTTGCCAGGGAGCTGGAAGCTGCTGGCAGGGAGAATCCTGAAGTTATTCGTAAAGTTATAGAGGGCGCCGTGATGCGTAATTTAGGAATTTCCGAAGAAGCTTGGGACGGCCGCGAAGGTAAGGACCGTGGTCTGCTCATAAAACCGCCATACGAAGGCTGTGCAAGTCGCTGGTGGCCACAGCAAAATGTATTTCAAAGACCCGAACACCAGACAATTCGACCCTAGTAGCGTGGTTGAAGTCTAAATTCAACCTATAAAAAGAGCTGGGAGCGAAAACTCACTCTCCAGCTTAATTGCAGGAATTGTATTGCTGTGCCCTCCCGGTCTTTGGTGTCCGGGAGGGCACAGGATTTCTTCACGTTGCGGCGGGCGTCTGCTTGAGTCTGCTCAACTCATAAGACAAAATTACCCAAACTGCAAATAGAACGATGGCGATCATGCACAAGGGCCAGAAAAGTATGATCAGAGCCGTTTCAAAGCACTCTACGATCATACGGAACTTCAATTTTTTCTTCGGCCGAGGCGGCAACGTGTATCCCACCAGATCGTCGCAGTAGGGCGTTGATTCGTCTTTTGCAAGAGAAGCCACGACCCAGAGTAAGGCGAGTGGAACAAGTGCGTAAAGCGCTCCCCACATCAACCAGTTCTCGAGTCCAAGAATCGCGTGCGTGACGAGGCCCAGTAGGATACTGCCTCCGATGATTAGCGTGAAAAAGATTACGTTGAGTATCTTGTCAACGAAAGACATATCTCCCATCCCCAGTAGACAGCAATGCAAAGTACAATTCTTACGCTGTTTATTATATAACTAAAGTATAAAAAGGCAATTTAAGTATTGTGGCTAATCTGTTGATATGCTATGATTGTATTTGTAATAATACTTAACGACACAGCTCATAATTTAAGCTTCTGAACAAATTTGTGAGCGAGGTAAAAGGAGTAGTAATGGCAGTTACTGTCGATATTAAAAAACTTTTAGAATCGGGTGTGCATTTTGGCCACAAAACCAGTCGCTGGCACCCAAAAATGGCGCAATATATTCATAGCAAGCGCCAAGATAGCCACATTATTGACTTAACAAAAACAGTAGAAGGCCTTGAAAAAGCCCTTCCTTTTCTTACTGAAGTGGTAGCAAAAGGTAAGCAAGTATTACTGGTAGGCACAAAGCGCCAAGCGCAAGACCTTATAAAAGCTACCGCGGAAGAAGTAGGCCAGTCGTATGTTAATGAACGCTGGCTTGGCGGCACACTTACAAATGCAGCTACTATTGGCAATCAAATAAAACATCTTAAGCTGCTCGAAAAACGTATGGATAGCGGTGAGTTAACAAATCGCTACTCAAAGCTGGAAGTTCAGCGTTTTCAAGAAGAAATAGATAACTTGAACTTAAAATATGGTGGCGTTAAAAACTTAGATGGCCAGCCCGGCGCAGTTTTCGTAGTTGATGTTATCGCTGATAGCAACGCAGTTCGTGAAGCCAATAAGCTCGGTATTCCTGTGGTAGCGTTAGTAGATACTAATGCTAACCCCGACAATATAGATTATGTAATTCCAGGCAATGATGACGCCATAAAAGGTATTCAGCTTATCTTGAGCTACGTTAAACAGGCAATTAGTGAGGGCTTGGCAAAACGTAAGGCTGCCGCTCCAAAAGAATCTAAGTAAATCTAAATAAGAGGAAAATATGGCAATATCACTAGAAGACGTAAAAAAACTAAAAGACCTAACCGGTGTTGGCTTAAGTGACGCCAAAGCTGCGCTAGAAGAAGCAGAGGGTGATTTCGATAAGGCCCTAGAGGCTATGCGCAAAAAAGGTTTGACCAGAGCTGAGAAAAAAGGCGAACGTGAAGCCCGGGAAGGGCTGGTTGATGCTTATGTGCACAGTGGTCGCATTGGTGTTTTGGTAGAAGTTAACTGTGAGACAGATTTTGTAGCCCGCACTGATGATTTTAAGAACTTGGTGCATGATATTGCACTGCATGTTTCTGCGATGGCACCTGAATATATTGAAGATAAAGACGTTCCAACTGAAGAAATCGAGCGGGTAAAAGCAGAGTTTTCCGAAAAAGCTAAGAACGAAGGCAAGCCAGATAACATGATAGATAAAATCGTAGATGGCCAGGTGAAAAAGCACTTTGCAGAAAAAACTCTTTATAGTCAAGCTTTTGTTAAGAATCCTGACGTTACGATAGGCGAATTAGTAAAAGATCACATCGCCCGCTTAGGCGAGAATATAGTAGTGCGCCAAATGAAGCGTATTGAGCTTGGTGGCGCTAGCGAATAAAATCCGCTCACCTCTGTAGAATATATTGACATTATCTATAATATATGATAGTCTATTAGTCAATACGAGGTGAATTTAGACCCTTCGTATAGTCACATTAACAAAAGAGATACCACCTCTTTCCTTAAATCTAAGACCCCACCACTATACAAATGTGCTTTGTATGGTGATTGGGTTTTAGGTTACTACAACGGAAGGGGTCAAGAAGATGTCTGCTTTTACTGAAACTTTCATACCCAAACCAGTCAATCGTCATGCCTTGGAGAGGTCTTTCCCAGATACGGTCAAAGAGTGCAATAAAGTGCTCCGCAGGCTGGGTGAACGCAAGATTGCCAAAATTGGAGGTTGGCTACCTCAGAAGCTAGGGCACGGAAGTCACAAGGCACGGATTAACGCTCTTATGGCGGTTTACCGTTATGAGATCAATGCCGTGCGCGCATTAGCGCTAGAGACGGAGAGTTTTCGCCGTCTCTACAGCCGCGAACAGGAGCTTCTCCGCACCAAATTGGTGGCAAAAACGTCTCCTGAAGATCATCGCGAGATGTACGAGCTGCTTTGGCGGCTCCAGCGTGAGGAGATTCAGGCAGCCCAGAAAAAGGATGAGCGTTGCGGCCAGTCCGCGCGTCGTCGCCAGAGTGACGCCAGAAAGGCGGCACGGCGAGAGAAAGACCGGCGCCGCACTTGGGAGACCAAGGGAGGCGCCAGAAAGCCGTATGGGCAGTCGAGAGAAATCCGAAAGAAGGTTCTCTCTCAGTAGCAAGAGGTTGGCCGCGGGGCTAAGCCCCGCGGCCAACCCTCTAAACCCTCAGGTATCTCTTTTGTAATAAACTTCGGACTAGCCGCAAGGCCGGTTCCTTTTTTTATGCCCAAATTACGCTATAATTATAGATATGTTTGATACCACGCCTTATGAAAGCCGCATGGAGCAGGCTCTCAATCACTTCCAAGATGAATTAAAGAAAATCCGTACAGGCCGGGCTCATCCTAATATGCTTGATGGCATTATGGTTGAAGCTTATGGCACTAAAATGCCGCTTAACCAGGTAGCAAATATAACCGCTCCTGAGCCACAACTTATACAAGTTAATCCTTTCGACCAAAACAACGTTGAAGCTGTGGTTGAGGCGATTCGCCAAGACCAAGGGCTTGGTTTTAACCCAACTGATGATGGTCGCATTGTGCGTGTGCCAGTTCCTCAGCTAACTGAAGAGCGGCGCCGGCAGATTGCCAAACAGCTAAGTGACAAGGTGGAGGATTGCCGGATTGCTATCCGCAATGTTCGTCACGATGCTTTGAAAGATGCTAAAAGCCAAAAAGACAGCAAGGAACTTTCTGACGACGATTTTCACCGGGTTTCAAAAGCGCTGGATGATTTAGTTAGCGACTTCCAAAGCAAAGCTGAAGAAATAGCTTCTGCCAAGGAAAAGGAAATCCTTACTATATAAACTACCGAGGAGGGGCTGATGAGTTTTATTGGAATTTTAGGTTTGATAGGTGGTATTTGTGTCGGCCTGCTGATATTGGTCATTCTAGTAGTAATTCATGAACTAGGCCATGCAATAGCCGCTCGTCGTAATGGCGTAGTGGTAGAAGAATTTGGAATTGGCTTTCCACCAAGGGCTTGGTCTAAGAAATTAAAAAACGGCGTACTTTTTAGTATCAACTGGCTACCGCTTGGTGGCTTTGTAAAGCTTCAAGGCGAAAACGACGCAGCTAGCAAAAAAGGCGATTACGGCGCAGCTAGTATGTGGGCAAAAACCAAGATTTTACTAGCTGGTGTAACCATTAATTGGATAGCTGCTGCTGTTATTCTTACAATACTTGCCATAACAGGATTGCCGAAAGTTCTTGATAATCAATTCCAAGTTCCAGGTGACACCACGACTATTACCAAGCCGGTTACCATAGGTTTTGTAAGTCATAATTCTCCAGCTCAAAAGTCGGGATTAAGAGCCAAAGACGAGCTTATAAGCATAAATAACCAGCATGTTTCTAGTTCGGAAGACCTATTTCAACTAACTAAAAAGTACAGCGGCCAAGAGGTGAAAGTGGTTTATAGACACGATGGCAAGCAATCTAGTGTTAAAATTCATCTGAATAGTAGTGATAAAAACAACGAAGGATATTTAGGTGTAAGCTCGATCCAGCAGGTTATTCAAAAATCTACTTGGTCAGCGCCGATTGTTGGAATTGGTACAACAGCTCAATTCACTGGCGTAACTCTTAAAGGCCTTGGCAATTTAGTAGTGGAATTGGCTCAAGGCCTAACCTCTAAATTTAGCTCTAATCAAGCCACGCGCTCCCAGGGCAACAAGGACTTGCAAGCCGCAGGAGCTAGCGTAGCGGGGCCGATAGGAATTTTAGGTATAATTTTTCCTGCCGCAGTAGCATCTGCTCCAACTTCACTTTTACTTTTAACAGCAATCATTTCACTGACTCTGGCGCTTATTAATGTGTTGCCGATTCCAGCACTAGATGGTGGCAGATTATTTGTAACTCTTATTTTCAAAGGTCTAAAAAAGCCTCTTACTAAGGAAAAGGAAGAAAAAATCCACGGCACAGGCTTTGCCTTTTTAATGATTTTAGTTTTGGTGGTAACGGTAGCCGATGTCAGCAAACTCTTCCACTAAAACCGGTTTATCCACCCGAATATTCCAAGCTTTCGGCTTAGTTTTGTGGGTGTTTTCAGTCTTTTTGTTTGTGCAAATTTTAGTGTCGCTTTGCATAGGAATTTTAAAAGGCTTTGGCTTGAATCTCGGCGTAGTAGATAAAGCCGCCTTTGTGTTTAGTATCAGTGTAATAATCTATGCTTTAGTTCTGTTGATTACCATTAAAGTTCCTGCCAAGTTTAACCTTTGGCCTAGCGAAACTGACCTTAAAAAACTGCTCGGTATAAACTTACCTTTGCGCGTTCGTGACGTTGGCATAGCTGTGCTTGGCTTTGTAGTTTATTTTGTACTTACTTTTTGGGTAATGCAGTTGGTAAATTTGCTTTTTCCTTCAGTCAATCTTAACCAGGTGCAAAACGTTGGCATAAAAACCTTAGCCAATAATTTTGAATTTGTTTTGGCTTTCATTACTTTTGTGGGTTTGGCTCCATTCGCGGAGGAGCTACTGTTTCGCGGCTATTTGTTTGGTAATCTAAGGCGGATTCTCTCGTTTGAAGCAGCGGCTTTAATCACTAGTGCACTTTTTGGTTTGGTACATTTTCAGTGGAATGTCAGCATAGATGTTTTTGTGCTCAGTATGGTGCTTTGTTATCTGCGTGAATATACCAATCGGCTATGGCCATCTATCATGGTGCATATGGGCAAAAACCTGCTGGCGTTTGCCGCGCTGTTCATCTTTCACTTAACCTAGAGTATAGTAGGACATAAGTTATGAGAATGTCACAGTTATTCACCAAGACGCGTAAGCAGGCGCCAGCTGGAGAAGAGGCTAAAAACGCCCAGCTCCTTATTCGTGCCGGCTTTATTCACAAAGAAATGGCCGGAGTCTACGCATATTTGCCACTAGGCTTTAAAGTTCTTAAAAACATTGAGCAGGTTGTACGTGAAGAGATGAATGCTGCTGGCGGGCAAGAGCTTGCCATGACTACTTTACAGCCAAAAGATATTTGGGAAAAGACAGACCGCTGGGACGACAAAAAGGTCGACAACTGGTTTAAAACTAAGCTGACTAACGGCACAGAACTAGGTGTTGGCCTGACTCATGAAGAACCAATAGTTGACGTTTTGAAAGATTACATTAACTCATATCGCGATTTACCAGTATCTGTTTATCAGATTCAAAATAAATACCGCAATGAGCTAAGGGCAAAGAGCGGCTTGTTGCGCGGCCGTGAATTTTTGATGAAAGACCTTTACAGTTTTGCTCGTACCCAGGAAGAGCACGAAAAAATTTATGACAGTTTCGTTAAAGCCTACCACAAGGTTTACGATCGCATGGGCTTGGGCGACATTACATACAGGACTTATGCCGACGGCGGCATTTTTACGCCGCGCTTTAGCGATGAATTTCAAACTCTTAGTGAAGTAGGCGAGGATACGATTTATCTTGATGAAGAAAAGAAAATCGCTATCAATGAAGAAATTTATACTGACGAAAATCTTAAAAAACTTGGCCTAGATAAAAGTAAGCTAGTTGAGAAAAAAGCCGTAGAAGTAGGTAACACTTTCCATTTAGAGAGCAAATACACAGATGCCTTAGATGTTTACTTTACAGACGAGGAAGGCAAGCAAAAATCAATCATTGGCGCTGCCTATGGCTTAGGTGTTAGCCGCTTGATGGGCGTGATTGCCGAGCATTTTTCTGACGACAAAGGTCTGGTCTGGCCTGAAGCTATTGCGCCAGCCCAAGTTTACTTAGTACGAATTGGCGACAATCCCGAGGTTGTCAAAAAAGCAGACGAGCTTTATGAAAAACTAAACAAAAAAAATATCAGCGTGCTTTATGACGATCGCAATGAGCGCCCTGGCGAAAAACTAGCCGACAGCGAGTTAATTGGTATTCCTCACCGTGTGGTGGTTAGCGAGCGCCTAACAGAGAAAAGTCAATACGAATACACAGCTCGTAACAGTGGCCAGAAAAAAGAGTTGACGGAAAGCGAGTTGTTTGCTAAGCTATAGACCCGTAGATTTTTAAGCTAAGCGATTTTAAATAATTTGCGGCTACCCTTATAACAAAAATTTTTTAAACAATTATCACCTAATAAGCCAGCGGGCTTGGAAACCGCTAGGCCTTAATAAAAAAAGGGGCAATTATGAAAAAGCAATACCAGTTAACCCAAGCCGGCAAAGATGAGCTTATTAAAGAGCTTGAAGAACTAAAGAGTCGCCGCGGCACAATTGCTGAGAAGATTGCTAATGCTCGTGACTATGGTGATTTGAGCGAAAACGCCGAATACGATGCTGCTCGCGAAGAGCAGGGCCAAGTAGAAACTCGCATTGGCGAGATTGAAGAGATTATCCTAAATGCCGACATTATTAAAGCTAAGAAATCGTCTAGCATACAAGTTGGCAGCACCGTTGAGCTTTCCAGCAACGGCGACAAAGCCACCTATACAATTGTTGGCCCGGTTGAAGCCGATCCTATCAACGGCAAAGTATCCGACGTTTCTCCTATCGGCAAAGCCTTGATGGGCAAGAAAGTGGGCGACAAAGTTACTATCAAGACCCCAAAGAGCGAAATCAACTATAAAGTTGTCGGCTTAAAATAGCCTTACAGTCATTACTAATCTGATATAGTAGTTACTAATATGGCTACATTGAAGGAATTGCGTGATGAGCGTCTGCGAAAGTTAGAGCAGCTTGAAGAGCTTGGTGTGAATCCGTACCCGGCTAAGGCAGAGCGTACCCATACGCTACACGACATTACAGAACACTTTTCTAAGCTTAGCGGCCACAAGGTTAGCGTAACTGGACGTATTATTAATATCCGCAAATTCGGCAAGATTGCTTTTGTGGTTATAAAAGATTCCAGCGGCACGTTGCAACTTTTCTTAGGCGCCGATAAAGTAAAACCACTGAACGCAGAAAAAAGCCAGCTTGGATTTGAGCAGTTGCCGCTTTTAGACAGTAGTGATTTTGTTGAAGCGCATGGCGAAGTTATCAAAACCCAGACTGGCGAGATTTCAGTTGAAGTCAGTTCTTTACGTTTGCTAACCAAAAGTTTGCGACCTTTGCCAACTTCTCATGACGGCTTTAAAAACAAAGAAGAACGCCTGCGCCGCCGCTATATCGACATAAATGTAAACCAAGACGTGCGTAAACGTTTTATCCGCCGTAGCAGTTTTTGGCAAGCTACGCGCGAGTTTTTAAACAAAAATATGTTTACGGAGCTGAACGTGCCGGTTCTAGAGCACACTACTGGGGGCGCTGACGCTAACCCGTTTGTAACACACATGGACGCCCTAGGTCAGGATTTTTATCTGCGAATCAGCCATGAGCTGCCGCTCAAGCGGCTGATTGGTGCTGGCTTTGAGCGAGTTTATGATATCGGCCCGCGCTTTCGCAATGAAAACTACTCAGATGAGCATTTGCCAGAGCACATTGCCATGGAATGGTATTGGGCCTATGCCGATTGGAAGGATGGCATGAAATTCCAAGAGGAGTTATTTAAATATGTGCTAGAGAAAACTTTTGGCACGCTTAAATTCAAGCTTGGTAAATTTGATGTTGATCTTAGCAAAAAATGGGAGCAATGGGATTACGCCGAAACCATTAAGAAACACTACGATCTAGATGTATTTAACTGTAGTTTAGATGAAGTTAAAAAAGCATTAGCGGACAATAAGCTAGAAGTTGAAAAGACAGAAAATAAGTCGCGCGGAATCGATAAACTCTGGAAACATTTGCGAAAAGACGTAGCTGGACCAGTGTGGTTGGTAAATGAACCAACTTTTATGAGTCCTCTAGCCAAAGTTAACCCCGACCGCCCGGAAACCAGCCAGCGCTTTTTGCCGATTGTAGCAGGCAGCGAGCTAGCTAATGGCTTCAGTGAGTTGAATGATCCAATAGACCAACTCCAGCGCTTTAAAGAGCAGCAAGCTCTGCGTGATGCAGGTGACGATGAGGCTATGATGCTAGATATCGACTACGTAGAAATGCTTGAATACGGCATGCCGCCAGCTTGTGGACTTGGCTTTAGCGAGCGGGTATTTTGGATTTTTGAAGGCGTTTCTGCACGCGAAGGTGTGCCATTCCCGCAACTTCGCCACGAAATAGACGAAGTAACCAAAACAATCTACCCGGATGTTAAGCTTTAAAACAAACTTTCTATCTAACGAGCAAGCGGAAAAACTGGCGGGCCAGCATGGTTCGCCAGTTTTTGTTTACTCTAAAAGTGCTTTAGCCCAGCAGGCCAAAGAAATGCTAAGTATTCCAGCACCGTTTGGTCTGACTATCCGCTATGCCATGAAGGCAAATCCGTTCCAGCCTATTTTAAAATTTTTTAAATCTCATAATATTGCAATCGACGCCAGCTCAGCCTATGAAGTTGAAAAAGCCCTTGAAGCCGGCTTTAAGCCGCAAGACATTCTGCTAACCAGCCAGCAGTTAGCACACAATCTTAAAGAAATAGTAGAGCAGGGCGTAAAGTTTAACGCCACCAGCCTG
Source organism: uncultured Candidatus Saccharibacteria bacterium (assembly GCA_963717595.1). Taxonomy (GTDB): domain Bacteria; phylum Patescibacteriota; class Saccharimonadia; order Saccharimonadales; family Saccharimonadaceae; genus CAVQWH01. The sequence continues at coordinate 131,742 of CAVQWH010000001.1, read as the reverse complement.
CATCAGCTAGAAGAATACGGCAAACTTTTTCCAGGCAGTGAAGTCAGCTTGCGCATCAATCCGGGCATTGGCAGCGGCCACAGCGCTAAAACCAACGTCGGCGGTGCCAGCAGCAGCTTTGGCATTTGGCACGAATATATTCCCAAAGTGCACGAAATCGCTAACAAATACAATCTAACCATCACTCGCCTGCATACGCATATCGGCTCCGGCGCCGATCCGAGAGTCTGGCAAGAAGCTCTCCGCACCACTTTGAGCCTTATCAAAAATTTCCCCGCTGCCACCACATTAAACCTCGGCGGGGGTTTTAAAATTGCCCGCATGGATGACGAAACAGGCTGCGATATGCAAGAAATCGGCGCCACCTTGGCAGGTGAGCTAAAAGCCTTTGCCAAAGAAACCGGCCGCAAACTCCACCTAGAGCTAGAGCCCGGCACTTTTTTGGTGGCTAACGCTGGCATTTTGCTGGCTCAAGTCGACGACATCGTAGATACTGGCAAAAAGGGCTACTCATTCCTAAAGTTAAACACTGGCATGAACGACATTTTGCGCCCCAGCCTTTACGGCGCCCAGCAGCCGATTGCCGTTTTAAATGACTCAAAAGAAACCAAAAGCTACGTAGTAGTTGGCCACAACTGCGAATCGGGCGATTTACTGACTCCAGAGCCTGGCCAGCCCGAAACTCTAGCCACGCGCACATTAAACCAGGCTAATATAGGCGACATCGTTTTAATCGGCGGCAGCGGGGCATATTGCGCCAGCATGAGCGCCCACGGCTACAATAGCTTTCCTTCCGCCAAGCAAGTTCTTGTCTAAACTGTTAAAATAGAAGTATAAGCAAAAGGAGGGGTTTTATGGAACCATGGGCAAAAAATATCGAGGCATTAACAAAAAGTAACGAAACTTTCCGCACCGTTGTGTGGACGGGCAAACACATTCAGGTAACCGTAATGTGCATCAAACCGGGCGACGACGTAGGGCTGGAAGCCCACCCGAATGTGCGACCAATTCCTGCGCATAGAAAGCGGCAAAGCCCACGTAACATTCGGGCCAAGCAAAGACGAAGTCACCAAAGAATACGACGCTGAAGATGATTGGGCGGTCATTGTGCCCGCTGGCGTTTGGCACAATCTCGTAAACACGGGCGACACTGATCTAAAACTTTATTCAATCTATGGCCCGCCAAACCACCCGGCCGACAGAGTGCAGCAAACTCACGCCGAAGCCGAAGCCGACGAAGCGGCTGAGCATGGCGAAGAGTAGCCAAAGGGGACACTCAAGACAAGTTGCAAAAATATACAAAGTAGCTTGCTATACAACTATCATTTAACAATACTTGACAGTCGAGTTTACATTACTATTGTGTATATAAACTAAATGTGCTATTCTGTTTACATTGGAACCAAAGATGTAAACAAATTGCTATGAGTATTATAGGAAAATATATTCAACAACCTGCAGGCTTTAAGGCCTTTGTTCCTAGTGTGTTTCCACCAGTTGAGGGAATTGTGACTAATCGTTCCTTGTCGCAAAAACATACTGAAGCAGTGCGGCTTATCGGAAAACTAGACGGTATAACTGAACTTTTGCCAGATAAGGATTATTTTCTTGAAATGTTTGTCCGCAAAGATGCATCGTCGTCAAGCCAGATTGAAGGGACAAAGGCAACGATGATGGATGCTATTGAGGCGGTAAATGTTGAACGTAGCACAGATCTTCCAGCTGATGTTGATGACATTTTACATTACATTGATGCATTGAATTATGGACTTAAGCGAGCAAAAGAATTTCCGTTTTCACTTCGTTTTATACGAGAGCTACATCAAAAACTAATGACAGGCGCTCGTACTACACACAACCCATTTCCAGGCGAGTTTCGCACTAGCCAAAATTGGATCGGTGGTACACGTCCCGACAATGCTAGGTTTGTGCCGCCTCCGGTTCACGATATGAAAGACGCTCTTAGTAATCTTGAAAAGTTTATTCATGCCGACGATGACTACCTGCCACTTATAAAGGCTGGTCTTTTACATGCTCAATTTGAAACAATCCATCCATTTGCTGACGGCAATGGTCGCACTGGACGCATATTGGTTACTATGTTTCTGTGGCATGAAAAACTATTAGAAATGCCGGTGCTTTATTTATCGTCATATTTTAAAAAACATCAAGACACCTACTATGATAGGCTTAATGGCTACCACTCAGAAGAAGGGCGTATCGGCGAGTGGCTTGATTTCTTTATGGATGGGCTTATAGAAACAGCACAGTCAGCTATTGTTACGTGTCAGAAAATCACCGAAGTTCGCGAACGCGATATGCGTAAAGTCCAAAAACTCGGTCGAGCTTCAGCCCCCACAACACTTGAGGTTCTTCGTAATCTTTATCGCTTACCAACGGTAGGTATTGCTGATATTGTGAAATGGACAGGCTATACTCGGCCAGGTGCCTACAGGGTTATCGAAAGACTTAAAGGTATGGGAATACTTTTTCCTACCAAAGACACTGATACATATGGTCAAAAATACATTTATCGTGATTACGTTGAACTATTTAGTGAGGAAGAAAGTTGATTATGAAGAAAAACAAGAAAGTAGAGCATGAGCAAGAGCAATAAACCCCAGCCCAGCTTTTTCGACAAATGTTTTAAAGACAGCTCTGGCAAGCTTGCCATTTTCCAACGGCCCAACTTGCCAATTATCGTTTGGTTTGTGGCCATGGTGCTTACAAAAGTTTCGCCTCACGGCGCTAAAGCCCACCTGCTATTTGACGTCATTGCATTCGGCGCGCTTTTCACTTGGGCTTGGCTAGAGCTTTTCAAGGGCACCAACTATTTCCGCCGGGCGCTCGGCGCGTTAGTTTTAATATTTATAATACTTTCTCGGAGTGGTATTTTATAGATCTGGTTTAAAAACAGAGGGAAAAATGCTATTCTGAGTTTATAATTGGAGTTTTCATGAAAGACAAAATTAAACAAAAGGAGCTCGGCATAAGCTCGCCGTTTTAGGTTATGAGTATACCTCTTTGGTCAGAAACAAATCCTAATGCTAAAAACGTACTATCGCCCATGAGTACTGTTGAGTGGGATAATTTATCTAAAGAAGACAAAAATAAAGTATGGAAATATGTGCAGCATTATTTATTTGATCCACAAAATGGATCTGATGATAAATACTCTTTTGATCACGTAGATTGTAACTATAAATTTTATGGGTCAAGTAGTTCGGGCAGAACTCATTTACTAGAGAGTGTTGTTTTATCCATAGAAACACTCAATGACCTGCACAAAAGGAATAGTTATGCATCTAATTTTTTGCATAATCCTACCTATGACAATGCTTGTAATGACTTTTATGAAATATTTATAGGGCAGTCCAGGGACGTTGTATTTGAACTATTGACAATTTTTTCAAGTATTACGGTTGAGCGAGAATTAAAAAATATATGGAAAAAGCAAAATGAAAGTGACAGTGATTTCAAAAAACGCAAAGAGTCAGAAAGGTGGCAACGTTTTGACAGGTTCAGCAAAAAACTTAATGAGGTTTTTCAGCAGTTTGGAATAAATTACCAACTTACCCGTAATGGTATGATTCCGGCTGATGAGCCTGTTGTGGTAGAAAGAATATATGAACCTACTCTTAAAAAACTATCCAGCAAAAACTGGGCAGAGGTAAACAGAGACTTAAGAGATGCTTTTGAGGCGCTTAATAAAGATAAGGATGGAAGTGGGGCTTTAACCCATGCTTTAGCTGCACTGCAAGCCTTTTTGCAAATACAGGTACTTGGCAAAACCGGCAAAGGTGACACGAGCAAGCTAATTAATGATGCGATAAACAAAAAGCTCATTCCAGATGATGATTTTTCTAAAAAAATTATTAAGGATCTGAATTCTTTCTGGGCTAAAGAACGGCATGACAAAGGTGACCCACACCCTAAAAAGGCTTATGCAACAAAAGAACAGGCTAAATTAGTAATCAGTTTAGTTATGGTGTTTATTGATTATGTACTCTAAGGGTATAAAATGAATGCTAGAAAAGTTTTACATGTAACTGCTGATAGCAGTGCAAATCAAAAAATTTTAAAACGCCTACAAAGAGAAGGCTATATTAAGATACATTTTGTAAATATGGAAAATGCAATGGAAAATCCAATAATTAAAGATAAGGTGCCGGCCGGTTTTACAATAGGCGTGTCACTTATTGGCGGTGAGGATGTAATAGTTGACGACGACTCAGCGAATATTTATAAGCAAGTTAGAGATTTGATTGGTAAGTACAACTATCAAGATGCACGACAGCTTGAAGCTCATTTCAGAAGTGGTAACGATGTCTTTATTTCAGGTGATAAGGATGATATTTTGAACCACAAGAAAAAGCTGAAAAATATGGGTATAACTGTTATGTCTCCAGAAGAATTAGAAAAGTGTGTAAAAGCGGTGTGATGAGTGAAAAGCAGGAACAAGTTTTGTCTGGTGCTTAATTTGTTATAATACAACTAAGTTAAGGAGTTAGCAGTTTTATAATAAAGTATCTATGCCATACTTACCGTTTGTTACAGATGATGATTTAAAGAAGTTCACAAAAGAACTTATTGCTGCTGCTATTGGAGCTGAGCATAAGGTTAATAAGAACCCTTATAAAAATGTTATTGATCCGTTTTCCGCGCTTGTAGATGCTGCGCGTCAAAAGATTTCTCTTGACGAATGGATACTCCAAGAAAAATCTAGGCAAATTCAAAAGTCATTTCAAAATGCAGTAGGCGATTTCCACCAGCATATTTTAGGTGCCACGCCAGGATGGCAAGACGCTGGCGAGGGTGGCAGCTACGATGTCATTAACGAAGAAAAGAAAGTTATAGCTGAAATTAAAAATAAATATAATACTATGAACTCTAGCTCTCAACTACAAACATATGACAAATTGGCAAATTGGCTTGATTATGGCAAAGAAGGATATGTGGCATATGTTGTAGATATTGTTCCTAAAAATCCTCAGCCATACACCATTCCTTATACGCCTTCGGAACGAAAAGTCAAAAGGCAAACGCGCGATAACCTTCTTCGCGTGGATGGCCGTTCATTCTATGCGCTTGCAACGGGTTATCCTGATGCTATTGACCGTCTTTACTCTGCGCTGCCTAAAGTTCTAGAAATTATTTTATCGGTTCCTGAAGGAACACTTGTAAGAGGTGAAGAATTCTCTGAGCTATTTTCTAAAGCCTACCTAAAAAAATAACCCTTGCATTATGCAATGGGTACTATAATAATAAGTAAGTATGAAAAGCATAAGCGGGTTACTCACAATATCAGAAACAGCAAGTAAGATAGGGGTGTCAGCAGATACTGTTAGGCGCTGGGAAAAAAAGGGTTTAATTAAGTCTTTTCGCAATGAGCACAACCACAGAGTTTTCTCGATACGCGAAATAGAAAGAATGTATAGGAAAATTACAGCTGGCGTAAAGGACAAAGAGAGTAACTATAAAATCTTAAAGGCACCTAAAAAGAGTAAGTACACCGCAATTGATCTTTTTGCAGGCGCTGGAGGTACAGCTTTAGGGCTTGAGCATGCTGGGTTAAGCCACCTTTTGTTGAATGAATTTGATAAATATGCAGCAGAGACATTACGTCTCAATAGACCAGAGTGGAATGTTAGCGATAAAGATATACATGAAGTAGATTTTAAAAAGTGGAAAGGAAAAATAGATGTGTTGGAGGGGGGATTTCCGTGCCAAGCTTTTAGTTATGCGGGAAAAAGACTAGGTTTTGAAGATACCCGAGGAACTCTTTTTCACGAATTTGCCCGTGCGGTTAAACAAATCCAGCCCAAAGTTGCGATTGGCGAAAATGTGCGCGGCTTGCTAACTCACGATAATGGGCGCACTCTGGAAACCATGGCCAAGGTATTACAGGATTTAGGCTATCACGTGGCCTATAAGGTTCTCAGATCTCAGTATCTCGATGTACCCCAGAAGCGTGAGCGGTTAATAATTATGGCGGTCAAAAAGGGTGTCGCAGACAAAGTGGTGTTTCCGAGGGAGCATGATTATGTAGTTTCGTTACGCGAAGCTATAGGCGACAAGCCAAAGAGCGTGGGGCAAGTGTATTCTGAGTATAAATTTAAGATAATGGATCAAGTCCCAGAAGGGGGCTATTGGCGTGATTTATCTGATGAACTTCAGCGCGATTATATGAAAGCGAGTTACTTTCATACTGGAGGAAAAACCGGTATGGCTCGGCGTTTATCGTGGGATGAGCCATCACTAACCTTGACTTGTAACCCAGCCCAAAAGCAGACTGAGCGCTGCCACCCTGAAGAAACTCGCCCGCTTAATGTTCGAGAATATGCTAGGATCCAAACTTTTCCTGACTCCTGGAAGTTTGCAGGCTCTGTGTCTCAACAATACAAACAAATAGGGAATGCTGTGCCAGTTAATCTAGGTTATTATATGGGTCTTGCCGCTATAGCCATGATTGATGGAAAATATGACGACGACCTCTTTGAAACCGTTTCCCCGTTAGGTCAAATAAATGACCAAGAAATAGAATCAGTAGGAGAAAACCAGCTTTCGCTGACTCCAATTTTTGAGATTTGATTTATTGTGACTGGTATATTTGACAAAGCTAAACGAAGCGAAGTCATGTCTCGTATAAGAGGCAAAAACACTAAAGCAGAAGTCGTAGTCTTTCGGTATCTAAGGAAGCAGAGTATTTATTTTCAGAAACATTATAATCATGCTCCTGGCTTTCCTGACATACAACCATCAAATTTGAGTTAAAGCTAGTCTTTGTGTTTTCTTGTTCTATGCTCAATATGCCATATATGTTCACCAACAATGCCGTGTGGATAATTTTTTTGAGGCCATGGCCATTTTCCATATTTCTCGTAATAACTTTGCTGAAATAGGAAGGGTATTAAATATTGACGAAAGTAGTGTACTAAGTCGAATCCCGAAGCGTATGTGTTTCCAAGTTTGGGACGCGGTGCCACGCAAAAGCTATTTCTAGGCATAGGCATAATAAAATGCTCACCTGTATTTATGTGCATGTCGGCGAGTTGTTTTTTTCTTTTTTTGGCAGTTTCTTTTATTCGCCCGGAAGTGTCAAAAACTGTAGGTATACCTGCTCCGTGCCTGTAGTTATAGTAAAGCTTAATAGACCATGTATCTTCTATTATTAACTCAGGACTAGCTATAGCTGGAATATCTGCACCAGTAAGTAATTGTCCGCCGTTATAATACGCTCGGAAACTAACATAACCAGATAGTTGCAGTAAATTGCCTTCTACGGCTGTAACTAAGCCATTCTTCTCGGCCCATTTTACATCTGTTACTACTCTAGTTGTATTATTTGTCGTATCCATGTGCGCCGGTAGGCGTGACAGTTGCGGTATCAAATTCTATTTTCTTTGAAAATCCATGCCCAGGCTTTAGTTCGATGTCTATGTCATCTTTTAGATTTTCCCTAGAGCCATTTTTAAGATTAATTTCTATCACGATCTGATTTTCATTCCAGCCGGCCAGATTGCGGATGTCTGCTGTGGTTATAGTATTTTTATCCCACTCATACTCTTTACCACTTATATTTATAAAGTATTTTGGCCCACTATTTTGCGGTTCATTTTGCTTCGATGTCATTTTACTCTCCTTATTTGTAAGTTAATGTGCTATGTTGGAGAGGACGAAAAAATCGTCCTCAACTGAAAATCGTCACGACTACTTTTTCCGAGAGCGTGACGATTTTGCTTTTGGCGCAGCTTGTGACAAAGCGCTAGCTGCAGCCGTTTTAGACTGTTTGCCGGTTCGCTTGCTGCGCATTACAGCAGAAGAAGCTTTAGCAGCTTTTTTGCCAGTATGACGTTGTTTTGCCATTTTTTTAACCTCCTTTTAGTAACTGCCATTTTTATTTTTCCAGGACAGTTTTATCTGGATTTTGGTTTTACTCCGCGTCCTTACACGTTGTTTTACCGCCTATATTGTAGCATACACTTTAGCACTCAGCAATAGAGAGTGCTAAAAGCGATATTAGTATTAGCCTTATTGAAAATAAAATTTTTAGTGCGCTTTGGCGCCATCCTCGCTAATTAGACATAATAAAGATATACGCTTATGCTAGCTAGTAATGAAAGTAGCAGTAGTAGCAGCGAATGGGCGCAGTGGACAAGCTTTTGTGAAAGCCGCTTTGGACGCGGGGCACAGTGTGCGTGCCGGAGTTTATGGCAGCAGCCATTTGGCGCCTAATTCTCGGCTGACTGTAGTGAAATGTGACGCGACTAAAGAAAAAGATTTGGCGAACTTGCTAAAAGGGCAAAATGCGGTGGTTAGCCTGATAGGCCACGTTAAAGGCTCGCCGCCTAACGTGCAAACCGACGCTATGAAAGTTTTGGTAAAAGTCATGAAAAAGCAGGGGATAAAAAGAATCGTCAGCTTGACCGGCACGGGCGTGCGTTTTGCCGGAGATAAGATAACTTTGCTGGATAGGTTTTTAAACCTTGGGATAAGCATTGCCGATCCGGCGCGCGTAAAAGACGGGCAAAAGCATGTAGAAGTGCTAAAGGGCAGCGGGCTGGAGTGGGCTGTCATACGTGTGCTGAAGCTGCAAAATGTGCCGGCTAAACCTTTTGCGTTAAAAGAAAACGGCCCTACAAAACCTTATGTAGGCCGCCATGAAGTTGCCGCTGCGATTTTAGAAGTGTTGGAAAAGGGAAGCTTTAAACAAAAAGCACCGATAATTTCTAAACCTTAGTTAAAAGACGGCGAAATGAGACGCATAGGAAAGTTATTGAGGCATTTGACTGGTGTATTGGCTCGTGTCAATGAATTTTACGCTTGAAGGTGGCGTAAATAACGAATCGCTTAGGTTGTTGGCGATTTGGCACTTAAGGTGGTAGTTGGCTGGCTGTTTAGAATATTTTTCGGTTGAGTACTTTTCGTTATTTTTTGTTGAGCTGGAAGTGTCGGTGATTAACACGCCTTGGCTTTGGCCTTTGTTCCAGACGTATGTTTTATTGCTTAGCCTAATAGCATAACCCATACCCTTTGGGGTAGAAGTTTCAAATCGCATTTTTTTATCGTTACGTACATAAAAAGTGCCGGTATTTTTACCCTGACTATATGTGCATTTTACGTCGTATTTTCCGGCCTTGGCGTTGGCTAGCAAAGTTTTGTAGCTAGCTGGTTGCTTATTGCTTGTTTCTTCAGACTTGCTGCTGGTAGCTTTATGGTCGTTAGAATTGTTATTACTAGATTTTTTGGTGGCAAAATAAACTGCTCCACCGCCCACAATGACCACCGCTGCTATGATGAGTCCGATAACCAGAGCATTGCCTGATTGGTTGTTTTTTAGTGACTTGATGATTTTCATAAACCCTCCTGAGATTTTTAAGGCTATCTCTATGGTACGATATTTGAATAACACAGCCAAACGACTTACTTACTGACGGCGTCTTAGATATTTTGACTCAAGCATAATTAGATTCGCCCCAGCACTTACGTAGCGCTGGGGCGTTTTTAGACTCTCCTTAGCTTTTGGGCTTTAGGCTGTCGTTAGTGCTGCCATGAGGCCTTCGAGGGCATTGCCCCCGCTGTCGGTGACCATGACGCCGCAGTCGATGTCGCCCACCACACGGATGTCTAGCACGTGACCTTCGAAGCTCACGCCTGAAATGAGCAGGTGAGAAACCTTGCCGTGCGTACGAAAAATGAGGTCGTCGTGTGAAATAACTTCCTCTAGCACGGCGATGACAGCCTCTTCGGGGCCTAGGTGTAGCTGTGCCATGCGGTCGCCGTTGCCCGCAATGATGGATTCCTGGATTCTTGTGAGAATCAGGCTTTTGACACCGTCGCGATGGCAGGGAACCAGTTCGTCCCCACCGTGCTCGTTGGTGAGCCACTGGCCGTTGCCACATCTTGTGCCTTTGAAACCGAAGAAATCGATGACTGTTCCGTTGTACGAACCGTTGGTCAGTTCGAAAAAGTTATAAGTCATTTGCAAAGCCTCCCGCCTTGCCAGGCAAAAGCTAAGTTTGCCTAATTGTAGGGTACCTCGAAGACTTTAACTCCACGAAGCTACTTAGATTATAAAATAAATAACTTTTTTTAGCAATAAAATCTAGCTAGTTCATGCTAGGATCGCCTGAGCGAACGACCTCTCCTTGAGCTTTCTTTGGGTCTATGACCAGCTCTTCGGTTTGAGTAACTATGAGACCTAGTACTTTAGCTAAAAGCTGAGTCTTGGCTTTTCTTTTGTAAAACGGGTGTATAATTAAAGATAAGGTAAAGGGGGAGATTTATGAAACATAAGAGATTATTAGGCGCACTTTTAGCACTTGTGCTAGGAGTGTTTTTAGTTGGCGGCGTAGCTAATGCAGCCGGCACATTTAAAACAGGGGATAGCCCGAACCTGGCCAAAGGCGAGAAAATAAGCAGCTCGCTTTATATCGCGGGTAGTAACGTAACAGTCGCTGGTGAAGTAGATGGCGACATTTTTTGTGCCGGGCAAAATGTTTCGATAACAGGAATCGTGCACGGCGATGTGATTTGTGCAGGCCAGAATGTGCGTGTTGACGCTAGCGTAACGGGCGATGTGCGTTTAGCGGGCCAAAGCGTAACGCTTGGCGGCGATGTGGTTGGCAATGCTACCGTGGCAAGCCAAACATTTACGGCCGAATCTAAAAGCTCTATTGGCGGCGATGCTACTGTCATGGGCGAAGATTCGACCCTGGACGGAAAAGTCGGCCGCGATTTGCTGGCTAATGGCAATAGTGTAACTATCAACGGCAGTGTTGGCCGGGATATAGACGGTAATATGCGCCAACTTACACTTGGCAATAGTGCTTCAGTGGGCGGTGATATTGCATATACCAGTCGGAACGAGTTGGAGCAAGACAAAAGCTCAAAGATTGGCGGAAGCGTGCAGCGCTCTGAGCCAACTCACGAACAAAACAATAATAATATTCACTTGATGGCGCCACTAGCTGGTGGGGCATGGTTGTACTTCTTGATATCTATGCTGGTTGTGTCTTTGGCAGTTGTGCTGGCATTTCCTAGAAAAGTACACAATGTGGCTGAGCATATTTTGAAGCAGCCTGGCCGCACGCTACTTATTGGCGTAATAGCTTCGCTAGTTGTACCGCTGATAATTTTAGCTCTGTTGATTACAGTGATTGGTATCCCGCTGGCTTTACTGGTGATGCTGATATGGGCTTTGTTGCTTTTCTTGAGCGGAGCTATCGCAGGCTATTCAGTAGGCCGATTGCTACTTAAAAATTCTACCCAGCCGGTGCCTATTATGTTGCTTGGTAGTTTTGTGGTGATAATAGTTTACTTCATACCTATCATCGGCTTCTTTGTGATGCTAGGTATTTTGTGGTTTGGCGTTGGCGCGCAACTCAGCGCTCTTTATGCTGGGCACTACCAAAAGAAATCTGCAGTTGCCCGGACTAAAAAGAAAGCCTAAATTTTAATGCAAATTTCGGATAAAGATTTTGCTGCTATTGCTGAAGAAGCGCTGGAAAGTTTGCCGAAGAAATACACTAGCCAAATGCAAAATGTGGCTATCGTGTATGAAGATGAGCCAAGCGAAGCCCAGCGCAAGAAAATGAAACTAAGAGATAACCAAACGCTTTTCGGACTTTACGAAGGCATACCGATGTCGCAGCGCGGAGCGGGCTATAACTTGGTGTTGCCAGATAAGATTACTATCTTTAAAAATCCGCTTGCTCGATTTAGTCGCGATATAGGCGAGTTAAAGGCTCGCGTGCGGCATACGCTTTGGCACGAGATAGCTCATCACTTTGGCTTGGACCACAAACACATTCACAAGCTAGACGGAACAGAATAAATATGTTAAAATAAAATAAATTATAAAAAGTGGGCAGAAAGATGTAATTTTATGGCGGACGAAAGTTCTTTTGCAGTAGATCCGGGGCTGGAACGATTAGTTGAATCAGACGAAGCTGTTAAGAGGTTTCATGCTGATATTCGAGATGCTAATCTTGTGATTAGAGCGCAGCTTGTAGAGGCAGAAGATATTGCAGAATTAGCTGCTGAGCTAGATGAAGAGTGGCCATACTTTCAAACTACCTTGGTTGTGTCAGGCAAAGTATATGACGAAAAAGGCAAAGAGCTGTTTGTAGAAGGCCAAGAAGTTGTTTCTTTTGGGGTAGATACTAGAGATGACGAAGAAGGACTTAAGCTTTATCACTATTTAGGAATTCTTGAAGAAGGAGAACTGGTTAGCACCGTTTGGGTTGACGCTGAAGAGGAAGATTTGTTTGACGTGCGCCCCGCCGTAAATATAGAAGACAGAGCTGCAGAAGATTTTGTCTATTATTACCCAGGCAAAGCTGCAGATTTAAAGCAAGCTATTTTAGACAGCGACGACGTAACGGAAGCTGTTCGTAAATTAAGTGCTTTTGTGTTTGACCATGATCCTGAAAAGGTGGATCCAGATGAGTTTAGGATTATGGTAGAAAGCTACTTGAGAAAATTGTTGGTGTTTAAAGAAAAAGTACCATATAGCGTAGCTTTCAAGGGAAGTTATTTGGTAATTATTCCTAACGACGAAGGTAATTCTTTCAGATCTGAAAAAGCCGAAGATTGGCAGAAAAAGCTGGCTACGCCGATTAGCGTAATATTGATTTCTATGTCTCAGGCCGTTGGCGATATGGATAAAAGTAACGACAAAGTCTCTACACCTGCTTTGTTGATTTCTGCAATAGACCCTGAAACTAGCGAAGAACAAGTCATGGCTATACCTATTTCTAGGCAATATTTTAAGTTTGTCTCAAATATGGAGAAGGTTAAAGAAGGTCTTGAAGAGCTTGAGCTTGAGTAGTAGCTTGAGGCGAAATGAGTTAACCTATAGTAAAGTGACGCGGAATAAGTTTGGTTTTAAAGTTGGTAAAAAACTTGATGGCACGCTGGCGAGAACGGGTGTCATTTCTACACCTCATGGCGAAATTAAAACCCCAGCTTTTATTGCTGTTGGAACAAAAGCTACTTTAAAGGCACTGGTGCCCGAGCAACTGAATGCTTTAGGTGCTCAGGCCGTACTAGCTAATGCGTATCATTTATACTTGCAGCCTGGCGCAGATTTAGTGGAGGCGGCTGGGGGACTGGGCAAATTTATGAATTGGAACAAGCCAACATTTACGGATTCTGGCGGTTTTCAGGTGATGTCGCTGGGCGCTGGTTTTAAAAAGGTGGTTGATATGGAAGGCGGCCAGCTTGAAAAACCGCTTACTAAAAAGGAGCGTTTGGCCTGGGTGGATGATGAAGGCGCGACTTTTAAGTCGCATTTAGATGGCAGTATGCACAGATTTACGCCGGAGATTTCCATGCAAGTGCAACATAAAATTGGCGCGGATATTATCTTTGCTTTTGATGAGTTGACAACTTTGCATGATAGCTACAGTTACCAGGTTGAAGCTTTAGGGCGGACGCTAGCTTGGGCGAAACGATGCATTGCCGAACATAAAAAACTGATGAAAAAACAGCCCGAAAAGGCTTACCAAGCTTTGTTAGGTGTAGTGCAAGGTGCAAATTATGAAGACTTACGCAGAAAAGCGGCGAAAGATTTAAGCAAGTTAGACTTTGATGGTTTTGGCATTGGCGGCGCGATTGAAAAGGCTAAATTGGGCGAAATTTTACGTTGGGTAAACGAAGAGCTGCCTGAAAGTAAACCACGGCATTTGCTTGGCATTAGCGAGCCGGATGATATTTTTATCGCGATTGAGCAAGGTATTGATACTTTTGATTGTGTTTCACCGGCGCGCGTAGCACGTAATGCTAGTTTGTATACGCCGACTGGGCGGATTAACATTCGCGGAGCTAACTATAAAAAAGATTTTACGCCGATAGATGAAAACTGCGATTGCTATACATGCCAACATTACACAAAAGCATACTTACAGCATTTGTTTAGGGCTAAAGAAATTTTAGCTGCGACCTTGGCAACAATTCACAATGAAAGGTTCATTGTGAAGTTGGTGGATGACATCAGAAAAAGCATCGAAAACCAAACTTTTGAAGAGTTTAAAAAAGGTTGGCTAGAGCGTTACTACCACAGTTAAAGCTTGCTTGGCTGGCAAAGCCAGAGTATATTTGTAGGTAAGATGACAACACGTGCAGCCCACAAGCAAACTGTGATTAAGCTAAAAAATGTCACAAAACATTACAGCCATAATGCTCGTGGAATTGAGAACGTAGATTTAGAAGTTAAAGAAGGTGAAGTCGTAGGCTTTTTGGGTCCGAATGGTGCTGGTAAAACTACTACCATAAATTTACTACTTGATATTATTCGTCCAAACGAAGGCGAGATATCTATCCTCGGACAGCCTGTTAGAAATAATCCTAAATTAAGGCGGGACATCGGTTATTTGGCGGGTGATATGGAATTTTATGATCACCTAACTGGCGAGCAATACATTCAGTTGGTTGGGAGAATTAGCGGCAATGTTTCTAAACAAAGGGTTAACATTTTAGCTAAGCGTCTGCGGGCGGACTTGAAAAAGAAAATCAAAGACCTTTCACGCGGGAACCGCCAAAAAATCGGTTTGGTTGCGGCACTAGCACGCGATACTAAGCTTTTAATTTTTGACGAACCAACCAGCGGCTTAGATCCGCTAATTCAGCAAGAGTTCAACAAGCTTATGGACGAATACCGCGAGGCGGGCGGAACAGCCTTTGTTTCTTCACACATATTAAGCGAAGTCCAAGTTTTATGTGATCGTGTGGCGTTTATTAAAGAAGGGAAAGTGATTGCTGTCGAACCGCTAAATAAACTGATGGGCAAAGTGAAAAAGCGAGTTACAATTCGCGCCGCTCACAGCGTTCTAAATCAAGTAAGTCGGCTTAGCGGCGTAGAAAATTTTGCTATTAGCGATGGCTCGGCTCATTTTGAAATGAGCGGCAAGCCTAATGAAGTTCTGATTTCGCTGCCTTTGCCAAAGATTGAAGATATTACCATTGCGCCGCCAGAATTAGACGAGTTGTTTATGCGCTACTATGAGTCAGAAGAGGAGCAAAAGTCATGATGTGGCTGCTTTGGCAAAGTTTAAAAGATAAAAAATGGGCGTTACTCGGCTGGTCGCTCGGTGCAATTTTTATGGCTTGGCTGACGATTGTTTTCTTTCCTACTATTAAAAGTACCGGAGGGTTTGAGCAATTGACTCAAAATGCTCCCGAGCAGCTAAAAGGGCTACTTGGTGACACACTAAGCTGGACACAAATAGACCACTACATTAGCCAGCAGGTGATGAATTTCCGTTTGCCGATGGTGACTTTAATCTTTGCAGTCATGGTTGGAATTAATCTGAGCGTAACTGAAGAAGATAAGGGTACTTTAAAAACTTTACAAACTTTGCCCATCGGACGGTTAAAAACAGTATCTGCCAAGTGGCTTACTGTCGTAATATTGTCGCTCGTAGTTGCGGCAGCTTGTGGAGTTGGCGTTTTGGTTGGCGTATTTTCTATACACGAAACTGTAAGCATGAGTCGTGTTTTGGAGTCTAGTTTCTTGATGTGGCTACTTACGGCGAGTACGGCTAGTTTAACCTTGATGTTAGGGCTGGCTACCGGCAAGAAGGGCCTAACGACTTTGATTGCGTCTTTATTTGTGGCGGCTAATATATTAATTCCAACCCTAGCAGTTAATATCAAAGATTTGGAATTTGCTGCTAAATTTACCCTTTATCACTATTATGAACAACCAGCTATATTCATCAATGCGATTGACTGGAAGCACGCCGCTATTATGGGTGCTGCAGCCATTGCAGGTTTATTAATAGCCTCATTCTTTTATCGCAATCGCGATATTGCTTCATAAGCTAGTTTATTGTAAAATATTATATTATGTTAGGTTCTCATGAGTATGAGAGTTATGGTGAACGAGGCCGTGATAAGTCTTCTAAATTTAAGGGCATTCTTCGCTCTTTAGGTAGAAGAGCAGCTAAAGCTATGAATTCTTTAGGGAGCAGGCCTAATAATTTTTTTGATTCTGGAGCTTACGCCAGGCGGCAAGAGGACTGGGGCGGCAAAGCCGAGGTGCCAAGAGGCCGAGAATTAGTTTTACCGGCGATTCATAACTACACAAGCAATCGGGAATTGCAGCCCAACTATAGTGCCAGGATTCATGACCAAAAGGGCGAGACAGTAATTCCTTTAGATTGCTTGACGTCAGGCTTGGATTCAGTGATGTTGGTTTATGAACTTAAGAACGAATCAAGTAGGCGCTACGTTATTTTTGCCCGCGATCCCAACCCTCTTAGTGAAGATGGTTCAGAAGATGCAATGAAACTTTCTGTGGTTTGTGAATGTCCTAAGGTGAGTTATAAAGATCCGGCTCGCTTTACTTGCCGCACTAGTCGTGAGACTACTATAACCGACCCACATCTTACCGAAGCAGTTGTGATAGGCGGTAACTATGGCGGTGATACGCGATTACTAAAGGTAGTCGGCTTGAAGCCGCAGCATGATAAGCCAACCGTAGGGTTGTCTGATGCAACGTTTGGTCTGAAAGAGAACTAGCTCAGACTATTTATGGGATTGAAACTGCAGTTGCGCGCTACCAAGCCAAGCAAGTTGAGAAAACTAATCTAGAGTCTAATTAGCTGGTATACTAAAGCTATGTTAGATATTCGCTATGTACGCGATAATGTGGCGCGAGTTAAAGAAAACAGCAAACAAAAAGGCTACGACGTAAATGTAGACCTTATTTTAGAGCTGGATAGTCGTAGGCGAGAGCTTCAGCAAAAAGCTGATGATTTGCGGGCTAAACGTAATGAAATTGCTAGCAAAATGAAAGGCGGCAAACCTACGCCTGAACTGGTAGAAGAGGGTAAAAAAATCAAAGAAAGCCTTGCTGAACTGGAAGCCGACCTAAATCTAACGGAAGAAGAATTTTTGAGTTTGCTTAAAGAAATTCCTAACATCATGTTGGATGATGTGCCGATTGGTGGTGAAGGAGACAATAAAGAAATAGCAAAATGGGGCGAGCAAACCAGTGGAGCCAAAGACCACTTAGAGCTTGCGTTGAGTCGCGATTGGGTAGATTTTGAACGTGGCGCAAAAGTGGCTGGCACCAAGTTTTATTACCTAAAAGGCGACTTAGCTATGCTGGAAAATGCTATAACGCAATATGCCCTGCAGTTTGTTTTAGATAAAGGCTTTACGTATATGACTGTGCCGCACATGATTAACAGCCGGACAGCCACCGGTGCTGGTTTTGCGCCACGGGGTAATAAAGAAAGTAATGAGTACTTTATTGAAGGCGAAGACTTAACTATGATAGGTACATCCGAAGCGCCGCTAACTGGTTATCACGCCGATGAGATTATTGATGAAGAAGATTTGCCGAAACTTTATGTAGGTTACAGCCCTTGCTACCGCAAAGAAGCGGGTACTTATGGTAAGCATGCCCATGGATTATTTAGGGTGCATCAGTTTAATAAATTGGAAATGTATGCTTTTACATTGCCCGAAAACAGCCAAGAAATGCATGAAAAAATTCGCTCTATTGAAGAAGAGTTATGGCAGTCTATTGGTGTGCCTTATCGCGTAGTTAACATTGCTTCCGGAGATTTAGGCGCGCCAGCTGCAAAGAAATATGACATTGAATATTGGTCTAGCGCCGACAAACAATATCGAGAGCTCACAAGTTGTTCAAACTGTACAGATTACCAAGCTCGCAATTTAAACATTCGGGTTCGCCGTAAAAATGGTAAAGTCGAAACTCTACACACACTTAACGGCACAGCGGTGTCGTTAGCGCGTTCTTTAGTGGCAGTGCTGGAGCATTTTCAGACTAAAGACGGCAAACTGGAGATTCCAGAAGTCTTGCGCCCCTATATGCATCACTCTACTTTGCTATAAAGAGGTATAATTATAGTAGGTGCTACATCAAAACGTAGCGCAGCAAGGAGGAGCTATGATTAAAAATATCACCGTTAGTGGCCTTCGTGGTTACGATCTAAACGAAGCTACTAAACGTTATGTGAACAGAAAGATTGGCCGGCTAGATAGATATTTGCCGCGGCATGCTCGCAAAAGCTTGCATGCAGAGGTGAAGTTAAAACAAGTTAATCGCAGCCATGGTAATAAATATGAATGCGATGTAGTTTTACACGCTCCCCACCATATCTTAACTGCCAAGGAATCAACGGTTAATATGTTTGCAGCAATTGATATCGTTGAAGAAAAAATAAAAAACCAGCTTAAAAAGTATAAGGCTGAACGCATACAGCAACGTGGCAGGCGTCGTTTGCTTCGACCCTTTGGCGGAGCAGAAAGTTAGTATTAAGTTTCTATAAGCTACTTTTAACTCGAGAGCAAAACGCGTATAATGGCAGGAAGATTGCTACTGCATTAATTAGAGGGACTCTATAAATATGAAAAAAGTTTTAACCAAAGTTTTTGGTGACCCGCAGGCGCGTATTTTAAAGCGCCTTAAAAAGCGTGTGGCAGCTATTAATGATCTTACAGAAAAATATCGCAAGATGAGCGATACCCAGCTTAAAAAGCAGACTGAAGTTTTTAAAAAACAGCTGGAAGATAAAAAAACCAGCCTAGACGACCTTTTGCCAGATGCTTTCGCCCTGGTGCGTGAAGCCTCGACTCGAACGCTTGGTATGCGGCATTTTGATGTTCAGCTGATTGGCGGTATGGCTTTGCACGACGGTAACGTAGCTGAAATGAAGACCGGTGAAGGCAAAACCCTAGTAGCAACTTTGCCAGTTTATCTAAATGCGCTGACCGGCAAAGGTGTGCATGTGGTGACGGTAAACGACTATTTGGCTCAACGCGATACTGGCTGGATGGGTCAGCTTTATGATTTTTTGGGGCTTTCTACCGGTGTTATTATTAACGACGCTTCGTTTATTTATGATACTAAATATGACAATAAAGACCACGAAGATCCGCGTATGCGAAAACTTCGACCAGCCACCAGAAAGGAAGCTTATAACGCTGATATTACTTATGGAACTAATAACGAGTTCGGCTTTGATTATTTGCGCGACAATATGGTGAACGAAGTAGAGCTGCTGCGTCAGCGCGAGCTTAACTTTGCAATCGTTGACGAAGTAGACTCTATCTTGATTGATGAAGCACGAACGCCGCTCATTATTTCAGCTCCAGCTGCAGAAAGCCCTGAAAGTTATATGCAGTTTGCCCAAGTCGCTAAAAAGCTAGTACCTGAAGATTACGTTTTAGACGAAAAGCGTCGTAGTGTGGCCTTGAGCGATGAGGGCGTCGAGAAGGTTCAAAAACTACTAGGAATAAAAAATTTATACAGTCCAGACAATGTGCGTGTGGTTTATCATATCGGACCAAGCCTTGCGCGCCCAAACTTTGTTTAAGCGAGATAAAGACTATGTAGTAACCACTGATAACGAAGTGGTGATTGTGGATGAATTTACCGGACGCTTGATGCAGGGTCGGCGCTATAACGAAGGTTTGCATCAGGCAATTGAAGCCAAAGAAAGCGTACCGGTTTTGCAGGAAAGTATGACTTTGGCTACGATTAGCTTTCAGAATTACTTTAGGATTTATAATAAACTTTCTGGCATGACCGGTACGGCTTATACCGAGGCGGAAGAATTCCAGCAGATTTACGGCTTGGATGTAGTGCAGATTCCGTCTAACAGGCCGATTGTTCGCGAAGATCGCAATGATCTAATTTTCAAAACCGAAGCAGGTAAAATCAGGGCTTTAGTTAAAGACGTTGCTGAACACCAAAAGGCTGGGCGGCCGGTTTTGATTGGGAGCGCTTCAATTGCTAAAAACGAATTGATTGGCCAAGCATTAAAAAAAGCTAATATTTCGCACGAACTCTTAAACGCAAAGAATAACGAAAAAGAAGCCGCCATAGTAGCAAAAGCTGGCGAAAAAGGTGCAGTTACACTAGCCACTAATATTGCCGGTCGTGGTACCGATATTGTGCTTGGCAAAGGTGTAAAAGAATTAGGCGGCCTGGTTGTGATTGGCTCCGAAAGGCACGAAGCGCGTCGTATAGATAACCAGCTACGCGGTCGAGGTGGACGCCAGGGCGATCCAGGCGTTACTCAATTTTATGTATCTACTGAAGATGATTTAATGCGTATTTTCCAGGGTGAGCGAATTGCCAAGTTAATGGAGCGTCTGGGTGTTGATGAAGATACGCCAATTCAAAACAAAGCCGTTTCAAAAACTTTGGAAGCAGCTCAAAAGCGTGTGGAAGGCTACAACTTTGACACCCGTAAAAATGTGGTTCAATACGACAATGTAATTAACCGTCATCGCACAGCAGTCTACAAAATACGCCGCGGCATCCTAGAAGGCGAAGACATTAAGCCGGAGATTGAAAATCTCATAAAAACTAAGCTTCGCGGCTTAACGATTGTTCCTGCAAAAAATAATCCTCAGTTTGAGCAAGAATTTGAGACTGTTTTCCCTGCTGATGCAAAGGAAATTAAAAAAGTCGGGGCTATTAAAAAGGATAAAGAGCGTTTTGAAGCCGGCCTAAAAGTGGTTAATAAGCTATATGAAAAGAAAGAAAAAGAGCTTAGTAGCGAGATTATGCGCGCAGCTGAGCGCGAGATATATTTGCAGATTTTAGATACTTTGTGGATGCAGCATTTGGAAAATATGCAGCATTTGCGTGAAGGAATTCATTGGCGAAGCGTAGGTCAACGCGATCCGCTAGTAGAATATCGCCATGAATCGCAAAAACTCTATGATTCTTTGCAAAATACTTTGAGTGATGAAGTACTGAAGGCAATTATGCACGTATCTAAGGCTGACATTGTGCAGCAAGAAGAAACCTATGAAACAGAACTTACTAAGGCTGCAGAAGGCGCCGTAGAGGCAGGGGTAAACGAAATAACTAGCGGTAGCAAGCAGTCTAACTTCAATGTGAAGAAAAATTCCGTAAGCGCAAGTCAATCCAAGAAAGCAAAGCGCAAGAAGCGCAAAACGCAAAGGCAGAATCGTAAGAAAAATCGTTAATAAATTTGTTAAACTAAATTAAAGCGGTGGGCAGGCAGGAGAAATTTCGTTTGAAACATAAAGTTCAGGAAGTAAAATTACGCAACGGAGCGAAGGGTCTTTTAATTGACGTTCCTGGTGCGACCGTAATGAGTTTTCAGTTTCATTTTCGGGCTGGTAATCGTTTGGTTAAAAATCAAGATGTTTACGAGACGGCGCATATTATGGAACATATGGCTTTTGGCGCTAATGCCAGGTTTAAAGACGAACATGCCTACGAGGCTGAGTTTACTAAAAATGGCGCTTATCATAATGCGTATACCAGCGACTTAAGTCTTGTTTACTTGGCTGACTGCGCTGACTTTGAGTGGGAAAGGATTTTAGACCTGCAGCAACTAGCAATTTCTGAGCCGCGTTTTAACGAAGAAGAGCTAAGCTCTGAGAAGGGAAATGTAAAAAGTGAACTTACAGGTTATCTAAATAGTCATGGCAGGCTTTTGTGGCCACGCATTCAGCAGTTACTGGGTGAAAATGTGCTAACTTACTCGCAGAGGCTCAAGACTATCCCGAACGTTTCACTAGAAGACATTAAAAAACACCACAAACGTACTCACACTGCAGAAAACTTGCGGTTTGTAATTGCCGGCCGTCTACATGGGCGCAAGGCTAAGCTTTTGCGCCAACTGGAAGACTGGAAGTTACCTCACGGTAAAAGATTTGGAGTCGAGCAAGAAACACTTTCTAGTGCTAAACCGACTTTAATTCGCCGCAAAGAATCACCAAACTTAACGTTTGGCTTGTCGCTGGTCTTGCCACGACGCTTAAGCGACAAAGAACACGATGCCATGAGCTGCTTAAACCATATTTTAACCGGAACAATGTATTCACGAATTTACGGTGCGGCACGTAAAAAAGGCTTAGCTTACAGTTTGTTTTCTGAAACTGAGGCATATGACCATGACAGTGCTTGGGATTTTGGAGGGCAGGTTAATCTGGACACTGCTGATGAACTTTTCGATATTATTGTGCGCGAGATGAAGGCAGTTTTAGGCGGCAAACTAAACGAACAGGAAATCGAAACTGCCAAACAATACGCTTTAGGCCGTCATCAAATGGGCGCACAAACGGTTGCGCAAATCAGCGGCTTTTATTCCGGGCGGTATTTCTTTGATGGTTTTGTGAAAAACTACGAAGATATGCCGGAACTTATCGGTGGCATCACTAGAGACGCTATTACTAAAACGGCATGCGAGTTTCTGCAGTCAAATACCTGGGCATTAGCTGGTGTTGGTAGCGCGGAAAAAGAGCAGGTTGATAGACTAGGCGCAAAAGTTTCCACTTTATTTAAGGAGAAGTAATTTCATGAAGATAGCACTGTTAGGTTATGGCATCGAAGCCGAAAGTGCTTATAAATACTTTTCAAAAAAGTATCCTGACGCCAAGTTTGTAATTTATGAAAGTAAGCCTAATACAAAAAAACCTTTGCCCGAAGGTATAGAATTTCATGGTGGAGTTAAAAGTTTTAACGATATTGAAGCCGACATAGCAGTCCGTACGCCGGCTATAAATCCTAAAAAAATTAATGTTAGCGGAAAAGTCACCTCTGTAACAAAGCTATTTTTTGAAAATTGCCCAGCACCAATAATTGGCGTTACGGGCACAAAAGGCAAGGGTACTACCGCTAGTTTGATTAGCGAGATATTAAAAGTGGCTGGCAAAAAGGTTTGGCTGGTAGGTAATATTGGCGAGCCGGCTCTAAATATTTTAGATGAAGTTCAGCCTGAAGATATCATAGTTTATGAACTTAGCAGCTTTCAGCTTTGGGATTTAGCAATTTCTCCGCATGTAGCCGTGGTGTTGATGGTAGAGCCTGAGCATTTAGATGTTCATGAAAATAACGAAGATTACGTGCAAGCAAAAGGTAGTATAGCTCGTTTCCAATCAGTAGAAGACTCAGTAATTTACTATAAAAATAACGAAGTTTCTAAATCTATTGCTCAAATTTCCAAAGGCAAGAAAGTACCATACCCTGATGAAAGTTACGTACACGAAAAAGGCGGCTATTTTTATTGGCAGCAACAAAAAATTTGCTCAACTCAGGTCCTTAAACTGCCTGGTAAACACAATATTGAAAATGCTTGTGCAGCGATCGCCTCAGCCTGGAGCTGGACTCAAGATAAAGATGCTATTGAAAAAGGACTTTCTAGCTTTAAAGGCCTGCCTCATAGATTAAAATTTGTAGCTACCAAAGGTGAGGTAGATTACTATGACGACAGCATTGCTACTACTCCTGGATCTACTATTGCGGCGCTAAAAGCCTTTGACCAGCCAAAAGTAGCTATTCTAGGCGGCTCTAGTAAAGGTTCTGACTTCACTCAGCTAGCCACAGAAATGAATAATTTATTTATAAAAAAAGTTTTACTGATTGGTGAAGAAGCTCAGCATATTAAAAAGGACTTAGATAAAACGGGATTCACTAACTACGAAGTTTTATCTAATGTAGATATGAGCGACATAGTAAAAAGGGCGAGTGAACTGGCAGACTCGGGAGATGTAGTAATTTTAAGCCCGGCTTGCGCTAGCTTTGATATGTTTAAAAACTATGAAGCTCGTGGCAATGAGTTTATTAATGAAGTTGAAAACCTAGAGACCTAGCAGGTGTTTGACGCGTCTACCAATTGCTTCGGATGGCTCTAAAACTTCTGCCTGGCCGTTAGCTATTTCAACTACTAAATCTTTAATCCAGTGATAATGTGTACAACCAAGCACTATAATATATGCGCCTTGAGCGCATACGTCTTCAATAACTTCTCTAATTTTATCTTTATTTAAAATATTATTTTCAATCATGTAAGCCCATTGGCTGCAGTCAGGCTCTATGATAGTTAAATGGGCAGCATGCTTTACGATGAGTTTTTTATAACGATCGCTAGCGAGAGTTGCTGGAGTTGCACAAATGGCAATAACTTGGCTCTTTGTGCGGGTAGCAGCGGTTTTTACCATTGGCTCGATACCAATGAATAATTGGTTAGGGTAAGTTTTTCTTAAAGTATCAATGGCTATAGTTGTGGCGGTGTTACAGGCAATGACGATAACGTCACAGTTTTCAGCTAGAAGAGGTTGAATGGCATTGTCGGTCAGTTTAATTACTTCTGACGGCATTTTATCTCCGTAGGGAACATGAGCTTTGTCGTTTACTACAAAAAGTTTAGCTTGAGGAAACGTCTTTTGTAGTTCATTAGCTAAAGCTTTGCCACCGATACCAGAGTCGAATATGCCAATTTTCATACTTTTTAGTATAGCGCACCGGCACTTTTGGCAGTTGAAGACATATTTACAAAATACAGATATTAATCTATAATAATATTTAATTAAACCCGGTGGGCAGTTTAAAGCATTTTAAGTAAACGGATATGAGATTCAAACAAGTGGGTCTCATTTTCAAATCCCTATTCACTACTTTAGAAAGAGGCTCTTATGTTTGAGCGATTCACTGACTCTGCGCGCAGGGTTATCGTCGAAGCCGATAAAGTTGCAAGAGAGCTCAACTATGGATATGTTGGGGCTGAGAACCTGCTTTTTGGCATAATTAAGCTGGAAAGAGAGGGAGCTGCCCCTCCTGTTCTCATCTCCATGGATGTTACTTCAGAGTTATTTCGTGACACGTGGTTGAAGATACTAAACATGTCAGATTCAGTTGAGAAATCTCAAGGATCTGACTCGAATAGACTACCTTTTACGCCACGTGCAAAAAGGGTCTTGGAGCTCTCGTTGCGTGAGGCGCTAAGTCTCGGACATAACTACGCTGGGGCCGAGCATATACTCCTCGCTTCTATGCACGAGAGCGACGGGTTGGGGGTAGAAATTCTCAAAGAGCTTGGTGCGGATCCTTCAGAGGTTCGTGAGAGAACTATTGAGAGCTTTTCTCCAGATGCTTCTGCGGATCAACTGGAGCGTCTGCAGCGCCAAATTCAATTGGCAAAATCTCAGATACCCTTCCTTGAGAAGCTCGCCAAAGGTAGTGTGGCTGCTAGAACCAGAACCTGGACGTATCAAAAAAGAGCTCGAGAGAATCGAAAGACGTCTCAAGAAATTTAGAGCAAAGTAGTAGCGAATAGGGATTCTGGGGGCCGCAAGGCCTCCAGCTTTCCTAGATTGAATTTCATATCCGTTTATTTACTTTACAGTTTATAGATAATACTTTATAATAACCTTAATTAAATTAAGTGGGCGATTTAACGCATCTTGAAATAAATAGATATGAGATTCAATTGTTGGATCTCAAATTTATACCCTATTTACTACACAGAAAAGAGGCGGCTGAAATGTTTGAGCGGTTTACTGACTCTGCTAGGCAAGTCATTGTCCAAGCTGAAGAGGAAGCTAAAAGTCGTAATAGAGCCTGTATCGGCACCGAGGATCTGTTGCTGGGGGCAGCCTACATGGAAAGTGTGGCAGGGGCCACTCCTCCGATTCTCGCTTCCTTGGGAATTACCAGAGAAGCGATCTACGAGGTTCTGAAAGAAAAGCCCAAACAGCAGACTGGCGGCAACTCTGAAGGATCATCTGTCAGAAAAGACCATCTTCCTTTCACTGACGAGTCAAAGCAAGTGTGCGAGACTGCGGTTCGCGAAGCTATTTCTCTCGGTCACAACTTCGTGGGAGTCGGGCATATCGTTCTTGCGATTGTTCGTGAGAACAGAGGCCTGGCTGCTGAAGTCCTAAAAGAACTAGAGGTTGATCCGGAAGCTGTTCGCGACAGAATAGTGGATAGTTTCGCGAACCCATACGATTCGATCAGGGTTCTTGAGGATAGCCTGGCAGCGGCTAAGAGCCAGATTCCTCTCCTCAGGGTAAATACCGACCAAGACGACGTCCTTAAAAAAGCGACGGTCAACGCACTAGAAGACCACATCAAAGAAGCTCAAAATCGTCTTAATAGACTCAAGAGTCTTAGTAGTAAGTAGGGATCTGGAGGCCGTAAGGCCTCCAGCTTTCCTAGATTGAGTTTCATATCTATTTATTAAATATTTTATTGCTGACGACTGATTTACAAATTAAAGACATTAATTTATAATAGCCTTAATTAAATTGGTGGTGTAATTTAAAGAATCTTAAATAAATAGATATGAGATTCAAACAAGTGGGTCTCATTTTCAAATCCCTATTTACTACACAGAAAAGAGGCTCACATGTTTGAGCGGTTGACTGATGCGGCTAGGCAGGTGATTGACAACGCTAAAGACCAAGCCAGAAAGTTGTACGAGGAATATGTTGGAATTGGAAAATTTGCTTTGGGAGTTGTTGGGAGTGAGAACCTTGTTTTGGGAATAATTATCGCAGAGGAAGAAGGGCTTGCTCCTCGAATGCTGACTGCGCTGGGGGTGGATAAGCAGAAATTCCATGAAGTACTTTTAAAAGGGGCTAGCAAAAGGAATCCTGAGCTAGAAGGAGAAGTTCAAGCTCCCCAGCTTCCCTTTACGCCTAGAGCAAAGAAGATCATTGAGCTGTCTCTGCGCGAGGCTCTTTCTCTTGGCCATAATTACATTGGTGTCGAGCATCTGCTCCTAGCTTCTATGCGCGAGAGCGAAGGAGTTGGAGTAAAGGTGCTAGAAGAGCTAGGTGTGGATTCTTTCGCAGTTTACAGAAGAACTATCGAGAGCCTTTCTCCAAACGATTTCTCAGCAGCAGATCCAGCGGAGCGTCTTAAGCACCACATTCGGCAAGCAAAGGCGCAGGTAAATCTCATAAAAGAGCGTCTCCCGCAGGGCTACACCATGGAAAGCATGGAAGTCGAGAGGATCGAGAGAGATCTTGAGTGTGCTGAAGAGCGGCTCAAAAGACTCAAAAAACCTGAGCAGTGAGTAGGGATCTGGGGCCGTTAGGCTCCCAGCTTTCCTAGATTGAGTTTCATATCTGTTTATTTGGTTAAGTTTCGCGTTACAATAGTATTTATATGCAACCACTTTTAAAACAAATTAAAAAGCTGGCTGACGAGGTTGGCACTGCAACGAAGCAGCTTGATATTGATGAAAAGCTAACTCAACAAAGCAAGCTGGAAGCTGAGCTGGCGAAGCCTGACGCTTGGAATAATTCAAGCACTGCCCAAAATAAAAGCAAAAAACTGGCTAGCCTGAAAAGTGCCACGGAGCCGTGGGAAAACCTGCGAGCGCAACTGGAAGATTTAACGGAGCTGATTGAAACGGATGATGAAAGTCTGAAGCCCGAAGTCGAAGAGCAGTTAAAATCCCTTCAAAAAGAATTTGATAATCTAAAAAAACAACTACAATTCAACTGGCCGATATGACGATCACGATTCAATTTTGCGCCTAAGCGCCGGCGTGGGCGGCACGGATGCGGCAGATTTTACCCAGATGCTAGAGCGAATGTATTTACGCTGGGCGGAAAATAGCAACGTGCAAGCCAAAGTTATAGAGCAATCAGCAGGCGAAGAAGCCGGTATTAAAAGCAGTGTTATAGAAATGAATGGGCCTTACGCTTACGGCAAGTTAAAAGGCGAGCACGGCGTGCACCGTTTAGTGCGTTTGAGCCCGTTTAATGCCGATAATCTGCGCCAAACCAGCTTTGCCTTAGTGGAGGTTTTGCCGCAAATCGAAACGCCAGAAGAAGTTAAAATTGATGACAAAGATCTTAAAATCGACGTTTTCCGTGCTGGTGGACACGGCGGCCAAAGCGTAAATACCACCGACAGCGCAGTGCGGGTAACACATTTACCAACCGGTATAACGGTTAGTATCCAAAACGAACGCTCACAAATTCAAAACAAAGAAACGGCGCTTAAAGTTTTGCGCTCAAAACTAGCACAGTTGCAGCTGGAGCAGCACGAAGAAAACCTTGAAAAACTAAAAGGCCCTAGCAAATCTGCCGAATGGGGTGCACAAATCCGCAACTATGTTTTGCACCCGTATACCATGGTGAAAGATACTCGAACTAAGTACGAAGAACGCGATGCGCAAAGTGTGCTAGATGGCAAGATAGATGGCTTTATTAACGCTTATTTAGAGCATAAGCTTACTAGCTAAAACAGCCTTATATCTATGTTATAATTTAGCTTGTATGATTTTGTTAGATAGGGTGACAAAACGTTATGGTAAAACCTCTAAACCGTCTCTAAACCGGGTTAGTATTCATGTTGAGCCGAAAGAGTTTGTAATTTTAGTTGGCACCAGTGGTGCTGGCAAAACGACTTTATTGAAGCTTTTAACTCGTGAAGAGAAGCCAACCAGCGGTAAGATTGTGGTTGGCGGCATCGATTACGATTCTTTAAAAGACCAGCAGATTCCTATGCTTCGCCGTAAAATCGGCGTGGTTTTCCAGGACTTTAAGCTTTTGCCGCAAAGAACAGTGTTTGAGAACGTAGCTTTTGCGCTGGAAATCGCTGGTATGACTAACCGCGAGATTAAATCTACCGTGCCTAAAGTCATTGACCTAGTGGGCCTAAAAGGTAAGGAAAAACAATTTCCTCGGCAGCTTTCCGGTGGTGAGCAGCAACGCGTATCGATTGCCCGTGCCGTAGTGCGCCAGCCAAAAATATTAATAGCTGATGAGCCGACAGGAAACTTAGACCCGAAGCATAGCTGGGATATTGTACGTCTGCTAGAAAAGATTAATCGTTATGGAACGACTGTTCTTTTAACTACCCATAATGCAGAAATCGTTAACCGCCTGAAGCGGAGAGTTATTACCATAGACCATGGCAAAGTTACATCCGACCAAGTTAGGGGAAGTTATAAGCAATGACGGATAAAAATAAAAAACAGCAGAAGCAGTCTACTGACGCTAAAGTTGCTTTGAGGCAAAACAAGCGTGTGCGTCGCAAATGGATTACTTTTGTGCGCATGTGCCGTTATGGCATTAATAATTTTTCGCGTAACACATGGCTAACTATTGCGGCCACCGCAGTCATGACCATTACGCTTTTAATAATATTTAGCACCATTGCCGCCAGATATACGCTACTTTCAACGGTGGACGACTTTAGATCTAAGGTGGATATATCTATTTACTTAAAGAATAGTGTTGATGAAGCCACTGTTAAGCAACTTGAAGGCAAGCTTCAAAAACTACCTAGCGTTCAAAGCACGCGCTATATTAGTCCTTCCCAGTTTCAGAAAGACAGCATTGCCAATGGCGAGTTGCCCAAAGATCAGCTAAAAACTATCGCCGAACTTCCTGAAACACCGTATCCAGCGACTTTGAGAGTGGTACCGACCGACTTAGATAAATTGGGCAGTATTGAGTCACTGGTTAAAAATGACAGCTTATTCCAGAGCTCTCTCAGCCCTGACAGAGCTCCAACTTTTGCCACTTCGCGGCGCAAAGCAATCGATACTATAGGCAACACAGTACAATTTATAAGCCGAGTAGGGACAATCGCCAGCGTAGTCTTTATAGCAATTTCGATACTTATTATTTTCAATACCATTCGCATGGCTATATTTAACCGTAAAGATGAGATTGAGATGATGAAGCTGATTGGTGCCGATAAGAACTTCATTCGCGGCCCATTTACTGTAGAAGCTATAATGTACGGATTTTTTGCAGCCATCTTTGCGACCGGCCTTGGTTTTACCGGCCTTAAATTACTTCGCGATCCGCTTGTCAACGCCGGGGTAGCAATGCAGCCGACGATTAACTTCGTAACCATAAATATTGCTTTTGTATTTCTTGGATTAGTCCTAATAGGCGCAATTATTGGCGTTATTTCGTCAGTATTTGCCGTTCACCGTTATCTGAAAGTATAAAATTAAGCTAGTTTTGCATAAGTGTATTGACGCTTATGCTTTATAGTGCTAGCATTAGGGGGAAATATTATCATCATGAAACTACGGTTCACCACACCACAAATTAAGCGCTTAGTGACTTCGTCAACCTTAGTCGCTGCTGCTGTTTTGATGGTGATGGCAGTTCCAGCTGGCGTAGGCCAGCCGGTATATGCCGATCAATATGATCAAAAAATTGCTCAGGCTCAAAAACAAATTGATTCTTATCAGCAAGAGTCATCTAAGTTAAGCAAAAAAGCTGATACTTTAAATAATGCTTTGGCAAAAATCGGGGCTCAAAAATCCCAAATTGAAAGCCAGCTTAGTTTAAGCCAGGCCAGGCATGATAAGTTAGTTAAACAAATTGCTGATAACGAAAAGCGTCTTAAGGAAAACCAAAAAGCTTTTGGCGAAGCTATAGTCGACCTTTCTATTGAAGATCAAGTAACACCAGTGGAAATGCTCGCCAGCAGTGGCAGCATTGGTGATTATTTGGACAAACAGGAGTATTTAGCTTCTGTACGCGACAAAGTTAACCAAAGTATTAATGAAATTCAGATTCTTAAACAAAAACTAAACAAGCAAAAACATCAGGTAGAACTGGTGATTGCTAACCAAAAGAATCAACGTGACGCTTTGGTTGCTAAAGAAAATGAGCGTAACCAGCTCTTGCAACAGACTAAAGGCAAAGAATCGGCTTACCAAACCCTGATAGGCAAGAAAAACAGCCAAATTGCTAGCTTGCGATCAGAGCAAGCTGCAGCTAACGCCGCAAGGCTGCAATCTTATGGTGGCGGAGCAGTGGTTCATGCTGGCGATCCCGGGCACGGCGGGTACCCAGCAAATTTAGATAATGCGGCTCAAGACTCTCTGGTAGATCCTTGGGGTATGTATAACCGTGAGTGTGTAAGTTATGCGGCTTGGAAAGTCCAGAGTGTAAAGGGCTACCATATTTACGGATGGGGCAACGCCAACCAATGGCCTGGCAGTGCCGCAGCAGCTGGCTTTAGTATGGGCTCAACACCTCGTGCTCATTCAGTAGCTGTTATGTCTAGCGGTTATTACGGACATGTGGCTTGGGTGGAAAGCGTTAGCGGCGGCTATGTCACAGTAAGCCAATATAACTGGGATTATGCCGGTCACTATAGCGAAATGACTGTACCTGCATCATTCTTTGATACTTACATTTACTTCTAGTAATTCCATATAAAACATTAACTTTTAGAGTATAATCTTTATTAGAAAAGGTTATAATTGATTCTGATGCCAAAAAATAAAACAAATAACTACCAGGAGCCGAAGGGAATATCCAGAGGAACGTTCATTACTAGCTTGGTTATTGTAGCCGTAGTAATGTTCGTCCTCGGTACCCGAACTCATAGCTGGCTAACGAGCGGCAATATTGTCGGAAAGTCGTTAGATTTAAGCTCAGTCCAGCAAACTTATAACGAACTACTAAAGCACTACGATGGAAAGCTTGACACTAGCCAGCTAATTGCTGGCGCTAACAAAGGGCTAGTTAAAGCAGTGGGCGATCCTTACACCCTTTACTTCAATAGGCAGCAAGCGGCAGCTTTTTCTAGTGATTTAAACGGCACTATTACTGGTATTGGCGCTGAGCTAACTCTAAAAAACGATAAACTAACGGTAGTAAGTGTAGTGGATGGCAGTCCGGCTAAAAAGGCAGGCTTAAAGTCGCAAGATGTTATTACCAAGGTAAATAATCATAGTACTAGTGGCTGGTCGCTCGATGAATCGGTTAATAAAATTCGTGGCCAGGTGGGAACTACAATAAAACTTACTATATTGCGCGGTAAAAATGATGAACGGGAATTAGACATCACAAGGGCGAAGGTTACCGATCCTAGCGTAAAATACCATATTACCAAAGACAATATTGGTATTATGCGCATCTCTCGGTTTGGGGATAACGATACGGTTCGCTTAGCCCATCAGGCGGCACAAAGCTTCCGAGACCATAATGTTAATGGCATAGTTGTTGACTTGCGTGGTGATGGCGGCGGCTATTTAGTAGCAGCTAGGGACGTGGCAAGCTTGTGGCTAGACAATAAGTTGGTAGTTACAGAGCGAACCAAAGGTAAGGTAACAGATAGCTTGCGTTCTAGCGACGGCGATTCTATACTTTCTGGCATTCCTACCGTTGTGTTGGTAGACGGCGGGACGGCTAGTGCTAGTGAAATTTTGGCAGGCGCATTAAAAGATAACGGAGCAGCTACA
The DNA here is from genome assembly GCA_963717595.1 of uncultured Candidatus Saccharibacteria bacterium. GTDB lineage: Bacteria > Patescibacteriota > Saccharimonadia > Saccharimonadales > Saccharimonadaceae > CAVQWH01. Next base: position 99,763 of record CAVQWH010000001.1, on the reverse strand, counting down.
CTAGTGGGCGAACAGACCTTTGGGAAGGGTAGCGTGCAAGAAATCATAAAGCTAAGCAATGGCGCGCAGCTAAAGGTTACTGTGTCGAAGTGGTACACGCCTGATGGCAAGAATATTTCTAAATCGGGCATTAAACCTGACGTAGTAGTGAAGTTAACTGACCAAGAGGCTAAATCAGGTCAGGACGTCCAACAAGACAAAGCACTGAGTATCTTGCGCCATTAAAGCCTTGTACTAAATAGTGGAGTTGACTATAATCAAGGCATACTATGCAGAAGAAAAAAATCTTACTAGTTGAAGACGACACTACTTTAGCAAGCGTTTATCGCTCGCGACTAGAGCTTGAAGGCTTTGAGGTTAATGAGGTAAACGACGGCGAAAATGCCCTGGCGGCTACTATGGAGTTCAAGCCGGATCTTATTGTTCTAGATGCAATGATGCCAAAAATCAGCGGTTTTGATGTGCTAGATATTTTAAGGAATACTCCTGAAACAGCTAATGTTCGCGTTATTATGCTTACTGCTCTTAGCCAGCCAAAAGACAAAGATCGTGCTGAAAGCCTGGGGGTTGATGATTACTTGATCAAATCTCAAGTTGTAATTGGTGATGTGGTTGATAAGATTAAATACCATCTTGGTATGAACCAAAACGACAAAAAAGACGAGTCTTCTAGCGAAGACGGCGATAAAAAAGACGAGTAATTTACAGTTTACTCAACGACTACTTGAGTGCGGCGAGAAGTTTTACCACTAAAGCCGCGCTTTTTAATTTGGCGAAAGCCAACCACGCCGTCTTTTGCAGCATGAATAGTGAAGTTGCGGCTTAGGTAGGTGCCAGCACCAGCTAATTTAGTTTGGCCAACTTGGCGTACGATTACTTCGCCGTTACGGACTTTTTGTCCGCTGGCACGCTTAACTCCCAGGCGTTGACCTGGACTGTCATGGACATTTTTGGAAGAGCCACCGGCTTTAATTTTAGACATATTATCTCCTTGTTAACACTAGTAACTCGCGGCCAACGATTTGGCCTTCACGATGATATATTAAATCTTCATGCGAGGCGTGCTTAAAATCTAATCGATTATAGCCAATATTTCTGAGGTCGTCAAGCAAAGGCAGGCGATAAACTTTATTATTTACAAACCAGGCGGGCACGGCCAGGCATAGCGCCACTTTAGGCTCCAGCTGAGGAGCTATATTTTGTAAAAATTTTTTAATTATGCTGTTGCAGTCGTTGATTGTAGCATTTAATATTTCTCTGCTAGGGCTGGACGTAAAAGGGCGGCCAAGATAAGTTTCACTAACCACTAAATCAACGGGCTTTTGCCACTTGGCATCCGTAGCGTCGGCTTGGTGAAGGTACCATTCAAAACGGATTTTAAGAGTGTCCTGGAGCCAGTTTAAGTTATCGCGCGTGTAGTGAACCATTCTTTCGTTTAAGTCTGTGCCGTAAACCGAATAGCCCATTAAAGCAGCTTCTTGCAGAACCACGCCGGTACCGCAGAAAGGATCAAGCAAGACTCGATTATTACTAAACCGCTCTGATGCCGTCGTCTCACTCAGGCGCTTTTTCGCCGAGTCGAAAGCTTTCGACTCGGGAAGCGCTAGCTCACCATCGTTCGACGAGACATCAGATCTGTTTAGTGCTAAATTAATCATAGTCTGGGCAAGCTTAGGCGGCAGCATGCCGACACGCGCATCTCTTCGTGGCCGGCCACGGTCGCGCTTAGTGTAAGCAACTATGTCTTGTACATCTGTAGTTTTTGCCAGCACAACCTGGTTTTTGTTAGTAAATATTACCAGCAACTCCCATTTGTTTTTGCTAGTCAGTTTGTTATGCAGAACTTGGGCACTGTTTAGAGTTGAAGCACGATTTGGCACTAGCCGTAGGCTAGGTAGTTTGGCTTTTTGTCTTTGGCGTTTTAGATTCAAGCCTATGCCTTGGAGTTTTTTAGAATCTACTTTAGAGCCATAGGCACTGATGCCAAGAGTTACTTTGCCATCCTTAGGCAGAGTTTGCAAAAGATAGCGAATAATTTTGTTACTCAGTTCTGGCCACGATGTAGCGGGTAGAGTAGTGAGCAGTTGGGCGGTTTTCATAGCGCTACCGATAGGTCGGTTTGCTGGATCTTTAGAAATAGCAGCTATTCCTGGGGCGATTTCTGATACGCTATTTGCACCGTATATAGCTTCTAGCTCTGCTAAACCAATACTAGGCTGTCTCCCTAAAATATATATTGTTTTCATAGTGTCGGTATCCATTATACCTTTAGCTCATAATATCCGGTATAATAGCCAAAGTATGAAGCTAAAAAAACTATCTTTTAAAGGCTGGTTAAGCGGTGTTACTTTTCTGCTGATAGCTCTTATAGTTTTTTTGTCTAGGCACGAAATAGCACAAGCGTGGCACCTGCTAGGCCAGGTAAATTTATGGATTTTGCTATTGATTATCCCAACCCAGCTGATTTCGTATTACGCAGTAGGCGAGATGATATTTACTTACTTACGAGATAAAAACGAGCTGCATGATGCATCTCGCTGGTCTTTGGCCCGTATAGCGACTGAGGGCAACTTTGTAAACCATGTTTTGCCAAGCGGAGGAGTGTCAGGGTTTTCATATATTGGTTGGCGGCTTAGCAAAATGGGCGTGCCGGCTAGCCGATCCACTTTAGCACTGATTGTGCGCTATGCTGTAGGGTTCTTGGCATTTACTACTTTGCTTATTATCTCTGTAGTGGCTGTAACTTGGGATAGCGGCGTGAGTCGCCCTATTTTAATGTTTAGTACACTGCTGACTACTTTGACGATTTTTACCCTAGTATTTGGAATGTATCTTGCAAACAGCAAAACGCGTCTTAATTCGTTTGCACGTTGGTCAACAAAAATAATTAATGGCTTTGTCGGTTGGGTAACCGCAGGCCATAAAAAAGACATTTTTGATCTGGATGTAGTAGGGAAGTTTTTTGACGAAATCCATGTAGACTATGTCGCCCTAAAGGCAGACAAAAAGCTGCTTTTAAAGCCATATTTATGGGGTCTACTTTTCATGGTACTGGACATCTTGCCTTACTCGCTGGTTTTTTGGTCGCTGGGTAGTTTAGTGAATCCGGCGCCTATTATTATTGCTTACGGCCTAGCTTCATTTGCTGGGTTTATAGTAATTACGCCCGGCGGCGCAGGTGCTTTTGAAGCTTTAATGATTGCTTTTCTAGCGGTAGCTGGCATAAGCCAAGGCCTATCAATTGCAGGTGTGCTGCTTGCCCGCGTTATATTGTTGCTTCTTACCATCGGAACCGGCTACGTATTTTATCAACTAACTATTTGGAAATACGACCATGACAACGGTCCAGCTGAGCGTTAGCCAATGTATAGCGGTAATTAACCAAACGCTAGACAGTGCTTATCCTGATTTAAGTGTTGTCGGGGAAATTAGCAATTTTAAGATCAGCCAAAATAAATATGTATTTTTTGATATTAAAGACGACAAATCGACCCTTAGTTGTTTTATGATGAAATATCAGCTGCGTACGGCCCTGGAAGACGGCATGAAAGTTGAAGTTTTTGCCCAGCCTAAAATTACTGACTGGGGAAAGTTTAGCCTGACCGTAAAACGTATTGATCTAGTGGGCGAGGGAAGTTTGAAGAGAGCTTTTGAGCTTTTGAAAGCCAAGTTGGCCAAAGAGGGTTTGTTTGAGCCAGAGCGCAAGAGGCCTTTGCCAAGTTTACCTTCCAGGATAGGCGTTATCAGCTCTACGGAAGCAGCGGGCTTTGCCGATTTTACAAAGATTTTAAACCAGCGCTTTGGCGGCTTAAAAGTTGAAGTAGCGCATGTGTTAGTGCAAGGTAGCAGTGCGCCCGGGCAAATTATTAGGGCGCTACAATATTTTAATGAAGCCTCGGAACCGCCTGAAGTAATTGTGATTGTGCGCGGCGGCGGTAGCGCCGATGACTTAGCGGCTTTTAACGACGAACCTTTAACCCGGGCAATCGCGGCCAGCCGCGTGCCTACTTTGGTTGGAGTAGGGCATGAAACAGATATTACGCTAGCGGACATGGTAGCAGACCAGCGGGCTAGTACTCCTAGCAACGCAGCACAGATTTTAGTGCCAGATAAGAATCAAATTATCGAAGGCTCGCACTACACTTTAAAGCGTATATTAGAAATAACTAAAAATCAGCTTGATACCAAGCAACGAGAAGTAACTGAGGCTATGCGAAGTAGTTATGGGGCTTTGGTGCATCGCCAAAGGCAAATCCAGACGGACTATCAAGCTTTGGTACGCAGCTTAAACCAAGTTAACCCTAACCAAGTTTTAAAGCGCGGCTATGCAATTGTGCGCGGTCAGGGCGAAGTTATAAATAGCGAGAACGCAACTAAGCTGCAAAAGGGCAGTGAATTAGCCATTGAGTTGCAAAAAGTTATAATTAAAACAGGAGTTATAAATGTCAGCAAAAAGTAGTTCAGATTTAAGCGCTAAGCTAAAAAGACTCGATGAGTTGGTGGCTTGGTTCGACCAAGAAGATTTTTCAATTGAAGATGCTTTAAAGAAGTTCAAAGAAGCCGATGAACTTTCTGACGAAATCGAAAAGCAGCTAAGCGAGCTAAAAAACGAGATAACTGTTTTATCCAAACGCTTTGACCAAGAGGAGAAGTAGTGTTTGGCTGGTGGCTTTTAGGCGGCCTGCTACTAGCCAGTTTTGGGCTGGTAGTTTTTCGCGGGGCACCTTATGTTCCCACCTTAAAACGCCAGCGCCAGCAAGCTTTTGACGAGCTGTATAAAGTCGGATCGCGGGATCTAGTCGTAGATTTAGGTTCTGGCGATGGCGGCTTGCTTAGATATGCCTCAAAAAAGGGTGCTAAAGCTATCGGCTACGAGCTGAATCCTTTTTTAGTTCTTGCAGCCTGGGTTTTAGGACGAGGCTATAAAAACCAAACTACTAAGTGGGGCGATTTTTGGCTAATGGGCTTACCGGCTGAGACGACTTTGGTTTATGTTTTTATCAACGGGCGTGACATGAAACGTCTGGAGCGCTACTTAAAATCTCATGTAGCGACAACCAAGCGCCCTCTGAATATCATTAGCTACGGCTTTAAGTTACCTGCCAGCGTTCCGATGCAAAAAAGGGTCGGGCCAATGCATCTTTACAAACTAAAACCATAAGCATCTTTACAAACCTCCGTTTAGTAGGGTATAGTTATCGGCATGAAGACTAAACGCATTTTACAACAAGAATCTGGCGTCGTAACCGGCCAATTAGTTATCAATATAGTACTTAGTATTTTAGTATTAGTGCTTGGTTCGGTGATGATCTGGGCGCTCGTGAACTACAATGATCAAAAAACTAACGTCGACAGCAAGGTTGGCACTGCCGTAGCAGACGCAAAGCAGCAGCAATTAAATCAAGATACTAAAGATTTCGCCCAGCGTGAAAAAGAACCAAACCAGCAATTCATCGGGCCGAGATGACCTTGGCCGTGTCTCTTTTAACTACCCTAAAACCTGGAGTGTTTATATCGACAATCCAGGCAATGGCGGGACTTATGCAGCTTACTTAAACAAAGACCAAGTTCCATCAGTAAATGGTAATAACAAGTTTGGCTTGAGAGTTTCTATTTTAGACCAGAACTATTCCCAAGTCTTACAACAGTACCAAGGATTGCTACAAAGCGGCGCATTGCGTAGTTCCGTAGCCCAAGCTTCTGGGTATAACGGTACTAGGCTAGACGGACACTTCACACCACAAGTTAATGGAGCAGCCGTAATCTTCAAGGTTCGCGACAAAACACTTGTTTTACAAACCGACTTGCAATCTTACGTACCAGACTTTAATAACGTAGTTAAATCTCTGACATTTAACCCATAAAACCAATCCTAGACAAAAAGTAGTGTAGCCTAAAATGTGCTACACTACTTACTAGATATGGAGGCGAGGGATCAGCAGTTATCTAGCGCGTTAGCTGATAACGAATCATTAGTTGCAGCAGCGCATGAACTGAAGGCGCCGCTGGTGCTAATTCGCCAGCTTTCCCTTTTGCTACAAGACGATCAGCTGACAAAAACGGCAGATAAGAAGCAGATAGCTGAGAGAATAAAGCTAACTAGTGAGCGCTCCATGCGGCTTGTAGAAGCCTTAACTCGCAGTACCAGGCTGTCTGAAGCTGAATTCGCACTTGAACCGGTGCAAACCTCTCGCTTGTGCGAAGATGTAGCCCACGAGCTAACACCACTTTTAAAGGCGATGGATAAAAAGATAGAACTTCATCTGCCAAAGCAACCCACGCTGGCTTTGGCACATCACGAGCTGCTTCGCAGCGCTACGCTAGGTTTGTGTGACAATGCTTTAACGCACACGACAGATTCCCAGCAACCAATTATTTTAAGCGTTAGAAAGCGCTCGGGCGACTCAACGGTCAGGCTTAGTGTGCGCGACTGGGGTCCGCAAATCTCCAAAGATGTTTTTCGTCGTTTACGAGAAAGACTGGGCAAGATGCCGCAACCTGTCAGTAAAAATCCGGCTGCTAGCGGTTTAGGGCTTTATATCGCAGGGCAATTTGCAGAAGCTATGGATGGGCGCCTTGGCGCCATTGCGCATCGTCAGGTGGGGGCAACTTTCTTTATTGAAACCCAATCTGTGAAGCAGCTTAGCTTTCTACCTTCATGAAAAAAGACACTGTTTTAATAGTTGAAGATGATTCTTGGCTGGCCGACAGCTTCAAGCTCATTTTAAGCGAGGCTGGCTGGCAGGTGAGCGCAGTAAAAAGCCCCAAAGAAGCTTTAGATGTTATTGACGAGGATTTACCAAGCGTCATTTTGCTAGATGTTTTGCTACCTGGCGTGAATGCTTTTGCCCTGCTAAATGAGCTGCAATCTTACACCGACACTAATTCAATTCCTGTGGTTCTTTGCACTACTCTCAAACGGCATCAAATAGACGCCGAGTCGCTAAAAAGCTATGGCGTTGCAGCGGTTTTAGACAAAGCCCATCTTACGCCAAAAGAGCTGGTCAGCACTTTAAAGAAGGTAAACTGATGGGTCCGATTCGCACCGAAGCCATCATTTTACGGCGCATAAACTACGGTGAGTCCGACAGGATTTTGCAGCTCCTCACACCACAAAATGGCAAACTCAGCGGCATTGCCAAAGGGGTGCGGCGCGAAGGCAGCAAACTAGCGGGCGGCATAGAACTTTTAGCGGTTACCGACGTAGTGGTGCGCTATGGCAAAAGCGACATGGGCGTCATCACATCAGCGCGGCTTAAAAAGTTTTTCACCTTTGTTATGGAAGATTACGAGCGCTTGCAGTTTAGTTATGAAGCCCTGAAACGCCTTTCCAAACTAGACGAATATTTAAACGAGCCCAAGTTTTACGACGCTGCTAAAACTATGCTAGAAAGCTTGAACAACAAAAATATTCCGCTTAATTTAACCGAAGCTTGGTTTTATTTAAACCTGGCTGACGCAATGGGCCATGGGCTAAACCTAGGCAGCGACACCAGCGGACAGCCGCTAAAAGCCGAGAAAAACTATCGCTTCGACATCGCCGAAATGTCGTTCGTGGAGGACGAAAAAGGCACTTTCTCGGCCGACCATTTAAAACTTTTGAAACTTTTACATCTAAAAAAGCCCGAAGTCATAGCAAAACTATCGGGCGTAGAGCGCGTTCTAAACGATTGCTTGTCGGTTGCCAGGGCAGTTGGCGATTAATCTGCTATACTAAACTGTAATATGACGAGTTTAGAGAACATAGTTAGCCTAGCTAAACGCCGCGGGTTTATTTACCAAGGCTCTGGAGTTTATGGTGGTCTGAGTGGCACGTGGGATTACGGCCCGCTTGGCGTGCAGCTAAAGCGAAACATTATGAATCTTTGGTGGCAAACTTTTGTAACCGAGCGCGATGACATGTTTGGTGTTGACGCGGCGATTTTAATGAATAAAAAAGTCTGGGAAGCCAGCGGCCACGCCACAGGATTTAATGACCCTATGGTCGAGTGCCTGAATTGTCATTCACGCTTGCGCCAAGACCATGTTGAAGATAAAAAATGTCCGGTCTGTGGCACAAAGGACAAATTCAGTGAGCCGCGCCAGTTTAATATGATGTTTAGGACAAAAGCTGGCACCCACGGCGGATGAAATTAGAATTAAAGGCGGCCTCTTAATATTCCAAAGGGTAAAGAGTTTGTATTTAGAGAGCTACTTGGAGAAATGGAGGGTGAAGGCGATTCTTCAAGGGTGTATTTGCGCCCAGAAACTGCCCAAGGTATTTTTACCAACTATAAAAACGTAATAGACAGCTTTTATCCCGACTTGCCGTTTGGTATAGCGCAAATGGGCAAGGCGTTTCGCAATGAAATCAGCCCGCGCGATTTTGTGTTCCGCTCGCGTGAGTTTGAGCAAATGGAAATCGAATATTTCGTTAATCCAAAAGAGTGGGAAAAGGCTTTTGAGGCGCTGCTAAAAGACGTGCACGCGTTTTTAGAAAAGCTTGGGTTACCTAAAAAGAAAATTCATGAGTTAGAAGTTCCAGAAGACGACAGAGCGCATTACAGCAAGCGCACGATAGACATTGAATACGACTATCCAATCGGCCGCGAAGAGCTGATGGGCTTGGCTTATCGCACGGATTTCGACCTTAGCAATATTCAAAAAGCCAGCGGCCGCAGCATGGAATACACCATCAAAGGTACGAACGAAAAGTTTATTCCGCACGTAATAGAGCCAAGCTTTGGTGTAGAACGCGCCGTTATGGCCGTGCTAGATGCCGCATATACGGAAGACGAAATCGGTGGCGAAAAGCGCGTTTATTTGAAGCTGCCAGAAAACATCGCACCGGTAAAATATGCCGTTTCACCGCTGCTTAAAAATAAGCCAGAGCTGGTGGAGAAGGCGCGCGAAGTTTACCAAGCGCTAAAGAAAAAGCACGGCGCAGTAAATTGGGACGACAACGGCAACATTGGCAAACGCTACCGCCGCAGCGACGAAATCGGCGTTTTGCACCACGTAGTAATAGATTTCCAAACTCTTGAAGATGATACTGTAACTATCCGTGATAGAGATACTACTGAACAAAAGAGAATCAAAATAAATGAGACTAAAGGAGCATTAAATGAGTGACATAAAACATTTTAAGCCGCTTCCAAAATCCGTGACCATCAAGCCCTCTAAAATACATGGTCTGGGCCTATTTGCTACAGAGGACATCCCGGAGGGCACTGAGCTTGGTATATCCCACTTTGAATATAAGGGTACCAAAGACGATCTAGTTAGAACGCCGCTCGGTGGATTCGTAAACCATTCATACAGTCCGAACGCCGATATACGCCAAGGTAGAAAAAGAGTTCTTATAGTGACAAAAGGAATCAAGGCTGGCGACGAGATTACCGTAGATTATACGCCTTGGTATGACCCAGAGGCACTTAAGACATACAAGTAGACAAAACTGCTATCATTGAACCAATATGAAAACAGCTCTTGTTATTATCAGCAGCATCTTAACCATTGCTGCTGTTGCTCCTTATATCTATGACATTTTAAAGAAAAGGACTAAGCCGCGTGTAGTTTCTTGGTTCACGTGGTTTTTGCTCGCAGCTATTTCCGCTGCTGCGTCTTTTAGTGATCATCAGTGGCCAGCTGGCATACTGTCTACTGCTGCGGGTGTGGAATGTCTTACCGTGGTTATTCTTGGTTTTAAGTATGGCGAGAAAGAATTTACTGCTTTTGATATTAGCTGCCAAATCGCGGCCATAATTGGGCTGATTTTGTGGTGGGTTTTTAATTCGCCAGCTATAGCAATAATAGCTTCTATAGGTATAGATTTAGTTGGCGCACTTCCTACGTACAAGCATGCATGGCAAAAACCTCACGAAGAAACATGGATAACTTTTGCACTCTCTGGATTAGGCGCTATGTTTACCCTAGGTGCTGTTACGCAGTTTAAGGTTACAAGTGCGGCTAACCCTGTATTTATTGTGCTAGTAAACTTTATGCTAACAGGATTGCTTATATGGCGCAGAGGTAAGGTTGCTTTGCGAGTTTAGGCTATGAATTATTTGTTATGATTAAATTTAGTTACTAAAAAAGATGTCAAAAAAAGTGAGGAGTTGGTGATAGATTACACGCCTTATTACGATGAAGAAGCTTTAAAGCATTATAATTACCCAAGTAAGTGATTTATTAACTACTATGAAAAACGCATTGATTTTACACGGAACCGAGGCTGACCACACAAATCACTGGTTTATGTGGCTGAAGGGGCAGTTAGAAAAGAACGGCTATGAAGTTTGGTTGCCAGATTTGCCTGGATCCGACAAGCCAAATATAGAACGCTATAATAATTTTATTCTCAGTAATAAAGAATTTAGTTTTAATCAAGAAACTATCATAATAGGGCACTCTTCTGGTGCTGTTGAAATCCTTGGACTGCTGGAGGCTTTGCCAGATGAAGTGAAAGTAAAGGCGTGTTATTTGGTGGCGGCTTTTAAAGATGACCTTGGCTGGGATTCTTTAAAAGATTTATTTGTGAAGCCTTTTGACTTTGAAAAGATAAAAAGCAGGTCAGAGAAGTTTGTATTCTTTCATTCAGACAACGATCCACATTGCCCAGTGGAACATGCTGAATATCTTTCTAGCAAAGTTGGCGGGGAGTTAATTGTATTAAAAGGGCAGGGGCATTTTAATACAGATAGCGACCCAAAGTATACTCAATTCCCAGAGCTGCTTGAAAAAATTTTACAGGGCTAATGTTATTATTGAATCCATGAACGCTATTATTTTACACGGGACTCCTGATAAAGAAGAATACTATAGTCTAAAATATCCGGCGCAAAGTAATTCTCACTGGATACCTTGGCTTCAGAAACAACTTCAGGTAAAAGATATTTTTACCCAAACTCCAGAAATGCCAATGTCGTTTAGGCCAGATTATGATGTTTGGAAAAAAGAGTTTGAACGCTATGATATCAACAGCGATACAGTGCTAGTTGGACACAGTTGTGGTGCGGGGTTTATTGTGCGCTGGCTTAGTGAAAATGAAGATGCTAGGGTTGGTAAAGTTGTTTTCGTGGCGCCCTGGATCGATCCATTTAAAGATCCTAAATATGAAGCGGGTCCGTTTTTTGACTTCGAAATTAAGTCTGATATAGCAGAAAAAACAAAAGGAGTTACAGCGTTTTACTCGGATGATGATTTTGAAGATGTTTTAAAGTCAGTAGAAATTTTAAAGGATAAGATAAAAAATCTAAAAATAAAACAGTTTCATGGTTATGGACATTTTTGTTATGAAGAAATGGGTACTACTGAGTTCCCGGAACTTTTAGAAGAAATTGTAGGTAAATGAAAACAATATTTTTGATCTCTGGCTTTGACTTAGATGAAACTGCGGTGGAAGGCTATAAGTTATTGGCAAAGGGCTTAAAAGGCAAGAATTATAACGTTATTCCAGTTGATATAAAATGGCGGCGCAAAATTCCTAGTGAATATGTAAAAGAATTTAAAGCTTTTTATAAAAAACACAAAGCTAAAGAAAATATAGTAATAGGGAATTCTTTTGGCGCTGTAGTCGCTTTTTTGTCGGCGGCTAGTTTAAAGCCGAGCGCTATTTACTTGTGCTCTTTGTCTCCGTTTTTCAAAGAGGATAGAGGAAAATTCCCAGACTCTTATCCATTAAACCGTTTTGGCAAACGCAGAGTAGAAGACTTGTGGAGTTATTCAGCAGATAAAACAGCCGAAGACATTAATAAGACTAAAGTCAAAACCTATGTTTTGTATGGCGAAAAAGAGCACAAAACTTCACCAAATTTGGTGGCTAGAGCTAAAAATACAGCTAAGAAAATAAGTAATTCTAGTTTGATTGAAGTGCCAAACGCTCCACATAACTTAGAGGATAAAGTCTACAGCTCTGCGCTGGTTGAGATGCTGTGAATAGCGGGATTATTTACATAACTGGAATTGGCGGTTCTGGAAAGTCTTCTGTTAAAGAAGAGTTGAAAAAAAGAGGGTATGAAGCTCACGATGTAGACGAGGGCTTTGCTAACTTTTTTAATATTAAAACTAATGAAAAAGTAACAGCACTTGCTCTAAAGATAGAACGCCAGAGTGGAGAAGTCGACATGAGTATCTTCTTATTAAAGAGCCTATAGAAAAGCTTCAAAAACAGGCTCAAAATAAACTTATATTTTTATGTGGTGTTACAGGAATTACAGTAAAAGATACAAGACATTGGAATATGTTTAAGAAAATATTTGCACTGACTTTAGACAATAAAACTCTTGAACATAGGCTCAAGACGCGAGTTGGTTCGGATAGGTGGGGCAAATTACCGCACGAGCTGGAAGAATCTCTAGATTGGAATAGAACCGCCAAAGAGGATTATGAAAAACTAGGAGCAACTACTGTCGACGCTACAAGGCTTGTGGGCAAAGTGGTGGATGAGATTCTTCAAAACCTGACAAGTTAGTAAATGTTATTATTAAGCTAATATGAAAAAAGATATCACTGGTCTAAGAAACCAGATTACTAAAAAACCTAATACCTCTAAATTACCAATTAAGCTAGTTGCTGTTGACGGCTATGGTGGATCAGGAAAAACTACGCTTGCTAAAGAGCTTGGGGAGGAGCTGCGAGCAGAGGTTTTACATACGGATGATTTTGCATCGTGGGACAATCCTTTAGACTGGTGGCCAGTTCTTGTAGAAAGGATTTTTAAGCCTATTCAAGAAGGCGCAAAGACCTTAAGCTACCCTAGGAGTAGTTGGTATAAAAATCATATGCCTACACCAGTTAAGAACCAACCAATTACTCCTATTATGATATTGGAGGGTGTTAGCTCTGCTCGTAAAGAATTTCGGCCTTATCTTACTTACGCAATTTGGGTAGAAACGCCAAAAGACGTTTGTTTGAAAAGAGGGATTTCTCGCGACCTTGAAAACAAAGGATCTGGGAAAACTCACGAAGAAACAGTTGCGGACTGGGAGAGGTGGCATACATATGAAGAAGAATATGTTAAGCGTGATAATCCGGAATCATTCGTGGATGAAAAAGTGAGTGGGATTTAAGCTGCTATAATTTAGCTATGAATAACGTAGAAAAATTAATCAGAAGTTATTTGCCAAACATAATTCATTTGTCGCTGGCTACTTGTGCGGGGGATAAGCCATGGGTGTGTGAAGTGCATTTTGTCTATGATGAAGAGTTGAATTTGTATTTTATATCTTTGCCAAATCGCCGGCATAGCAAAGAAATTTCTAAGAATCCGAATGTGGCGGGTAATATTGTTACTCAGCACGATTTAGACGAACCGCCGCAGGGTGTTTATTTTGAGGGTCAGGCAGAGATGTTAACAAATGCTGATGAAAACAGCACGGCTTACAAAGAGTACATCAAACGGTTTAGTGATAGAGAAGACTTTTGCAAAGAGGAGCTGGCAAAAGAAGACGGCCACAGATTTTATAAAATTACCGTGACTGATTTTTACGTATTTGATAGAAAGGGCGAACTAGAACCGCAAGGCAAACATCACTTATCCTGGAAATTGTAGTAGATTATGACAAAAGTTAAAGTGCGACTAGCGAAAACTAGTGAGCTAAAAGTTGTCCAAGATCTTAATCATGAACTTTTTATTTCAGATAATCGTCACTTTGGCGAGCTTAGTCTTAACTGGCCTTATGAAGAACAAGGAAAAACATATTTTCAAAGCATGATTAGCGGCGAAGCAGGCGTATGCTATGTGGCAGAAATTGCAGGTGAAATTGTAGGATACTTGGCTGGTAGAATGCGCTCAGGAAGCAAAGTTTACCCTGGGAAAAGAGCGGAACTCGACAATATGTTCATTATGGAAGAATATCGTAGCCAAGGCGTGGGCAAACAGTTGGTTGAGGAATTCTTTAAATGGTGCAAAGGTAGGGGAGCTGAATACGTGATGGTAAATGCATATTCACCTAACACACGGGCCTTAGCATTTTACGAAAAACAAGGATTTGAAAATTATTCGGTAAATCTATGGAAGAAAATAAAGTAAAAGATTATCCGCTGACTTTAGAAGAGTTCAGGTCTATTTATAGTAAAGTGCCTCGTCTGACGGTTGAGATAATTGTTAAATCTAAAGAAGGCGTCTTGCTGACCAAAAGAGAAATAGAGCCATATAAAGGCTCATGGCATTTGCCAGGCGGCACGGTTTATCTTGGCGAGAAGCTTGCAGATGCGGTGGCCAGGGTTGCCAAAAAGGAACTAGGCGTGCAGGTTACTAACAGTGAGTTCATCGGCTTTATCGAGTATGTAGATAGTTATCGAATAAACCACGAAGAAGATTCAGATTGTCCTGTGGGAATGGCTTTTAAGGTAGAATATGAAGGCCAGATTAAACTAGACGAAGAAGCTAGCGAAGCAAAATCTTTTGCTGAATTGCCCGACAATATGCCCGTAGATCAAATTAACTTTCTTAAAGAAAAAGTTTTATAAAAGATATTCGACCGTTAAGTTTATTTTAAGGTTTGTAATTATTTACTAAATTCGTGTCTAAAAGCACGAGTTTTTAGTATAATGAGTAAACAATGAGACAGGGTATTTATACTGTGCGCCCCAGTAAAATCCAGCGTTTTAAAGCTGGAGCTTATAGACGTTGGCGGTGGTTTAAAGGACTTAGCAAAAAACAAAAAGCTGCACTTATCGGTGGTCCGATAGCAGCTGTTTTGATATTAATACCAATAATTACTTATATTTATTTTGCAAATGTAATTGGCGACCCGCAGCGTTTGATGAACCGAAATGACACCGGTGTGGTGCTAGAAGACATGCATGGCAAGCCTTTTTATAGTTTTGGTAAAGCTGGGAATGAAAAATTAGTGCCGCTGAGCCAGATTTCTGATTCTACTGAAAAAGCTTTGATTTCGGCCGAAGATAAAAACTTTTATAGTGATCCGGGCTTTTCCGTAAAAGGCATACTAGGCGCAGTGTATGGTAACTTGATTACACATAATCCGACTGCATACGGCGGCTCAGGCATTACTCAGCAGTTGGTTAAAAATACCTTGCTAACAGATAGTAAATCTTTCTTAAGGAAGTACCAAGAGCTTTTCCTGGCCATTGCTGTTAACCAGCATTATTCTAAAGATCAAATTCTAGACATGTATTTAAATTCGGTATATTTTGGTGAGAACGCTTTTGGTATTAAAGATGCTGCAAAGACTTATTTTAATACCACGCCCGACAAGCTGACTTTGGCGCAGAGTTCAATGCTCATCGGCCTTTTGCCGGCTCCAAATGCCTATTCTCCTGTTGTTGGGGATCCGACTTTAGCTAAAGAGCGCCAGACTTACGTTTTAGACAGAATGAAGGAAGACGGCAAGATTACTCAGGCTCAAGAAACAGCAGCCCTTAATACCAAGCTTTCTTACGTACCGCCTAAAAGCGTTGAAACTCCGGCGCCATTTTTTGCCCAGATAGTGCTTAACCAACTTTATAATCGCTATGGCCAAGAAAGAGTGAACCGCTCTGGCATGGTAGTGAAAACTACTTTGAATCTAGACTGGCAAAAATCTGCTAACCAATATGTTCAACAACAAACTGCAATAAATGCTGGTATTGGCGGCAGTAATGCTGCACTAGTAGCGCAAGATCCAAGGAATGGTGAGGTTAGAGCGTTAGTTGGGAGTACAGATTACAATAATCCAAAGTTTGGCAAAGTTAATATGGCTACCACGCCGCGCCAACCTGGTTCTAGCTTCAAGCCTATTTACTACACGGAAGCTTTAGCGCGTGGGGTTATTACGCCATCTACTCATTTTGAGGATGCGCCGATTAATATTGACGGGTATTCACCGCACAACTTTGACTACAGCTATCACGGTAGTGTGACTACGCGCTTTGCTTTGTCTAATTCGCTTAATATTCCATCTGTTAAAGTTATGCAAAAACTGGGTGTTCAAAATGCCCTGGACGCTGCAAAGCGTATGGGCCTTGATACTCTTACTCGCTCGGCTAGTGAGTATGGCTTACCACTGGCTTTAGGCACAGGCGAGGTTAAGTTAACCGACATGGTAAACGCCTATTCAGCTTTTGCTGACCAAGGCCAGCAATATACGCAGGTTGAGGTTTTAAATATTCATAACAAATATGACAAAGAAATTTATAAGTATCAGCCAGAGGCTAGACAAGTGGTTGATAAAGGTGCCGCTTTCTTGATATCCAGCATTTTATCGGACAATTCTGCACGTTCGTCTACTTTTGGTAGTAGCTTAACCTTAACTCGTCCAGCCGCAGTAAAGACTGGTAGTACTGAAAACGATGTTGATGCTTGGACAATGGGCTATACGCCAAATGTGGTAGTTGGGGTTTGGGCTGGTAATAATGACCATACGCCGATGAGCGCCGGTGGCGTAACTGCCGCAGGGCCAATTTGGGTCAATATGATGGAGCGGGTATTCCAAGATTTACCACAAGAAAACTTCCAAAGACCGCCAACGGTTGACCAGACCAGAGTTTGTTCTTCAAATGGCGGCAAGGTAATAGGTAATGGCACATCCGGCACTTACCTAGAGTACTTCTTGTCTGACTCTCCGCCACAAGGTACTTGTGATAGGCAGCAGCCAAAGGACTCTGACGGCGACGGTGTCCCAGATAGCCAAGACAAATGTCCGAATACTCCATCTGGAGTGAAAGTTGATAGCACCGGTTGTGAAGTAAAACAAAAGCCAAAGGACTCTGACGGCGACGGTGTCCCTGATAATAAAGACAAATGTCCGAATACTCCTCCGGGTGCTACTGTAGATAGCAATGGCTGTGAAGTTCAAAATCAGCAAACTACTACCGATAGCGATGGTGATGGCGTTCCGGATAGCCAGGATCTATGCCCAGGTACACCTGCAGGTGAGTCGGTAAACAGTGATGGCTGTTCGTTTAATCAGCTGAATAATGGCAGTAGCGGCAGTGGAAATGGCAACGGTAGCGGCGGAGGAACCACAGGCCCTTAAATAGCAGGTTTAATCGCCTTGCAGTATACTTAGCCTTAGAATGTTCTTTTTGAAACGCAAAAAAGAAAAAATTGGTCTCCTAACTTCAGTTTCATTTGCAGTTGGCGCTATGATTGGCGGCGGCGTTTTTGTGCTAAGCGGCGTGGCCTTAAAGTCGGCCGGGCCATCAGCTTTACTTTCATTCATAATAGCGGGGATAGTAGTTTTACTCTCAGCTTTTTCATTTGCAGTCGTGGCTAGTATGGCTCCGGCAAGAGATTCCGGTTATGACTACATCGGTAAATTGCTCAGCCCGGTCTGGGCTTTTTTGACTTCTTGGTGTTTTTACTTAGCAGGCATCATCGGGGCAGCTTTTGTACTAAATGCTTTTGGGATTTATATGCATGATTTTGTGGCAGGTGGGGTTTCAACTTTAGTTTGGGGGTTAATAGGCGCTTTGGTTTTAACTATATTAAACCTTGGCCCAGCGAGTGAAATCGGCAGGGTAGAGACTTTTTTGGTTGCCGGTAAATTACTAGTTTTGTTGCTTTTGATTGCTTTTGGAATAGCGCATTTTCAGCTTGCTATGTTGCATCCATTTACGCCGCACGGCGTCCAGCAAACTCTTACCACCAGTGCCTCGCTTTTTATAGCTTTTTTGGGATTCAACGTAATTACTAATATATCGGGCGATATTGATAAGCCGCGTAAAACTGTACCGAAGGCTATTTTGTTAAGTATGTTGGTAGTAACAGTTGTATATGTAGGCGTTGTAATAGCAATGCTAGCGGGCGGTATACATAACTATTCTGAAGCAAGTGTGGGCGTAGCTGCCCAAAACCTAATTGGTCCGGTTGGTGGTGGTTTAGTGATAGCCGGGGCTCTTGTGGCAACTTTGTCTGCGGCTAATGCTAATATTTTGGGCTCTTCGGAAATTATGCTTCGCCTGGCAGCACGAAAAGAAGTACCAACGATTTTAGGGCGCTTATATAATGGCCACCCATATGCCAGCGTGCTTCTAGGTGCAGTTTGTTACGCATTCTTAGTTATAAGCGGCAAGAGTGGACTGGTGATTGAGCTAGCCAACGTTACGGCTATATTCGCTTTAGTTATAGTTAATATTGCTGCTGCTAGGGCGCTAGCCTCAAAGCATCATAAAGGCATGCGTTTGCCGTTTGGCTATTTATTGCCACTTCTGGGAACTGCCGGAGCGGTTTGGCAATTATGGTATATCACGGAAAGTACTTTGCTAATAGGGGTTGTGCTAGTAATAGTTGGCCTGCTAGTTTACTTAGTAAGCGAGCGCTACTTCTTGCCACGTGAGCACAAAGAAATTGTGGGTGCAGTTAGCGAAGTCGAAGGTCCTTTAGGACGTACTCTTAAAAGATAGCTTGACTTACGGTTTGTTTGATACCTGAGCTCTCTTGTGTTAGGGTGGGGTTAAGTAAGTGGGAGTTTAATAATTAATTTTGTAAGAGGTTAAATATAATGGTTTGGACTGTTTCCAAAGGAGTTTTGTCAACTCAGAGAAAAAGAGCAAAAGTAGCTGCCTTCATGGCGGTTTTTTTATTAACGATTGCTAGCTTGGCGTCAGGTTTGATTTATTTTGTGAAGCAGGCTTATGCCACAACTGCGAGCAATGTGGTCATAAATGAAGTTATGGCTAACCCATCTAGCGGGCATGAATGGGTAGAGCTGTATAATCCAACGAGTAGTGTTGTGGATATGAGCGATTGGCGAATCAAACATGATAGTGTAGGAACAAATTTTGGAGGCGTATTTTCTGGTGGCACTACAATTGCTCCTCATGGATTTTACGTTCAAGAAGATGATGGTCAGCTACCAAATAGCGGGGCAACAGTAAAACTATTTGTAAGTAGTGCAGCTGAAAGTGCTAACACTCCCTTAGACACATTAACTTATCCTAGTTTGAGTAGCGGAGAGAGTTATGGCCTTACCCCTAACGGTGACTTAAGCGCCCCTCAAGTATTTGCTACTCCTACTAAAGGTAGTGCTAATACTCTTACGAGCGGACCGGTAGAAGACATAACTACATCTACTTATTACGGAGATTTGCAGACTGCTATTGATAGTGCTAATGTTGGGGACACAATTCAAATTAACTCTGACCTTGCAATTAGCAGTAGAGTTAATATCACTAAGCAACTAACTATAGATGGCCAGGGGCATACTCTTTCACCAACATTTACTAAGACAAGTAATAGCAATAACGCTACGCTTGAGGTTGTTGCTAACAATATAACTATCAAAAATCTTACGATTGACGGCTCGGGGGGCACAGATCTCCACGGAATTAATACTTATCAGGCGTCCAGTTCCCTTATAGATAACGTAACAATAAAGAATAATAATCGCGATGGCCTTGTAGTTAATGGCTCGGATGTAACTGTAAATAACATAACTACATCAAACAATGGCTGGGGTGGTATAGACGTTGACCAGGGCTCGGGAGTAACCGCGCCAAGCACTTTAACAGTTAACGGTACTAGCACGCATAGTGAACCTACAGCCGATATTTTAGTTGATGATAAGACCAATCCTAATGTCAATGTAGTTGATACTAATAATCAATATAATTATACAGATTTAGGAAACGTTCGAATATATCGTTTGAAGCTTGCAACACCTACGCACATCTCTCCTGCGAATAATTCTTTTAAAACCACAGCAAACCAGACACTAATTGACTGGAGTGATGTAAGCAGCAGCTCGTTACCTGTTAAATATAAATATGAGTCATCTCACTTAGCAGCTACTAACCTGGACGGATCATTTGTATCACCAGTTTATACATCAGGCCTTTTGACTAGCTCGCAAATTCCTACTCCAGGCACGCCAGCAGGCGTTTATTACTGGCACGTTAAAGCTATGGATAGTTCTGGTCGTGAAAGTGACTGGAGCTCACCTTGGGAGCTAACGGTTGATAACACAGCACCAAATACTCCTACTCCAATTAATCCAAATAGCGATACGAATCCTTTCTATACCAACACAGGATTTACTCAGTCATGGAGTAATGAAAGTGCTTCTGGGGCAGTGAAGTATAACTACCAAAGCTGTTACCAGGCAACTGAGCCGTCTGGCGACACTTGCCTGCCGAAGCGCTACTAGCAGCTGGACGCACACATATACAGGTACTTCAAAATCAGTTGGTGCTAGCCAACCGGAAAGCCATTTCTTCTGGCACATTCAATCAGAAGATGCAGCAGGCAATAAGAGCCCATGGAGCGATTGGCGGGAAATAACAATTGACCACACTAGGCCTGTAGTTAGCTTTACGAGTCCTACAGATTTCTCAACTCCTTTTGCTTGGCCGAACGTAACTGTTGAAGCCTCTGACCCAGGTAGCGGTTTGAAGTCTTTGGTAATTCACGTTTATAACAGCTCGAATACACTACTTTCTACATGTGGCAGCGCTACTAGTTCTGAGTTAGCTGCTGGAGAAATGAGCTGCGATTTGTCTAGCTTGCCGGAAGGTACTTATCACATTAAAGCCGGTGCTTTTGATAAAGCCGGTAATAACCAGACTATAAATTCAGGTAATTTCGTTATAGATAAAACTAAACCAAACGTGGACATAACAACCCCATCAAATGGCAGTCTTCTTAATACCGGGAACTTTTCAGTTGAAGGTACTGCTTCTGATGCTTTAACTTCAGTCTCAGAAGTTAAATACACTGTTACTAAAATAGATTCAATTGGTGGCAGTTACATTAGTACTATTGATAGTGGAACAGCTAGTGGTACAAATTCTTGGACGTTTAATGTCAGTGGATTATCAGATGGTTTTTATAGGCTAAAGGTTCAAGCTTTTGATGGAGCGGGGAACTGGAAATATAAATACCACGATGTACAAGTGGACACTACAGCTCCCGACGTTGCTATTACTGCGCCTGGCGATGGCGATGTAGTACATGGCACAGTAACTATTAAAGGAACCGTTATGGACAATAATCCAGATCACTACTATCTAGTAGTTAAAGACTCTAGTAATCATATAGTTGGTGGTCCGCACACCGTGTACGCAGCTAATGTAGCTGACTATAACTGGGATACAACTGGAGTTAGTGATGGCACATATACCATAGATTTAGAAGCACGCGACGCTGCTGGCAACAAGGACTCTGGTTCGGTAACGACTATATCCGTAACCGTAGATAATCACGCACCCGATGTGACAATTAATAGCTATAGCACTAGCGGTAACGTTATTACGCCTGACGTTACAGCAACAGATCCAGCTCCTGGAACTAGTTTGTCTTACTACTGGACACCTAATGATTTAGTTTCTACGAATAATGTAAGTATCTCTGACCCAGCAGCCCTTGAACCTAATTTCACTGCTACTACGGATGGCACCTATAGCTTTACCTTGACAGTTACTGATGCTGCTCTTAATTCAACTTCCAAAACTTTTAACTTTACTTACACAACTCCGACTCCGTCGCTAACCTTTATCGGTAGCGGTGGAGCTGGTAGCAGTTCTGTTACGTTTACGAGTGTAACCACTGGCACTCCGGGGGGTACAACTACTGCACTAGCTACTGGCGCTACAGCCGGCAATGGCGGTGCAGCAGTCTTAGGTGCTCAGACTAGCAAGAATAAAGATAGTAGCAAACCAAAATCTAGTAGCAGTAATATATTAGGCGATAGCACAACAAACAAAGACAAGGGCTGCAGCAAATTCCTCGGTATCTGCTGGTACTACTGGATTCCGATTGTCGTAGTGGTAGCTGGAATTGTTTATTACTTCTTCCGCCGACGAAACCAAGCTGAAGTATAAAAATACAAAGTAACACAAAAGACCCATGTAATTTACCAGGGGTCTTTTAAAATATAAAAAATGATATAATAAACTCATCGTGAAAGCGAAAACAAAAAAAACTAAAAAAACACATAAGACTCTACGCCATCACGCTAAGCATTTGGTAGTGCCGCACAAGGGCAACCAATATCGCCCGCACTTGATTCGTCGGCATGGTTTGGTGGCTATTTTGGTTGCCGTGCTTTTGATGCAGACTTTTTATAACTTTGCGGTTGGCGGGCATTTTTCGGTATTGGGTAGGAGTACCACAACTTCAATATCCGGCTTGCTCACCGATACGAATCAAGCTAGAGAAAAGAATAGCCTAGCGCCGTTAAAGCTGAATAAAAAACTTGACCAAGCCGCTTATGACAAAGCTGAAGACATGTTCAAATACAATTACTGGGCGCACGTTTCACCCAGCGGAGTACAGCCATGGAGTTGGCTTAATAAAGTTCAGTATAACTACGACAAAGCAGGTGAGAACCTAGCTAAAAATTATCCGACTTCTGAGGCAACCGTACAGGCTTGGCTAGCTTCGCCAACGCATAGGGCAAATGTTTTAAATAAAAGCTACACAGATGTTGGTTTTGCGGTTGTTAATGGAAAACTACAAGATGAAAACACTAGCCTAGTAGTGGCATACTACGGCAAGCCGGAGTCTGCAGCGGTTTTGGCTAGCACTAAAGAGCCGGTTAAAAAAATATTTGTACAGCCACAGCATCAACCGTATAGCGTCTTAGCTAGTTTAGGCATCGGCGCTCAGTCACTAAGCCCAGCTACACTTGGGTCTTTAATATTAATAAGCTTTGCGGCTTTTGTGGCTTTGGCTTCGTATGCGTACAGAAGCAAAATGCCAAAAAGCTTGCGTCGTAACTGGTACCGTCACCACAGCTTATATAAAGCAGTCGGCCTTGGGACTGTTGGGTTCATCTTGATAATTGCCACCGGCAGCGGTCAGATATAAAATCATTGTGCTAAAATGAACATATGGATCTTAAGAAAGACTTCTCTAATTTAAACGCACTATTCTTTAACTGTACTCTTAAGAAATCACCTGAAACCAGCAACACACAAGGTTTAGTAGATGTAAGCCGCAAGATTATGGAAAAAGAGGGCGTGAAGACGGAAGTCATCCGCTTTATTGACCATGATGTAGCGACTGGTGTTTATCCTGATATGCGCGAACATGGCTGGGATGTTGATGAGTGGCCTGAGATTTATAAAAAGGTACAAAAGGCTGATATTTTAGTGATTGCCGGGCCAATTTGGCTGGGCGACAACAGCTCGCAAACTAAGAAACTGATTGAAAGGCTATATTCTAATTCCGGCGAACTAAATGATAAAGGCCAGTATGCTTATTATGGCAAAGTTGGCGGAGCGATTATTACCGGTAATGAAGACGGCGTGAAACACTGCACGATGAATATTCTTTATAGCTTGCAGCATATTGGTTGCGCGATTCCGCCTCAGGCAGATGCCGGTTGGATAGGCGAGGTAGGTCCAGGCCCTAACTACTTAGACAAAGGCTCTGGTGGTCCGGAGAATGATTTTACCAATCGCAATACGACATTTATGACCTGGAACTTAATGCACTTAGCTAGCATGATAAAACAATCTGGCGGTATCCCGGCTTATGGCAATCAGCGCAGCAAATGGGATGCGGGCGAGCGCTTTGACTTTGAAAATCCCGAGTATCGATAAGCCTTGGTGACTACAAGTTAAATTATTGGTATAGTCGAAGTGAGATGAGACAAAAAGTTATTGCAGTAGTTCCTACTTATAATTCTTCCGAACTTGTATTAAAGCGAGTAAAAGAGCTGCAAAAAAATAGCTTCGGAAAAATCGTGGTCTGCGATGATGCTTCTTCAGATAACACCGCGGAACAGTTGCGTAATGAATTTGACAGTCAAGCTCTAGTTATTAGGGGAACAAAAAACCTAGGCCCAGGAGGCAATCGTAATAGAATTATTCCGCGCCTAAGTGGTGATGGGATAATCTTCTTTTTAGATGCTGATTGCCAGTTTATTTACAAGAAAGATATAGTGGAGCTGATAAGAAAGATTTTTTCCGATAAGTCCGTAGGGGTTGTGGGGTTTAGTATTAATGATGCTAAAAATAAGCCTATGCGATGGAATTATGGAGAACTTATGCACCCCGTACGCGAAGCTCCAGATCAGGTTTTAGAGCACATGCTTGAACATGGTGAAATTACTAAGGGACAATTTATCAAAGGTGCGCCCGCTAGGGCAGCTTCATATAGAATGTTACCTGAAAAAGAGCTGCAGCAAGTAGGCTGGGTTGCTGAAGGCTGCTTTGCTATAAGAGCTTCGTTATTCAGAAAAATTAAGGGATTTGACACGGCAATGCGGTACCACGAAACCCATGACTTAAATGTTAGAATACAAAAACAAGGCTATAAAACTGTTTTTTGCTCTACTACAGTAGCTAAACACCTGGAGCATGACAGCCGTTTATCGCGTAGAAAAAGCGATATTCGCAGCGCTAGACTGCATTATTACAAAAAACACTGGAGTGGTATGACCGAAAACGTTTTTAAGCATATGTTTAATGAAAAATCTGATCATTAGGAAGTGTTATAATAAACAGTAGTGTGAAGTTGAATCTAGTTAGCAAACAACCAGAGGTAGGGAATGTAGTAACTTTTCGTTTCAAGCCGGAAAGCCAGCTGTCGTGGCAGGCCGGTCAGTTTATGGAGTACGAGCTGGTTCATGATAATCCTGACAGCGAAGGAGTAAAACGGTGGTTTACGATAGCCTCGGCTCCATATGAAGGTGAAGTACAAATAACTACTCGAATTACGGATAGTACTTTTAAGCAAGCACTTAACGGCTTGCAAATTGGTGATACGATTGAAGCTGACGGTAAGCCGGACGGTGATTTTGTTTGGCAAGATAGTGATAAGCCGGTAGTTTGGATTGCCGGTGGCATCGGTATTACGCCTTTTCATAGCATCTTAAAACAGCGTGTGCATGAAGATGAACCTAGGCCAGTAAGTTTACTTTACGCTAACCGTACTAACGATATAGTGTTTCAAAAAGAACTGGATGAATGGTCTAATACTGACGAATCTTTTAATGTAAATTATTCAGTTGGTAAACCGTTAAACTTGAAGTTAATTCAAGATACTTTAGGAAACGTTAATTCAAAGCTAGTTTATCTATCAGGTCCTGAGCCTATGGTAGAAAACTTGGGTGATGATTTGAAAAAACATGGCTTGCCGGAAAGCCAGCTAGTACAAGACTTTTTCCCTGGTTACGACGAAAAGAATTTTTAAGTTTTGCTTGAACGGCGAGTACGCAGTTTAACAATCTTTAGCTCGCCATCTACTACCAGGTTTACACCAAAAGTTTGTCCTCGAAATGCTAACTTATGGCCGGACTCAACTATGTCTACTCCACGGCAATAGCCCGTGTTTTTAATAGTCTTGATTAAAAAGTCGCGTTCTTTGTTTGTGTCGCTATCTATGCGATGAGTTATCTGTAAATTTCTCATGCGAAAATCAAAAGGGCGTACGTCATGAGTGGCTGCACCTATCCAGACCTGTTGCTTGGAACGTAAAAATTTTTGTAGCAAAGCTTGCCAGAAATTATGGTGAGTGTCGTCTGCCAATTGGTCAAGCAGCCAAAAGCGCACGTGATGCCTATGGCGAGGCGTGGGTGGGTTACCTTCTTGAATTTGAAAACCTATATCTTGTCGGCGATTAAACAAGTAAAGGCTGCTAAAAGGCGCAGTTGGGTACTGTTTTTTAAATAATATAGCCCAACCCTCGCGCAGCATATTGAAAAAGGTTGACTCATCTGCTTGTGTCCAGCCAGCTTCGGTCATAGTCTCAATTAACTGCTCTCTTGAGCGGCAGACTATAGCTATGTTTACAGGATCTGAAGGCCAGCCGTCACCAGTTATTACATACATGGGTATGTGGTTAGGCTTAATCGCTACGCGCCATAAACGAATTAGTAAAGGGATAGCTATATATGCACTTATGGCATATAAAATAGCTACCACCAGCAATAGCGGTAAATGACGGTCTAGGTAGGGGAACAGACTTTTAATAATGAGATAAGCAACTGTAATCCCAGCCACTAACACGACAAGTCGCCAAATCAATCGAAAAACAATACCAAGCATATTTGCTTTATTATATCTCATAACTACACTAAATACTTGACATAAAATAAAGCTTATGCTAACATATAAATATTATGGTAAAAATAAATACAAAAACCCCAGTAGAAGAAGTCTCTAGTGATGCAGTTGCTGTAGCAGCAGAACACGATTTTAAAAACGCTGTTTTGCTAGTTTCTTTGGTAGTCAATCTGTTCTTTTTTGTAGCTTGGGTTACGCTTGAAGCAATGAGCCAAGCTAGCGGACAGACTATAGCAAGCTTTTTGCAATAAAAGACCAAGATTAGACTGTTGTAAAATACCTCAATTTTAAAAAGTGGGGTATTTTACTTACTACTGTTAACGCTCAAGGTTATCCACATTTTTGTGGATAACTATGGATTTAGGTAATCACCCTATAATTTTTAGTATTGCCGTGGGTAGCAGTGGGTATTAAACTGATTCTAGTGGGTAGCCGTGGGTAACCACCGAAAAACAAACAGCACCACGAACACTATAAATCAAACGTAAGCTTATCGAAGCAAAGGTTTAAACAATGGCAACGGTCGACTATTTTACCCGCAAGCTAGACGAAAAGAACCGGCTTACCATGCCGGTAGAAGTCCGTAACGAGTTTGCTAGCGGGGTAGTAGTGACTAGAGGCTTTGGTAAATACTTGCACTTGTACTCAGAGCAAGTCTGGGCCAAAGAAGTCGAGCCTGCCTTAAATGGTAATATCCTCGACGAAAAAGTTGCAGATTTAAACGTTCGTTTTCGTATGGGCAAAGCGGAATCTAACCTAGACCTGAAGCAGGGCCGATTCACAATTGATCAAAAACTGCTTGAGTATGCCGGTATAGATAAAGAGGTAACGGCAGTTAGAGTGGGCTCGTATTGGCGCATTATGGCTGCTGAAACAGTTTAAGCTTACTGAAAGATTGAAAGTTGCACCTTAACAATTTAGCAAGACAGATAGTAGACTAACAGGAGCGAAGCTCACGAGGTCAGCTATCTGGCAGTCAGTGGGTGGAATATTAGGCAACCACCTAAAAAACGGCCTTTGTACATTCCTCCAAAACACACCTCCCAAAACTCCACCTCACACATAAGTCTCTCAACATGTAAGAAGTTTAGCGAGTATTATTCGTCGCTAGTTACAACGAATATTCGTATTCAGAGTACTTACTTCCTACAAACTAAAACAAAAACACCAATAAAAACAAACACGCTGACTGCTAGTTAGGTGACCTCCAATTATGAGTAAAAAATATCCACCACAACAACTCCATCAACCTGTGCTGCTTGACAGTGTCTTACAGTTTTTAAAGCCTCAAGGCGGTGAAAGCTACCTTGATTTGACTGCCGGTTACGGCGGTCACGCTGAAGCTGTAATTTCTCGTATTGGCGATGCGCATTTAGCGACATTAGTCGATCGGGATGACATGGCAATTAAGTATTTACAGCCCATAAAGAAGCAGGGTGCAAAGTTATTGCATACTGACTTTGTGACGGCAGTAAAAAACTTAGTTGCAGATAAGCGGCAGTTTGATATGGTGCTTGCGGACTTGGGTGTTTCGTCACCGCAACTTGACAATACAGAGCGAGGTTTCTCCTTTAGGGGTAATGATTTGCTTGATATGCGCATGGATCGTCGCCAAGAGCGTACGGCCAGCGACTTGGTGAATAAAAGTTCACCAGAGATTTTAGAGCAGATTATTAAAGATTATGGCGAAGAGCCGATTGCACGCGCTAGAAGGCTAGCTAAGGCAATTGTAGAAGCTCGGCCTATACATACCACTAAGGAGCTTGCTGATGTTATTGCCAAGAACTATCGTAGCCGCTACAAAATTCATCCGGCTACGCGCACTTTTCAAGCTTTGCGTATCGCGCTTAACGAAGAATTAGAGCTAACTGGTCAATTATTGCCACTTATTCCTAAGTTGCTCAAACCAGGGGGCAGAGTGGTAATAATCAGCTTCCACAGTTTAGAAGACCGATTAGTCAAACAATACTTCAAGCAGCAGCAAACAGCCGGCTATATGGCAAGCCTAGAGCTGTTGACTAAAAAGCCGATAAGCGGAGCCACCGAAGACGTTCACAATCCGCGCGCCAGGAGTGCTAAGCTCCGGGCCGCAGTGAAAATAAACACATAAAAGAAAGGACTTGTTATGCCAGTTAAGGTTGTCGACAAGTCTCGTCGCGCGGTAAAAATCACCGTTCATCGCGGGTAATCTACGCGCGACAGTGGCGTAACCAAAGGTTTTCCGGCGGTTACGCCGCCAAAGACGCAAAAATAAAAACAAAAAAGAGAAGAATATAAATGTATCAATATAGAAGCAGCTCACTTGTAAATAGTCGTCAGCAACGCATGTGGCGACGCAACCAGAATGTAGTAGCACATGAAGCAACTGCAAAATTAGGCCCAGTGACTCATACCGTGCTAATGGCACTTATGATAGCGGTATTAGGGCTCATTTATCTAACTCAAGTTACTAAGACCGGTACGTATGGTTACCCTCTACACAGTTTGGACGATCAGCGTACTGCATTAATTAGTAAAAAGAATGATCTTGAGGTAGAAAACGCTCGTTTACAAGCGTTAGAGCGCGTGCAGAATAGTAGCGTTGCTAAAACATATCAGACCCCAAGCAACGTTGATTACGTGCGCGATTAACATACAATAAAAAGGTTTATGAAATTATCTTTGCACTGGCATGGCCGTTCTAGAGTTTTAGCCACTGGGTTAATTGTGGTAATGGCCATATTTGTGGTGCAGCTTTTTTACTTACAAATTATTCGTCATAACGATTACGAGCGTCAGGCTATAGCGGAGCATACCGCTAAATTTGTTATTCCGGCTGAGCGGGGAAAAATTTACGCTAAAGAAGGTGACAATATAGTACCTTTGGTTCTAAACGAGCCAGTTTATCTAGCTTATGCGGACCCACAGGAAGTAACTGATCGCGGAAAACTTATATCAGCTTTTGAGAAAATAGCCGGTGGTAATTTAGAGAGTGATTTTAAACAAGGTTTACAGAGTAAAAAGCTTCGATATGTAGTGATAGCTAAGCAACTTAGCTTAACTCAAGCTCAGCTACTTAAAAAAGAAAACATAGCAGGAGTAGGCTTTACCCAGGGAACTGAGCGGGTTTACCCCGAAGGCTCTTTAGCTAGCCAGTTGTTAGGTTATGTTAATGCCAATGGAGACGGCCAATATGGTATCGAAGGAGATCTTAATAAGGAGTTAAGCGGCCGTGATGGTGAGTTGCAGGCTGTTACAGATGTTCGCAGAATTCCTTTAACTATCGGTGATAAAGATACACGCGTTCCGGCTAAAAATGGTAAAAACTTAGTTTTAACTATAGATAGAAGTATACAAGACTATGTCGAGCAAGCTCTAAAGCGCGGAATATCTCAAGCGGAGGCTAGTAGTGGCGGTGTAATCGTTATAAATCCTCAAAATGGAAACGTTTTAGCCATGGCTAATTGGCCAACTTATAACCCGCAAAACTATAGTAAGGTAACTAACTATAGCGTATTTCAAAATGGCGTAGTGTCAGACCCTATAGAGGTTGGGTCGGTAATGAAGACTCTAACGATGGCTGCAGGGCTAGATAGTGGTGCAGTTAATATAAACTCTACATTTAATAATACTGGCTCTGTGCGAATTGATGACGCGACTATTAGCAATGTGGAAGGCGATCCAACTAGCTCGCATCAAACTATGTTAGACATATTACGCTACTCTCTGAATACTGGCGCAGTCTTTATATTGCAGCAAATGGGAGGCGGGCAAGTAGATTTGCAGGCGCGTGAGAAGCTATATGATTATTTCACTAATCATTATATGTTTGGGAAGAATACGGGTATTCAACAAGCCGACGAGCAGCCGGGTATAGTAATTGGACCCCACGCAGTGCAGGGCAACAACGTTCGTTATGCGAATATGGTGTTCGGACAAGGTTTGAATACAACAATTATTCAGGTAGCCAGTGCCTTTTCTGCTGCGATTAACGGCGGTACTTATTATAAGCCAAACCTAGTGGCAGGCACTATGCAGAGTAACGGCTCTGTGGTTTATGATAATCCTAAAGTAGTAAAAAGAGATGTTATTAGCACTAAAGCTTCGTCAACACTACGTAACATGGTTTATCAAGCCAGGCAATTAGGTGTTACGGGCGGTAAGGATAAACCTGGTTATATAGTGGGCGGTAAGACCGGGACTGCCCAAACCATAGACCCAGTTACTGGTAAGTATAGAGAAAGTGATGCAACTGGTACGTACTTAGGTTTTGGTGGTAATCAAACGCCCCGCTATGTCATAATGGTTTATGTGAAAGGTTCAAAGTTACCTGGTTATGCTGGCAATCAAGCCGCTAACCCAATTTTTACTGATATTTCTAACTGGTTACTTGATTACTTAAAGGTTCAGCCTGTAGGACACTAAAGGAATAAATAAATGAATTCTGCCGCAACATTATCTCAGCTAACAAATCACATAGGTGACTTGTTTGCTTTAAGTGCCGGAAGTTTTGCTATAGCCATGCTTCTAACTCCTGTTTATACATTCCTAGCTTACCGCTATAAATTCTGGAAAAAACAACGCAGTGCTTCCACTACTGGAGAAAAGCTAAAAATTTTTACAAAACTGCATGCTGAAAAATTTAAAAGAAATATTCCCACTATGGCTGGAACTATCACAATTGTTTCAGTGGCTGCGGTTACACTACTATTTAATTTAGACCGGCGCCAAACCTGGCTACCTCTAGCTGCACTTATTGGCGGTGGCGCAGTAGGTTTATTAGATGACATTATTAACATAAAAGGATTAGGCGGGGGAGTCAGGGGACTACGCTCAAGCGTAAAATTCTTCATGATTGTAGCTGTTTCGGCAGCTTTGGCTTGGTATTTTTACGTTAAACTGGGCTATACAGAAATCCATGTGCCATTTTTGGGCGAAGTGTTCTTAGGGGTCTGGATAATACCTTTGTTTGTATTGGCAGTTATATCGACTGGGAATGCAGTTAATATTAGCGACGGACTCGATGGTTTAGCAGGGGGGCTGCTAGCTACTGCATATGGAGTTTTTGCTATAATAGCGTTCTTGCAGGGCAACTTTGGCATAGCCGGTTTTTGCTTTACGGTTATTGGTGCACTAGTTAGTTATATGTGGTTTAACATTTATCCTGCCAGGTTTTTCATGGGTGATGTGGGCTCATTTGCCCTAGGCACAGCTTTGGGTGTTGTAGCTATGTTAACCAATACACTATTTCTGTTGCCGATCATTGGCTTATTGTTTGTGGTTGAAGCCGGGTCAAGTTTAATCCAAATTACTAGTAAGAAACTATTCAAACGCAAGGTGTTTATTTCAGCACCGATTCATCACCATTTAGAGGCGCAAGGTTGGCCTGAAACTAAGGTGACTATGCGGTTTTGGGTAATCTCGGGAGTTGTTGGTTTTGTAGGCTTGTGGCTAGCCTTGGTAGGGGGCTACGTATAAGATGGCTCGGAGAAACATAAGTAATATAAATAATGAAGTGCGCCATCTAGTGAGGCGTCACCGTCCTGATTATCAAATAATATTATATGTTGGCATCTTGCTCTTACTTGGCTTAGTAGTCCTATACGCTTTAAGCCCAGCAAGTGCCGGGTCAGCCTCCAGCCAAGCATCTTTTATGCAGCGCCAGTTATCATACTTGGCTTTAAGTATTTTTACTTTTGGTGTGGTTGCGGCTGTTCCATTGAATTGGTGGCAAAAATACGCTGGTAAAATTTTAATTATAGCTTTACTGTCATGTGTAGTTTTAGCATTTCTTGGTGCCGTGGGATCTCATGCAGTCTTGTGTACATACGGAGCGTGCCGCTGGTTTAATTTTGGTTTTGCAAGCTTTCAGCCAGCCGAGTTTGTTAAGTTTAGCCTACTGCTCTTTACGGCAGGATTTTTAGGGCGTCGTATCCAGCAAGGCAAGGTAAACAGCATAAGTGACACCATTTTTCCTCTAGGTATAGTAGTGGGGCTAGCAACACTATTTATAGTAGGTTTTCAGAATGATATGGGTAGCGGTATAGCGATGCTAGGCATTATAGCCGTTATGGCATTTGTAGCTGGTATTAATAAGCGAATTGGTTTACTTGCTTTAGGGGCACTACTTGTTGTAGGAATAGGATTTATATTAATGGCTCCTCACAGGTTGGCTAGAGTGGAAACTTTTTTCAATCAATCAGGAGGAAGCTCTGCCGACTCATCAGGTTACCATATTCGCCAAGCTAAAATTGCCCTAGGTACAGGCGGATTATTAGGACTAGGATTAGGAAAGAGCGTACAAGCATATGGATATTTACCGGAAGCAATTAATGACTCTATTTTTGCTATTATGGGTGAAATATTCGGGTTTGTCGGGCTTCTAGCACTTATTGTGTTGTTTGTAGCTTTACTGATGCGCTTACTGAGAATTATGGATTATGTGGAAAGTCCGACTATGCGTATGATTGTAGCGGGAACTTTCGGTTGGATAGGTACTCATACAATTGTTAATATTGGAGCTATGATAGGAGTTTTTCCACTTACCGGTATTACGTTGCCACTTCTTAGTTTTGGTGGAACTAGCTTAATTTTCATTATGGCGGCCCTTGGACTGGTTTTTCAGATTTCGCGTTATACTACTCACATTAGGTTTGATGAAGGGAAAACACATGAGAATACTGACAGTCGGCGGAGGATCGGGCGGTCACGTAACGCCAATCGTCGCTATTATCAAGGAGCTTAAAAAGCGCAATAAAAAAGTCGAAGTCCGCTTTTGGTGTGACCGAGGCTTTGCCGAACAGGCTAAAAGAATTGTTTCTCAAGCCAACTTACTTGATGTGCCAGTGAAAACTATTTTTGCCGGTAAGCTGCGTCGTTATCATGGGCGTACCTTTTTACAGAGAGTAGGGGATATTTCTACTTTATTAAAGAATATTCGTGATTTACTACTGTTTATTATTGGCTTTTTCCAGAGTTTATTCGGATTGATTTTTTGGCGTCCACAAATTGTATTCGCTAAAGGAGGTTTTGTTTGTTTACCGGTCGGCCTGTCTGCTAAGCTACTGGGTATTCCGCTGGTAATACATGATTCAGATACGTACCCTGGACTGACTAACCGCATCCTCTCTAATTTTGCTAGCTTAATTTTAACTGGCGCCCCACTTGAAAACTATTCTTATCCAGCTAGCAAGTCTCACTACGTAGGGATTCCTATTGGCGAAGAGTTTGAACCCCTTAGTGAGGCCAGACAACAAGACGCTAAGCAAAGCTTGGGTTTTTCAAAAACTAAGCCCTTACTACTGATTACTGGCGGCGGGCTTGGGGCGCGCAATATTAACGAAACGGTTCTAAAAGTTGCTAACGATTTGCTAGGTTATGCATCAATTATTCACATATGTGGTGCTAGTCAATATGATGAATGCAAGCCTAAAGCGCCTTCAGATGATAATTATAAACTTTTGCCATTTGTGGAAAATAACATGGCTCAATTGATGGGTGCGGCTGATTTGGTGATTACGCGTGCAGGAGCCACAACTATGCTAGAATTGGCCGGGCTAGGGAAGGCAACAATTGTGGTGCCTAACGCCCTACTAACAGCTGGCCATCAAATAAAAAATGCTAGAGTCTATGAAAAGGCAGGGGCTATTAAGGTTTTGGATGAAAAAAGTATGATGGATAATCCAGATTTAATAAAACAGGCTGTTATTAATTTACTCAAAGACAGTAAGCTAAGGAAGAGTCTAGGCCAAAAGCTACATAAATTCTCTAAACCTGGTTCTGCTAGTGAAACTGTAGACTTGATAGAAAGAGCTGTCAGCTCTGCTAAAAGAGGGGAATGATACCATGTCTTGGCTGAGAAAAAAATCTTCGAAACCTCAACGTCAGCCTAAAGCTGAGGAAGAATTAGGCGGCTATGTTTTTCGACGTAGCCGCACTCTCTCGGGGAGTTCGTCACCTAAAGTAAAGACGACCAAGCGGCATACTGATATGGAATCTTCACGGCTCCAGTCACATACCCTAAGACGTCGACGTCGTAAATTGAGTTTACTTTTAGCATGCATGCTTATTTTAGTAGCAGGTACGTATTGGCTCATGACGCAGTACGCCGTTAATGTAAAAACTATTACCTACACCCCGGCTCCTTCATTGCAGCCCAGCAAGGATCGTTATGCAGTTATGATAAGCAAATATTTTAAAGCCCATCCTTTGGAGAGGTTTCGGTTTATTCTTAATAATGCAAGATTGAGTGAGTACGTTAGCCAAAAACTTCCTGAGGTTGTTAGTATTTCAAGCTCCGGAGGCGAGATTGGTTATGGTAACTACAATATAGAGCTTAGAAAGCCCGTTATTGACTGGAAATTAGGTAGTAAAGAGTATCTTGTTGATGCTACAGGCATAGCTTTTTCAAAAAACTATTACACCAAACCGGAAGTCTCTGTGATAGATAGGAGTAATCTTAAATATTAGTAACAGTAATTCTACGGTAGCATCAAGCCAGCTGCTAGCTTTTTTGGGTAGAGTTGTTTCTAGAGTAGAGTCTACTGGTCTTGGCAAGGTAGAAACTCTTACTATACCAGCAGGCGTTACCCGTGAGGTGGATGTGAAGCTAAAAGGGGAGAGTTACTTTTTTAAAGCTAGTATTAATCGGGATGTAGCAGCTCAGGTTCAAGATATGCAAAGAGTAATTGGTTATCTTAAGCAGCATCATATAACGCCGCATTATGTTGATATACGGGTAGTTGGTAGAGCTTTCTACCGCTAGTAACTCCCCGCCTCGTCGTCCATGTTCGTTTTTTGTTCTTATTATCTTGGAGTAAGTGTATAATAGAAAAACTATATAAAAATATTAAAACGTCAAAAAAGCAAATAGTAGGCAAGGATAGAGCAGTGGGGAACGTATAATAATAATGTTTTCACGAAAAAGCAAATTATTGTCGGCAACTGTGGATAACGCCATAGCGGCTTAGCGATTGCGTAGGCTTATGTCAGCATTGAAAGGCTTAGCTAGCTAAAGTACTGGTTGCACTAAGCAGCTACTTAAAAAGTAAAACTATAACTTTTATTAAGTAAAAAGGGCTTAAACCTTAAAACTCCCCTGCCATAGAGGGTATATTAACTCATCTTATGTATCTAATTCTTATGTCGTAAAAGATATATTGTGCGACGTAAGATATATATTCCTTTATCATACCTATTTTCATTGATATGCGACTTATATTTATCTAAATTATTACTTTTGTTTGTTTTTTAAGCACTTCTCTTTTATGGTTCTAGGCTTTATATGTTTTAGCGTACATAGAACGCTTTGCCTTACTTTTTGGGAATAAACTTCGTTTATGTATTAAGAACAAAAAACGAACACAGATTCTTTAATGTAAATTAATCAACTTCTAGTTTTTGTGGTGGAGCTTTAAAGTGTGCTCGCTATCACCCTTTTGAGGTTGGGAGTTGGATGGTTTGTTTTTACTTCTAGATCGTGAACGAGTCCGTTTTTTAGGGGCTTGCTTAGTGCTTTCTTCTGAGGAAGGTCTAGTAGGTTCATTTGATGGTGATGGATGTGCAGCTTTCTTTTTAGCAGGCTGCGCAGGTTGCTGAGCTTCTTTAGAGTCAGAAGGAGGGTTTAGTAGGTCGTGTATCTCCTTCTCTACTTCGACACGTGGCCGGCTGTAGTGTTGCCGAGAGTTGGCAACAATTTGCTCGGAGTTATCTTGATGAATATGGGGAAGCGTGAGAGTAGTAGCACTAAAAGCCGGTGCCTTCTCGCCCTCTATAACCATGGTGGCTATAAAGTGTCGATTAGCCATTTGTAGCAAATCTTCTGGCTCAAACTGGGGTGCAAACGGTTTAGCTAGAACTGGTGCATCGTCAGCGCTAACTCGGAACGATATCATAGTTCCTACGTTACCAAAAACTGCATCCCGTACAGTATCCTCCATCTGGGAAACATACTGGTTGGCTACGGTTAAATTGAGTCCATATTTTCTAGCCTCACTTAAAATGGTTGCAAACGAGTCAGTTGCAAAGTTTTGGAACTCATCTACATATAAATAAAATGGTCGCCTATCTTCGATTTTAGGTATGTCACTGCGGCTCATTGCGGCAAGCTGTATTTTAGTTACTAAGAAAGAGCCAAGGATTCCTGCGTTATCCTCCCCTACTAGGCCTTTAGACAAGTTAACAATTAAAATTTTACCTTCATCCATAATCTTGCGAATATTAAATGTACTCTTTGGTTGGCCAATAATATTCCGAATTATAGGGTTAGCAGTAAAGGCACCCACCTTATTGAGCACCGGTGCTACTGCCTCTGCGGCAAATTTATCGTTCCAACTAGCAAACTCAACCTTCCAAAAGTTAAGCACCACTTCATCTTTACAGTGTTTTAATACTTCCGCACGGAATTTTTTGTCAGTTAGCATTCGGGTTATATCAAGCATAGTGGAGTTTGGGTAATCAAGTAACGCTAAGATTGTGTAGCGCAGTATGTACTCCAACCTTGGCACCAGCTATTGCCAAACATTCGCTTCAAGACGCCTATAATTTCTGAGCTAATATTATTTTTTTGACCTGGATCGTAGACTTCCATAGGGTTAAATCCAAGAGGATATGCAGTATCAGCTGGATTAAAATAGACTACATCTTTCACTCTATGCGGTGGTATAAAACGCATGTTATTCACTGCAAAGTCACCGTGAGGATCGATAATTGCATAGCCATGATTATGGAAAACATCACTTAAGGCAAATAGTTCAAGCAACCCAGATTTACCAGTGCCAGTTTGGCCGATGATGTAAACATGCCTATTGCGATCACTTCGCAGCAGACCAAATTGATAATTAACCCCCCTAAAGTTAGTTAAGCCAAAAGCGCTTATTGCGTCGTCATTGACGTTTTCGTTAGTAACTATCGGTAAGCTAGAAGGTGGCTCAGCAGTTTTGTTAGTAGCCCAGACAATATTCGGTGTTTCTACGTTAGTGTGGGGTAAGTGAAATACACTAGCTAGCTCCTCTATGTTTAAAATAAATCCCCTATCTGCAAAAAACCTAGCTGCATATTCAGCAATATCATCTCTGTTAAAGCTAGCTTTTTTAAGTTTGAAGCCATTTAAGTTAGTACTATTAAACTGTTTGAAAGTACCAACGATCGCCTGCATTCTATGTTTAGCAGTGGGTTGGTTGTTACCTAAGTATGCCAAGCGTATTTTTACCTGGTAGCCTAGTTTTGTGGATTTCTTCTCTACTTCAGAAAGTCTGGTTTTTTGACGCTCAGACAAACTAGCAGAGTCCCCACCACTTTTTTGCGCAGGCGGTTGCCAGAGTGCAGAAAGTAGACCACCGATGTATGATAAATAGCTGTTATTTAATAGTTCGCTACTTGGTCCCCCGCTCTTCACCCTATCAGCATAGCGGGAAGCTTGACGGTGCCAGTCGTCGGCGATTGGACGAGCTAATACTTGTATCCACATCTCTTCGTCTTGATCTTCTAGCTTTGCTAGCGTAGCAGTAATTCCTGCCAGTGGATCCACCTCAAAACTTTGAAAAGTTTTAATTGGCAGCACCTCGTTGTCTACCATAGACAGTTCTGCGGTGTAGACTACGTTATGTTCAAGTTGCCGGCGTGTGTAATCGTCATCAGCTTCATGTATTTGTACAGTTGGATATTGGGCATATATTTGGCCTTCGACAAAATTTTGAAGGTGTCTTGGAGCCCACACGTAAAAACGGATTTTCTTACCAATTGCTGCTATTTCAAAGCTAACGTGCTCTTGTATTCCCCCGTTAGCACGCAATTCTTTTTTATCTCGTAAGATCCCGTGCAAGCTTGCAAAAAGTTGCTCTGCCGCTAATTCCTTTTTGTCGTTAGCCCGTGGAATTTCTAAAACTAATAGTACGTGATCAACTTCCTTGAGAGCTGTGGCTTTTCTATAGTTACGCCATGTAAGATAGCCTAAAATCACTACTATGGGTATCCAGACATACCATTGCAACAAAACGCTAAATATCCAATCAATAAATGAACCAAACATATCTATATTCTATTGTCGCGTAAATAGCGTTTTGGCGCAAATGAATCTAAGAAGTTGCAGGCGTAGCTTTTTGCTCAGCTTCTTCGTTGAGCGCATAAGTAGCACGGGCAACTCGCTTGAATTGCGGTTTACTCTGTAGGTTGAGTAAAATAGTTGCTTCTTTAACATGTCGATGCTTAAGTACACGGCGAATAATTTCATCTCGGTACAAAGGCTCTTTTGCTTCTTTTAGAACTTGGGTGATGATATCGGCCACGGTACCGCTGCTATAACCCCATTCACTAAGAGCATATAGACCACGTCCTATCAGGATGAAACGCTTGTCTTTAATTAATTCATTGTGAATTGCTTGAGTGGTTACATCTTTGCGTTTAAAGTCAGAGTCTTTCATGGCTTTAGCAATCTCTGAGAAGTGCATTGGCTTGCCGTTATCGCTTAAAATAGCATAGATTTTATCACGAATATTCTTAGGATTAACGCTTGGCCACTTAACTAGACCCCAGTTCTCTTTAAGATTTGCTAGGTGTTTGCTCACGCTAGCTAGCGCTTTTACGTGATCCGGGTGTTCGTAAGCTAGTTTACTGTGCAGCTCCTCAATAGTTAAAGGTTTACCATGAGTTTTAACTGCTTTAACAATTTCGTCAACACTGGATTTAATTTGCTTAGAATCATGATGTTCTTTAATGCCTACACTGAGGTGGTAGTCGTCATTTTCATTAACCACTGCAAGGTTTGGCGCTAGCTCAGCCACAAAAGTAATATGGGCTTTATCTCGCTCATCTGCATCAGGGTTGATATGTTTTGCAAGGTCATGAACCCTAGCAACACGGCCCATTTCATGTAAGTGTCGAATAAGTTGTTTTTCGAGCTTAGCTACTTCAGCATGCCCCTCCTTAGCAGATTCTTTTAATCTGTTAAGAATGGCTTTTTCAAGCTGTCGTACGCGTTCACGAGTAATCCCTAACATGCCCCCAATTTGTTCTAGGGTTTCTTTTCGGTCATATAGACCAAAGCGTCGAGCGATAATCTCTCGTTCGCGCTCTCTTTCAATTCCCTTAAGAATCTCCTCTACGGGATTTTTTAGATTCAGGGCTGTTTCGGGGTTGTCACCAGTGCTCATACTTTCTTCCTCTTTATTTGTAGTACAGTGCCCACCTGCTTGATTTATTATCTTTTGCTTCTATCATAATAAAACAAATGATTTATAATGTCAATCGTTTTATACAATATTAATACTAATTATAGCATGAAGTAGACTTAATTTGTAAACTCTGTTGTGGAAATCTTGTTAATTAAAGGGTTTATGCTTTAAATAGTTTACTTTTTCCTTTGCCACCGTCCTTTTTTAGCCGGGGCTTCTTGTAACATTTTTTTAGCTTTCGCCTCAGTAATTGTTTTAGGATCGGTGTCTTTAGGTATTTTGGCGTTTTTCTTGCCATCTGTTACGTAAGGCCCAAAACGCCCATTTAGAACTTTTATGCCGCCGCCAAAGTCGGCTATATTCTTCTCGGCCTCTTTTTTAAGTTTTTCAGCATACAAAGAACGCGCTTCATCTAAAGTAATGCTCATAGGATCTAGCGGTTTTATAGAGACAAATATGCCATCAACTACTATATAAGGCCCAAAACGCCCAATGTTAGCTTTAATTTCTTTGCCGTCTTCAGTTTTTCCTACCGTGCGCGGTAATTTAAACATTTCTAGCGCCTGATTGAGGGTTACGGTATCAAGGGTGGCGCCTTCTGGCATTGGTGCGAAATCTGGTTTTTTATCTTCATCTCCAGCCTCGCCTCTCTGTAACATAACTCCATATCGGCCATAGCGCGCAATGACTGGTCGGCCAGTTTTAGGATCTTTACCAAGCTCTCGGCTTTGAGTTGCTTCTGCTCTTGATACGTTAGCACTTGCTTCCACTAGCTTGTGGAATGGTTTATAGAAATGCTCCAGCACTTCTACGCGTTTTTTCTTGCCGTCAGCAATGTCATCTAGCTCATCTTCTACCTCTTTGGTAAAATCATATTCCATGACTTCTTCAAACTGTTTTACCAAGAAATCGGTTACTACTTTGCCTGTATCTGTTGGAATAAGCTTATTGCTATCTTTTCCATATTTAATAGTTTCTTGTTTTTCGTTTACGTTGCCATTTTCTAGCTCAATAACGGTGATGTTTTTATCTTCACCCTCTACGTCGCCTCGTTCAACGTAACCACGTACCTGGATAGTACTAATAGTAGGCGCGTATGTACTTGGCCGGCCGATTCCCATTTCTTCTAGTTTTTTCACCAGACTTGCTTCGGTGTAACGAGCTGGTCCACGGCTCAAGTTTTCTGTAGCGTTAGCCGTTTTCAACTTAAGAGCTTCGCCTACTTTTATGTCAGGCAAAAGCTTGTCTTCGCCGGTTTTGCCGTAAACTTTCAAAAAACCGTCAAATGTTACAATTTCACCCTTGGCTTCAAGCTGTTGGGTGGACTGGCTGGCTTTTATAGTAATAGTAGTCCTCTCCAGCTTAGCTGGCGCCATTTGGCTAGCAAGAGTACGGCGCCAGATTAAGTTATATAGCTTTTGTTGCTGTTCATCAGCGCCTAGTTTGGGCTTAGTAATATTTGTAGGGCGTACTGCTTCGTGCGCCTCTTGGGCGCCAGCCGACTTTGACTTATAGGTACGGAATTGGTGATAGTTTTCACCGTATTCACTTTTAATGTAATTTGTCATTGCCCCCAGGGCGTCATTATTAATATTAAGCGAGTCTGTACGCATGTATGTTATGTGGCCAGCTTCATATAAGCGCTGTGCTAGGCTCATGGTGGTACGAGGGCTGTAGCCAAGTTTATTACTAGCCTCTTGCTGTAAAGTACTTGTAGTAAAAGGCGCGCTTGGGTTGCGAGTGCCAGGTTTTTTTGCGATATCAGCTACACTAAAATCGCTTTTAGCGTATTCCGCAAATATTTTCTTAATTTCTGTGCTAGCTTTAAATTTTTCTGCAGATTCTGCAGTTATTTCTGTGCCATCTTCTAGAGTAAAAACAGCTTCTATTTTAAACGTAGATTCTGGTTTAAATGCCTCTAGCTCACGCTCGCGCTCTACGATTAACCGAACAGCTACGCTTTGAACGCGGCCGGCACTTAATTTAGGAGCGACTTTTCGCCATAAAACCGGGCTCAGCTCAAAACCTACTAAATAATCTAAGGCTTGGCGGGCCTGCTGGGCTTCAACTAAAGCTTGGTCGATTTTTCCTGGATTTTCTATGGCTTTATCCACAGCTTTTTTGGTGATTTCCCTATATATAATACGGCGAGTATTTTTTGGGTCTAAACCGAGGGTTTCTTGCAGGTGCCAGGCAATTGCCTCGCCTTCGCGGTCGGGGTCAGCAGCTAGCCATACTGTTTTTGCAGCCTTTGCAGCTTTTTTAAGCTCGGCTACCACCTTCTTCTTATCAGCAGGAACTTCAAACACCGGTTTAAAATTATTTTTAACGTCAATACTACCGTTTTTACTCGGTAGTCCGCGAATGTGCCCGATGCTACTTTTGACAATAAAATCTTTGCCAAGATATTTTTCAATAGTCTTGGCTTTTGCAGGGCTTTCAACGATAACTAAATTAGATTTACTCATGAGTCACGTTCGATATAAACATAAGCTATGCTTTAGTGCAAGGGTAAAATTAATAAAAAAGAGCCGTCCAGCTATGGACGGCATGAGGCAATACATCTACAGGCCCTGGACTGGTGCGCGGTCTTCTCTCACGCACCAGTTTTGCTAAGTGAGGCTAAGGACAGGGTTCGGGCGTATCTCTGACTTCTTTGATCACCCGATTAATGACGTATTTGTCCTTAGCTTCATCGAGTATGAAGTGAGTCGTGAAAACTTCGAACACTTTTCCTCGTTTGAGGATCTTTCCGTTGATGGCATTCTGGCCCAGTTTCGTATTCGATGCCTTCAGCTGACACAACTGCGTTGTCAGTTTTTTGGCAGACGGTGATCGCGTACGTGTCATTGATGGTTACTTCTTCACCGGCGCAACCCACGATGACTATTGCGAGAATTGACAGCGGCAGAATAAGTATCCATTTCTTCGAGCGCATGTCGACCCCTTTTTCTGTAGACAGTATTGCAAGGTACTTCAGAAGTTCTAGCCTCCCCGAAGTTAGTTGATTATTATATTGATAAATCGTTTTGTTGTCAAAATTTGCTGAAAGTAAAAAGACTCCGAAGAGCCGTGTGAAAATTATTTACCCCCAGGCGGCTTTGGCCGCCCAGGGGCTTGAAGAAAAGGCTTATAGCGCCTTTCCGTTGACGAGGATTTCCTTGATGTTGGAAGTGCCGCCGCCGTCCTGGAAGAGGACTGGCTTCCCCGTTTTGATGAAATTGAGCACGTCAGTTTCGTGGGGACTGCGAGTGAACTGACCGAAGTTGCGGCTGTTGGTCACGACGCTAACTCCGGTGATCCACCGACTTGCGCGACGATAGGTTTTTCCGGCGGTGAGAGTGAACCAGTAGGTGCTGTTCTCCGTCACCACGGTGACGGTATCGCCGGGCTTGAGTGAGCTGAACTTCAAGCTCTTTACTCCCCCGATGTTGTCTGGCGCTGGAGCCGTCATCTCGGCCATAGCTCTCCTTTGTTGAGGCACTTTTAGTGCCGATG
Organism: uncultured Candidatus Saccharibacteria bacterium; assembly: GCA_963717595.1. Lineage (GTDB taxonomy): Bacteria > Patescibacteriota > Saccharimonadia > Saccharimonadales > Saccharimonadaceae > CAVQWH01. The sequence continues at coordinate 57,182 of CAVQWH010000001.1, read as the reverse complement.
TACAATCTCCGAAATCGTCTCTCGAAGTATTTTTTAACTATATAATTTTAATCAGCGTAGGTCAACATACTAGCGTAAGCTCCATTGGTTACCACCTAAAGCCCTCACCTGGCCTTTTATTTCTAGCATGCTGAGGGTTTGATTAAAGTCCTTAGCTTCAAGCTTGCTTTTAATCAGCAAAATTTCGCCGTCACGAACTCCTTCCTGCAAAAGCTCTAAAATACTCTGTTCTGGCGGCGTATCACCTAGTGGCATCTGAGATTGGCTAGATTGACTTTTGCTAGGCGCAATAACATCTAGCACGTCCTGACTACTATTTATAGGAGTAGCTCCTTGTTTTATTAGCATATTGCAGCCGACGCTTAGCGGACTGGTTATGTTGCCAGGTACCGCAAAAACTTCTTTGCCCTGGTCTAGGGCATGGCTGACTGTGCTAAGAGTGCCGCTGCGTTTGGCAGCTTCTACCACAATTACCGCTTGGCTTAATCCGCTCACAATGCGATTGCGGGCTAAAAATTGATGCGGCAAAGGCGGCGTGCCGGGCTTGTATTCGCTTATCAAAGCTCCGCCAGAATTAACTATTTGTTTGGCTAGTTGGGTGTGGCTGGCCGGATAGGGCTTGTCTACTCCATTAGCCAGCACTGCGATTGTAGGCTGGCCTGCTTCAAGCGCGCCTTTGTGGGCTATGCTATCAATACCCAAAGCTAGGCCGCTAATAATTAATATTCCCTGCTTGGCTAGCTCAAACGCTAGCTGGTGAGCCACTTCTTTGCCATACGCCGTAGGTTTGCGAGTTCCTACTATTGCCACTGAAATAACAGAGGTTTCTGGCAGTTTTCCAATAAAGTATAACCTTTTTGGCGGCTTAGCAATAGAAGCTGTAATCTGGGTGAAATTATGCTCATCTGGAGAGTTACTGTTGATTTTCATATGTATTTATTTCAAAAAGTATTGACAATATAAAAAAAGAATGCTAATATGGCAATCGGTTGGTTATTTTTATAACCAAACGCACCTTATACCCTATTCTAACTGTTTAGTTAGAATGCACGCAAGTGTCGCGAAAAAAGTTTTTTACCCTCCACTTTTTTAGCATTATGGCTCTGGCGTGCAGACTAACCCCTTTAACCGGCGGAGCTCTTGAATTGTGAGGTGGGTCACGCTCCGGACGTTTCCGGGCCTAACGGTGGGTTGAAGGGCAAAATAGCGCTTGAGCGATGCCCACCCTTGCTCAGGCGCTTTTTTGATGTTTACAATTTATGGCTATCGGGCGCGAATTCGCCTTTTATAAATTTTTGCACCAAGCGTTCTATTTTTTCATTTATTTCTGGTATTTTAGATTGCTCGTCTTTAGAGAATTTGCCAAGCACAAAATCCGTATCATCAACTTTATCTTTAAGTTCATTGCTAATCCCTACCCTAATACGTGCGTAATCTACGCCCAGGTGGCTGTTTAAGCTTTTAACGCCGTTATTTCCGGCGTCAGATCCGTCAAGCCGGCTGCGTACTGTTTTAAACGGTAAAGCCAGTTCGTCATGAATTGCCAGCGTGTTTTGGTTAGAGATTTTATAAAAATTTTGAACTGCCCGCGCACTGAGGCCGGATTCGTTATAAAAAGTGGTTGGCTTGAGTAATATTACAGACTCTTCGTTTATCTGCACTTGCGCTAATTGGCCGTGTAGTTTAGATTTATCTTGCCAAGCTCCACCGTACTTGTTGGCTAAATAATCCACGACCTGAAAACCTAGATTATGCCTGGTGCCTGTGAATTTATCTCCTATATTTCCTAGTCCAACGATAAGATACATGTCATAAGTATAACCTAGAATTGCATATTTAAGCATAGTGTGATATAATATAGAACATAACAGCGATTAGTTGTTGTTACGTAAACTTCGATCAAGGGATTATGATGCTTAGCTGGCTTCTAGAAAACTTTGCTGGGACTTTCCTTGGCAGGGCTGACGGTGGCCGGCTTGTACGAAGCTTGGCAAAACCGTCGTAGCTTGGCTGCCCTGTGGCAGAGTGGCGTGGCTGTAGCCGCAGCTTTGGTGGGGATATTCGTTATTCGCACCTGGCCGTGGCAATGGCTTATCTCCATAGCGGAATGGTTGTTCAACTGGCTGGCCCCTCACCTTTTCAAGTGGGTAGTGGAAATTCTCGAATTTCTTATACTCACGGTTCTGGTGGAAGTGGTCACGCTGGCGTGGGAATTTTTGACCAATCTTTCCGGAAACTTCTACACTTTGCCCTTGCTTGCAGTACTTGGCGTCTGGCTTGTCTACCTCAAGTTCTCTCACAAGCGCGACCAGAAACGGTTTCGCAAGATGGAAGCTGAAGGTAGCTCAGGTAAGCCCAAGCGCAGCAAGGCTGTCATGCAAATATTTCGCTCTGTGTTTAAACGGGGCTTGATCCTTGGGAGGAGGTTAAAAAATGGGCTTTGACTTTTCGTGGGCAGTGCCAGCGGTTCTAATGCTGGTGGTTGTACTAGCCCACCAGGCAGTAAAACCCTGGTTGGCTAAATGGATCATGAAACTCATCATCCTCGGCCTCGGGATTGCCATCGTACAGGCTTTCTTCCGAAAGAGTAACTTAGGCGGTATTGCAATAGCGGTACTGCTTGTGGTCTTGGTAATTACTGTTCAGCGGTGGCGTCGGCGTCGTAAAAAACGCCACAACAAAAAATCGAGTGAACAGCACATCTACCACCACTACCCCGACAAAGAAGGTCCGTAGCGGGTTTGCACGCCATAGTTCCCAGAGCCAGAAAGTTCTGGGGCTATGGCCGTGCGGCCCATTTTTTCATTTGTTTCTCATCTCGAAAACTGAACATAACAGGCGTTCCGCTAAAGTCATAATTTTCGCGCAGATTGCGTTCCAAATAACGCTTGTAACTCCAATGTAAAAGTTTCAAGTTACTGCCATAAATCACAAACCAGGGCGGATTTATATCTGTTTGCACCATATATCTGAGTTTGGGTAAAGTATTTTTCAAGCCCGCTGGCGGATGCTTTGAAGTTACGCTTTGCAGTATTTTGTTTAAAGCTGAAGTTTTTAACTCTTGCTGCCGTCTTTTATGTATTTTTAAAGACAGTTCAAAGATTTTTGTTACATTTTGCCCGGTAACCGCACTGGTAAAAATCAGTGGTGCCCATGGCACAAAATTAAACTCACTTGCGATTTGAGGCGCTAGCGCGTCGCGCGTATAGGCATCTTTTCCTTGAACGCTGTCCCATTTGCTAACCACGATTATCAGCCCCTTACCCGCTTCTTTTATCATGCCAGCCAGTTTTTGGTCTAGCTGGGTGTTGAGTTCATTAACGTCCATGAGCAGCAAGCAGATGTCTGATTCTTCAATAGCTTGCAGCGTTCTTAATACGCTGAATTTTTCAATTCCTACCTCTATTTTGCCGCTGCGGCGTACGCCTGCGGTGTCTAATATTTCAATAGCCTGTTTTTCATAACGAATGCTTACTCGGTTCACGTCTCTTGTTGTTCCGGCGCGACTTGCGACAAGCGCTTGCTGTTTGCCTGCCAGAGCATTAAAAAGTTGGCTCTTTCCAGCATTTGGGCGGCCGATTAATGCTAAGCGCAGAATGTCTGATTCTTCTCTATCTTTGAGCGGAGGAATTTCATCAGTTATCAGTTCTAAAACACTTTTTATACCTTCGCCATGCTCGGCGCTAGTGCGAACTATAGGCTTAATGCCTAGCCTTTGGAAATCGGTGCTAGGCAAACTATTTTTTAGGTCGGTCTTGTTAGCTATTAATATAACCGGCTTTTTACTTTTCAAAGCGCGCTTGGCAATTAGTCGGTCTTCGTCGCCTATATATTTAGTGCTATCAACCACTACTAAAATCACGTCAGCCGCGTCTGCTGCTTCGTTGATCTGGTCTTGAATACTGGCTTCAAATTCGTCGTTTGGGTCTTTAAGCCCAGCCGTGTCAACCAGCCAAAAGCTTCTGTCTTTATAGCTGACTTTACGCACTACGCTATCGCGGGTTGTGCCGGCTTCTCTGGCCACGATCGCCTCTTTCGAACGCATAAGCCGATTAAACAGCGAACTTTTGCCAACATTCGCCTGGCCAATAATTGCAACCGTAGGTAATTTTTTGCTCATTTAAATCATTATAACAGATAAGCAGTATTGACGAAAGGACAAAATTATGCTAATATTTAAATATGCAACCTAGAAATACTTAGGTCGCACATAAACAATCCATCCAATCACCCAATCCAAGGAGTCAGCATGGCTGACAAGTTTGTGCATGTGTCGAGCTCTCTACACAACGGCGTGTGGGCGAAGTTCTTCTATGAGCCGGGTTCTGGCTTGCTAGAAGTAGATTTCGACACGCGACTTCACCGCTGGAAAAAGAATTTCTCTGTCTACGCCACCGATCCCAGAAACTACAATCTGGCAGCTTAACAGTCAGCTCCTCAAGAACGTTCTGGACGCCCTATTCAAGGGTGACCTTGAAGGTGTGGAATCGGTTACGGTCAAGCCGTACATGTTGAGCGTGGTATTCAGCCGGGCGGTGCCAGTAAACGACATCGAGAACGCGATCAAAGGGGCTATGATCGACACCGACTCGAGTAGCTAGCTTCCAGTGGCTGGGCGGCGGGGTTTCGAGCCTAACGGCTCTCCCCGCCGCCTGCAGCACCCTTTTATTTGGATGGATTGTTCTTTTTATTTTTACTTTGTTTTTATATTAAAGATGCCAGTAAATTAGCCGCTTCACGGAGCTAGACCATGTAGTCTAACCCCGCAAAGCGGCCTGTTTCTTCACTACCCACCTCCAGTATTTTTAGCTTTTTCGCTAAAAGCGTTTTGGGTGCGAGGGCATATTTGCCTGCTGGTTTTGATAACTGCGCTAGGTTTGGCTACTTCGTGCTGCTTTTCAGCTTCGAGGGCTGAGTAGGCTTGCCTGTATTCCAAGGTAGCCTGAAGGTAGTTGGCCTTAGCTTTCTCGACTTCCTTTTTTGCTCCGCAAAACTTGAGCGCAGATTCGATAACCTGCTTCTGAGCTTCTTTGGCAGCTGCTACTTGGGAGTTTTCTGAATTTACTTCAACCCCAAGGCCGCAGCCGGCAGTAGTGACAGCTACCATAAGTAGTATGATTATGGTAGCGATGCGAGCTATACGCAAAATACTTTCACCTCTTTCGTAAAGTGAGGAAACTGTAAGAATATTAAGCTTTGGGTGGAATTAAGTCAATCTATACCATAAATAATACTTCCGGTGATTATGCTGGTGTATTATTGACATTTTTTATAATCTATGCTATTATATTACTGTTTCGTCGAGATAGAGATGTCTCCGAAGCACTTTGACAAGCAGAATGTGTACAAGATGGGTTATGGCCCTATAAATTAGTAGATCTTTATCCCATCTTGTGTAGTGAATAAAGAATAACCACGAATCAGGATATGATTATTCTGGTGAGGAGAAAACAATGATCAGGGTTGGTGTTGTTAATAGCAGCGCTTCCGGAGCGTTTCGCAAGTTCATAACCAAGTCCCCTCTGAGCACTTTCGCTTTCTACGGTGTGACTCGAGCCCTTGTGGTTCAAAAATGCCAAGAGCTTGCCAGATTTGATGAGTCGGCTGCCCAACTGGTGGAAGACATTTTCAAAGTTCACGAGGTGCGAGAAATCGACCTTGGCTGGAATGGCGTGATGGTGAGGCTTGAAGATGCTCGCTTTTGGAGCTATGCGGAACCGCAAGTTCTTGCTTGTATAGAACATCGTCTTGGTCATCCGCGACCGTCCGTATGAAAGGCTTCTCCAGCACCTTATAGAGTGGGCGTGGTAGTTCTAGTTAGGCTACCACGCCCACCGGTGTGTTATTTTCTTTTATTACACTACCTGCTTGCCATTTTTCGCTCCGCAAATGTGTATTTGCGCTGATGAGTCCAAAAGGACGAAAGTGAATAATATTTTGCAAAAATGCACATATTATGTTAAAGTTAATAAAGTTTCGTTGATGTAAAATACATTCTTCGAAGTACCCTGACAAGCAGACAAACAAGCGTAGGTCATAACCTACGGAATAGGAGCCGTAATGGATTGGTATTGGATTGTTGCACTGACCGTGGTATGGCTTGTGGGCATTTTCTCTCTCTTCTGTGTTATTTTTTGGGTAGAAGCCAAGTATATAATACTTAGAGAAAGATTTAGTTTGCTCGTTAATCCCATTACCTTTGTCATCCTTCTCTTTACGACCTTCACTGTGATTATGGTGTGGCCTGTGATAATCATATGGCTAAACCCTCTTCGGCCGTGGTATGTGTGGGTAGGTATGGCTCTAGGTATCTTGCCTCAGGCTTGGTCAATACCGAATTTGGCAAAGAAACTTTTGAAGTATCACAGCAGAGAACCAAAGAGCGCTTACATCTGGCTCCCTTTCATGATTGTATTCTGGCCGTTGAACTGGATGGTAGAATACACGACGCCATAGGTATAGGCAAGCGTGGTGTGCAGGCTGTCAAATATTTGGCAGCCTGCACTACATTGTATGGCTTATCGACTTGTCTGCTTGTCGTTTAAATTGAAACTTCTTCAAACTTGCCTGGTGGCAAGTTATTTTTTATTTCAAACTTACCAAACTTTATGCGGTGAAGTTTGGTTACTTTATAGCCTAGCGCTGCAAATGTCCGGCGGATTTGGCGGTTGCGGCCTTCGTGCATTTTTATAAGGTACTTTTTGTCCGAAAATTCTTTTACTAAAAGTTTACTTGGGCCGTCCTCTAGATTAATTCCCTTCTCTATTGCTTCTTTGTCTTGGGTAGCTAGATTTTTATCAAGCCGAACTTCATAAACTTTTTCTTTGCCAAATTTCGGGTGCGTCATTTGGTGGGCAAAATCTCCGTCATTAGTAAGAATGATAATTCCGGAGCTATCTTTGTCTAGCCGGCCAACGGTTTTTAAGTTTTGCATAGAGTCTGGTAAGAGCTCGTAAATCGTAGGAGTTTCACCTTGCCTGCGCCGCGAACACACATAACCTACAGGTTTATTTAGCGCTATATATTTTTTAGAAACAGATTTTTTAACCGGCTGATTATTAATTGTAATATTTTGCCTTGGCAAAACTTGCTGGCCTAAACTAGCTACTTGGTCGTCTACTTTAACTTTTCCGCTCGCTATCAATTCATCGGCTTCACGTCTACTAATCCCTAAATGCAAAGCCAAATGCTTATTTAACCGCATAGACTCGGTATTTTTACTCATGAGTTAAGTATAGAGCAATTTACTGTGCTTGTGGGTTTGGCGGAGCCTGCGGTGGTGGCGGAGGTGATTGTGGGGCTGGTGGTTCTGGCGCAGGGGGCGCTTGGGGTTCCTGTGGTGAATCATCTACAGCAGGGTCTGTTGGCTCAGGCACTGGGTTTGAAGGAGGCTCTGGAGGCGCAGGTGGCGGAGGTGGTGTTGGAGCCTGCGGTGGAGGCGTTGGCGATAAAGATGGCCTATCTTGGCTCAGCTCTCTGTCTAGTAGCTCGTTTATGTTTATTTGTTTACGTGGGTTGTCAGGAAGCGGCTGAATAACCCGCTCGCCTAAAGAAGCCGGGCGCGGTGAAGAAAAAGGTGCTGTTGGCTGCGGAATAGAGCTAGTATTGGTGTTGCCAGAAGAGCTTGAGCTAGATGTTTTGCTAGGCTCTGAAGGTGCTGGTGGCGGTGGAGGCACCGGTGCATTAGCAGGAGCGGTTGGCTGCGGACTGGAAAAAGGCGCTTTAGCAGGACTGCTAGGAGCACTACCTGCAGGAGCAGCGGGTTTTTTTTTGCCGACTGGGCTATCGCCTAATACTTCATGTACAGAGCGGACTACATCTTCGATACCAATTTGGGATTTTACTAAGTAGCGGTCTGCGCCTAGCTGCTCGCCTCTGGCTCTTTGTTCTTCTGAGCTTAAGGCGGTCATCATTATCACTTTGATGTTTTTGGTTTCGGTGGTTGATCGCAAAATATCAAGCATGTCAAAGCCGCTGATTTTTGGCATCATTACATCGCTGATAATTAACTGAGGCCTGTCTTTTATGGCCATAGCGAGAGCTTCCTCACCATCGCCAGCTGATACGATGTCATAACCTTCGGCCAACAGTCTTACGCCATATATTTCGCGTAGACTCTTGTCATCTTCGACAAGCATAATCTTCGTCATATCGCTTACTATTGTATGACGTTGTTAAAAAAAATGCTATAGCCCTTATGGTTTTTGTGGATTTGTGGGGGGTGGAGTTTGAGGATTTTGGGGCGCAGCGGCTTGCGTTTGCGGCGGGTTTGCAACAAGCGTATTTGTGGACTGTTCAATTCTCGCAGTTGCTTCTTCGTGGCTGAGTCGGGCTAGTGAAACGAAGAAAGTACTCCCCCTGCCTAGTTCGCTTTTGACCCAAATGCGTCCGTTCATAGCTTCTACTAATCTTCTACATAGATACAAGCCTAAGCCTGTGCCGCCGATCTCGCGCGTGTCACTATTGTCTACACGGTAAAATTTTTGGAAAAGATGGCTTACATCCTCTGGCGGAATGCCAATGCCAGTGTCTTTCACGCTGACAGTCACCTGGTCGTTATCACCAGTAACATCTACAGTCACGTCGCCTTGCTTAGTGTATTTCACGGCATTTTCAACTAAGTTAGAGAGAACTTCGCGCAAGTGGTCGGCGTCAGCGTTAACATAAAATACCGGATTTAAACGCCTTGCCAGTCCTATGTTGCTTTTACCTGACTTTGGTTTAAATAGAAGAATTAGCCCCTTGGCTTTGGCGGTTTCGTTTAGGCCGTTTATTACATCTTCGGCAAAAGCAACTACATCTATGACTTTCGGATTGTTTTTTAATCGTCCATCTTCAAGACGTGTTACGTCTAACAAATCTTGGAAAAGCCTGCCCAGGTGTTGGGCTGACTCATGGGCTTTTTGCAGATAATTTCGTGCTTTGTCGTCAATCGTAGCCGTTTCAGGGTTTAGTGCCAGACCCAAATATCCTTCGATAGCCGCTACGGGTGTGCGCATTTCGTGGCTAGCGGTAGAAATAAACTCAGCTTGCTGCTGCTCTTCTTGTTTTTGTTTTGTAATGTCTCTAAACACTATAATCGCGCCGGCACTACTTTGCCCTACTGGTGAAACTAGCACTGATACCAGAATTTTTTTGCCCGAATTTGTAACTAACGTAAGATCATTCGTAACTACGGTTTGGTTAGTATGAAGCACTTGTTGCACAGGGTCAGTTGTCTCATTAACCTGTTTACCAGTCTTATCAAGCAACTTTAAAATCGAGCGGTAGTCTAGCTTAATTGCATCTTGTTTGCCCCAGCCAATGATAGTTTGCGCTGCCGGGTTGATAAGCTGGATGATTCCAGTGTTGTCTACTGCGATCACGCCGTCGCCAATGGCATTAATTACTATTTCAGACTTGTTAGCAACCTGGCTAAGCTCTTTTGCAAGAGCACTATAAGCTCTATCTCCGCTAACTTCACGAACTGTTTTTTGATGCCATACTAAATAGCTTACGATTAGCGGCAGCTCATAAGCTAAGCCAAATATAATAAAGTCGCTAGACGTGCTCAAATCTTTGAACACAAAAAAATCTACCAGCAAATAGCCGTTTACCACCAAGATTAGCGGCAGTAATCCGTAAGTGCCAAACAGCCCGGCAAATACTCCTAGGAACATCCAAAGCACAATGAATGGCGAATCAATTAAGCCAGTGCTAATTAAGAGTGCTCCGCTGGTTGCTACTAAAAAGTAAAATACGCCAAGCGCAATGAAATGAATATATTTTTGCGGTGCCCAAATGTAAGCTATCAAACTGGCGCACGCAGTAATGATAGCCATGATGGCTACATGCAGCGGAATCAGTAGTTTCGTATTAGCCAAGCTGTCACTATGAAGCCAGCCAACAACATAAAGGCCAACGATGATAGAAGCGACAACCAGCGCAATTTCACAAACGCGCCGATACCAAAATGGTGAGATAGTAGCGATTGGCTTAATAGTACGCCCCCCTTAAAACATTAATGTTTATTATGACGAATATTAGCGTGAGAGACAAGGGCTGGCGGAATAATATGCAGGAAGTGAATTATTTTTGGTAAAGCTGATATTATGGAGACTATGAAAATTAATGTTACAAATGCAACTGACGACGCGATTAAAGCCTTTACTAAAAAAGAATGGAAAATTGCTGACAAGGCCCACTACGGGCATGATGTTGATTGGAATGATAGCTCTACTTATTATCTTAGGGCTATGGAGGACAATCAAATTGTAGGGGTGCTATATTTGGTGGTTAGGCACGGTGTAGCTGAAGTTAAAGACATTCTAGTTGCGCACAATCTTCAAGGAAAAGGCATTGGCAAGCAACTAATGCTAAAGGCTGAAGAAATTGCTAAACAAGAAGGTTCACATAAAATGTTTTTACAAACTGGTGAAGATTGGGATGCTAAGTATCTATACGAATCTCTAGGATACAAAATTACGGGCGGCCAAAAAAATCACCACTATCACAAGAACTTCGTAGATTATAGTAAGTTTTTAGATTAGTTTTTGTAAAACGTCTAAATATCTGGCAGCCAGTTACCGCCAGACAGAATTACAGCAACCTTACTTGGCAAGTCATAGTCCATTAACAGCGGGGCGAAAGCCAAAGCTGCTGTAGGCTCAACTACTTGCTTGGTTCTTTGCATCAGTAATTTATGAGCTTCGATTATAGTCTCATCAGGTACTGTGAGTATACGGTCAGCGTATTTTTGAATATGAGAGAATGTTTTGTTGCCAACTTTCATTGCTCTCACGGCATCAGCAACTGTATTCGGAGCTTCTTTTAGGGTGATTATTTTTCCAGCTTCCAGGCTCTGCTGAGCATCGTTGGCTAATTCTGGCTCTACTCCGATTACTTCAATATTAGGCTTAATATTTTTTATTGCCGTGGCGATGCCGCTTAATAGCCCTCCCCCACCAACAGCAGCTAACACTGCGTCGAAATTTTTTACTTGCTCTAGTAATTCGAGCGCCTGCGTTCCTTGCCCGGCGATTACTCGCTCATCGTTAAAAGGATGAATAAGGTGATAGCCTGTTTTTTCAATCATGTCTTCTAAGACTCGTTCTCTATTCTCGACTGTTACGCCGTTTGTGAAAACTTCTGCCCCATATGACTTAGCGGCATTGATTTTAAGAGATGAACTATCTTGAGGCATAATAACCAAAGCCTTAGTTTTAATTATTTGTGCTGCATAAGCTACGGCCTGTGCGTGATTGCCTGAAGATACCGCAATAAAGCCCTTTACATCACCTGCTTGCAGGGCAGCGTTCAAAGCACCGCGAGCTTTAAAGCTACCAGTTTTTTGTAAGTGTTCGGATTTAAAATATACAGCTTTATCTAAATACCTATCTATTGAGCGGCTTGTAATAATTGGTGTCTTATGCACATAAGGGCTTATTCTTTTCTGGGCAAACTTAATATCCTGTAATGTAACCATGCAAGTATTTTATAATAAAATACCCTAAACTTCGGGATAGCGGGCTACGCCCTCTTCCGCTGCGGCGTGCTCGGAATAAATTCCTGTGCGCGTCCTCGCTCCACCGTACCCGCTTCGCGGTTTCGATTCTCTGAAGAGAATTACCAGAAAATAAACAACCACCTGAAGGTGGCAATTTATTTTCTGGTGACCCCTGCGGGATTCGAACCCGCGATCTTCTGGATGAGAACCAGATATCCTGGACCACTAGACGAAGGGGCCGAAAGCTTTTAGCTAGCACGAACTAATGTAGCAAACTACTTCACCTCTGTCTAGCTGTCGTCTTTGCTTAAGTCGGCGATAATATCCAGCAAATGGCCGGGTGTAATGTCGGCTTTCGTGAGGTAGCCATCAACTTGTTTTTGCAGGCTGATTCGTTCTTTGTCGTCTAGGTCGAAGTTTGTCATAACCAAAATTTTTGTGTTAGGGATAAGATCTTTTTTGCCTCGCAAATCTGCCAATATATCTCCGCCCTTCTCTTCTGGCAGCATGACGTCGAGCAAAATTAAATCGTAGGTCTTGCTTTTAGCGACGGCTAAGCCATCTTTGCCGCTTACTACCCAGTCGACTTCGTAGCCGGCCTGGCGCAAACTGCGCACGTACATTTCGCCTATAAAACGGTCATCTTCTATGCATAAAATTGTGTGTATTTTAGCCATTTTTATCCCCGGACTCTGCCATGATTTTTTATCCAACTGCTAGAATCTTCAATAATTCCTTCATTGCTATTATCGCTGGCTTTAAGCTTTTCGGCAACCGTTGCATAAATTGGCACCGTGAAACTAAATGTCGAGCCGTGTCCTTCCTGGCTGATAACGTTCATAACACCGCCGTGTGACTCAATAATTGCTTTAGAAAGGTAAAGCCCTAGGCCTGTGCCAGCCGTACTCTCGCGCGAGCGAAACGAACGGTAAAACTTATCGAAAATATGGTCAATGACGGAGCTGGGAATTCCTATACCATCGTCTTTTACCCAGACCTCGACAAATTTACCATCAGCTTTTGCTCCCAGTGTAATCAAGCCACTTTCGTTGCTGTATTTAATGGCATTGTCTACTAAGTTTGTGATGACTTCTTGTAGTGTGTTGCGGTCTGCGGCTATGGTCGGCAGATCTTTGGGTATATTGGCCGCTAAGTTACGGTTCTGCGTTTTGGCTCTTAACTGCAGGTCGTCTTCAATATTTCGATAGATATCGCTTAAGTTGTATTCTTGTAAGTAAAGTTTTAAATGTCGCCTGTCATAACGCGACGCGTTCATAGTGTTGTTGATGTAAGTTCCCAGCCGGTTGGCCGAAACGCTAAGACGATTTAAAAGTGCCAGTTCATCAACATTAAGCTTGCTGTGCAGTTCTTTTGCCAGGACTTTCAGATAGCCGCGTATCACGGTGATAGGCCCGCGAAGCTCGTGGGCTGCCAAGGCTATAAAATCCAGGTCTTCTTCGTCGAGCGAATAAGCTTTCGTTCGCTCAATTGTGAGCAAAATAGTTTCAACTCCGTCTCTGCCATCTTTATGGTAAGAGGCTATTACGTCGTAAAAACGTAACTTCTTTTCATCGTCCGCAAAGCGGTTGCGAAGACGCGTCCAGGTTACTTCAGCGCTTACTTTGTTGTTTTCGCATTCAGTCAACCAGGCGTCAAGCTGGGTGGCTGAAAAAGAAAGGTCAATTTCTCGATTGCCCTTGGGCGTTATTCGAGTTGGCGCCTGTTCGTTGGCATAAACCACTTCCCTTTTATTGTTTAGAATTATGACGCCGCCGGGTACGTAATCTAGCAGAGTCGTATAAAAAGCCGTTTTATCAACCGGCTTTTTCTGAATGTTAGGCTCTGGTTTAGCTGGCTCTGGTTTTGGCTGGTTTTTTTGAATCATTTGAGCTAACAAATAGCTGCTCCCTATTTCTAAAAATGCCAAAGGCGCAATCCAGGCAAACCAAAAATTAGTAGATAGTCCCGCAGATAATGCTGGCAATAAAAGCCTAGCCCATAACACGGTCATTGCGACTATAACTGTCTGTGCTAGTAAAATATATCCTGTTGTGGCTAGCAATCTTTTATGACTTGCTACTTGTTCCATGTAACCCTCTGGTCGATTGGTATGGCGGTTATCCAAGTTTGGCCTGGCAGCAATGGGATATCTTTACCATCGCTATCTAGGAAGCGTATCTGGGCAAATTGGCTCTTTTTACTCCAGGTAGCTTTTCTTACTATGCCGTGTTGGAATATATAAGCTTGGCCGCGGCCAATGGTTGTCATTTGCTCCCGATAGCCATCTTCCCAGGCTATCTTGGTAGGCACTTTTATGGCAATTACAACCTTAGGAGTAATTTGGCCTTTTTCGCGGTCTACGTGAGGTACTCCGCCCTCATAACGCACATAAGCTTTGCCGGATTTACTGTAGTTATAGTGGACGTTATATTCCGCGCTAGAAATGCTTATATCAATGTGATTTGCTTTGGCAGCGGTTTTCTCAACTTTTTTCTCAGCGTTTACTGATTTTTTATCATCTGGCTTTACGCGAACAAAACCTTTAAAGTGCGAGGTTTTATAACCTTTAGATTTATTTAGCTGGCCCAGCTTGGCAAAACTGGTATATACATTATGAGGTGCCCAGCGGTCGGTAGATCGCCAATAAGCTTGCGGATTAAAGAATTCATCTATATCTCTGTAATGGCCGTTGCGCACAGTTTTAAGGGCATTATAGCTTCCGCCAACGTGGGCTACGCTAGCTTGAAAAGGTGCTAGCCAAGAAACATAGTAAGGCCGCACGCTACGTACTGGTCCAATGAGTTGTGGCTTTGCTTGTTGGTAAAGTGCTAAAAAGCGCGTAATTCCACCTTCGGCTATAGCTTCAAAAACTACACCTGCTTTCTTAAGCCCAGATTGTGGCCTAGCATCAGGGCTGTTCTCAATCATGATTGCTGTGACTGCTTGCTGAGTAGCAGCCTGATTTTTCACCTGCTCACCAGTTAACGGGGAATAATATAGCTTTGGCTTAGGTTTTGCATTTATGGAATTACTGCCGGGTGGATACGTAGGAGCGTTATGCAAAATTGCCCACACCGTTGCGCCGGTAATTATGATAATTGCCAAGGCTATAAAAAAGTATTTTATGCCTTTGTAGTCGCGTAAGAATTTGTGAATTTTGTCCCAGTGTTTTGATGTTTGTGGAAGCATAAGCATATTATACCCCAATTAACAAAAGTCAACCACTGTAAGGGAACGGGCTTTAGCTAAGGCGTTGCAAGACTTTGTCTCGGCCGAGTAAAGCCAGGGTCTCATTTAGCTGGGGGCTAAAAGGCGCCCAAGTTGTGTAGATACGGATCAAGCTAAATAACACCATTGGCTTTTCGCCAGTGGTTTCAAGTAATTTGTTCAAAGTTTCCTGGATAGCACCAGGAGTAAATTCACTTTTTTCTAAAGCTCTCTCAGCTAGCTTAATTAACTCTTGGCGTCTTTCGGGAGGTACTTTCTTCAGCTTTTTGTTATTTTCAATTAAGCTTTCGTCGCGCTCAGGTTCGGCGAAGAAATAGCTTGTAGCTTGTGGTAGGTCACTTAAAGTCTTTAGCCTGTCTTGAACTAAAGCAAGAACCTCTTTTTTATAGTCTTCTTCAGTTTCATTAGCTTCATCTGGCCAAAACTTCTCAGCTCTCTTGTAAAGTTCGTCTAGCGTGGCCCTGCGGATCCATTGGCCGTTTAGCCAAACTAATCGTTGTTCATCAAAGCGGCTGGGAGATTTCTGTACTCTTTGCAGGCTAAATTTTTTTACTAACTCTTGCGCTGAAAATACTTCTTGTTCGGTGCCATCGTTCCAGCCTAGCGTGGCTAAGAAATTCATCATCGCCTCAGGCAAGTAGCCTTCACGGGCATAATCTAGCAAATCTTTTGCTCCGTCGCGTTTGGAAAGTTTCTTTTTGCCGTCAATTGCCATGACGTACGGCAAAGTTGCCAAAATCGGCGGCTCTAAATTCAGGGCTTCGTAAAGGTTTAAGTATTTTGGCACAGACGAAATAAACTCCTGGCTGCGGATTACGTGGCTTATTTTCATCAAAGCGTCGTCTACGATGTGCGCGAAATTATAAGTCGGGTGGCCGTCGGATTTTATTAATATAAAGTCATCAATCGCTTCCTCACCACTATCTAGCTGACCCATCACGGCATCTTGCCAGGAATATTTTTTAGGTTCGGATTTAAAGCGTAAAGGCTGGCTGCCGTCCCATTTAGGCGATCCGCCAGCTGGCGGATGCGGACGATGGTTTCTATAGAGAAACGGCTGCTTTTTAGCTTTGGCTTCTTCGCGAAAGGCTTGCAGCTCTTCGGTTGAATAAGGGTCGGCGTATGCCCGGCCTTTTTCGACTAACTTTATAGCCCATTGCTTGTAAATTTCTAAACGCTCACTTTGGCGATATGGGCCGTATTGGCCGTCTTTCCCAAAGCCTTCATCCCACTCTAGGCCAAGCCACGAAAGGCTGTCTTGGATGTGTTTTTCGGCGCCTTGAACCTCGCGGTTTTTATCTGTGTCTTCGATGCGCAAAATAAACTGCCCGTTATCTTGGCGTGCTAATAGCCATGCGAACAAAGCCGTGCGGGTTGCGCCCACGTGTAGCAAGCCAGTCGGGCTGGGCGCGAATCGGGTTCTGGTTTGTGTCATAGATTTATTTTAACAGATACAGTTGCTAAGCCGACTAATTTTACAAAATTAATAAACTTAGGAACTGTCCTCGCCGCCCGCTTTGAGCGAGCGGCGAGGTGTTCCTTGCTTCAGTTCGTGAGAATCTTCCGTTCTGGCGGCTTACCCTCGCCTTCCAGGTATCTCCAGCCCTCGACGCGTTCTTTGCTGGCAGCGATTGCAGCTTGTGCAGCTTCTGCACGTAGCTTGATGAGCTGGTCGATGATGCGTTCGTAGGCCCACCAGTCCGACTCCTCGTTGAGGCCGGAAACTCCGCCGGTGTAACCCTTGTAGGTACCAGCACCGGCCCAGGGGAAGTCCCCTGGCTCGACCAGGTCGGGTCGCTGCCTAGCGAACGATGAAGGCATTTCCGTCCGCAGGACGAAGCTGAGCTTGCGACGGACGTTCTCTAGGAGCCCTTCGTCTCCGGTCACCCTCTCGTTGTCGCTAGACAGAAGGAGGTGACGGGCTTCCATCTTTTCCAACTGAACTTCCGGGCTTAGCCACGGAGTATCGACAAGGACAAGCGCGGCGACTTCCGTGTCATTCCCGTACTTGTGGCGGAGTTCGGGGACAAATATCTCCCCAAACCACGCTTGTAGCATGGCGTCAATGTGGACTCCGAAATAAGTGATCATCGTTCCTCCCTTTTGATGGGCTGTGGATTGGCTTAAAAAGCATGATGCAAGGAACTTCATCCGACCAAAGCCGGACAGTTTCTATATTTTAATATACTAGTAGATTTATGTCAAGCTACATGCTGCTGGCAATGCGATCGAGCTGCTCTGCCGAGAGCGGTGCGTTGCCATCGATGATATATAATATGCCGCCATTTACCCACACTGCTTTGTTGTTGTAGGTGTAGACAGTTAAACCTTGTATGCTATTGATGCGGTAGTTATTATGCGAATCATCAGTTACATAATTATCTAAAACTGCCTGCGAGTTCCAGTTGCTAGCCTGTTGGGTTACGGTGTATTTTTTGTTGGCGTTATTGCTGGCTCTGTAAGCTAGCTTTACGCTGCCATCGGAATATGCAACTGGGCCGTGAAGCTCGTAGCCCTTTGGCTGGTAATTAGGCAATGTCGCATCAATTCCGGCCTGCATGGCGGCAACTCGAATCGACAGATTAGGCATATTTAGGTAAGTTAAATAGCCGCCTAGTAGCAACAGTGCAAAAGAAGTGGCGCCGATGCTAAGGATACGTCGTGAACGTGATGTGGACTGCTCTACTCTGTCTGGCACAGTAATTTTTGATGGCTCTCTGGCTGGCAGGTTTGCTAGTTGCTTATTAATGAGCTGTTCTTTGATAGCTCGTGAACTCATGCGTACCGTGGAGCCCTTTTGGGTTGAAGATTTGGTAGGATGGCTGGCGTAAGTTTTGTCAGCCTTTGGCTTATTGCTAGCTTGGTGGTGGCGCTTATAGTGGCGCTGTCCCTGCGTATGATTTGATGAAGCGTGAGATTCTTTAGCAAACTTGCTTATCTTAGGACTACGCATTATGTGAGCCGATCTTTTAGTTGTGTGTTGCGTAGGCTCGGGTTTATGCAAGGGTGCGCGCACCAAAGTGCGTGAATGCTGAGTTTTGCTGTGTAGTTTTTTAGCAGGTGTGCTAGCGCGAGCTGGCGTAGTTGCTTTTGTGGGCGCAGAGTGGTTTTTGTTGGGCTTGATGTCATTGATCATTGCTCCTGTTTTTGATATTGGAGCGGGCCTTAATGAGCTGGCTGGCGACGCTTTTTCTATCGGTAAGCCAGTTGTCACGTCATACGTGCGACCGTTAAGGTTGATTGTGTTTTGACCTCTCATTTTCGCTTAGACTGCCCCTAGGTTTTTGGTTATGCTACTAACTATCGTAAGTCGTATCAAATAATTGTGCAAGCTTTAGTCAAACTATTCTCGCGGACCTTATACGTTGGTATAATATTGTTATGCATAACAATACTTCACGTAGGCGCCAGCTGATTCAGCGCTCGTTTATTTATGGTGTTATGACGATTTCGGTGGTAGTTGCCGTTATATTTTGCCTACTTTTTGTGCTTGGCTATCGCTTTAATCGCACTGATGGACGTTTGGAGCAAACGGCTTTGCTACAATTTGATAGTTTTCCGTCTGGCGCTCGTGTGGGCGTTGATGGCAAATGGCAAGGTTTTACCACACCAAATAAAAAGACAGTTAAACAAGGTCGGCATACGATAGCTATTGAAAAGGACGGGTATCGCCAATGGGCTCAATCAGCCTATATTAAGCCCGGTACTGTAGTTTGGTTTAATTACGCCCTTTTAGTACCTAACTCTATTACCACAGAAACAGTGCATACCTTCCCTATTCTTACTAGCGTGAAAGCTTCGCCGGATAAAAAATGGATAGTGATTAAGACAAATCCTAGCAATTTAACTTTAGATTTAGTAGATATTAGCAACGAAACAAGCCCTAAGTTTAGCCAGTTAAAACTGCCCTCTAAGTTAATAAGCAAGCCAGGTCGTTTTAAGATTGTTGAGTGGGATTTTGGCAGTCGCTACATATTACTCAAACATACCTTAGCTAATGGTACTAACGAGTTTATTGAAGTAGACCGCACTAACCCATCCCAAGCGCGTAATATCAGCCAGCAACTAGGGCTGAATATTACAGAGGCTCATCTGGCTGGAAATAGTGGGAATATACTTTTTATTCTTAGCCAGGGAGATTTAAGGAAAGTTGACCTAGGCGCCGGTACGATATCCCAGCCTCTTGTTAGCAATGTTAGTAGCTTTAAAATTTATGAATCGAACATCATAGCTTACACTGGCCAAAATGATGGTTATCAGGTGGCAGGAATTTATAAAGATGGAGCAAAAAACCCGGTAATAATTAGTAAGTTTAAAGAAAAAACCAAAAATTCGCTCCAAGTAACTACCAGCAGCTACTTTGGCGACAACTACTTTGCCGTATCAAATGGGAAAAAAGTGGAAATTATAAAAGATCCTTTATCTGGCAGTGGAGGTAAGGTTTTTGCTAAGTTTGACTTTGGGTCTACTGTAAAGTGGCTGGACTTCTCAAGCAATGGCCGGTTTTTAATAGCCCAAAATGGCAATCATCTTGCTACTTACGATTTGGAATACAAAAAAGTTTTTAACATCAATCTTCCGGTTAGCCACAAACCACCTAAAAAACCTATCGAGTGGCTAGATGACTATCATATCTGGAGTGATAGTGATGGGGCTTTGCGTATGTTAGATTTTGATGGCAGCAACTCGCAAATTATTACGGATGTTTTATCCGGCTATGACGCTACACTTAGTAGCAACGGCAAAAGACTGTTTAGTATTGGCGAAAACTCTACTACCAAGCAGCCTATTTTACAAAGCTCACATATGGTAACGGGTAATTAGCGTTAACTGCCAAAAAGTTGTTCAAGTAGCGTAGGAGAATTGCCAGCTAAGCTGTTAGGCTTGCTACTACTTTGTTTTGGTTGGGTTGCTTTGGCGGGGTTGGGGCTGATTTGCTTGGCTGTAACCAGCAGTCTATTCAACGCTGTGCCTGCCGGCGTACATGTTACTAAAGTCAGCAAAGGCTCGTTGGTTTTAATGGCAAGCGCACTAACTTGCTCTGGTTTTACTACTTTTTTACTAATTACCTCGTATGTATAACGTGTGCCCTTATAGTTTACGTAGACAGTGTCGCCTTTTTGTAACCTATCCAGCTGTACAAAAATAAATTTATAATTGCCATTGTTAAAGATGTCATTACTAGAGTGCCCCAGTATGACAGTGTTACCTACTTGACCCGGTACACTGCTAGCGCCTGGGATAGGATAATTTACTACTCCATTTTTCAAGGCTTCTTGAACTTGACTGTCTTGAAGAGATGGCAGGCCGTATATTACTGGTGCTTCGACGTTAATTTTTGGGATTATGATTTTTGGGGCAGGGCCTACTTTATTGCTAGCGCTAGGATCTATGACAATATTTTGAGCGCTGATACTTCCCGGGCTTACATAAGCGTGAACCTGGGCAAAAAGAAGCTGATTATATTGTAAGAAGACAAACACTAATATAACCGCCAGGGCTGTGAGAATTGGCATGAAGTGTCGGCTCTTTTTTGCAGTTTCTGCACGCTGTTTTACAGTGCTTAAGATCTGATCTCTTAAAGTGTTGATTGAGGGCTCGTTTTCGTTTATTTCACTTGCTGAGCCTATAACTCCGGTAGAGCTATCAGCCTGGGGCTCAGAATTATTTTTAGGCGGTTGGGTTTGGTTTTTACTTAGTTGATGTAAGTAGTAGCGCTGATAATATTGCTGATAGTAATTTTGCCAGGAGCTATGATATTGCTGCCATTGCTTAGCCACGTGGGTATAGGCGCTGCGATTATTGTGGGTGCGTTTGTAAACCGAGTCTTGAGCGGAATTTTGCTTGTCACTTTCGGCCGCTTCTTTATGCGGAGGGTCGACATCATAAATTTGGTCAATTTGTTGGCGAATAATATTAGCAGCTGCAGATTTGCTTTTGCCTGATTCTCGGGCATTGTTACTTGGCACCCCTGAAGAAGGTGCCGATGAATGGTTGTTTTCTGGCTTTGTTTCTGATGACATAATAATGGCCTTAGTTGCTGTTTTATTGTACAATTTTCTAGTAGTGATTGCTAGAAATCACTTAAGCTTTTAAAGAGTTTTTGATGATTGATGCCGCAGTGGCGGAATTGGTAGACGCGCTAGACTCAAAATCTGGTGAGCATTTCGCTCGTGTCGGTTCGAGTCCGACCTGCGGTACCAATTGTTAAAAACTTAAGATGCAGCGCTAGCCGAGACGGCTTGAAACATCTGGCCAGGGTTCCACGTCCAATAAATGCTGGCACGCGTGGCCAGGTTACCGCGCCATAGGGCCATCGGATTACTTAAAGGCGTACTGCTTACTTCGCCATTTTGTGCCACCAGTAGTTGCTGATTATGAAAGGTAACTACCCCTATTGAGTATGTCACTGTAAATTTATGCAAAGCTTCTACAAGGCTGGTTAACTGCATGCTGAAAGTTAGGACTTTTGGATAGTATACGGCCTGGAATAATTTTTGTAATTGCGCGAATGAAAGTATTAAAAGAGTATTCGGCCGATCTACCAATTCGTTAGATTGGTTTCGCAGTAAATCAATCGCGTCGCGTGTGATAACGGTCGGTGTGCTACTTTCTTTTAAAAGTTTTTCATACAAAACTGCTGTTTCAGAATTTCCGCCGCAGTCACCTATTAAAAGCATACTGTCCGCCCAATCTGCTGAAGCTAAAATTTGCGTCTTAGCTTCTTTAGCTAGCCCCCCAGAAGGATTTGTTTTTACAAAAACTGCATCTGTGATGGTTGAAGGAATGGATTTTTTTAAGGTTTCAGGCAAGATTACTCTTACTTCACCTATGCCAGTTTTTAGGGCCTGGCTGTAACTTTCAGCTACGGCCGCAAAACCCGAGCTATTACCGCCGATAATTACTAGCTTTCCGGCTAGTTTTTTCTGCTGGGGTTTACTCCATTCAATATCAGGGAAAAGTGGCTTTTCTGGTGTTTGTTTTTGCCAATAATCAAATTGTGGTTTATTCACCTGCAAGGCTCCCAACTTCCTTTAAGCTGTGTGTTAGCAGTTTGTTTTTTGTATCGAACGTAAAGATGCCAGAAATTTTTTTACCCTGTAAAACTTCAGGCAGCCAAAATTTGTCGTCTTCCCACATTTTGTCATAGGGGATGTCTTTTATGTTGAACCACTGGGGTTTCATTTCTTCAGTTTCTTGCGGGTCTCCCTGCCATTTATCACAAAAAAAGACGTGTACATACATATGCCACAAAGAGGCATTCTCATTTTTATAAACAAAGTCATGCTCAGCAACTTTCTCATATTTTATTGGCGTAACTTTGATTTCCTCTTTACATTCGCGTATTAAGGCTTGATCAATTGTTTCAGTTTCTTCAACTTTGCCACCAACTCCGTTAAATTTCTCATCCCCCCAACCACGTTTTTTCATGGCTAGCAAAATTTCCTTTTTCTTTTTCAGAAACAAAAGTGTGCAAACTTTATCGTTCATCAGTTTCCTCTAATTTGGCATTTATGATTGCAGTTATGCCTAGTACTAATTTATTTATCTCGTCATTAGTTAAAGTTTCAACGGGATGCCCTTTGGCGATTCGGATTATCTTCTCTGCTACTGAGTTATCTTCACCAGTTTTATTTTCTAAAACTGCTATTAAATTAGCATGTTGCTGAATCCAGTCTACTGATTTTCTAGCCTCTTCCAGCCTGCTAGCAAAATCCTTGTCGCCTTTACGATCCCTTAGTCGTTCTTCCCAGTCTTCCGGGCTAGCTAGTAGTCCGATTGGAATAATTTTTTTAAAACCAAGGCTTTCAAAGTCGCTAACACTGCTGGCTAAAGTGGGCAGTAAAACAAATCTAGAGGGGTAACTTGCCGTGTCGGAAGCATATATTTCTTTGCTTGTAGGATGTACCGCGTACTGCACTAGCGAATGGTTTTGAATTCTAGCTAGCACATCTTCTTTTGAGGCGTCGGTTCTGTAGTTCGCTGGATCATCCGGGCGTCTTAACCTCGTGGTAATGCTACTGGCTTCTGAAAATTCCGGATCTTGAGCTGTGACCTTGTGGATAATGTGAGACTTACCGATTGAACTTGGGCCTATGAGCAAGGCAAGGGTTATTTCGCCTAAGGCACCTTGAACTTCTTGGCTAGGGCGATAGCTTGCTTGGTTTTGTTCTGCCCACGCTAGCTGTTGCTCTAAAGTGGACATTTTATATCTCCAGTTCAATACTTACCGGACAGTGGTCTGAACCCATAACGTCAGGGTGAATTTTTGCTGATTTAATTTTGTCTTTTAAGGAAGCTGAAGTTAAGAAGTAGTCTATGCGCCAGCCTACGTTTCGTGCTCGAGCGTTAGCCCAATGTGTCCACCAGCTATAGTGGCCGTTACCTTTTGTAAAGATTCTAAAAGTGTCAACGAAGCCTGCGTCAATAAAATTCTGAAAGCCTTCGCGTTCTTCGTCGGTAAACCCATGTTTGCCTATATTTTGCTTTGGGTTAGCCAGGTCATCTTCAGTGTGGGCAACATTTAAGTCACCACAAAATATCACAGGCTTGCTTTTCTCTAAAGTCTTTAAATGTTCTAAGAATGCCGGGTCCCATTGCTTGTGGCGTAGTCCGAGTCGGCTCAAGTCGCCTTTGCTGTTTGGGGTGTAAACGGTTACTATATAAAATTTTTCAAATTCAGCGGTAATAATCCTACCTTCTTTTACGGGATCACCATAGTTATCTGCCGTTAAATTGTATTTCTTGGCAATGTCATCTGCTAGGTTATTAAGGATTTTTATAGGTTTAGTTTTTGTGAAAATCGCCGTGCCTGAATAGCCTTTTTTTTCTGCTGAATTCCAATATTCGCCATATTCTGGTAAATCTATTTCAGCCTGGCCTTGAATAGCCTTTGTCTCTTGCAGGCACAAGATATCCGGCTGGTGTTTTTTAACAAAAGGCACAAAAGCATCCTTTTTAACAGCCGCCCGAATCCCATTAACATTCCAGGAATAAAGTTTCATCTCTTTTATTATAACGTTAATCTTACGATGTGCTATCTTTGGCGATCCAAAAGTAAATAGCCCTCCCCAGTGATCCGGGGAGGGCTTGTACTTCACGGTGATTTCACGAGGTATTTGTCGACTTCTGACGGCTTAACCTTCGTTCGTTTGGTAACGCACCTTAGCCGCGCGCCCGCAGGAATCTCCACATCTTTGCTTAGGACGTAGTTGTCTTCAATTTGGGCACCGTCGCCAACGACACACCCCTCTTCTATCTGACAACTGCGACCAATGTAGACGTTGTTGCCAATCACTACACTAGGCGATGAGATTTTGCAGCCTGGCCCTATTTGACAGTTGTTGCCGATGATTACCCTGGGCTTTTTGCCTTTTTTGAGGCCTTCATCTTTTTCGATACGGTCACCAATAGAGGCGTTAGAGTCTATGGTGCAGTCGTCGCCAATTTGGACATCTGGTCCAAACGTGGCAGCCCCTCTCAATGGATGAACGGCTGCCTACTGAAGAATGACTTGCCACCGGGGATCCCTCTTCGATCCAGACGTTTTCTCCCAGTTGAGCCGAAGTGTGAACCATCACTCTACCGGAGCGTATTCCGTCGGGTTTGCTAAATTCCAACACCCGATGGCCACCGTCAGTCGTACCTATATTAATGACTTTAACTGGACATACAACAGCCATAGCTGCCTCCCTCTCTAGAAGTTCTGAAACATAACTTAAACCTTCTATCCTCACTGCACGTAAAGCACATGTATATTTTAAAATTTAAGCTATAAAAAGTCAAATATGCTAAAAAGTTTTAAGGCTAGTTTCTTAATTTTCGTTGGGTTTCTCGTTCCGTGTCGCGCCGTTTAATAGTCTGTCGTTTGTCGTAGCGCTTTTTGCCTTTTCCAAGAGCTATAACTAGCTTGATGTTTCTGCCACCCGTTAGCATTCTTAAGGGAACGATAGTTAGGCCGATTTTTTTGTGATTTATAAAATCGTTTATTTGCTTGCGATGAGCTAAAAGCTTGCGAGGTCTGGTATCAATACTACGGCCTTTACCGCCAGGCTCGCTCGGTTTGACACTAAAGCTTGAGTTAATTAGCCATAGTTCATTATCTTTAACTGTTACGTAGGTGCCTTTAAGCTGGACGTGATTGTCGCGGGCAGCTCGAACTTCAGGGCCATTTAAAACAATACCCACGGTAAGTTCATCGCCTAGCTCATAGTCAAATTTAGCTCGGCGATTGACGATAGTGTTTGGTGATATTTTAGCTTTAGCTGCCATCTTTTAATTGTAGCATTCTAAGAGTGAGCGCATGATATTCAAAAGGTTTTTTGCAGAAATATCCCAGCTAAATAGTTTAGCCTGAGCTTTGCCTTTAGCAATGTACTTTTGGCGAGCTCCTTTGTCTTCAAGCTTTAAAACTTGTTTTGAGAAATCTAACGGTGAATCTGGGTCAAAAAATAGCGCTGCGTCGCTTGCTACTTCACGAAATACTTCTAAATTGCTGCATATTACCGGCACACCTTTTGCCATCGCTTCGATTACAGGCAAGCCAAAACCTTCTTCTTTTGACGCGGTAACAAGTGCGGTGGCGCCTGCAAGTAATTCATTGTATTTTTCATCGCTAACGCCATGCCAAAACTTAATATCACTGTTTTTTGGGGCTAGTTTCTTAAGCTCTTCTTCTCTTTCTGGCGTTATGCCTGACAGCAAGTGTAATGTGTAGCTAGGCAAAAATTCTAAAGATTTAATGAGTAGTTCGGCATTTTTGTACGGCATAAAAGACCCCATATAAACCAGGCTCTTTTTAGGCTTAGCGGCGGATTTTGCGCGGCTAAATGTGCCAGCTGGAGCGTTATGAACTACCCCTATTGGTTTAGTGGTTAGATTATGGCTTTTAATAAGTTTCTTGGAAAACTCGCTGACTGTAACTATGTAGTCGGCCTTATTTAACAAAAATCGCTGCGGCCAGTAAACCGAGTGAAAAAGGCGCCAGACTACTCTTACTATCGGGTTTAGCCATGTGGGAGGCTTGGGGTGTTGGTAATAGATTAAATCATGCAACGTAAAGATAAGCTTATATTTTCTACCCCACGTTCCCATAACTTGTATGGGACTGAATACTACATCTGCGCCTAATTTATTTAGCCTAGAAGGCAAAAAGATCTCCTTAAGAGAAAGTGGATTGTTAACAATCATATAAGGCACGTTTTTAGGCAGCATTTTCAGTTGCTCGCGCTTCCAAATCAAGATGGTAACAGGTTGAATTTTATTGAGCGCTTCAGCAAGGGAGGCGCCATAACGGGTAATGCCGTCAAAGTGTTCGGTCCTAGTCCAGCGAAGATCGATAAATACTTTCATTTATTCTACTCTAGCATGCCCAGGCAGCATGTATAATGTAAATAATAACTATGAAAATTTTAATTGCATCTGACCTTCATTGGCCAACTATTAACGGCGTGGCGACTTTTAGCCGCAATTTGGCAAAAGGTTTAGCTGACAGAGGTCATGAAGTGATTGTTATTGCTCCTTCGCAGCGTAAATCTGGCAGGAAATATATTCAGGAAGACGGAAATCACGTGGTTATGCGCACTATGTCGCTGCCTTTTCCTTTTTATCAAAATTTTAGAATCTCTTTGACGCCTCAGCGCGAAGTGCGCAAAATAATCAACGATTTCAAACCCGATGTAATCCACATTCAAAGTATGCTTGGCATTGGTCGGGCTACCATTCTTTATGGCAAAAAGCTCGGAATACCGGTGGTAGCAACAAATCACGCGATGCCCGAGAATTTAATAGATAACTTGCGTCTACTAGCGCCTTTCGCGCGAACAGTTAGTTCTGTATTAAAAAGCTATGCCGCACGCTTTCATAGCAATGCCGACTACGTGACTTTCCCCACCCAGGCAGCAATTGATATATTTTCTGATTACGGTAGCGTGTCACCGCCAATACAGGCGATTTCTAATGGCGTTGACTTAAGCCGGTTTAGTCCCGGGAAAGTTTCTGCAAAAACCCGTAAAAAGTTCGGTTTGCCAAATGATAGGCCGATTCTTACTTACTTAGGCCGGCTAGATAGTGAAAAACATTTATCGGTACTTTTACGTGCCGCGGCCAAAATTTTGAGTAAACAAAAAGCGCATGTTTTGATTATTGGTTCGGGAAATGATTGGGAAAATCTCCGGTGGCTAGCACGAGATTTAAATATAAGTAATCATGTAAGTTTTACTGGCAAAGTAATTGACGAAGAGATTACTGAGCTGCACAAAGCTGCCACGGTATTTTGTATGCCCTCGCCTGCTGAGCTACAAAGCATTGCTACTTTAGAAGCTATGGCTTCTGGCGCGCCTGTAGTTGTAGTTGACCAAGGCGCTGTACACGAGCTATGCGAGGATGGTAAAAACGGCTATGTTTGCAAAACTGACGACGAAGACGATATGGCAGCTAAAATAACAGCCATATTAAAAGATAAGTCCTTGCAGAAAAAAATGTCTGCCCGTAGCTTAGCTATAGCTAAAAAACACGATATATCAAAAACTCTGGATAAATTTGAAAAAATTTACAAACAATTAATTTAAAATAAAATCACTAATTATTTTACCGGCTATTTTTGGGGTTTCATAGTGCACTAGATGTCCGGTATCGGCAATCGTGACTAATGTGCTGCCTGCTATTTTTTTCTCTAGCTTCTCTTGGGACTCGATTGGCGCTATGTTATCTTTTTGGCCTGCGATCAACAAAACAGGCATCGTAAGCTCACTAGACCACTTGCCTACGTGGTTTTTAATTGATGCTTGGTAGGACTCGCCTAAGCTAACGCGATTATGGAATCCGCTAAAATATTTCAGGTGCTGAGTGTGAACACGTTTTAAAAGTTCAGGATTTTTTGTTTTAGCTAGACTTTGGCTCATAACTCTTATTACTAACCTACTTCTTAGCATTTTTGTGCCGGCTTTTTCAGGCAACTTTTGCCCAAGCCAATAGTAAGAATTTGCCAACCATCCGAGTCTGGAGTTTTCTAAAGGCGGCTTTGCAATAGGATTTATTAAAACTAGTTTAGATATTTTACTAGGATGTTGAGCTGCAAACTTAGCGCAAATAATTGAACCGAATGAATGCCCCACTAATGCAGGCGGTTTGCTTAGTTTTAGGCTTTTAATAAAATCATTTACAAATTTTGCGTAGCCTTCAATGTCATGTGTTGATCCCATTGGTGTTGACTTACCAAAACCTGGCAAATCTGGAACTATAACTTTAAATTTATCTAGTTCTTTAGCTATAAATTCTAGGCCGTGATGGTCGCCGCGTAGGCCGTGAATCATTATGATGGTAGGTTTTTGTTTAGGGTTATAAACAAAGTAGCTTGTTTGGCTTCCGTATACTTTAACAGATTTTTTAACTGGTTTTTTCATGGCTTAGAAACATATTTAGAATCACTTATATAAAATCTTAGCAGCTCATCTACGTTGCGGGAAATACCAACTCGAGGCGAAATGCTGATCTCTGACTTTTTAACTTTGCCGCCATCAACAATTTGCAAAGGCGGTTTGCTTAAGTCATGACCATAAAGCTGCTTGTCAATGTTAAGAGCTTGGGCTAGTTTGGCTGGCCCGTTTGTTAGCTGACTAAGCCCTACTCCGTGGCGCAGCTTGCGCATTTTTTCAGTTCCTTCCAATGGTTCTGCAGCGCGAATCAAAACCCCGGCTCCCTCACCTTCCTTTCCAGCTGTTACGTTAAAGCACCAATGCATCCCATAAGTAAAGTAAACGTAAGCTTTGCCCGCCGAACCGAACATAACCGCATTACGTTTGGTTTGCCCTCCGTGAGTGTGACTAGCAGAATCAGACTGATGATAGCTTTCAGTTTCTACTATCTTTGCTTTTAAAGTTTCGCCATTTGGTAGTGTGCGGATAACTGTAGCTCCAAGCAGATAGTGTCCAGCTGCTATAGGGTTTTCTAGTTTAGTCGGTTCTAAAAGTTTAATAATCGATTCCTTCATTTGCTAAGAATTTATCGTCAAAATGATGTTTGAGTTTTCGCATTTCCGTAGAAATATCCACATAATTTAAAAGTTCTTTAGGAAAGTCTCTACCAGTTAAACAAAGACTAGTTTTTGCGTGGCGGCTTTTGAAAAGCTCCTCCAATCTATCTTGGTTTATGAGGTTATCATTTACGGCGTTGTTGATTTCATCGCAAATTACTAAATCGTATTTTCCGCTTTTGGTGCAATTTAGAGCAAATTCATAGGTATCCGCGGCGGCTTGTGCGTGATCTTCCTCGCTCACATCTTCTTCGCTAAGTTCGCCGGCGTTAAAAAAGCCTTTGCCACCTTTGTAAAACTCAAGGTTATCTTTATAAACATCGGCAATGCGACGGATAAAAGTGTGCTCGCCTACTTCCCAGTTTTTTATAAACTGAACGTAAGCTACACGCCAATTGCGGCCTAGCGCTCGAGTCATTAAGCCTAAGCTGGCGCTAGTCTTACCCTTACCGTTACCAGTGTAAACTACCACGACACTTTCTTTTTGCTGGTAATCCTCAAATACCATGTTTGTATTATACGATAGTATGGTTTGAGTAGGTTTTATAACCACCTATGTTTACTTGACAAAATATATTTATTAAGTTATAATGTAACACTATGCATAGAAATGTGCAGTACCTCAGCTCGCGCCGCGGAGTTTACAGCGGTCTGTGTCTGCTCGTGGCGGCGCTCTCCCTCCTCATGCTTTCGGGCACGAAGGGGCTAGAGTCCAGCACGGGTCAGGTTCCTGTCGGCCAGAAGGTGGCTCACCAGATTGGAATTCAGCCACATCATCAACCGAATGGCGGATCGAACTACTCTGCTCAGGTAATCAAGCCGGACGCAGGATTCTTCGTTCACATGCCGGACGCCATGACGACCATCGTCATGTGGGGAATCCTTCTGGGTATGCTGGGGCTGGTGGTAATCGGCGTAAAGCAACGCTCGGTAGCCATGACGATTCTTCCTGGACTAGTTCTCAACATTGGTATGGGACTAGTGGGCCAGAAATATTTTCAGGTTCACCAGGGTTCGGTCGAGAACCCAGCGGTTCTCGTAGGGGCCATGACGGGGGTCGGGGTGTTCTTGACTCGTTGGCGACCAGCGCTGATTCCACGAACTCCTGACAGCATCCCCGAGAATCGAGTTCCCGAGGACGAGGCAGACAAAATCGGAGTAGACTATCGACCTTAGGGTCGGTCGATTTTGCCAGTTTTATCGTTAAAAAACTGGTGAAGTACCTAAGTTTTTAAAACGGTTTGAAGGTTTAGGTGCTTTATGAAAATTCTATTACTAATTAAGCTTTAAGCGCAGCGTCAATTTTTGGCCTGTCAAAGCCTAAGATGATTTCGCCGTTAATGTCAGTCACGGGCACACCGCGGAAGTTGCCGCCTAGCTTTTCTAAAAGTTCTTTTTGGGCTTCTAGATCTTTTTCTATATCTTTGTCTATGTATTCAATATTTTTACTGTCAAAATACTGCTTTTCGCTACGGCAAAAACCGCACCAACTGGCAGTGTAAATAATAATTTTAGGCTTAGATTCTTTTTTACTCATATTAAAATTATAGCACACCCTACCCTCTTGTAATGCAGGGGTCAGAGCTGTTATAATGTGAGACAAAGATGGAAAAAGTTAAAAAGACGAGCAGCAAGCTGCAAAGTGCTGAGGCTGAGAAAAAACAAACCAAGTTTGAACAGGAAATGTACCAACGAAACTTGTTCTTAAGTATGGCATTGAACATGACATGGCAACTGGCTTTGGTGGTTTTAATTCCAATCGTAGGCGGTTTTAAGCTGGACGAGCACTTTAACACTTCCCCGCTCTACACTATTATAGGGATTGTAATAGCTTTTGGCGGAGTGGTAGCCGTGTTGCGCAGAGTTGTTACTGAAGCTAACCAACGGGCATCGGCAAGGGAAAATAAGAAGTGAATTTAATCTTTAGTAAATTAATGGCGGAATCAGGCCCGGCTGTACATGTTGCTCCAGGCGGAGTTTTGCAAATTGGCGGCCTTACTATTACCAACTCTATTCTCTACGGCTGGATTTGCACGGCGTTTATAGTGCTTCTTTTAATTTGGGTGGCCCGCCGAGTTACGGTTAAACCTCAAGGCGGCCTGGCGCAGTTTATCGAATATGGTGTGGAGTTCATATCAAACTTAGTAACCAATGCTTTTGATGATAAAAAAGTCGCTCGCAAGTATGTCCTTTATTTTGTGACACTTTTCTTCTTTATATTGTTCAACACCTGGCTAGGTTTATTGCCTGTTGTGGGTGAAGGTTTTCGGGTTGGCGAGACGCCACTTTTCCGACCCTTTACCGGCGACTTAAACAGTACTTTTGCCATGGCAGCGGTTACTATGATTGTGGTTTACGTAGCTTCCGTGCGAGAGTCTGGCGGCGTCTTAAAATATCTCCGACACTTCTTTGTAGGAAATCCGAAAAATCCTCTCTATTTTGTAATCGGCCTTCTTGAAATGTTTACCGACTTAACCCGTGTAATTAGCCTTAGTCTTCGACTTTTCTTAAACGTAGCTATCGGCGAAATGGTAATTGCGGTTTTTTCATATCTAGGCCATGTATTGGCACCCGTTAGCGCCCTGCCCTTTACTTTGATTGAGCTAGGCGTAGGCGCCCTGCAATCTTATATATTTGTTATCTTGAGCGTTATGTATCTGGCGATTGCGGTTAACCATTCGCAACAGCACGATCTCGAAAATGCCGAAGACTTGACCGATGAAAAGCAGCCTGAAACAATAAAGATGCAGCCTGAGAAGGTGTGAGATTTATTTTGGTTTAATAAAATTGTTAATAATTAATAAATAAGGAGTAAATAACAAAAATGCTACACATGTTAACTCTAGCAGAAGCCGTTAACACAGCTATTATCGCCAAAGGTTTGATGATCGGCGGCGGTTTTATCGGCCCAGGTGTTGGTATCGGTATAATTGGCGGTAACTACCTAGCGGCAGTTGGCCGTAATCCTGAAGCTGCTAAATTCTTAGGCCAGGCTTTGATTTTCGTGGCGATTATTGAGCTTTTTGGTCTTTTAGCGTTCGCTTCAATATTCATCGTTAAATAAAGGTCCAAGGAAAAATATTTTAAGTGATTAATATAGTGCTAACACAATTTGGGGAAAGTTCGTCGGGTCTAGGCGCTTTGGGCGTTGATGGACAGGCGTTTGTTATCCAGCTGATTACCTTTTTGTTGGCGTTTTTAGTACTTAAGAAGTGGGCTTTTAAGCCTATTCTTGATGTTTTGCAGCGCCGCCGGGAAACTATTGAAAAAGGTGTCAAGCTTGGCGAGCAAATGCAAAAACGCCAGGTTGAGCTGGAAAAAGAAATTGACAAAAAGCTTCACGAAGCGCGTACTAAAGCCGACGGTATAATTGCTGAATCTCAGGACGCGGCTCGTCATGCGGCACAGCAGATTGAAGAAAAAGCTCGGTCTAAAGCAGAAGCTCTTGCGCATGAAGCAAAAGAAAGTATCAAGCAAGACACTAAACGGGCTCGTAAACAGCTTGAGGGAGAGTTGGCTGAGCTGATATCAGAAGCGACAGAGGCTGTTATCGAAGAAAAAGTTGATGCTAAAAAAGATGCTAGCCTGATTAACAAAGCGATTAAGGAGCGGGCGTAAAGTGAAAGTTCCTAGATATCAAATTGCTAATATCATAGCCAAGCTAAGCCTTAAAAGTGACGCTGATGCCAAAGAGTTAAGCAGTGAAATTGCTGCCTATCTTTTGAGTGAAAGACGAACTGGCGAGCTTCATTCTCTACTCCGCGACGTTGCATCTCTTAGGGCTAAACAAGGAATAGTGGAAGTAAATGCCGTGAGTGCGCATAAGTTAACAGATACTGTGCTCAGCGATATTCGTGAGCAAGTTCAGGAGCAGTATCCTAGTGCCAAGCAGATTATTATCAACGAGCGCATAGACAAAAACCTAGTTGGCGGCGTTCGGCTGGAAATGCTTGATAAGCAGCTTGATCTTTCGGTGCGAGCAAAACTTAATCGTTTCAAACAACTAACTACTTCAGAGAGGACTGTATAAGTGAGTGAACTAACAATCAAAGAACTATCGAGTGATATTCGAGCAGCTATTGCCGAGTTAAAAAATAAGCCAGAGATTGAAGACACAGGCATAGTTACTCGCGTTGGTGATGGCGTTGTTTGGGTTTATGGGCTTAGAAAATGCGGTTTTTCCGAGATGCTGGAAATCGATGGTGTTGATGGAAAGCCTGTTACTGCTTTCGCATTTAACTTGAGTGAAGATGAAGTCGGTGCTGTGATGCTTGGCGAAGATGCTGAAGTTGAAGCTGGCGCTAAAGCTCGTTTGTCCGGTAAAGTTTTGGAAGTACCCGTTGGCCCGGAACTAGTCGGTCGTGTAGTAGATCCCTTAGGCCGTCCTCTAGACGGTGGTGATCCTATTAAATCAAAACGCACTGCGCGTGTTGAACAAAAAGCTCCTGGCGTTATGGACCGCAAAAGCGTGCATGAACCTCTTATGACAGGCCTTAACGCAATTGACGCAATGATTCCGATTGGGCGTGGCCAGCGCGAGCTTATTATTGGCGATCGCCAAACCGGCAAGACTGCTATTGCGGTCGATACTATGATTAACCAATACCGCCAAAAGTCCGGGGTTATTAACGTTTACGTAGCAATTGGCCAGCGGCTTAGTAAAATCGCCCGTCTTGTTGAGCGACTTAAGCGCGAAGGCGTGATGGAACAAACTATTATAGTAGCTACTAGCCCATCCGATCCGGCAGCCATGCTTTACTTGGCACCCTACGCTGCAACGGCTATGGCGGAGTATTTTAGAGATAATAAAGGCCACGCTTTGGTGATTTATGATGATTTGTCTAAACACGCTGTAGCCTATCGCCAAATGTCTCTGCTGCTTCGTCGCCCGCCAGGCCGCGAAGCTTATCCGGGTGATGTTTTCTATCTACATTCACGACTACTTGAGCGTTCGGCTAAATTAAACGATGAGCTTGGCGGCGGCAGTCTGACGGCTTTGCCGATTGTTGAAACTCAGGCCGGTGACATAAGTGCATATATTCCTACCAATGTTATTTCTATTACCGATGGCCAAATATTCCTAGAGACTAACCTATTCTACCAGGGAATCAGGCCAGCCATTTCAGTAGGTCTGTCGGTTTCACGCGTAGGTGGAAGTGCCCAGACTAAAGCTATCAAAAGTGTGGCAAAATCTTTGCGCCTTGACTTGGCGCAGTTTCGCGAGCTTGCTTCGTTTAGTCAGTTCTCTACTGACTTAGATGAAGAAACTCGTCGTCGAATTGAGCGCGGCCAAAGGCTAACCGAACTTCTTAAGCAGCCTCAGTTTAGCCCTTACGCCGTTTGGCAAATGTATTCAGTTCTTCTAGCGGCTACCGAAGGTAGATTTGATAAAGTTCCACTTGAAAAAATCAAAGCTGCCGAGCAAGCGCTTCTTAGAGAGCTTGAAACTAAACACTCTAAGCTAGTTAAATCTATTAACACCGGGGCTCAGCCTAGCGACGACGATCAGAAAACCATACTTAAAGTCGCTGAATCTGTAGCTAGTAGCTACAAAATTGCCGAGAAACCCAAGGATAAAAAAGAGGATGAAAATAAAGGATAATTTGCAATGGCAAGCATGATTACTCTAAAGCGCCGCATTAAATCCATTACTGGTACTCGCCAGATTACCAAAGCTATGGAATTGGTCGCCGCCAGCAAGTTACGCCATGCCCAAACCCAGGCGGAAACTGGACGGGATTATCGAGAGGCGGCTTACAAGCTTTTAGCCAGGCTAAACACAATAGCTGAGGTTGAACGCCAGCCTTTGTTTAAAAAACGTAAAGTTAAAACTAAGCTCTACGTTGTGATTACCAGTACTAGCGGCTTGGCGGGTGCATACAATGCCAATGTCTTGAAGCTTTTATCACAATCAATTGTCGAAGATAAGGAAAATCATATTAGAAGCCAAGTCATCACCATTGGCAGCAAAGGCGCTCAATTTGTACAGCGCTTAAAAGATGTAGATTTGGTAGCCGTCTACCCTGCTTTTGGCGACAAACCTACTGCTAACGACATAAGACCGATATTGAACTACTTGGTAGATGAATATAGAAGTGAAAAAATTGATGAAGTAAGACTCTTTTATACAGTGTTTAACTCTACTATTTCGCAAAAAGCCAGCAACTTAGCTTTGCTTCCGGCCAAGCTTGAAGAAAAAGAAGCGCCCCAGGATGAATTTTCTATGAATTTTGAGCCTAGCGTAGAGACAGTGATTCACCAAATCGGCACGCGACTTATAGAGTCTCAGATTTGGCAGGCTTTGCTTGAAAGTTTGGCTAGTGAGCAAGCTATGCGCATGCTTGCTATGAAAAATGCTACCGACAACGCCAGCGACCTGATAGATGACTACAATCTTGAGTATAATACCGCTCGACAAGCTTCTATTACCCAAGAGCTAGCGGAGATTACCGGTGGTGTGGAGGCATTGGCTTAATGATTTTAGAAAATTATTGTAAAAGACCGATAAATGAATAGGAGAATGTAATGGCGACAGCAAACAGTAAAACTAAACTTAACACAGGGACCATCAGCCAGATTGTTGGCGTGGTTGTCGATGTTGAATTTTCGAGCGATGAATTACCGGAAATTTATAACGCCCTAGAAGTAGAATTAGATGGTGACAAGCTGGTTTTAGAAGTTGCTCTGCACTTGAGCGAATCTTCCGTGCGGGCTGTTGCGCTTGGTTCCACGGACGGCTTAGAGCGCGGCGCAAAAGTTATAGATACCGGTGCACCGATTAGCGTGCCTGTTGGCGATGCTACTTTAGGCAGAATGTTTAATGTAGCTGGTCAGCCGATTGATAAAAAAGCTGGTGACTTTAAAGAAAAGGCGCCGATTCATCGCACACCTCCTCCACTAGTTGACCAATCATCCCAAGTAGAAATTTTAGAAACTGGCATCAAAGTTATTGACTTGATCGCGCCGGTTACGCGCGGAGGTAAGGTCGGGCTTTTCGGTGGCGCTGGCGTTGGCAAGACAGTGCTCATTCAGGAGCTTATTAACAACATTGCAAAATTTCATAGCGGATATTCTGTGTTTGCCGGTGTTGGTGAACGTACTCGTGAAGGCAACGACCTTTACGATGAAATGAAAGAAGCCGATGTGCTTAAAAACACTTCCCTGGTGTTTGGCCAAATGAATGAACCGCCTGGAGCACGTTTACGTGTTGGTCTGAGCGGTTTGACTATCGCCGAAGGTTTCCGTGACAAAGGTAAAGACGTGTTGCTGTTTATCGATAATATTTTCCGCTTCACTCAGGCTGGTGCAGAAGTTTCGGCTTTACTTGGCCGTCTACCTAGCGCCGTGGGTTACCAGCCAAACTTGCAACAAGAAATGGGCGCTTTGCAAGAACGTATTACTTCCACCAAGGAAGGCTCTATTACCTCAGTACAAGCCGTTTACGTGCCAGCTGATGACTTGACCGACCCGGCTCCGGCTACAACTTTCGCCCACCTTGATAGCACGATTGTGCTTAGCCGTGACTTAACGGAGTTAGGCCTTTACCCTGCGATTGACCCGCTTGATTCCAGTTCTACCATTTTAGACCCTGAAATCGTTGGCGAAGATCACTACAAAGTCGCCCGTGATATTCAGGCTACTTTGCAGCGGTATAAAGATTTGCAGGATATTATTTCTATTCTAGGTATGGAGGAGCTATCCGAAGAAGATAAACTTACTGTAGCCCGTGCGCGTAAGATTCAGCGCTTCTTGACCCAGCCGTTTTTCGTAGCCGAACAATTCACCGGCCTAAGTGGTAAATATGTAAAACTGGCCGACACTATTGCTGGCTGTAGAGAAATTTTAGATGGCAAGCATGATGATAAAAACGAGCAAGATTTCTATATGAAAGGCAGTATCAAAGAAGCCAAATCAGAAAAGAAAGAAACAGAATCTAAAAGTAGTAAGAAGGCTTAAAGTTTGTGATTCACTTGCAGCTAATCACCCTTTCGGGAACAAAGTTTGATGACGAGGTTTACGAGGTAACCTTGCCTACTATTGAGGGCGAAATTGGCGTATTGCCCGGACACATGCCTTTAATTAGCGTGGCTACTACTGGCGTCATTGCAATTAGGCGTAAACCTCGTGATCCTGATTCTCAGCGAGAATTCTTTGCCACTAATGGCGGTGTTATAGAAGTCGCCGGAGATACTTTAAAGGTGCTTGTTGACGAGGCCGACCATGAAGTGGATATCGACCATG
This sequence comes from uncultured Candidatus Saccharibacteria bacterium, assembly GCA_963717595.1. GTDB lineage: Bacteria > Patescibacteriota > Saccharimonadia > Saccharimonadales > Saccharimonadaceae > CAVQWH01. The sequence continues at coordinate 20,196 of CAVQWH010000001.1, read as the reverse complement.
CTGAAGCTGAAGCGGCTCACCAACGCGCCCTGAAAGCTCGAGCCGAAGCGAAAGATCAAGTGAGTTTGGAGCATGCCCAACGGTTAGTTGATCGTACCGCTACCAGGCTGCAGGTTGCTAACATACGAAGGCGACATCGTCGTCATTAAACTTTTAGTCCCACATATATAGCGCTCTTTCGCTATAGACATGCCTATATGTTGTGTATAAACTAGTTTATAGGAGGTTAAAGACTATGCCACCTAAGATTAATGAGCGAGACGCTAAACACGGCTTTGACAATGTTGGCGATACTCCCTCAGGGAGCGGCGAACAAGAAGCAGCTGAACTAGAGCGAGCTGGAGTTGGTAGTTTAGTAACCATTGAATTACTTGATACTGGCAAAGTCTCTCAATTCCTTATAACGCAAAATGAACGTAACCCTGGAGAATTACCTTCGGGTGTACGCGCTCGTTTACCTGAAGGTTGCAGTTTAGCACACGTAGGCTTACCGCTTGCTAGAGCAGTTATAGGCAAAACTACTGAGGATGAGGGTTTGGAATTTGTTGTCGCAAAACGTCGGCCATTAAAGATTATTGAAGTAAAAACTCTTTAGCTAAATCTTTTTATCAGCCTACGAACTTCCTCTGTGTTGTTAGTTTGCATCAACTCGTTTCTTAGCTCACTGGCTCCACTAAATTCACGTACGTATATTTTAAAGAATCGTTTTAGCGGCGCGAATTTTCGTGGGGCTTTTTTATTTTCTTTATCGAAAAGATCTAAGTGTAGTCTTAGTAAACCAAGTAGCTCTTCTCGGCTATGTTCTTTAGGAATCTGCTCTAAAGCGAAGGGATTTTGAAATATTCCGCGCCCGATCATCACGCCATCAACGCCATATTTTTTAGCAAGTTCTTCGCCATGGTTTCTATCTTTTACGTCGCCATTGCCAATTACTAGTGTGTTTGGCGCTATTTCGTCACGTAGCTTTACTACCTTTGCAACTTCTTCCCAACGAGCCGGAACTTTACTCATTTCTTTTTGGGTACGGGCGTGTATGCTAAGTGCAGCTATGTCTTGCTCAAGCAAGAAACTCGCCCACTCTTCTGTTTTTTGAGCCTTAAAACCAAGTCTTGTTTTAACACTAACTGGTAAACCACCAGCCTTAGCGGCTTCTATTAATTCTGCAGCTAAAGATGGATTTTCAATAAGTGCTGAGCATGCACCTGTTTTTACAATTCTTCGTTCTGGACAACCCATGTTTATGTCAATTCCTGCAAAGCCCTGTTTGGCTAGGGCCTTGCTCATAACCATGAAATCTTCGGGCTCAGTTCCCCAAATTTGGGCTACGATGGGTTGTTCTTCAGGTAAAAAAGCTAGGCGGCCGGCGGTACTCATTTTACCTTTAGGGCTGCAAAAGCTGGTGGCGTTTGTAAATTCCGTGAAGTAAACATCTGCCGGCGCAGACTGAGCAACTACGCGTCGAAAAACCGTGTCGGTTGCACCATCCATCGGTGCTAACACAAAGAATGGTTTAGCTAATTTATTCCAAAAAGTTTTCATTATCACATTTTATAATATCAGTTTAAAAGAAATACCGCCCTGCGGTGCCAGAACGAGGCCGGGGGGAGGCCGTCCTGGACCGCAGAGCGGATCAACGCGACATATGACTGATTAGATGTTGACGATTATCCACCGGAGGAATCACGCCCGCATCTAAAGCAATCAGGTTTCTTCGTAGATCTTCAAACCCCGAAGATTCCTATCGCGAAGTTTTGCCCTCGCATTCGTCACGGTTTTGTGGTGGTAACCAGACAATGACGAAGGCAAGGCGAAGGTAGTAGGTTAAAGAAACCGGTCTTCATGGTCTTCGTGTAACTTCCCGAAGTCCACTGCGATCTCACCCATTTATCCTGCTTCTCGTCCTCCCAAAGAATTCTGAGGCAGTTATCGCCTTAATCGGCCCGACGGGATTTGAACCCGCGCCGCACGGCTTAAAAACCGCCGCTCTAACCAGGCTGAGCTACAGGCCGCCCCACTCCGGTGACGGGATTCGAACCCGCATTTTCCGCTAGTGCACGGACGCTCTCCCGTTGAACTACACCGGAAGGTGGGATATACACATTTGTCTCAACAACGACGTTAGTGTGTCAACAATATTACCAACTTTAACTCTATTAATCAAGGCTATTAATCAAATCTTTTTCAAACTCTAAAATGCCTTTGTAGGTTTTAGGGTAGCTACTAATTTCAGGAAACTTAAGCGATTGGATATTTTGCCAAGCTGCCAGTATAAGCTTCTTAAACTCATTTAGCTCACTCTCTTCAAAACCGAGCTCCAATTTAGGAATTTTTTTACCATCGGCTTCCGGTTCTATGAATTGCAAAACTCCCTGCTCTACTTTGTAGCTAGACCACTCGCGCGAATTTTCAATCAGCAGTTTATAAAACATTAACTGCTGTTTATATTTGTGAAGCTTAATTTTTTCGTATTCTGTTTTTCCCTGCCATTTGTCGGCAGGTTTGCCAGTCTTGTAGTCAATTACAGTGATAGCCTTAGCTTGCCGGTCTATATTCATTACGTCTACTATTCCAGTTAAGCGAGCTTTGCCTAGCACAACATCTTGCCCGTAAAAATCTCTCTCAGCTACTTGGTCGGCCGAAAAATCGTCATAATATTGCTCTAAAAACAAAGGCAAAATGTCGCTACCTTTTTGCAAAAGATGCTGATATGAGTGGCTGCTAATAGGCTGTTTTTTTAGCTCTTGTTCAAAGCTATGCAAAACATCTTCAAGTGGCCGCTTGTTGCCGGTAGAACTAAGTTGGGCGTGGGCTCGCTGCAATGTTTGGTGGATTGCCGAGCCAAATGCTGCTTGATCGCTGGTGGCTTGAGGAAAATGCAGCAAATCTTTAAAAAAGAAATCTTCCGGGCCGTTTTCAGTTATGTCGATGAAGTGGTTCAGGTGGCTAGCGCTTAGCTTATACCGAGCCAAAGGCTTCGCTAAAAGCTCTTTTAAATTAAGACTAGCGTTAGCTGATGAAAAAATAGACTGTTGGTTAGTGTCAGGAAGCACTTCTTTGGCCTGCTCGCCTATTTCTTTTGAAGGCAGATTGTCGTTTACTAAAAACTCACTTTTTAGCGTAGCCTTACCTGCAAAGTCAGACTTAGCATAGCTCATAAACAGCTGGTTTCTTGCCCTGGTCATGGCGACAAAGAAAAGCCTTAGCCTTTCGTCGTAACTGTCGCCTGCTGGCGCGATTGGTAGGTTTTTGGGGTAGCTCAGTCGCATAGGTCGGCGGCGGCTTTTACTTCCCCATGTATTTTCGGTAGCGTTGATAATAAATACGTTGTTAAATTCTAGTCCTTTTGCTTTGTGCGCAGTCATTACGTGGACTAGCCCCTCGCCTTTGAGAGATTCACCTTCTAGTGCTAGCGGTAATTTAGCTTGCTGATGCAAGTCTATATAATTTATAAAATCCTTTAGCTTCAAAACGGTATCTGGCCTGTATTCGGCTAATTTGTGGCGCAGGTAGCGCATAGCTCTTAGGTGTTGTAGGTAGCTGGCAGTTTCGGTTTCCAGCTTATTTTTAGCAAAGAAATATTCTTTTAACGGCGACTCAAAAACTGCATTTTTACTCTGCTGAGTACCTCCAAATAAAATGTCCAAAGCGTGGTCTAAAGGCTCGTCGATTATATTGTACGCAGTCTCAACTAGCCAGTTAGCCAGCTGGCTAACCTTCTTATTTTTGCTAGCTAACATAATTTCCAGCCACGGCTTATGCTGCTGGTGGGCTTCCAAGCTAATACTCCAAAGCTCACGAGGCTCTATTTGCCAAGCCGCGTGTGATAAAAGTTCCGGCAGTTCACTATTAAGTTGGTCTACCGCTCCGCTAGATAAATATTGCATGACTCGTCCGAGCTTTACCAAAGTTGCTACCGGCTCTTGCTCTAAGACATTGTTTTTATGCTGGTAGTAAACTGGAATTTTAAGGCCGGAAAGGTATGGCAAAAGTTCGCGTAAATCGCTGTGCGAACGGCCAATTATAGCGATTTCTTCCGGTTTTTCACCAGACTTTATTTGTTTTGCAACGCTGCTTGTTATCCAGGAATATTCATCGTGGCGGCTTTCAAGTTCATAAAGCTCTACTTTGCTGCCGGCGTCTTTATGGTTTGCATTTAGTTTTTTATTAATGGAAGTGATTTTATTTTCCAGCCTGTCTTCGCCTAGGGTAATAACTTCTCTAGCTGCATTCAAGATTTTATTAGTCGAGCGGTAATTTTCGGTTAGGGTTATGGTTTTTAATTTCGGGAATCTTTCGCGCAGCGATAATATATTGCCCACTTCTGCTCCCTGGAAGCTGAAAATAGCTTGGTCGTCGTCGCCTACCACCATTAAGTTGGGTTGGTTGTCGAGAGTGCCACGCGTGAGGTTATTTAAAATCCTCATCTGAGCGCCGTTGGTATCCTGAAACTCGTCAACCATGATGTATTGGTATTTTTCTTGCAGATTGAAGCGAAGCTCGTCAAACACTTCTAGAGCATGCACTACGCGCAGTATCATATCGTTGTAATCGTAAAGTGCTCGGTCGGTCATGTTGGCTAAGTAGTCTGCATAAATTATGCTGGCGGCCTTAAGTTTTTGCGCTTGTTTTTTAGCTTTTAAAACAACTTTGCCTTTTCCATCTTTTTCTAGCCACTGTTCGCGCCAGGCTGTAATTGGCTTGGTCGTACCGCTGGCTTGGTCAAGCGCGTGAGCTAGCTGCTCAATGCAAATCGTGCTCAAAGGCACAATATTGGGAATTGTGATTGGCTCTGTTCTAAAGCGCTGCAAACCCTTTAAAGCCGTAGCTAGCTTACCGGCTGTTTGCTTGCCGATTCTGTCTTCAAATACTGGCTGCAAAAGCGGCTCGGCATATTCGATAAAATCTTCATTATTTATCAATATGCGCTGCAGTTCATCTGGCGTTAGACCGCTGTTTTTTAAGTCGTTTATAGTGTTTTGGACGTTTCTTAACTGGGTGAATTCGTCGTTTAGCTTACTAGACAGCGGATTGTCATGAGGAAGTTTTTTAAAAATATCTTCTAGCACCTCGTAACTACTAAGCTCATCGGCCGGGCGAAAGTTCGCACCGTTATAAAAATAATCAGGGTTTGAATTAATAATTTCACTGCCGAAGCTATGAAAGGTGCTAACTGTTACTTTGTAGGCATCCTGGCCAAGCAAGCCGGTAAGCCGCTGGCGCATGGCGTCGGCGCCCGATTCGGTAAATGTAAGGCAAAGGATGTTTTCTGCCAGAGTGTCGGTTTTTTGTAATATGTTTGCAACGCGCAAGCTAAGTAGCTCGGTTTTACCCGTTCCTGGGCCTGCCACCACCATAACAGGGCCTTCGATTGCGTCCACCGCCTGACGCTGAGACGTGTTCAGATTTTTGTAGCGCCGTGCAAAATCACTCATTATGTTTTATTATACCGATGTGGATAGCGAAATCTATGATGATATTACTTTAGAACGTTTTATCAGCGCCAACTTCGGCGTTAATTTTGATATTGAAAAAGTTATTGTGCGCAGTGCGCCCGTTAGTTATACATCGGAAGCCACGGTGTTTTTGGTGCCAAAAAACCAGCTTTATGCTTTGATTTCCGGTCAGTCTCGCCTACTTTTGCGCGATATCCAGTCGATTCTAAGCAATATGGGCCTTAAGGCTGAAGATTACCTGCCGCCTAAAGATCGGCCCGATTATTTTAAAGACATCGGAACTAAAAAATTTAAAGAAGTCTTCCCTGGTCGTTCTAGCGCTAGCGACCAAGATATTATGTTTTACAAAACCCTAGCTCCTTATAATCCGGCTTTGGTTAAAATTACCGAAGTGCGTGCTGGTGTGATAAAGCAATTCGACACGGACAGCAGCGGCGGTTGGCGCCCAGCTGCCAAGTTTAGCTATAGGCGTATCAAGGCTACCTAAAGCAGTACTCTAAATATTGACTATAAACACTTTACATACTATAACTAACTAGTACTTCTGCGGTATAAACTACGACAGTGGAAGGAGGTCGTGGGATGCCCACGAGCACCTTTGAGCTTGGTCCCTACCTTCTTCCTCTAGCGAGGCAGTTGGAGCGGATACGCCATTACAACGCGACTTTCTGGAACGGTTTCTTGAGTGATCGAGAACTCGAATCTCTAGATATAAGGTCTCGCCATAGGCAAGCAATCAACGATTTGGAGATTCTTCACGTTGAAGGAAAAACTCCAGCAGAAACGGTGTTCATGCACTGGACGGTGATTGCAGCCACCCAACCAAAGGTTTATCGGCCAAAAAAAGTTCAGTTTAGTAGTTTTAGTTTGCGTGAAGGTGCGCCGATCAGGGCTTACGAGCCAGGCATTCACCGAGTGCGTGTAAACTTGATTGCGAACTGGACTCCAACTGAGGGGCGTACTTTGGCGGAGGTGCTGAAGTTTGCGCCAAAAAAAGGCCGCGAATTTGCTCATGGCGAGGTTTTGTCGACTTTCAGTTTACACGACGAGCTATTGAGGCAAATGGACGGCGAAGCATTTCCTTTTATGGAACTTGCCGGCTATAGCCTTGGTGCTGGTGGTTCTGTGGGCGTACCTGTTCTGCGCTGGGAGCGATCTGAGAGCTTGGTCGGGCTTTTCCCCGACTGGGAGGATCATTCTACGCGACATTACGCTGCACCAGTAGTTCTGCAGGCGTAGAGGCTCAACAAGCCTCGTGGCTCTGGGCGCCTTAGTGCGCCTGGAGCCTTTTTAAATCCTAACTTTATATTTGATTATATTTAAGTTTAGTTATATAATAAATAAGTACTTTAAAAATTAGCTACGCTTTTATTCGAAGGCGGCGTTTTGTAGCTCGTGTAGCTCTAAAGCGCCGTTTTCGAAAAGACTACTCTGCCGAGCCAGATGCTTGGAACTCAAGGGTAATCTGCGGCGCTCAAAGAAAGGCGTTGTCACATGACGACTCACGTTGTCGCCGACGATGTTTTGGGCAGTATTGCCCGCAAACGATGGGAGCTAGATCGCAGGCTTATGGAGGGGTCTCTGGATCCGTTCTTGGTCTCGATCGCGCTTCAGCAAATCATCGAAGGAAAGTTTCTCTTTGATGACTTGTTTGCGCATTTCAAGAAACTTCTCTTGCCTCTCGACAAGCAGCTGGAGAAAATTCGCTACCACAACGAAAATACGTGGAATGGGGCTATTCCTGAGCTGTGGCTTGAACGGGTCGATGTCTCATCCGACCATAAGCAGTCCGTCACCGATCTGGAGCTTCTTCATGTAGAAGGCCATAGCGCCGATAACACGGTTGCAATGCTTTGGTCAGCCATAGTAGCAGAGACTCCGGACCTGGAGCACAAAATCAAGATGCCTCCAGAGCCACTCAGGCTACACGCTCCAGAGCTGCTCACCCCTCATCACACCCGTCCCTGCATCCGAAAAGTCCGTCTTGACCTGGTGGCTCACTGGGACAAAAAAATTGGACAGGGTCTTGGTGCCAAGGAGATTCGGGGTGATTTTCATCCCGTGCCGCAGGAGGTGTTTGCTCACGGCGAGGTGCTTTCCGCACTTGCTTGGCATCCGGGCCTGATTTATCGAATGGACGGGAAAAATTTTCCTTTCATGGACTTGGCTGGTTACGACCTGAAAGTCAACGAAGAAACGCGAATTCCCTACGTCTGCAGAAACAGAACCGGAGAGCTAGAGTTGAGCGAGTGGCACGGCACGGAGCACGATCCAAGGTTTTCAGCTCCGGTGGTCCTTGACCCTGTTCCAAAAGAGTTCAGGGATTCTGAGCCCGAAGAGGCGTAGCTTGGGCTTAACGCCCACCCCGCCCCGGGGCGTCGTCAAAGACGCTCCGGGGCTTTTCATTTTCTATCATAAATAAACACTTTGACTACACTTAAACTTAGTTATATAATAATCAAGTACTTTAACATACTAGCTACGACTAGTTGAGGGCGGCGTTTTGGAGCTAAAATTTGGCTGCAAAATGCCGTTCTCAATGAAAGTTGAGGTCACCGTTGCAAATAATTGTCTCGGTGAAGTCTTACGGCAGAAAGCGGTTTATCATGGTTAGCGCAGAAGAACTGTTGCGTCTTAACATCCAGAACAGCAAGATTCTGGAACGGGTGGCAAAAGGATCGCTGGAGGCCGAGGATGTTCGCCGGGAATACCAGCGTATCTTTGAAGGCAAGCTTTAGAAGAGGATCTCTTCGCTCACTTCAAACCCCACTTGCTGCCAGTTTTTGCGCAGCTTGAGTTGCTCCGTCGTTACAACCGACAGTACTGGGACGGCTTTTTGAGCGAGAGAAACGACCTTGAATATGCCGAGGAGGTTCTTCGGAGAAGGCCTTTCCATGAGCAATCGGTAAGCAATCTGGAGATTCTGCATGTCGACTTTGGCTCCGTTAGGAAAACGGTCGAAATGTGGTGGAAAGTCTTCAAAGGCGAGCAGCCTACTACGTGGACTGAACTTATGCCACTTGAGGCGAAACTCGATTACATGAAGCTGCTGCAGGGTGCTAGGGTCTACCAATGTGGCATTCATCGCATCCGCATCAATCTGGTTGCTAACTGGAAAGACGGTCAGAGCGTTGAGGATGTGCGTAAGCAGGCTAGTGAGTCAGGCGAGGTTCTTGCCCATACTGAGGTGATGTCTGCCTACGGTCTCCACTCCACGCTCTTTAGAGAGCAGGATGGAAGCATTTTCCCGCGCGCGGATATGGGAGGTATCTGCGTAAATCTCTCTGGAGTTTCTGAGCCAGAGCACGTGTTGTGTGCTCACTGGCTGCGTAGTAAACAGAGAGCAGAACTCGGCATCGACAGCGTTAACGAAGCCCTCCAAGGTGCAGCTGTGCCGACTATCCTCTAGTCGTAGCTAAAGAGCTTAAAGCTCTGTACTGCCCCGGGCGCTAAGGCGCTCGGGGCTTAAAATGTTATTATTTAAAAGGCATGTTACCTTACCTAGCAATCGCTTTAGGAATTTCTTTAGCTATAAACATAGTTTTGTTTTTAATAGCTTTTCGCTACAAAACAGACAAGCTAACCGATGCGTCTTATTCCCTATCCTTCATAAGCTTGGCTCTGTTCGGCCTGCTAACCAGCTCGCTTGGCGCGATAAAATGGCTGCTATTTTTGATGGTTCTAGTTTGGGCTTTGCGTCTTGGCACATTTTTGGTTATCAGAGTTTTGCATAACAAAAAAGACAAGCGCTTCGATGGCATGCGCGAGAATTTTGTTAAGTTTGGTAAGTTCTGGATCGCTCAAGCTGTGTCGGCATGGGTCATTTTGCTACCTACTCTAATAGTTTTTCCAAAAAAGGATTTTAACTTTAGCCCTACATTTTGGCTAGGTTTGGTCGTTTGGCTCGGTGCGCTTGTTATTGAAACGGTAGCAGATTGGCAAAAATACCAGTTTTCAAAACAGCCTAAAAATAAAAATAAATGGATTGATAGCGGAATATGGAGCTATTCTCGCCACCCAAATTACTTTGGCGAGATTATGGTGTGGGTTGGCGTGTATTTGTGTGTACTGCCGAGTTTGCGCGGCGTGGAAATCCTCATTGCTCTAGCTAGCCCGGTGCTGATTGCTAGCCTGCTTATTTTTGTCAGCGGCGTTCCAATACTGGAAAAATCCGCCGACAAACGCTGGGGCAATAACCCTGGTTATAGAAAATATAAAAAGCAAACCAATTTGCTAATTCCCTTGCCTAAACGTAGCTAAGTTGATGTCGGGTGGCGATTTGCTATAATCTATAGGCAGTTTATTGGGGCGTAGCCAAGTGGTAAGGCACCGGGTTTTGGCCCCGGCATGCGCAGGTTCGAATCCTGCCGCCCCAGCCAAGTGGAATTTTCCGATTTTTCAGCCAGAGTGCGCCAGCTGTCGCCGAAGGCGAGGCTGGCGTTTTTGTTGGTCAGGCGACGGTTCGTTCCGATTTTTCCAACAAATGATTTGATTTCATCATAATCATTTGAAGCAGCCAGTTTTTCAGCGTGGTGAGCGTCTCGAACCCATTGTTTCAATGGTTCGATCCAATTGTTCCCCTTTTGCCCAAAATCAGCTTTCTTTTGGTTCAAGGCCAGCTTTTGCTTGATAAACTCGTCTTTTTTGGCAAGATAAACTTCCTTTTCAATATTGCCATCTAGGAATTCATTAACGAGCTTATCTAGCTTAGCTTCGGTGGCTTTGATACGCTCCTCAAGGTTTTGGACAAAAGCAAATGAAGACTGGCTATTTTCCTTTCCCCAGATAGTAATTTGCGCCAGCATCTTTTCTTGCCAGTCTTCGTTAATAGCAACTTTTGAGATCAATAGTTTCAATTGCTCAAGTATTTGGTTATCTCGCACATAACCTTGCGAGCAAGAACCAAGCCGTTTTGTACAGCGATAATATGCATAAACTCCGCCATTGCCGCGAGCATATTGGGCGGTAATTGCCGCACCGCACTCTCCACAAGTAAAAAGTCCAGTAAACGGAAAGTCGTGGCGGCGTTTGTGATATCTAGGCTTGGCCTTGCTCTTGAGAACCTTTTGGACTTTCTCAAAAGTTGCCATGGGGACAATTGGCGGAAAATCGCCTTCGTGGGTTTCACCATTTCGCTTGATAAGCCCGACATACACCGGATTGGTTAAAATCCGTTGCATCATGGACACGCTAAGCGGTTTTTCGCCGGAGCTCACCACGCCCCAAAAACTTAGGCGTTGGCGCAAACTCTCTAAGCTATGTTTACCTTCGGAATATTCTTCAAAGGCGCGGTTGAGTATGCGTGCTTTCACAGGGTCAGGTTCAATGTTGTGAGTCTTCAGGTTATTGACATACCCAAACGGAGCCTTGCCCGGCCACTCGCCACGCCTGAGTTTTTGTCTAATCCCACGCTTTACATTCTCCGACAGGTTGTCGGAGTAATATTTACTCTGACCAAAGGCCACCTGGAGCATAAACAAGCCTTGCGGAGTTGGCTCGAACCAAAAGGTTGGAAAGCGCAAAGCAACAATTTTGGTGATGTCGATACTGTAAATAATCTGTCCTCCATCGACGCTGTTTCTGGCCAGTCTGTCAGGGTGCCACGCCAAAAGCCCAACTGGTTCTTTACTAACGTGAACCTTGGAGATCATTTCATTGAAAACTGGGCGGCCAGGTTGCTTTGCGCTTTTGCTCTCTGTGAATGTTTCGGTAATCGTGATATTCTCACGCTTAGCGAAGTCGGCTAACTCCGCAAGCTGGGCTTCTATGCTCATAACTTGGCGTTCTTCATCTTCGCTGGATTTTCTAGCATAGAGAAAGTATTTCATTTGTTTATGCTCCAGTCTTAAAGCGTGGGATTAAAAACTGGTTGCTTAGTGCCGCCTGCGGCACTTTGGAAAAATCGGAAAACAAAAGTTCCTTTTGTAGCATTACGGAGTAATGCCGAACCGCCGCCTGACCAACAAAAACGCCAGCCTCGCCTTCGGCGACAGCTGGCGCACTCTGGCTGAAAAATCGGAAAATTCCACTTGGCTGCAAATACTGAACGAAGCTCGAACCTTGTTCGAGCGAGATAATTAAGTCCCGCCCCGCGGCTCCGCCCGCCAGCATAGCTGGCGGCTCCAAACCAAAAATTTTTCTTCATATTTTTTGAATTTCGGCGGGTGGTTTTTTCTTTTAATAAGGAATTGAAAAATATTTTGGTTTGCCAAGCCAGCTTTACCATAACCACACTTCTCTGGTAACATTAGAATGTAGTTTGAGGTCATGTTTCTCATTCCACCCATACAATTTAATGTTACTATTTTAATATGGTAGAGTCAAACAAAGTAAAGAAGTTACGAGAAAAGTTAGGACTGTCGCAGGAAAGGCTGGCTCGGTTAGCCGATGTTTCAAACAACACGATCATCAATATTGAGTCCGGCAAACAACAAAACCCAACTATAGAAACAGTAAAAAAGATAGCCAACGCTCTTGGCGTTTCTATCGAGGAGATAGTAAAATGACAATCCCACCGAAGAACATTGAGGAGAAAATAGAATCACTCGCTCTCGAGTTTTCGCAAAAACTTAAATCGGTTATGGATGCTCGCGTGCTTGAGATGGAAAGTGATGATAATTCACACTATCTAATTTACAGAGTCCTTGGGATACCCGCTCAGGAAGGCAAGCTTATAGATGAATATCAAAATAAGGGCCGATTTTTATACAAATATGCTGGTTCATTCTTGGAAGAAGCCGCCATTTTATGTTTCGAAGAAAAATTCAGCAACGCGGCACGTAAGGTAAGAATTCCCAATAAACTAGGGTCTCGTCCTAAAACATTTGAAATTGATTGCCTTGTTGGCAAAGATGCGTATGAGATTAAGTGGCGTGATGCTACTACTGACGGAGATCACATAACCAAGGAGCATACACGTGCTCAAAATATTAAGAACGCTGGCTACAAACCGATTCGAGTGATGTTTTACTACCCAAATAGAAAACAAGCAATTCGGATTCAACAAACACTGCAAACAATGTATTCAGGCATCGACGGCGAGTATTTCTTTGGAGAAGGTGCTTGGAAAATTATTGAAGAACGAACAGGAGTTGATCTGCTAGGCATTTTAGAGAAAATTGCGGAGGCAAAGACAAATGATTAAAGAGGTCTTGCAGGGGGATTGTCTGGTTGAGCTGAAGAAGCTCAAGTCCTCGTCAGTGGACTTAGTTTATCTTGACCCGCCATTCTTCACTCAAAAGAGGCATACTCTCAAAACTCGCGATAACACAAAAACCTACTCTTTCGATGATAGCTGGGACAGTGTGGAAGATTACAGAAACTATATAAAGGAACGGCTAATCGAGTGTAGGCGAATGCTCAAACCAACTGGCAGTATCTTTCTGCACTGTGACAAAACAGCTTCCCATCACCTCCGTATCGCGTTAGATGAGGTATTTGGGGCTTCAAACTTCCAGAGTGAAATAATTTGGAGCTATCGACGTTGGTCAAATTCCAAAAAAGGCCTACTTAACTCGCATCAAGTTATTTTCTTCTACAGCAAGACTTCTGATTTTAAATTCAATCAAATGTTCAGCGCTTATTCTCCAACGACCAATATAGATCAAATATTCCAAAAAAGAGTCAGGGACGAAAACGGTAAAACAAAGTACAAGATAACCGAAACAGGCAATTCAGAGTTAGTTGATAATAAAACAGGTGTGCCTCTTTCCGACGTATGGGAGATACCTTATCTGAACCCTAAGGCAAAAGAAAGGATCGGATATCCTACTCAGAAACCAATTCTTCTACTGGAGCAAATACTAAAACTTGCTTCAGACGAGGGTGATGTCGTGCTTGATCCGTTCTGCGGAAGTGGCACAACGCTCGTGGCGGCTAAACTCCTCAATAGACAATATATCGGCATCGACGTTTCAGAGGAAGCCGTTACACTCACAAAGGATCGTTTAGCAAATCCTATAAAATCAGAATCAAACCTCTTGAAAAATGGGAAGGATTCATACAAAAATCAATCAGCTGATATTATCAGTATCCTTGAGAAAATTGACGCCGAGCCCGTGCAGCGCAACAAAGGTATCGATGGCTTTCTAAAAATTAATGGAAAAATGAAGCCCATTCCAGTTAGAGTCCAGAGAAATAATGAGACACTAGAAGGTGCAAAGAAATTGCTTATGAAAGCTATTGGAAGTAATAATTTTAAGCGCGCAGTTCTCTTAAAGACTAACAGTTCGTCAGAGCTTTCCTTGTTCGGTGGCATGGATAGAGAGTCGGAGTCTCTGATTGTAGTTGATGATTTGAGCATGTTGCCTATGGTAAAACGACAGCTTGGGGCAACAAGTCAGTGATTATATCGAAAGTAAATATCGACAATTTCAGATCTATAAAGAGTGCTTCACTCGATCTTGAAATGTTTAATATCCAAGTTGGTCAAAATAATCACGGCAAAACAAATTACTTTGATGCGCTCAGGTGGTTCTTTAACGGATTTATTACAAAAGAAACCAAAGAGGACATATTGCGAAAAAACTCCACGGGAGATGTATCAGTAGAGATAACCTTTTCGGGGCTTCAAGATGCCATAGAGAATATGACAAACCCCACCAAAAAGACTGCTTTGCAGAACATTTTTTCTAACAATGAAGATGAAGTAACAATTCGAAGAAACACATCTGTAAGTGACGGCAAAAAGCGCGAGCTGATGAAGCCAGATGGCACATGGCATGATCCAATGGGTGCCGATAAAACATGGGGTGACCTATTGCCAAGGCTCGAATACGTCGACACACAGGTCAGAGCAAATGAGATTAATGGCTATACAAAAAAATCACCTATAACTGAGATGCTATCGGGAATATTAGGAGCGATTATTGAAAATGATGCAAATTACCAAGAATTCACTACAAAGTTCCAAGAATTATTTGGAAGCGAGGAGTCTCAAGTTAAGATCGAACTGGATAAACTAGGCGAGAAGATCAAGATTTATCTTCAAAAACAGTTTCCAGATGGCACAAGTGTAACATTTGACATAGAAAATCCCGTCTTTGAAGACTTGTTAAAGAACTTTTCAACAAAAATTGACGATGGCGTTGTAACGAACATTGAAGAAAAAGGCGATGGGATGCAACGTGCATTGATGCTCTCGATTATCCAAGCCTATGCCGATTATCGCCGTCAAAATAATATGACACGCAAATTCATATTCCTTATAGACGAGGCAGAACTTCATCTGCATCCTAGGGCTCAAAGGGCATTAAAAAGTGCGCTAATTGACATAGCTAAAAACGGAGAGCAAGTTCTCATTAATACCCACTCATCAGTGTTAATTTCAGACGATGATGAAACAAAAATATACCAAGTATCGAAGCAGGATAGCATAACTACCATCAGTGAAGTAGAGGCTAAGGATAAGCCTTATGTAGTGTATGACCTACTTGGTGGTTCGCCATCAGACATCTTGCTTCCAAAAAACTTTCTAATCGTAGAGGGTGCAAGCGAGTGTCGGTTCTTGCAAACAATTATCAAACGCTTCTATAGTGAGGAGCTTGCTGACATTTTTGTTCTGGCTGCCGAGGGCGACACGAACCAGCAAAGTCGATCTATGGATGCGGTAAACAAAGTATATTTACCACTAAAAGCTATATACAAAGGAAAAACTGTGGTGCTTTGCGACCAACCCAACGACCAACAACAAGGTGATTTTGATACTTTCGTTAGTAGCTATAGCCTAACTGAAAATGAAGATTATTTCGTGTTGGCAACGCCGAGTCTCGAGGAGTACTATCCAAATAGCTGGAAAAAGACATCTGCGGAAGTGGCAGCAATGCAGGAAAACCGCGAGAAAGTCTCCTATGCAGAAAAGGTTGCCAGCGAGATATCGAAAGAGCAGTTTGAATCAGAAATGCAAGTAGTTTACAGCGCTATCACAAAGGCCAAGGAGCGAGCGTTTAGCTAGGAGATTTTAATGAACGAAGTAATATGCCCTCACTGTAAAAAGGCCTTCAAAATTGATGAAGCTGGTTATGCCGACATCTTGAAACAAGTCCGCAATCATGAGTTTGACAAGGAACTTCACGAACGACTTGCCGCTGCCGAGAAAGACAAAGAGAACGCCGTCAAGCTCGCTGAGGAAAAGACCAAAAACCAGCTGCAGGCAGCCGCCGCAAAGAAAGACACCGAGCTATCTGAACTGCGTTCACAAAATGAGAACCTGCTGACAAAACTAACAGCAGAAAAAGATGGTGAGATCGCTAAGTTGCAATCAAAGCTGGAGGCAGCGGAAAAGGATAAGGATAGTGCTGCTCAGCTTGCACAAGAAAAGACCAAGAATGAACTGCAAGCAGATATAGCCAAAAGGGATTCTGAACTAGCCGAATTGAAATCACAGAACGAGACACTTATAACTAAACTAGCTTCTGAGAAGAACGCTGAGATTGCCAAGCTCCAGTCAAAGCTGGAAGCCGCCGAAGCCGACAAGAAGCTAGCACTCACTGAAGCAGTCAACAAGCTCGAGAAAGAGCGCGACGAACTTGCTAATAAACTTGAGGGTAAAAACACGGAGCAAAAGCTGCTCGAATCATCGCTAAAGGACAAGTACGAAACCGAGCTGAAGTCCAAAGACGAGATGATTGCCTACTACAAAGACATGAAAGCTAGACTGTCAACAAAAATGGTTGGCGAAACGCTGGAGCAGCACTGCGAAATAGAATTCAATAAACTACGTGCAACGGCTTTCCAAAACGCCTACTTCGAGAAAGACAGTGATGCCAGCAGTGGTACCAAGGGTGATTACATCTATCGGGAAGAGGACGGTGACGGCAATGAAATTATCTCGATCATGTTTGAGATGAAAAACGAAGGCGATGAAACTGAAACCAAAAAGAAAAACGAAGACTTTTTGGCAAAACTAGACAAAGACCGAAATAACAAAAACTGCGAGTATGCCGTGCTTGTATCACTGCTGGAGGCTGATAGCGAGCTCTACAACTCCGGCATTGTCGATATGTCACACAAACACCCCAAAATGTACGTCATCCGCCCGCAGTTTTTTATTCCAATGATTACCGTACTTAGGAATTCAGCTCTGAATTCGCTAAAATACAAGGCGGAACTGGCAGTTGTGCGGGCTCAAAATATCGACATCACAAACTTTGAAGAATCCATGGAGAAGTTCAAAGAAGGCTTTGGGCGGAATTATGAGCTGGCGAGCCGCAAGTTTGGAGATGCAATAGACGGCATCGATAAAACCATCAAGCAACTAGAAAAAACTAAAGCTGCGCTGCTCAGTTCAGAAAATAATCTACGTTTGGCAAACGATAAGGCGCAAGACCTGACAATCAAGCGCCTGACGCGCGGCAACCCGACCATGAAGGCAAAGTTTGACGAGCTGAAAGATAATCAATAATCATTACTAAAATGTTAGTCCCGCGCAGATGGCGCGGCTGGGGCGGGAGCGGCACTCTCACTTGCTTTAGCAAGGGAGGCAAACCAAAATATTTTTCAATTCCTTATTAAAAGAAAAAACCACCCGCCGAAATTCAAAAAATATGAAGAAAAATTTTTGGTTTAGGCCGCCAGCTATGCTGGCGGGCGGAGCCGCGGGGCGGGACTTAATTATCTCGCTCGAACAAGGTTCGAGCTTCGTTCAGTATTTGCAGCCATAGAAATTTGGTTATGACTTCTTGTCATAAACAAATTTATAAGACACGGAGTGTCAGGAGTCGAACCGTCAAAGCGCGAAGCGCGCAGGTTCGGCGAAGCGAAAAAGCGCACAGGAATTTATTTCGAGCACTTTTGAGCGAAGGAGGCGTTAGCCGATATCCTGCCGCCCCAGCCAGTAAATTTTAATAAAGCAAAGATTATGGGATACATTTATTGGCTTTTGATTTTTGTTTGGTTGCCACTCGTTATTTTGTGGTTATTTAATTGGAAGTATCTTTTGCAATACAAGAAAATATTTTTGTACTGTACTATATGGGCGCTTATTTTTAGTGTTCCGTGGGATATATGGGCAACACAATCGCAAATATGGAAGTTTCCAGCAGGTTCTCATATTGGATTGACTATCGGCAGCCTGCCTATAGAAGAATATCTTTTTATAATTTTTGTTACTATATTTATTTCTACGTTAGTTTTAGTATTGAGAAAGCACTTTATGCTTCGGGGCGAAAAGTAAGGCGTGTTTGGAATATATTCATACTTAGTAACGATTTTGATTTTTTGCGGTTTTGCGCTTGTTTTATATTTTATAGACTGGGCGTTTCATAGGGAATCTGATAAAATTACTTACTCTGACTGGAAATCAATTTTTTGGACTATAATTATATTTTTAGTAATTACAGGCTCGGCGGAGTTCGTAGCTCTTAATTGGGGTGCATGGGAGTATAGCGCGCAAAGAACTTTACATAAAATTTTCCTAGGCGCCGAAATTGAAACTTACCTATTTACCATTTTAGTTTCGCTTATGGTAGCTATAGCAACTATTGTATATGCTAGGCACGAAGAAAAAAGGCGCAGTCAATAATGAAAGTCTACATAACAGCTCGCTTTAAAGGCTCTGAAAATAAGTCTGAAATAGAAGAACTTTGCGCTGCGGTAAAAGCTGCGGGCATGGAAGATTTTTGCTTTATACGCGATGTTGAAAACTATCAAAAAACCTTTGATAATCCAAAAGATTTATGGGAACGCTCTAAGCTAGAAATTCAGAAGTGCGACGCACTTTTAATAGACGTTTCAGACTCCCCTAGTGGTGGTCGCGTAGTGGAAGTCGGTATTGCCTATGCGCTTGGCTTACCTATTTTTGTGATTGCTAAAAGCGGAGCTGAATATAAAGGCTTTTTTGATGGAGTTGCCACGCAAGTTATTCGTTATAAAAAATATAGCGATATCGTTGCTCCGCTTTCTAAGTACCTAGAAGATTGACTAATTTGCTTTAACTTACTTACACACTATTGACATTTTATACTCTTGCTATTATAATATAAATTAATCTTTGTAAATCATCCGAGAGGACTACGATGGACAAGGGTAGCGTCTCAAGAGCTGGAAAGGTAGTTTCTGGCGGCCACAGCACCAGGATTGAGGGAATGAACAAATTCCTCAAAACTCTGGAAAAATGGCCTGAGATAAGTTCAATTCGGCTAGGCCGTATTGAGCGCAAGAACTCAGTTGGACGCAAGTCTAAGCGTATGAAGACTGACAGTTCAAGCAAGACCGGTCTTCGAGCTGCAAAGGATCACAAACGCGCCAAGGGCGGAGGTGGCTTCTCTTTTAAAGCTACGCGTCCTGCAATGATTGGTTCCACGGTTATCGGCATTAAGTGCAACGCCAGCTACGGAACCACCACGCAGGAAGTAACGCTTTGCGGAGACGATCTTGAAGCCCTCAAGCGACGGCTTCACGCCGAAGGCTATGGTGCAAACTGGTGACAAATCACCCTCATGAAAGGACGACTATTAACACATAGGAAGCTCCTCACATGAGGGTGCTTCCATTTTTATAATCAACCTATTTTGAAACTTTGTCTGCTTTTTCCTTCAAGAACGACAATATTTTAAACCTTTGATAGAAAATACCTAAAATTATAGCTACAAACCCGAGCATGTAATACATCTGGGTTCTAAATGCTGCTAAGAAACCTGAAGCCAAGCTCTCTGCCACTGGCCTTAGGTCGATATTGGGTAGCGCCGCGGCGATTGGCGGCGGGATGAATGGGCTGGTTAGCAATCCTAAGGTTGCCACTATGGCTATAGTTAGGCCGACGAAATAAACTCGCCTGGCATATTCTTTTCTGCCTATGTAAATGTATATTCCGAATAACGCTATGGTGCTAAGCCAAAGCAGAGGTGCAAGCCATAGCATGGTCTGGATAAAGCCGGAAAGATTTGGAAATGAGTTTTTGCGTACTAAAATTACTGTGTCTGGTATTTTGTTTTTATCAATAGATTGCAGCTTACCGTTTTGCTGTGCTAGGGAAATAACTTCAGTCAAAGGATCTTTAACTGCGGCAAGATCAAACTTAATATCTCCGTGATTTGGTGATGTTATGTAAGCGTACGTTGCGCTGCTTAGGGCAGAGACGGCTTGGTTGCTTAAATCACTGTTGAGCAGCCCGCTGATTAGTGAAGTGGCTCTTGCGCCTACTACCTGTTTTGCCAGAGGCTTGTCATTTAAAGACTTGTTGACTATAGAAGTGGCGATGGCGTCACGGCTTGGCTCTGAAAGTAAAGCTTTTGTTGTGGTGCGCGAAAAGTTTTCTTGGTTGAATATTGTGTGATTGATCCAATAGGCTGACTGGGCAAAAAACAGGAATATAGCGGCTGCTATTAGTAGTGCTAATGAGCCGTATTTATACCACTGGCTCCGTGAATTCACATTATCCACACTTTAATAATATCAGATGAGAGTCTTTTAGTGCTATATTAAAGGCAAGCTAAAGCTTCTTGTTATGTTAAACGCTAAACTTACAAAAAACCTAAAACTGTCATTTCTAGTGATTGTGGTTGGAGTTGCCGTAGCTATCACTTACCTTTGTTTTGAATATGCGGTACGCCACTCTACTTCTTATATTTGGGACGATTTATTTCACACTGAAAAATATCGCCTTTTAGTTTTGCCGCTGTGTCTGGCTCTGACTTTGCTATATTTCGGAGCGCAGCATTTATTTGATGCAAAGTCAGAGAAAAAGACCGAACATGGCCTGGGCGATGCACCCTCGCCTACAGGTTTAAATTTTATAAAAGTTCTA